>NZ_BAFR01000035.1 GCF_000308435.1 Nocardia araoensis NBRC 100135 | reverse complement strand
AAGGCCGCGAAATCGAGGATGCAACCGGGCCAGTGCCGGGGGCGGGCGCATCGGCGCACCACGCTGGGGCTACCGGGGCGGCGGGTGCTGTGCTCGCAACTGTGGACGGGCAAGACCCTCGATGACCACAAAGCCGACCGCATCGAGTTTGTTCGGCAACTGCTCGCCCACGTCGGCATCACCCGCCCCGCCCGCGATCCACGCCGCTACACGTGGAACACCGTCGCTCCTGGTACTCGCATCCCGTCACGGGCTTACCTGCTGATGCACGCGGTGGCCGAACGGCTCGGGTGGCGCGCGGAGTACGAGAAAGCGCTGTTGGCTTCGCAGCATCCACCTGAACCGACTACCGGCGAGATGGGGTACTCGCCGCAACCGGGCGCGGTAGATGTTTCGGCAAGCGAGCGGGCAAGTGATGGGACAGCCGAACAGTAGGCAGCGTCGTGAGGAGTGGACCGACGAAGAACTTGCCTACCTGGATCGGGTACAGCAAGACATCGCCGGTCCACTCACCGAATACCAGCTGACGGTGCTGCGGCGGTGGTGGAACGGCGGCTACCGCCGATCACGCGACTAGCCGGGTGATCTCAATCGTGTCGGGGCCTGCGGCAACTCCCCACCCCTTGCGCTTACCCACCGCCGACAGTATCCGGATGCTCAGCAGTGACCGGATGATGTCGCGTTTGGCCTCCAGTGGCGTCAACTCCTCGTCGTCCCACTTCGCGCGGGCGTCTGGTCCTGCGGCGGCTACGACATGAGGCATCGGCAAACTGGCTTGCGCGCGACGCTCAGCAGCCAAGATCGCCGGTTCCTTGCGCGCCTTGTACCGCTTGATCTCTGCCGGGGACAGATCGGCGTCAATCGCCTCGTCCAACCACTTCTCGTACTCCGCGCGCAGTTTCTTCGCCTCCGCCAACGCGGCCACGGCATCCGCATCAGTGCGCGCGAGCGAACGCAACAACTGCGGGTCTTCCAACCGGCGCAACACCGTCTCAACCACCAAGTCATCGACCAGCGCAGCGTTACGACCCAAGCAATTCCGATATTTGCACACGTAATACAACCCGTGCCGCTTCGTCGGAGCACGCCCGGCGATAGGACCATCACACTTCCAGCACCGCGCGATACCCGACAGCAGATACCGGTGTGCGCTGCCGCGTGCCGGGGCGCGACGCGGGTCGGAGAGCAGCGTTTTCAACCGTTCGTGCTCCTCGACCGAAATCAACCCCTCCCACGTGGCTTTCACCGTCCGCCGCTGGCCTTGCTCGTCGGTGTGGGCGCGCAGTCCCGCCGCCGCCTCACGCAGCAGCACCACTCTCACGGTGATCCCGGTCCAATGCGTGCGCCAATCCTTCGGGCACCCGCAAGTGCGCCGATCGACCTTTTCCACCACGCGGCGACCGTCTTTGGTCGAACACCGCGCGCACGGCATGGCATCGTCATGCGTCGGAATCAACACACCCTCAGCGGAGAGCCAGCGCGCGATACTGCTCAACGATTCCCCGTCCAACGCACGCCGTGCCATCTCCCGGAAGATCGGCCCGTTCGTCGGGCACGGCACACGCCCGATCGCCCGGCCACGCTTATAAACGATCTGGAAACCGAAACTCTCCTTGCCATGCGGCTTCCCATCCAGAAAGTTTTGCGCAAGCGCGCGCATCGTATCCTGTCGGTTGCGCTCGGGTGCGTGCTCGTCCTCCACCGCGTCTTGAGCAACCCGTTTGCGGTCGTCGGGGTCGTTCATGTCATAGAGCACGCCGCCGTAATACCAGTACACGCCGAACTCCGCGCACAACTCCCGCAACTCGGCCAGATCCCCCAAACGCCGATTCGCCCGAGACGACGACCAATTCACCAACACCCCGCCCCGGCTTTCGCCCCGGCGAATACGCGTCGCCAACGCTTCCAGCTCCCGACGCAACTCCGCACGCCCCGGCCGCTGCTTACGCGCATGACGAGTAGCACCCACCGCACCCTCATCGATCACCTTGCGAACAGGCCACTCGAAACGAGCGCACTCCTGCCGTCCCCACGCAATCTGCTCCTTCGGAGACCGCTCCCCCTTCTGCTTCGTCGCCTTCGACACGCGAGCAGTAATGATCGCGTCCAAACCAGGAAAATCACTCGGATTGATCGGCATAACACCAGGTTAGGACACCTACCCCCCTAAATGAACCTCTCGATCATCCGCTACGGCGGCATGATCGCGCTGCCGAGCCCTGCCGACCAGGGGACCAAGTTCCGCGCGTGGATTACGCGACCGGACACCGCCTTTCGCCCATCCGGCTGCGTGGTCGTCGCGGCGATCCGCCATTGCGTGGCCGCGAAGCTCGCGCGCGGTCGACGGGTGATCGCATATGCCTGACCGCGTAGTCTCCCCGATCCCGTCAGAGCCGGATGTGCACCTGTCGGTGTTCTGGCACGGAGCCCGCCTGGACTTCGTCGCCTGCGTAACGGCCGCATGCCTTTTCGTCCAGGAATGGCGCGCCCGCCACTGGCACGACGCGGTGGAAGTATCCACAGACACCACCGACGACTACCCCAGACTCCCGTGCGAACGCCTCTACCTGGAGCCCTGACAGCGCCTTACCGACGTCGCCCCGGCAAAGTCCGCGACACGCGTCCGCGAGTGGCACACCAGCGAGAGGGTCACTCGCGTTTTGCCGCAACCATGTGCCACTCGTGGCGGCATCGCTTCGAGAGAGGGGGCACGCCCGGGATGGGGCTGACTCCGGGCCTTGGCGGAGCGCAGGCATTCGAACGTCCCGGCGATTCGGGTTCAGGTTGCGCACGTGCCGTCGAGCTGCGAGCGGGCGCGGGATGCGATCGGCAGGATGTTCGGGCGGCCTTTGCTCCTCGTCGGCCTGGAGACGGCCTGAGAAGCGTTGCCAGGCGCGCCCGAACATCCGGCGATCTACAACAACCTCACTTCAGCAGCGCGCGGCTCATCACGACGCGCTGGATCTGGTTGGTGCCCTCGTAGATCTGCGTGATCTTGGCGTCGCGCATCATGCGTTCGACCGGGAAGTCGGTGGTGTAGCCGGCGCCGCCGAACAGCTGGACGGCGTTGGTGGTGACTTCCATGGCCACGTCGGAGGCGAAGCACTTGGCGGCGGCGGAGATGAAACCGAGGTTCTTCTCGCCGCGCTCGGCGCGAGCGGCCGAGGTGTACACCATGAGGCGGGCGGCCTCGATCTTCATCGCCATGTCGGCGAGCATGAACTGGGTGTTCTGGAAGTCGGCGATCGACTTGCCGAACTGCTTGCGGTCCTTGGTGTAGGCGATGGCCGCGTCCAGCGCGCCCTGGGCCAGGCCGACGGCCTGCGCGCCGATGGTGGGGCGGGTGTGGTCGAGGGTCTGCAGCGCGGTCTTGAAGCCGGTGCCCGGCGCGCCGATCATGCGGTCACCCGACACCCGGCAGTTCTCGAAGTACAGCTCGGCGGTGGGGGATCCCTTGATACCGAGCTTGTGCTCCAGCGGGCCGACCACGAAGCCTTCGTCGTCCTTGTGCACCATGAACGCCGAGATGCCGTTGGCGCCCTTGTCCGCGTCGGTCACCGCCATCACGGTGTACCAGGAGGACTTGCCGCCGTTGGTGATCCAGCACTTGGAGCCGTTGATGATCCAGTCGTCGCCCTCCTGCTTGGCGCGGGTGCGCATACCCGCCGCGTCGGAGCCCGCCTCGCGCTCGGACAGGGCGTAGGAGGCCATCTCGCCGTTGACGATGTCCGGCAGCACCTTCTGCTTCAGCTCCTCGGAGCCGTTCAGGATCAGGCCCATGGTGCCGAGCTTGTTGACCGCGGGAATCAGCGAGGAGGAGCCGCAGACACGCGCGACCTCTTCGATCACGATGCAGGTGGCCACCGAGTCGGCGCCCTGGCCGCCGTAGGCCTCCGGCACGTGCACGGCGTTGAAGCCGGAGGCGTTGAGCGCGGTCAGCGCCTCCTCCGGGAAGCGGGAGTTGCCGTCGACGTCCTTGGCGTGCGGGGCGATCTCCTTCTCCGCGAGCGCACGGATCGCTTCGCGCAGCTCATCGTGGAAGTCCTCGAGCTTGAACAGGTCGAAATCGGGGTTTCCCGCCATGGGGCCTTCACTCCTGATCGTCGGTGGGCGCCGCTTTCCCTCAGACAAAAGCAGCGAATCGGCACTCAGTGCCACTCATGAGTCGAGTATACCCACATGGACGCCGATAAAGTGGGCCAATGATGTGGCACTCAGTGTCAGATCGGTCGCACTTCGATCCGGCTCACAGGGTACCCAGCTTGCGAACCAGCAGGTCTGCTATCTGCCTCGGCGAGACGTCGCGGGGAAACACGGCGACGACCAGTTCGTCGGCGTTCGCGGCGCGCCCTGCGCCGCGCGGGATGGCGGCCAGCTCCATCCGCAGGTCCGCGGCGCCCGCGTCCGACTCGCCGCGCACCATCCGGCGCAGCAGATAGTTGTGCGTCGCCGTCACCGCGGCGGTGAACTGCACCCGGGCCAGATCGGGGACGTCCGGCAGCCGCTCACGCAGGTAGTCGGTGAACAATCGTTCGTAGCGGAACACCGTGACGATCTCGCGCTCCCGCAGCGCGGGCACCCGCCGGACCACCTGGTAGCGCCGCGCCGCGATCTCCCGCCACTGCGTGAACCGCTCGAACACCTGCACCACCGCCGAGCACACCGCCTCCCATGGGTCTTCCCGCGACGCGGCCAGGAACTCCGCCGCCTGCGCCAGCTGCGACTCGTGGTCGGCGAAGATCACGTCCTCCTTCGACCGGAACTGCCGGAAGAACGTGCGCCGGGAGATGCCCGCCGCTTCCGCGATCTCGTCGACGGTCGTCGCCTCGTACCCCTTCTCGGCGAACAACCGCAGCGCCTGATCCACTACCGTCAGCCGAAAATGCGCGGTGTCGTCGCCTCCCCGCGTCCGAGCGATATCCCCTGTAGTCACGAACACACACCGTAGTCAGCGGCCGGGAGTGCGAGTCCCCGACACCGGAAGCATTCGCGGTCCGCCGCCGTATCACCAGGTCGACGGTGCTCGATCGCAGTGGCCGCGTCTCGGCGAGACCGACCGTGCTCCCAACCGGCGTCGCCGCGATCGTCGCGGTGACCAGGGCGCGCCGCGCGTTACCGCAACGGAGCCGTGCTGGATTCCCCGCCGATCGTGTTGTTCGGGCCGATCTCGGCATGGCGGGTGAGAAATCGCAGCACCGACTCGAGCGACGAGCCCCTCGCCGACGTGGCGACCGTGATGGCTCCGATGCTGCCGTGGTCGGTCCCTGGTCTGAACACGCTGACCGACACCCCGTTCATTCGCGCAGCCGATCAGCGTGCACAAGCATCGACCGCATGCCCTTCGTCTGGTCAGCTCCCGAGGGTTGCCGACATGTCGGCCGGCGTTGCGACACCCCGAAGTCTCTCCGCGCCGATGGCGGCACGGCGTGCGCGCAGCCCGCTGACCAGGCACAGCGTGACGCCGAGCGCGAGCCAGGCAAGCAGGACGAGGACCGCGTGGGTGGCTCCGCGACCGTCGAAGAAGGCGGTGGAGCGCAGCAACCGGCCACCGGCACCGGGCGGCAGCGCCTGGCCGAGCGCGCCGGACCAGCCGGGCAGCATTGCGGGTGCGGTCGCGGTACCCGAGAGCGGGTTACCGATGAGCATCATGATCACGGCGCCGATTCCGATCCCGGCGTATCCGAGCAGCGCCTCCAGCCCGAGAACGGCCGAAGCGGTGGCCGCGATGGACAGCGCCACGGCGCCGGAGTTGGCGAGGTAGGAACCGCTGAGCGAGCCGAGCCAGAACTGCAGGATCGCAGCGACGGCCAGGCCGCCGGTGACCGCGAAGGCGAGCGCTCCGGTGAGCCGACGAGCGGTGCCGCGCACGAGCCGGGTCAGCAGCCCCGCGGCCAGCAGACCGCCCATGACCAGGGGCAGTGCGCCTGCCGACAAGCCAGCGCCGCGCGGGTCGTCGGCGGGCAGGGCGGCGAGGTCGCGGACCGCCGGGCCGGGCTTCCCTTCCTGCGCGAGGCCGCTCGCGATGCCCTGCAAGGTCTGGGCGACCGCGGTGCTCGCGGCGGAGGCGACGATGACCTGGGGAGCGCCGGAGCTGAGATCGATCGCCCCGTACACCCGCCGGTCGCGAATCAGGGTTTCCGCGGCCGCGGTGTCGGGGACCTCGGTGATCTCGAAACCGCCCGGCAGCCGTTGCTCGAGCGCCGTGCGGACCTGGGCGACCGCGGTGGCCGGACCGGCGACGGCGATCGGCACATCGTGCACCGATGACCGCGCCGACGGCCAGGCGAAGGCGATGAGCAGCACGCTGACGATCGCCGTGAGCAGGGCGACCGCTCCGGCCACCGTCGGCCATCGGGACGGGAAAGTGTCGGCGAGCGGCGCCCGCGTGGTCATGTCTACTCCTCGAACGGTGGGGCCGGTGTTCATCGCAGGGTGAGCGGGGTCTGCGAATCGACGTGGGTCAGTTTCTGCGGGTTGCGCACGTAGTAGAGGCCGGTGATACGGGTGTCCTCGACGCGCATCGCGAGGACGCCGTCCAACTCCCCGTCCATGTGCAGAGCCAGCGCGGGGCTGCCGTTGACCGTGGTCGATTCGACGGTGAGCGCGACATCGTTCTTGGTGAGGCCGCCGACGATGAAGCGGGCCACCTTTTCGGCGCCGAGCACCGGCCGTGGTGTGGCCTGTTTGATACCTCCGCCGTCGCTGATGGCGATGACGTCGGGGGCGAGCACGTCGAGCAGTCCTTGCACGTCGCGAGTCTCGAGCGCGCGCCGGAACGCCTCGGCGGCCGCCTCGGCCTGGCGCGCCGTGACCGAGCGGCGTGGCCGGCGGGCTTCCACGTGGCGGCGGGCGCGGTGGGCGATCTGGTGAACGGCGGCGGGTGTCTTGTCGACCGCGGCCGCGATCTCGTCGTAGCCGAATCCGAAAGCTTCGCGCAGCACGAACACCGCGCGTTCGGTCGGGGTCAATGTCTCGAGCACGAGCATCAGCGCCATCGACACGCTTTCGGCGAGCTCGACGTCGGCGGCCACATCCGGTGTGGTGAGCAGCGGCTCCGGCAGCCAGGAGCCCACGTATGCCTCCCTGCGGCGCTTCACCGAGCGCAGCCGGTTGAGCGCTTGCCGGGTGGTGATCCGGACCAGGTAGGCACGCGGCTCGGTGATGTGGGCCGCGTCGACGCCGACCCAGCGCATCCAGGTCTCCTGCAAGACGTCGTCGGCGTCGGCCACCGATCCGAGCATCTCGTAGGCGACGGTGAACAGCAGGTTGCGGTGGGCGAGAAACGTTTCGGTCGCCACGGCGGTGGCGTGGTCGCCACTGTCGCGTTGCCCACCGGCTCCACTGGTTGCTTCCATGAGGTCCTCTTCTGTTGGTAGTTCGATCCGGCTCATCGGAAGGTCGATACACGGACCCGGCGCTCGTCACCGCTCACAGTCGGCGGATCGCCGAGGTCGCGCGGGTGCGGCGGCGAGGGAACGACGCCGCCGCACCCGGCCCGGTCGAAGTAGCTCGACCGGCGACTTCTTGCGGCGCTGCTACGCAACCTGCTCGGCGGCGACCGGCGCGCCGCCACGCTGGGCCTGCAGCAGTTGGGGCCGGTGCTTGCCGTCCTTGGGCCAGTGATGCGAGCCGGGCTTGCGCGCTTCGTTCACCAAGTGCTTCACGCTGGAGAGGCAGGCGAACTCCTTGAGTTTCTTGCCCGCGAGACCGCTGAAGTACAGCGGCATCGCGGTGTCGTTCTTGTGGCCGAGCTGGAAGATCCCGGTGTTGCGGCCGAAGCTGATGCACATCGCGGGGAACGACAGGTCGATCGGCTCCGGGTGCTCACCCGCGATCCGGTTCAGTACCGTGTCGGCGGCGTGCGCGCCGAGGCATCCCGCGGCATAGGCGCTCATCCGGAACGGCAGGTCCGACGGCGCCGCCGAATCCCCGGCCGCCACGATGCGCTCATCGTCGACGCTGGTCAACGTCTCATCGGTGAGCAGCCGCCCCGCCGCGTCCGTGCTCAGCCCGCTGCGGGCGGCCAGATCCGGCACACCGAACCCGGCGGTCCAGATGGTCACCCGACTCGCCAACCTACGGCCGTCACCGAGTTCCACGGCATCCCTCGTCACCGCCGCGACCACCGCATCCGGACCCTCCAGCACGGTGACCCCCAGTTCGGCGAGGTACTTGCGGGCAGTGCGCCGAGCCCTCGGGTGCAGGTAGGGGCCGACCACGCCACCACACACCAATGTGACCGCGCGACCGCCCTCCGCCAGCTCGGCAGCGGTCTCGATACCGCTCGGGCCCCCTCCGACGACCGTCACCGCCGCCGTCATCGGCGTATCGAAAAGCACCGATCGCAACCGCTGCGCCGCCTCCAAAGTGGCGACAGGGTAAGCGAACTCGGCCACGCCCGGCACCGTCGAACCCGCGCTGCCACTGCCCACCGCGTAGATCAGGTAGTCGTAATCGACCGTGCCGCCATCGGCCAGCGTCACGCTGCGCGCCGCCGCGTCGATCCGTGTCACGCTGTCGACCACCAGCCGGACCCCCTCGGCCAGCACTTCGGTGTAGTCGACGACCGCATCGTGCGTCCCGCCCACCAGCTGATGCAGACGCAACCGCGGCACGAACAACGAGCGCGGATTGATCACAGTCACCCGCACGTCCGCACGCTGCGTCAAGCGATTGGCCGCCATCACACCGGCATACCCGCCACCGATCACGACCACATCGATCTTCTTGCTCATGGTGTCTCCTTCGCTCCGAGAGGCTCGAGCACAAGACACCGCTTCCCCGAACGTCCTGACATGATGTGATGCAGATCACTATCGAGTGCTACGCTGCGGAGCGCCACCCGGCATCGAGTGGTCTTGCCGCAGCAGCTGGCCGGGCGTCACCGCAAGCCGCGAGCCGAGGCCAAAAGCCGAGCCGCGATGGACCAACTGGCGGAACTCAGCCAAGATCTCGGCATGTGACCAGTGCCGCCGATTGACCACATCCGCTACAACGCGGCTTCCAGCTCGACGCGATGCTCGGTGACCCACCGGTGTGCGGCGTGAATGCGTTCAGGAACGCCGCCCGCGCGAAGGCGCACCATGGCGGGCTCGCCTGCCTCCGCGGCGGTTTCGATGCCATGCCGACAGCGCTCCTGCCACCACAGCACCGTATCGACGAGTTCGGCGCGCTCGCCGGTTCCGTAGGCGTCGCACATCAGGCGCAGCAGGGTGGCGGTTGCGGGGAGATCGCCGACACCGGGGCCCAGGTCGAGAAACTGCCAGCAGGCAAGCGCGAGATCGTGGATACGGCGGCCGGGCGCGGCGAGGTCCCAGTCCAGGAACGCCACGGGCCGTATGCCATCGCGGCACTGCCGATAGACGGTGTTCCTCGGCGAGAGATCGTTGTGACAGACCACCTCCGCCTCTCCGACGAGGTCGGTACCCGCGGTGAGATCGTGGAACTCGCGGATCAGCTCAGCCACCCGCGCCAAGGCCGCGCGCGAGCCGGTCGACGCCGGACGGAGTCCATCGATCGGCACGTGCCCATCGAGGTAGGTGAGGATTTCGCGCCCGCGCTCATCCATGCCCAGCAAGCGAGGTGCGCCCGCCCAGCCGGATCGCTCGAACCACGCGAGCAGCCCATGTACGAAGTCGGCACGCGCGGCAGGACGGCGGCGAACCGTATCGCCGGCTCGCACCACGGCATTGACCGAACCCCCACGCAACGGGACCTCGGGCACCGTTCGCCGCTCAGCCCAGCAGTTTGGTGCGCAGCGCGTCGTCCTTTTCCAGCACCATCTGCTCGAGCCCGGCTTGGAACTGTTCCATGCGGGTGCGCAGGGCCGGGTCGTGGGCGGCGAGGATGCGGGCGGCGAGCAGGCCCGCGTTGCGCGCGCCGCCGATGGAGACGGTGGCGACCGGCACGCCCGCGGGCATCTGGACGATGGACAGCAGCGAGTCCATGCCGTCGAGGTACTTGAGCGGGACCGGCACGCCGATCACCGGCAGCGGAGTGGCGGAGGCGACCATGCCGGGCAGGTGCGCCGCGCCGCCAGCGCCGGCGATGATCACCTTCAGTCCGCGACCAGCCGCCGAACGCGCGTAGTCGAGCATGCGCTGCGGCGTGCGGTGCGCCGAGACGACACCCACCTCGAACCGGATCCCGAACTCCGCCAGCGCCTCCGCGGCGGCCTCCATGGTCGGCCAGTCGGAGTCGCTGCCCATGATCAGGCCGACCGCGGGGGCGATGGCCAGTTCCTCACTCATGCGGATCCCATCCGTCGGTCCAGATCGCGTGCGACATCCAGTGCGCCGCCCGCTCGGCCTTCTCCCGAACCTCGGCCACGTCGTCGCCGAGGATGTTGACGTGCCCGATCTTGCGGTCGGGGCGCTCGCCCTTGCCGTACAGGTGCACCTTCGCCTCCGGGATCCTGGCGAACAAATGGTGCAGCCGCTCGTCCATCGACATCTCCGGGGCCTGCGGCGCGCCGAGGATGTTCGCCATCACGGTCACCGGCGCCAGCGGCGCGGTGTCGCCGAGCGGGTAGTCGAGCACGGCACGCAAGTGCTGCTCGAACTGCCCGGTGCGCGCGCCGTCCATGCCCCAGTGCCCGGAGTTGTGCGGGCGCATGGCCAGCTCGTTCACCAGCAGCTCGCCGTCGGTGGTCTCGAACAGCTCCACCGCCATGACGCCGACGACACCGAGGTCCCCGGCGAGATGCAACGCCATGGTCTCCGCCGCGGCGGCCGTGTCCTCCGGCAGTTCGGGCGCGGGCGCGATGACGACCGCGCACTGCCCTTTGCGCTGCACGGTCTCCACCACCGGCCAGGTCGCCGCCTGCCCGAACGGGGAACGGGCCACCATCGCCGACAGCTCCCGCTTCAGTTCGATCTTCGCCTCCGCCAGCAGCTGGACGCCGCGGGCGAGCTGATCGCCGACGATCGCCGCGGCCGCGTCGGCGGACTCGGGCATCCAGACGCCACGCCCGTCGTAGCCGCCGCGCACCGCCTTCAACACGATTCGCCAGCCGTGCTCGTCGCCGAAGCGCACCGCGTCCTCGACCGAGGTCACCGGCGTGAACGCGGGCACGGGCAGTCCCAGCGCGCTCAGCTTGGTGCGCATGGCCAGCTTGTCCTGCGCGTAGACCAGCGCCTGCGGCGGCGGCTGCACGTTGACGCCCTCCGCGACCAGCGCCTCCAGGTGCTCGGTCGGGACGTGCTCGTGGTCGAAGGTCAGCGCGTGCGAGCCGACCGCCGCCTTGCGCAGCGCGGTCAGGTCGGTGTGGCTGCCGAGCACCACCTCCGGACTCACCTGGGCGGCGGGGTCCTCTGGGTTCTCGGCGAGCACGCGCAGCCGCTGGCCCAGCGCGATCGCCGCCTGGTGGGTCATGCGCGCCAACTGACCGCCGCCGATCATGGTGACGGTGGGCATGGCCGATGGATCGAAGGAACGTGCGCTCACGTCGGACAATATTGTCATGTCCGGCGCAAATGACAGCGACCGGTACACTCCGGTCTTGTGTCATTCGTCGACGACGTGGTCAGCGTCCTCCCCCAGCCGCTGCAAGATATCGCGTACCGGCAGCGGGAATTGATCAAGTTCGCGATCGTCGGCGCGACCACGTTCGTGATCGACAGCGGCATCTTCTACGTACTCAAGTGGACGGTGCTCGCGGAGAAACCGGTCACGGCCAAGATCATTTCCGGCGTCATCGCCGTGATCGCGTCCTACATCCTGAACCGGGAATGGTCGTTCAAGAATCGCGGCGGGCGGGAACGTCATCACGAAGCGCTGCTGTTCTTCGTCGTCAGCGGCGTCGGCGTCGTCCTGGCCTTCACCCCGCTGTGGATTTCCAGCTACGTCTTCGATCTGCGCCAACCCAATGTGAGCTTCACGGTCGAGAACATCGCCGACTTCGTCAGCGCCTTCATCATCGGCAATCTGCTGCAGATGGCGTTCCGTTTCTGGGCGATGCGCCGCTGGGTCTTCCCGGACGAAATGAGCGAACTCGAAGCGGAATTCGTCGACCTCGTGGAAGAGGAACTCGGCCGCAGCTGAGTCAGCGCGGCTCGGCCACCACCGCGTTGGCCGGACGCGCCTTCGATCCGAGGAACACCGCGAACAGCGCGGGCCTGCGCCGCTGCAATTCCAGCCGTCCGCCGTCCGCCTCGACCAGCGCTCGCGCCAGCGCCAGCCCGACACCGGTCGACCCGCCCGCGGAGAAACCCCGGTCGAAGATGTGCGGCGCCAGTTCGTCGCGCACCCCGTGGCCCTCGTCGGCCACCTCGACGCACACCAGCGGCTCGCGATCGGCGCCAGGCCGTACCGAGCGCACCGACACCGTGCAGGTCCCGCCGCCGTGCATGAGAGCGTTGTCCACCAGCACCGCCACCGCCTCGCGCAACCGCGAACCCGTGATCGGTGCGCGCAACGACTCGTCGCCGGTGAGCGTCAGCGTCCGGCCCGCCTCGGTGAACGGGTGTTTCCATTCGGCGACCACACCGCGCAGCTCGTCCATCACGGGCACCGGATCGCGATCGGCCGCGTCCTCGTCGCGGGAGGCGCGAACCAGGTCGTCGATCGCGTCGGTGAGCCGGTCGACCTGGGCCATCGCCTCCTCGGCCTCGTGCACCACCTCCGGATCGGCGTGCGCGGACAACTCGTCCAGGCGCAACCGCACGGCGGTCAGCCTGCTGCGCAGCTGATGCGAGACGTCCGCCACCAGGGCGTGCTCGCGCTGGAGTCGTCCGGCGATCTCCACCGTCGCCGAGTCGAGCACGTCGGAGACGCGATCCAGTTCCGCGATGCCGTGCCTGCGCGGATCGGGCCGGAAATCCCCCATCGCCAGCCGGGCCGCGCGCGCCGCCACGTCCCGCAGCGGATCGGCCACCCGCCGGGCGGTGACCACCGCGACCGAGACCGCCGCGCCGAGCGAGGCGAGCACCGCCAGCGCCACCACCGCGACCGCCTGGCGCTGCATGGCGTGCATCGGCGCGGACGGCACCTCCAGGCGCAGCGACGCGGACTTGCCCATCGACAGCGACTCGACCAGTGGGTCGGACACGTCGGCCACCCCCACGTCGCGGCGGACGGCGTTGTCCCGCTGGGACGGGTAGACGATGGTGAGCCTGCCGTTCTCCGGCACCAGCGGCGCCACCGACCGGATGTCCAGCTCGCCGGACACCGTACCGTCGCGTTCCTGGGCGATGATCTCCGTGGCGATCCGGTCCAGCCGGTTCTGCAGGTCGTTGCGCGTGATGTCCTCCACCCACAGCCACGCCGTGTAGATGAGCGGCACGCCGAGCACCACCGTGGTGAGAGTCAGCACGGTGAGCATGGAACGCAGGATCCGGCGGCGCACGTCAGTCGGTGTTCAGCCGGAATCCGACACCGCGGACGGTGACGATGCGCCGTTCGGCCATGGGGCCTTCGTCCCCGATCTTGCGGCGCAGCCAGGACATGTGCATGTCCAACGTCTTGGAACCGCGCAACTCCGCGTCGCCCCACACCTCGCGCAGGATGGTCTCGCGCGGCACCACCTGACCGGCTCGGTCGATCAGCACCTTGAGCAGCTCGTATTCCTTGTTGGCCAAACCGATTTCGACGCCGTTGACCAGTACGCGCCGGGCGGCGGGCTCCAGGCGGATGCCGCCCACCTCGACCGTGTCGTCGCCGATTCCGCTGCGCCGCAACAACGCTCGCACCCGGGCGAGCAACTCGGCGAGCCGGAACGGCTTGCCGACGTAATCGTCGGCGCCCGCGTCCAGCCCCACGACGAAATCCACCTCGTCGGTGCGCGCGGTGAGCATCAGCACCGCCAGATCCGCGCCGCGGGCGCGCACCTGACGGCACACCTCCAGCCCGTCCATGCCGGGCAGGCCGAGATCGAGAATGAGCAGGTCGTGCCCGCCTTCGAGGGCCCGCTGCAGCACCGCGGGGCCGAAGCTCTCGACGGTCACCGAGTAGCCCTCGCGGCCGAGCGCGCGCGACAACGGAGCCGCGATGGCATCGTCGTCCTCGGCCAGCAGTACAGCGGTCATACGCCCAGGTTACGGGCTCACCGGTAGCTGCGGCGGTCGTCCCAGCGCTCGTCGCGCCCGTCCCGATGACGTTCGACCTCGAACACCTGGTGGTACAGCAGCGAATGCACCTGCTGGACCGCCGGGATGTCGTCGTATTCCAGCGGCTCCGAGGAGGACGACTCGATGATCAACGTCCCGGTGCCGAGCATCCGATCGAACAGCCCGTGCCGGAACTGCACGCTGGAGATCCGGCTCATCGGGATGTCGATGCCGCTGTGGGTGAGCACACCCTGACGCACCAGCACCCGCCGGTCGGTGACGATGAAATGCGTCGACTTCCAGCTGATAATCGGTACGGCGCAACGCCATAGCAGAATCGCCACATACACCACGAGCACCGTGATGAGCAGCGCCGAGGCGGTGGAGCCGGTGGCCTTCTGCGAAACGAGTCCCCCGGCGAAACCCGCGAGAGCGGTGGCAACGATGAGCGTCACGACCGGCCAGAAGAGCATCTTCCAATGCGGGTGGCGATGCAGCAGCAACCGTTCATCGGGCGCCAGCACATCCTCGGGATAACCCATGTCGAAAACCCTACCGCGTCGAGATGCCGGAACGGCTGACACGCAGCGCGTTCTACCGCACAATCAGCAGGTCTGCGTGTGACGATTCCGCGCAGTGCTGTCTGTATCGCGCAACGCCCGGCTCACCATCATCGTCGATCACGACCGTGGAGGAACGCGTGACCAAAGACCTGACACCACTGCAAATTCTGGCCGAACTCGAACCCGTGGCCGAACAGAATCTCGATCGGCACCTGTCCATGGCGAAGGAGTGGAATCCGCACGATTACGTGCCGTGGAGCCAGGGCCGCAACTTCGCCGCCCTGGGCGGCGTGGACTGGGCTCCGGAGCAATCCCGGCTCAGCGAGGTCGCCAGGGTAGCGATGATCACCAACCTGCTCACCGAGGACAACCTGCCCTCCTACCACCGCGAGATCGCGCAGAACTTCTCCGAGGACGGCCCCTGGGGCAGGTGGGTCGATCGCTGGACCGCCGAGGAGAACCGCCACGGCATCGCCATCCGGGACTACCTGGTGGTCACCCGCGCCGTCGATCCGGTCGCCCTGGAAGAGGCCAGGATGATCCACATGAGCAACGGCGTCCAGTCGCCGGACGGTTGGGGCGGATTTCTGGCGAGCGTCGCCTACGTCACCTTCCAGGAATTGGCCACCCGAGTGTCGCACCGCAACACCGGCAAGGCGTGCGACGACCCCGTCGCCGACCGACTGCTCCAGCGCATCGCCGCCGACGAGAACCTGCATATGATCTTCTATCGCTCGCTGTGCGGCGCGGCGCTGGACCTGGTGCCCGACCAAGCGCTGCCCGCGATCACCAGGATCATCAAGAATTTCCTGATGCCCGGCGCGGGGATGCCCAACTTCCGTCGCTACGGCGTGCTGATGGCCAAGCACGGCATCTACGATCTGCGCCAGCACCTGGAGGAGGTCGTCGAGCCGGTGCTCAAGCAGTGGAACGTGTTCGAACGCTCGGATTTGGGGCCGCGCGGTGATCAGGCGCGCGACGAGCTGGGCGAGTTCCTCGAGAAGCTGGGTAAGGACGTGATCAAATTCGAGGAGCAGCGCGATCGCGCGCTCGCCCGGGACGCGGCGCGCGGCATCGCCCAGCCCGTTTGAAGCGGGCCGGCTCGGCCGATCACGACGCGGCCTTACCCGCCGACTCGCCGGAACGCGCTCAATACTGGGCGCGAAGATGCGTGACGTCGCCCGCGGACACCGCTTCGCCGCCGATGAGCAGGCGGCCGTAGTCGTCGACGCCCTCGGCGATGCCGGTGAGCATCCGGCCGCCCGGCAGCTCGGCGCGGACCTCGTTGCCGATCGTGGCGCAGCGCTCGCGGTAGGCGGCGGCCAGCTCGTCGGTCGCCCAGTCCGCGTCGCGCCACGCCGTGAAGCGACGGGCGAACTCGGCCAGCAGCGAGCGCACGAGCACCGTGCGATCGGTCTGCCGAGCGCCCGCGATGGTCAGTGACGTGGCATGCGGCACCGGCAGTTCTTCCTCGGTCAGGCTCACGTTGAGCCCGAGCCCGATCACGACGGCGGGCGCGCCCCCGCTCGCCGCGACCTCCGCCAGGATGCCCGCGACTTTGCGGCCGTCGACCAGCACGTCGTTGGGCCACTTGAGCTCGGCGGCCACACCCGCCGTGGTCCGCAGCGCGTCGACCACGGCGACGCCGGTCAGCAGGGCCAGCCAGGCGAGCGAAGCGGGACCGATACCCGGCAAACGCACAAGCACCGACATCGCCAACTGCGCCCGGGGCGGGCTGACCCAGGTCCGCGCGTGCCTGCCCCGGCCCTGCACCTGGGTTTCCGCCAGCAGAACCACGCGGTCGGCGGCCGGATCGGCCGCCCGCGCGAGCAGATCCGCGTTCGTGGACCCGGTCGACTCCACCACGTCGATCCGCGAGAAGAACGACAGCTCGGGCGACTCGACGGCACTGCGCCGCAATTGCTCTGCATCCAACGGTGGCCTCTGCACACCGGCAGGCTACTCGCCGTGCGGGCGCTACCCCGCCAGGTCGTACCCGGAGACGAGCGGGTCGCGCGCCGCCATGCCCGCGTCGCCCTCCGGCTCGCCTTCGGCGGTCTCCGTCCAGCACTCCGGCTCCCCGTACTTCGGAGCCGTCTCCGTGGTCCGCGTCCACGCCGTCGCCGCGGCGTATTCGGCGACCGCACTACCCCATTCCCACATGACGCGCTCCTCCCCTGAGCCCGGAAATCGTTCGCCCTCAGGCTATCCGGATCCGACCGGAGGGCGATACTCATTTTTCGCCTCCCGACCTCGCTACCGACCAGGAAGTTCGCGTCGGAAATTTGATCTAGCTGCGGTTTTTACTGACGGGTAGCACCGTCTGGGTTAGAAGGACGCACTGGTACTGGTTACACTCCGAAGCCATGACGAGTGTCCAGCAGCAGCCCGCATCAGGTCCCGCGGGCGCCCCCGATATCCACACCACCGCCGGGAAGCTGGCTGACCTGCGGAATCGGCTGGAAGAGGCCAAGCACCCGATGGGTGAGGCCGCGGTCGACAAGGTGCACGCGAAGGGCAAGATGACCGCCCGCGAGCGCATCCTCGCCCTGCTGGACGAAGGCTCGTTCGTCGAACTCGACGCCTTGGCCCGCCACCGCAGCGTCAACTTCGGCCTGGAGAACAACCGCCCGCTCGGCGACGGCGTGGTGACCGGTTACGGCACCATCGACGGCCGCGACGTCTGCATCTTCAGCCAGGACGTCACGGTGTTCGGCGGCAGCCTCGGCGAGGTCTACGGCGAGAAGATCGTCAAGGTGATGGACCTGGCCCTGAAGACGGGCCGCCCGCTGATCGGCATCAACGAGGGCGCGGGCGCGCGCATCCAGGAGGGCGTGGTCTCGCTCGGCCTCTACGGCGAGATCTTCCATCGCAACATCCAGGCCTCCGGCGTGATCCCGCAGATCTCGCTGATCATGGGCCCGGCCGCCGGTGGCCACGTGTACTCCCCCGCGCTGACCGACTTCGTCGTCATGGTCGACGGCACCAGCCAGATGTTCGTCACCGGCCCGGACGTCATCAAGACGGTCACCGGTGAGGACGTCACCATGGAGGACCTGGGCGGCGCGCACACGCACATGACCAAGTCCGGTGTGGCGCACTACGTCGCCTCCGGCGAGCAGGACGCCCTGGACTACGTCAAGGACCTGCTGTCCTACCTGCCGAGCAACAACCGGGCCGAGGCGCCGCGCTTCCCGGCCACCGACCCGATCGACGGCGCGATCGAGGACTCGCTCACCGAGGAGGACCTCGAGCTCGACACGATCATCCCGGACTCGCCGAACCAGCCCTACGACATGCACGAGGTGATCCGTCGCCTGCTCGATGACGACGAGTTCCTCGAGGTGCAGGCCGAGCGCGCGATGAACATCATCGTCGGCTTCGGCCGGGTCGACGGCCGCAGCGTCGGCATCGTGGCCAACCAGCCCACCCAGTTCGCGGGCTGCCTGGACATCGACGCCTCGGAGAAGGCCGCGCGCTTCGTGCGCACCTGCGACGCGTTCAACATCCCGATCATCACCCTGGTCGACGTGCCCGGCTTCCTGCCCGGCACCGGGCAGGAGTACAACGGCATCATCCGGCGCGGCGCGAAGTTGCTCTACGCCTACGGTGAGGCCACTGTGGGCAAAATCACGATCATCACGCGCAAGGCCTACGGCGGCGCCTACGACGTCATGGGTTCCAAGCACATGGGCGCCGATGTGAACCTCGCCTGGCCGACCGCGCAGATCGCCGTCATGGGCGCTTCGGGCGCCGTCGGCTTCGTCTACCGCAAGCAGCTCCAGCAGGCCGCCAAGGACGGCGGAGACGTCGATGCGCTGCGGCTCGAGCTCCAGAACGAGTACGAGGACACGCTCGTGAACCCCTACGTCGCCGCCGAACGCGGCTACGTGGACGCGGTCATCCCGCCGTCGCACACCCGCGGCCAGATCGTCTCCGCGCTGCGGCTGCTCGAACGCAAGATGGTGACCCTGCCGCCGAAGAAACACGGCAACATCCCGCTGTGAGCGAGCGATACCCACGATAGGCCGCGCAACAAAGGGTGGCATCCGTCTCGGTAACACTTACTCTGGCGAGTACCGGCTTGTTGCAGAGAAGCAATGAGTGCGTCCGAGGACGGTTGCTTCATCCATAACTTGTCGGAAAACGGGAACAGCCTGATCAGTTCCGCTGATAAGGGCGAAGAGAGGACCTGGCACTGTGACGACCGTGGCAGAAGAAGATGTGTTGAGCGCCGTCGAACTGGATCTCACAGTCGACCCGATCGCGAACGAGACCGGTGCGAATACCGACTCGAACGCGGCGGCGCAATCCGCCGAGGCCACCCCGGAGCCGTTCTTCCGTGTCGTGAAGGGCTCGCCGACCGACGAGGAACTCGCCGCGCTGGTATGCGTGCTGTCCGCCGCCGCGAACAGCGCCGCGCCTGCCGGGCCCGCGGGCCCGCCGGACATGTGGGGTCACCCGACGCTGATGCATCGTGGTGCTTCGCCGTTCTCTCCGTACTCCTTCCCACAGCTGTCCCACCTGCGCGGGTGACGCGGCTGATCCTGGCCTCCGCGTCCCCGGCCCGCCGGGAGGTGCTCCGCTCGGCGGGCATCGACCCGATCGTCCGGGTCTCCGCCGTGGACGAGGACGCGG
This sequence comes from Nocardia araoensis NBRC 100135, assembly GCF_000308435.1. Lineage (GTDB taxonomy): Bacteria > Actinomycetota > Actinomycetes > Mycobacteriales > Mycobacteriaceae > Nocardia > Nocardia araoensis. The sequence continues at coordinate 82,908 of NZ_BAFR01000035.1, read as the reverse complement.
TCGCCGCCGCCCTTCCCGAGGGCACTCCTCCGCAAGGAATCGTGGTGGAGCTGGCGCGCGCCAAAGCCGCCGCCGTTTCCGCCGCGATTCCGGAGTTCGCCGCCGATTGCGTCGTGGTGGCTTGTGACTCCATGCTGCTCGTGGACGGCGAGTTGCAGGGCAAGCCGCACACCCCCGAGGTCGCGCGCGCCCGGTGGGGCGACATGGCCGGACGCAGCGCGGATCTCGTCACCGGTCACTGCGTGGTGCGGATGCGCGACGGTGCGATCGTCGCCGAGGCGGTCGACTGCAGCAGCACCACCGTGCATTTCGCCAAGCCGGAGCCGGACGAGCTGGACGCCTACATCGCGACCGGCGAGCCGCTCCAGGTAGCGGGCGCGTTCACCCTCGACGGGCTCGGCGGCTGGTTCGTCGACCGCATCGATGGCGACCCGTCCAGCGTCATCGGCATCGGGCTACCACTGCTGCGCCGACTGCTTGGCGATGTTGGGATCGGCGTTACGCAGCTGTGGGGCCATACGGCCTGACGGCGTGGTCAACGCCTCTGCGTCACCGCCAGGGGGCGCCTTCGCGGCATCTCGGGCTTCGGCGCGCTGCGCCGCGATGAGTTCCAGACGGGCGACGCACAGCTCCGGCTCCACGAACGGATGCATCCGCACGTCGATGGTCCCCTGCGCACCGCTGCGGTGCAGCACGTCTTCGAGCAGCCCGAGGTGCACGCCGCAGACCACTTCGGAGTGCGTCCGCGCGAGCTCGCGCAGCGGGCACGCCGTCATCCGGATGAGCACCTTCCCCTCGCTCTCCGGGGAGGGGTCGCGCTCGGGCGCGAAACCAAGTTCCGACATCAGCGTCATCGTGAGGTCCTTGGCGTCCTCCAGCGACTCCACCCGATGGTCACCGACGTCGAGCCGGCTGCCCCAGGCATGGCCCGCCGCATTCGCCGCCTCCGCCCTGCGCCGGGGATCGGGGCCGAGCTGGTCGGCGAGCACCTGCGCCAGGTCCTGATAGCCGACCGATCGCTGCACCGCGCTGTATCCGATGCGCGGCCGCCCACGGCCACGCGGCGGCTGTTGGAACTGCCGGACGAGCGATTCCCTGGTGAGCACGTCCAGATGGAACCGGACCGTCGTGACGTGCTGTCCGGTGATTCTGGCCAGTTCCTGGGCGTCGAGAGGCTCGCTGGCGCCACGTAGGATCGCGAGCAGTCGCCGCCGCGGCCAAGAATCGGACATAGCTCACCCCTCCTCCCGGGAGACTTTATCGGATGTAGGTGCCCTTTATTCGGCCCTCATCCGATTTGTGATCTGAAACGAGAGTCACTGTCGCCCCACAACTACCCTCGTTGTGAGACCTCGAACCGCGCCACCGCCGTCCACCCATGTGTGAAGGACCCAACACCGTGCCCGTCGCTCCGGATCCTCATCCCTCACTCGGTTCCTACGCACACCCTCACCGACTAGTAACCACGGAGTGGCTGTCGGCAAACATAGGCGCGCGGGGACTCAAGATCATCGAGGCCAACGAGGACACGCTGCTCTACGACATCGGGCACGTTCCGGGCGCCACCAAACTGGATTGGCGAAGCGATCTGAACGATCCGGTCACGCGCGACTATATCGACGGAACCCGTTTCACCGAACTGATGCGCGCGAAAGGTATCGATCGTGACGACACAGTTGTGATCTACGGCGATCGCGGCAACACGCAGGCGGCGCACGCCGCGTGGGTGTTCACCCTGTTCGGGCACGAGGATGTGCGCCTGCTCGACGGCGGCCGCGCGGCGTGGATCTCCGAGGGACGCGACACGACGTTCGAACCCGACTACCCGGTGCGCGGCGACTATCCGGCCGTGCGCCGCGACGACAGCACCTTCCGCGCCTTCCGCGAGGACGTGCTCGCCCACCTCGGCAAACCGGTGCTCGACGTGCGCTCGTCGGAGGAGTATTCCGGCGCGCAGGCGCTCCAGCCTGCCGACCCCGAGGGCACGGCATTGCGCGGCGGCCACATTCCCGGCGCGTCGAACATCCCGTGGTCCGAGGCGCTCGCCGCCGACGGACGTTTCCGCTCCCGCACCGAGCTCGACGACGTCTACCGCGCATTGACCGGCCCGCAGGAGGTGATCGTCTACAGTCGAGTCGGCGCGCGATCCAGCCACAGCTGGTTCGTCCTGACCTACCTGCTCGGGCGGCACGGCGTACGTAATTACGACGGGTCATGGACCGAGTGGGGCAACTCGGTGCGAATGCCGATCGCCACGGGAGACGAGCCCGGCGAAATACCCGCACGCGGCGGGTCGCGCCGCACGCGGAGCAGGTAGGGCCGGGTGCGGTCATAAACGCTGGACGCGTACGTTGTGATCCGCGACCTACTGTTCAGTAGGGCTAGCCGAGTTCGGCGACTGTTGGCAGACTGCCTACACTCGCCGAGACGTAAGTTTGTCGATTACGGGAGCGGAGCCTGCACAGCGACCCCACCCCCCGGCGAAGCGACCAGAAGAATGCACACAGGAGGCTCAGTGCCCAGCCATGCCAGCGCGCGGATCACAAAGGTACTCGTAGCTAACCGAGGCGAGATCGCCGTGCGCGTGATCCGGGCGGCCAAGGACGCCGGTATCGGCAGCGTCGCCGTTTACGCCGAGCCGGATGCCGATGCCCCGTTCGTGAAGCTCGCCGACGAGGCCTTCGCCCTGGGCGGGCAGACCTCGGCCGAGTCGTATCTCGTCTTCGACAAGATCCTCGACGCCGCGGCGAAGTCCGGCGCCGACGCCATCCACCCTGGTTACGGCTTCCTTTCCGAGAACGCCGACTTCGCCCAGGCCGTCATCGACGCAGGGCTGATCTGGATCGGCCCCTCCCCCCAGTCCATCCGCGACCTGGGCGACAAGGTCACCGCGCGGCACATCGCCGAGCGCGCGAAGGCCCCGATGGCCGCGGGCACCAAGGACCCGGTCAAGGACGCGAGCGAGGTCGTCGAATTCGCGAAGACCTACGGCGTGCCGGTCGCCATCAAGGCGGCGTTCGGCGGCGGTGGCCGCGGCATGAAGGTCGCGCACACCATCGAGGAGATCCCCGAGCTGTACGACTCGGCCGTGCGTGAGGCGACCGCCGCCTTCGGCCGCGGCGAGTGCTTCGTCGAGCAGTACCTGGACAAGGCCCGCCACGTCGAGGCTCAGGTCATCGCCGACAAGCACGGCAACGTCATCGTCGCGGGCACCCGCGACTGCTCGCTGCAGCGGCGCTTCCAGAAGCTCGTGGAGGAGGCCCCGGCGCCGTTCCTGTCCGACGAGGTGCGCGCGAAGATCCACGCCTCGGCCAAGGCCATCTGCAAGGAAGCCGGCTACTACGGCGCGGGCACGGTGGAGTACCTGGTGCAGGGCGAGACCGTCTCCTTCCTCGAGGTGAACACCCGGCTGCAGGTCGAGCATCCGGTCACCGAGGAGACCGCGGGCATCGACCTGGTGCGCCAGCAGTTCCGCATCGCCAACGGCGAGAAGCTCGAGATCACCGAGGACCCGACGCCGCGCGGCCACTCCTTCGAGTTCCGCATCAACGGCGAGGACGCGGGCCGCAACTTCCTGCCCGCCCCCGGCCCGGTCACCGTGTACAAGGAGCCCACCGGCCCCGGTGTCCGCGTGGACTCCGGCGTGGTCCAGGGCAGCGTGATCGGCGGGCAGTTCGACTCGATGCTGGCCAAGCTGATCGTCACCGGCGAGAACCGCACGCAGGCCCTGGAGCGGGCGCGGCGCGCGCTGGCCGAGTTCGAGGTCGACGGTCTGGCCACGGTCATCCCGTTCCACCGGGCGATCGTCGAGGACCCGGCGTTCATCGGTGACGGCGAGAAGTTCGACGTCTACACCAAGTGGATCGAAACCGAATGGGTCAACACCATCGAGCCCTTCACCGGTGCGGGCGCCCCGGCCGATGAGGACGAGGAAGCGCCGCGGCAGAAGGTCGTCGTCGAGGTCGGCGGCCGCCGGGTCGAGGTGTCCCTGCCGGGCAACTTCACCGTCGGCGCCGGAGCGAGCGGGGCGGCGGGCAACGGCGCGGGCGTGATCCGCAAGAAGCCCAAGCCTCGCAAGCGCGGCGGCGCGGGCGGCGGCGCGGCCTCCGGTGACGCGGTCACCGCTCCGATGCAGGGCACCGTCGTAAAGGTCGCCGTGGAAGAGGGCCAGTCGGTCGAGGCGGGCGATCTGATCGTGGTGCTCGAGGCCATGAAGATGGAGAACCCGGTGAACGCGCACAAGGCGGGTGTGGTCACCGGCCTGTCCGTCGAAGCGGGCGCGGCGATCACCCAGGGCACTGTTCTGGCGGAGATCAAGTAGTAGCCGGCGCAGACCGGTATTCGAGCGGGCGCGGACCAGGAGGTCCGCGCCCGCTCCTTTGTTCACGCGGCGGTCCCTCCGTCGTCACGCCGCTGGACCCGATACGCATACCGTGGTGTCGTATCGTGATCCGGTGACCAGCTCGACAAGCCTCTCCCCCGTAGCGGAGGTGATCCGCGCGCGTCGTGCCACAGGCAGCCGTGCCGACGGTCACCGTCTGGCGCTGGTGGTTGAGGGTGGCGGCAGCCGGGGCGTGTACTCCAGCGGCATGGTGGCCGCGCTGGAGGAGCTCGGACTCGCCGGGGTATTCGATGCCGTGTACGGCACGTCGGCCGGTGCGATCAACGGCGCCTGGCTGCTGTGCGGGCGCGCGATCCCCGGCATGCGCTCATGGACCGATCCCACGATCATGCGCCGCGCCATCGACCCGGCCCGGCTCCTGCGTGGGCGACCGGCGTTCGACCTGAGGTATCTCGTGCACCAGGTGTACGACGGCATCGAACCGATGGACTTCGGCGCGATCCTGGCCAACTCGACGACGTTCCATCCGATCGCCACCGACATCAGGACCGGGCAGGCGGTCGACCTGCATCCACACATCACCGACAAGAAGACGCTCATGCGGGCGTTGCGCGCGTCGGCGGGCCTGCCCCTCCTGGCCGGGCCACCGGTCGCGCTGGGCGGCTCGGCCTTCTTCGACGGAGGTCTTTCCGAGACCGTGCCGATCCGCAGCGCGGTCCGCGCGGGCGCCACCCTCGCCTTGGTCTTGCGCACCCGGCGAGTGGATGAAAGGCGCCCGCCCGCGTCGCGCCTGCATCAGATCGTCGGCGGCGGCTATATGCGCGCCGTAGCCCCCGGCGCGTACCGGGCCTGGCTGGAACGCCCTGGCCAGCAAGACATCGAAGACCGGGCGCTCGCCGAACTCGGCGACTCGGTATTACAGATCCACCCGCCGCTCGGCTCCCCTGATATCGACAGCGCCGCCCGGGACACCGCGCTGTTGGCCGCGGGCCTGCGCATCGGCCGCGAAGCCGTCCGCACGGCGCTCTCCGCCGTCCTCCCGGCCGTCTGACCGCCCCGGCCGCTTCTCGTCCACAGCAGGCACAGCGACAAACGCTGTTGCAACGCCTCGGGTGCGACCGAGCGATGGGTCGCGACCATCAGCTCGGCGGTGGCGTGCGGCGCACTCAGCCCGGCAGTGAGGTGTTCGGGCCGGTAGCGCGCGCTTCAGGAACGGCACGGCGCCGCTGCGCGAAGACGTTCAGCCGAGAGCGACTCGGACGCCGTTGGACAGAACGAAGTCGTGCAACTCCAAGTGGTCGGGAGTGACCGTCGCCGGGAGGTCGAAGACGAGTTGGGTCGTGGCGGATTGCCCGGGGCGCAGCTCGAAGGAGTAGCCGAGGCGCTGTCGGGTGTTCTGCCACATGGTGGCGGTGGCGTTGTGGTCGAACGGAGTGTTCCGCGCGTCCAGCAGGCGCTGGCCCAGCGGCAGGAACCACTTCGGTTCGTCGGAGATATTGCGAACGGCGAGCGTGACGATCAGGAACGAACCGGCGGCCGTCTGCAATCCGACGCGTGAAACGCCCGCGTCGACCTTGGTCACGACGAATTCGAATTTGCCGTCGCGCACGGGTGTGCCCACCGGCGCCACGGCGGCCGGATCGGCCGTGGAGTCGTCCCCGGGCGGTCCCGGCTGCTCCACCGCCACCGCCGCGGGCGGCAACGTCGGCGCGGGCGTGCCGGAGTCGCCGGCCCTGGTTCCGGCCGCGATCAACGCGACGCAACCGGCCGCGAACGCGAACGGCGCGAGGAACACCACGATCAGCGCACCGATCACCTTCGACAGCAGACTCCGCCGACGCCGAGGGATCGGGACGCCCGGCCGCCGCTGCGGAATCGACCGCTGCCCCGGACGCGGGACCGCTGGAAAGACCTTGCGCGCCTGCGCCCGGTACGGCGACGCGACGGGACCTGGCTTCGGGGGCAGCACCCGCGCCTGGAGCGCGAGCAATCTGTGCTGCCAACCCGGCTGTCCGCTCCGGCCGCCGCCATACGGGGCGTTTCGATACCACTGTCGGCGTGCTGGATACGGTCCTGCGGCGGGGTACCCGGGGACCGCAGGCGGACCGGGGTATCCCCGCACCGACGGATCCGGTTGCGAAATGTCCCGGCTGGGTGCGGGGATCGGCCCAGGGGTGACCGAGGACCAGTCGAGCCTGGTCGCCACCAGTGTCGGCGTCGGACCCGGCTCCGGCAGAACTTTGGTCGGGGTAGGCGTGCGCGGTGCCGCCGCGCTCGGCGATTCCGTCGCCCGCGGCGAAAGATTCCCTTGCACCAAGGGATCGCCCGAACCAGACGCAGGCGGCGGCACGGCTCGCGAGTCGGGAATGCCGATCGCCGCCCGCGCGGCTGCGGCGAATTCTCCTGCGGTGGCATATCTTTCGTCCGGATCCTTGGCCAGACCACGGGTGATGACGGCATCGAGGGCGGCGGGGACGTCGGCGCGCATCGAGCCGGCTCGCGGCGGCGTCACCATCAGGTGGGCGTGCATCTGCTGTGCGGGGTCGGTGTCGCCGTAGAGCCGGGAGCCGGTGAGGCACTCGTAGAGCACGCAGGCCAGCGAGTAGACGTCGGCGCGTCCGTCCACCTTCCCGGTGAACCGCTCCGGCGCCATGTACGCCAGGGTGCCGATCGCCATGCCCGTGGTGGTCACGGCGGTCTGACCGAGCCCGTGCGCGATGCCGAAGTCGATCAGATAGGTGAAGCCGCTGGGGTGGACGACGATATTCGACGGTTTGACGTCGCGATGCACCAGCCCGAGCCGGTGCGCCACATCGAGCGCCGCGGCGACGTGACCGATGACGCCGACCGCGACGGCCGGTGGCAGCGGTCCCTCGGCCAGTAGCTTGCCCGCCAGATCCGCGCCCTCGACGAACTGCATGTCGATGTAGAGGCGGCCGTCGATCTCACCGAAACGGTGGATCCGCGGTACGTGCGGATCGCGCAGCTGTGCCACCGCTTCGGCTTCCCGCTCGAATCGCTTGCGATATCCCGCGGCGGCGGCGAGTTCGGCGGGCAAGAGCTTCAACGCCACCCGTCGCGCGGCCACCATGTCGTAGGCGAGCCACACCTGGCCCATACCGCCCTTGCCGAGCAACCGCTCCAGCCGGTAACTCCCGAATCGCACCTCCCCCATCGCGAACCTCCAGTCGCCGTTGACATCTGGCCGACCCGGCCTCCCGCCGCGCGGACAACGGAAAACAGCAGGTCACCGCGCGAATGCCGAAGAAGTGGCCTTCTTCGGAGCGTAACCCCGCCCCGCGCCGCACACCACTGTGGGCTCGACGACAGTCGGGCAACACCTACTTTCCCGGTTTGGGCTTGTCCCTGCCATGGCCCTGGTTCGCATGATCAGGCTTGCCCCGGCCGCGTTTGTCACCCGAGTCGTTCTGCCCGGCTGGGCTCGAGTCATCGACGTTCCCCGTGGCGACCCCACCGGACGCGGGCACCGCCGGAAGCCAGCTCGGGCCCACCGCCGACGCGGTACAGGCGAGCACGAGACCGTCCACGGTGACACTGTGCACGTCGACCGCCGGGTCGCACGGCCGGCCCGCGCCGGGCAGGACCACGAGGGGCGCCGAGATCGGCGTCGGCGCGGCCGTGGCTTGCGACGGCGGGGCCGACGGTGTCGCGGGTTCCTGCTTCGATGGCGGCAGGGGCGTGGTGGCCGGCCCTGCGTCGGCTGTGTCCGGCCGTCCCATCCATAGCGACCCGGCGACCGCCGCGACAAGCACCCCCAACGACGCCAGCGCCAGACGCGGTCCGAGGGGCGTTCGCGCGGGCGAGGAGACGCCGGTCGTGGCCGCCGGACGCGGCGGCGGCAGCACGACGGTCGGCACGGAGGAGGCCAGCTCGACCGTTGTCGCGTCTCGGCCGGTCAGCGCCAGGTGCGCGGCCGAAGCAAGTTCTCCGGCGCTGGACCAGCGCCGGTCGGGGTCCTTCGCCATGCCCCGCGCGATCACCGCGTCCAGCGTGGGCGGGACGGCGGGATTCAGCGCCGAGGCCGACGGCGGGGTCTGCATGAGGTGGGCGCGCAAGAGGCGTGGTGGCTCGCCGTCACCGAACGGCCGGAGCCCGGTCAGGCACTCGAACAGCACGCAGGCCAGCGAATACTGATCCGCACGTGGGCCTGCCGCACCGTCGAACCGCTCCGGCGCCATGTAGGCCAGCGTGCCCACCACGTTGCCGGTGGCGGTGATCGCGGGCTGGTCGCTGCGGTGCGCGGTGCCGAAGTCGATCAGATAGACCGTGCCATCGGGCGTCACCATGATGTTGGACGGCTTCACATCGCGGTGCACCAGGCCGGCACGGTGCGCGGTGTCGAGCGTGGTGGCCGTCTGCGCGATGATCTCGATCGCGCGCTCGGGGTCCAGCGGTCCCGAACGCCGGAGCAGCGCGGCCACGTCGGAGCCCTCGATGAACTCCATATCGATGTACAGGCGGTCGTCGAGCTCGCCGAACGAATGGATCGGCACCAGGTGGGGCCCGCGGATCTGGGTGGCGAGCCGAGCCTCCCTGGTGAACCGTTGCCGGAATTTCGGGTCCGCCGCATACGCGGTGGTCAACAACTTCAACGCGACCGCACGGTCGGTGACTGTGTCGTGCGCGAGCCATACCTCGCCCGTGCCGCCGCTGCCCAGCAACCGATCGAGGCGGTAATGGCCGAACCATAGCTCGCCCATATCGATAGAACCTCCCGCTAGCCTCTTCCTCATGATCGAGCTACCCGAAATCCGCATCGTTACCGCGAAACACGCAAAAGTGACGGCGCGGCCATCCGATCATGTCCCAGCGAGGCCATTCGGCGTCGCGGAATTCGGTGTAGCGCTCGCGGGTGTCCTGGCCGCGGCGCCGGGCGATCGGCGCGACGGAACGGCGGGGTACTGATGGAGCCGATCGAGATCAACGCGGGCGCCTGGTATCTGCGCGCGCTGCGCGCCGACGACCGCATCGATGACCGCCCCGCCCTGGCCGCGGGGGGCATCACCGAACCGGACTACGTCGCCCGGCGCGGTGCGGGCTGGGCGGACGAGACGCACTTCTCCTGGGCGGTCTGCGAACCGACCACGGCGGAGTTGGTCGCCGAGATCGGGGTGACACCGCAGGGCGATGGCACCGCGCAGGTCAGTGGATGGGCGCGCCCGGGCTACGAGGCCGCCTTGGACGCCGGACTGAGGTCCGTGCAGCGCTTCGTCGAAGGCGGTCTGGGGCTGCGTCCGGTGACGTCCTGACCGACCCGTTTCCCGCAGCCGCGACGACCGCGGGCAGCAACCGCCGGGTCAGCGCATGACGCCGGTGTGGCCCGTGCAGTAACGTCCCGGCTGCGGCCAGATGGTGAGCCCGTGTGGCCCTTTCCCGACCGGGATGCGCGCCAGCAGAGTCCAGTTGACGATGTCGATGGCGTACACCTCACCGTGGTGCCGGCCGGACGCCCAGAAGACGCGCCCGTCCGCGGAGATATTGCCCATGTCGGGACTGCCGCCTCCGGGCACGAACCACTTGCGCACCAGCCCGTTCGCCGCGAAGTCCCACACCGAGATGCTGCCCTCGTGCCGGTTGGTGATGAGCATCCGCGCGGAATCCCGGGTGACGTAGAGGCCGTGTGTCCCCTTGCCGGTCGGCACGAAACCGGTGTTCTCGAAGGTGTGCGCATCGAACAGATAGATGCCGTCGGCGGTCATGTCGGCGACGAAGAAGGTGTGCCCGTCCGGAGACAGCTTGACGTCCTGCGGCATGCCCGAGCGACCGCCGGGCAGGTCGACCAGCTTGACGACCTTGCGCTCGGCCACGTCGAAAACCAGCATGCGACCGTTGAATTCGCACGAAACCAGGGCGAACCGGCCGTCGGCGGTGAAGTCCATGTGATCGACCCCCGCGCAGTCGGGCACCGCCATGGCGTGCATCTTCTGCCAGGTTCGCGGATCGTAGAAATCCAGCGACTTGTCCGCCTCCGCGACCACGAGCGCGTACCGGCCGTCCGGTGTGTAGTACATGTTGTAGGGATCGCGCACGGGAAAGGGTTCGCCCGGTTCGCCCGTCCGCGGGTCGATCGGCAGCAGACTGCCCCCGCCGATCGGCAGATCGTTGGTGACGTAGAGCGTCTGCAGGTCGTATGACGGCACGACGTGTTGCGGTTCCGAGCCGCCCGTCGGGTAGGTGTCGATCACCCGGAAGGTCCCCGGATCGATCACCGAGATCGTGTTCGACTGACTGTTGGGCACGTAGACCAGGGGGCGATGGTCGGCCACGGTGGGGCTGAGTTCTCGGTTGGCCACGTACACGTCGGTCGGTGAGAGGGGCGGCGGCATTCCCGGCAGCAGATCGGTCAGATGCGGTGGGACCGCATTTGTCGTCGGGGCCGCCGCGGCCGGGATCGCGACGGTGGTCGGGGCGGCCCGGCCTTGCTCGGCGCCCACCGTGCCCGCGTCGCCTGCCGCGCAGCCCGGCAGCGCCGACAGCAACAGCAGCGACACGACGAAATGGACTACGCGGCACCGGTGCATCCGCTGTCGGTTCACCCGCTGCACCTTGTCGGACTGTGGTGACGACGAGATGACATGGGTGCGAAGCCTAGGAGCCGAATACGGAATTCCGGTGCGCCCGCGCGGGAGCGCACCGGAACGTACGGAACATCCCGTCCCTACCGGCCGGTCAGCACTCGATCCAGCGCGTCCACGGCCTCGTCCAGCTCGGCGCCGGTGACCGTCAGCGGAGGACGGAACCGGATGCCCCGCTCGCCGGTGCCGAGGATCAGCACATGCTCGCGCTCGCGCAGCGCGGTGAGCACCTCGTCGCGCAGCCGGGACGACGACAGGGTGATCGCGCACATCAGACCCCGCCCGCGCGGCTCGCTGACATCGGCGTGCCGGGCGGCGAGCGCGCCCAGTCGTTCGAGCAGATGCGCCCCCAGCGCCCGGGACCGTTCGATCAGCGCGTCCTGCTCGAGCACCTCCAGGGTGCGCCTGCTGCGCACCATGTCGGCGAGGTTGCCGCCCCAGGTGGAATTGAGCCGGGAGCTGACCGCGAACACGTTGTCGCGCACCTCGTCCACCCGTCCGCCCGCCATGACGCCGCACACCTGGGTCCGCTTACCGAACGCGACGACGTCCGGCGCCAAGCCCAGTTGCTGATAGGCCCAAGCCGTCCCGGTCATGCCGACGCCGGTCTGCACCTCGTCCAGCACGAACAGCGCGTCGTTCTCGTGGCACAGCCGCTGCACGGCCTGCAGGAACTGCGGACGCAGATGCCGGTCGCCGCCCTCGCCCTGGATCGGCTCGGCGATGAAACACGCGATGTCGTGCGGGTTCTCCTCGAAGGCCCGCCGCACCTGGGCGAGCGCGCAGGCCTCCGCCTCCTCGACGTCGAACGCGTCGGTGAGGTAGGGCGACTTGACGCGCGGCCAGTCGAACTTCGGGAAACGCGCGGTCTTCACCGGATCGGTGTTGGTGAGCGACATGGTGTAACCGGTGCGGCCGTGGAACGCGCCGGTGAGGTGCAGCACTTTGGCGCCGAGTTCCGATGCGCGGCCGTGCGCTTCGTTGTGCCTGCTCTTCCAGTCGAACGCGATCTTGAGGGCATTCTCCACCGCGAGGCCGCCGCCGTCGATGAAGAACAGGTGCGGTAGCCGCGGATCGCCGAGCACCCGCACGAACGTCTCGACGAAGCGGGCCATCTCGACGGTGTACACGTCGGAGTTGCTCGGCTTGTTCATCGCCGCCGTGAGCAACTCGGTCCGGAACTGCGCGTCCTCGGCGAGGGCGGGATGGTTCATGCCCAGGGCGTTGGAGGCGAAGAAGCCGAACATGTCCAGATAGGTGGTGCCGTCGCGTTCGTCGACGAGGCGGCAGCCGCGGGACCGGTTGAGGTCGAGTACGAAGTCGAAGCCGTCGGCCAGGATGCTCGCCGACAAGATCGCGTGGACCCGGGCGGCGGGGGTGACCGCCGGGCGGGTGCGTTCCAGTTCGATGGTCACGCCCTGAGGGTACGTAAAAATTTACGGAACCTCTACAACAAAGCGGATTAATTACACAGAATCGTCACCTGTCATAGAATGTCTGCAAGATGATGGTGCTCCGGGTGCGCACGTTGGCGGTGGCTCTGATCTCTTGGAGCAACTGCTCGAGGTGCCGCGGGGACGCCACGCGCACCAGCAGGATGTAGCTCTCCTCACCGGCCACCGAGTGACAGGCCTCGATGCCGGGGATGTGCTGCAACACCGCGGGCGCGTCATCGGGTTGCGACGGGTCGAGAGGAGTGATCGCGACGAATGCCGACAGCAGCTGGCCGAGTGCTTCCGGATCGACGTGTGCGGTGTACCCGCGGATCACGCCGCGCGCCTCTAATCGGCGGACCCGTGACTGCACCGCGGACACCGACAGACTCGCCTTTTCGGCCAGGTTCGACAGAGTGGCCCGTCCATCGGCCATCAGTTCACGAATCAGCAGGCGATCGATGTCATCGAGTACGGGTCTTGCCGGTGTATCCGCCATCAGCGAAGGCTAACTCAGGCAGCCCGCCTCGTGTCCGGAACCTCACCTCGATCCTCCCGCCATGTGGGACAGACACGCCGCGACGCGGCCGAAAGGTACGGCGGAACAACAGATGACCGATGTACTCGACGACCAGGCCACCCGACGACTCGCCGCCCGCGCGGAGGCGGTGCTGCGCCAATTGGGCGCGCCGCCACCGGAACCCGGCGATCTGCCCGCGCGCACTCCGATCACCGGAGGGCAGCTGACCACGCTGCGGTCCAGCTCGCTCGACGAGGTCGACGCCGCGATCGGCCGGGCCGCGACCGCCTTCCGGGCCTGGCGCGGGGTTCCGGCCCCCGTCCGGGCCGGAGTCGTGCGCAGCCTCGGTCAGCTGCTCACCGCGCACAAGAGCGACCTGGCCGAGCTCGTCACCCTCGAGGCGGGCAAGATCCCCGCCGAGGCCGAGGGCGAGGTGCAGGAGATGATCGACATCTGCGAATTCGCCGTCGGCCTGTCCCGGCAGCTGTACGGCCACACCATGCCCTCGGAACGTCCTGGCCACCGGTTGATGGAGACCTGGCATCCGCTCGGCGTGGTCGGGGTGATCTCGGCGTTCAACTTCCCGGTCGCGGTCTGGGCATGGAATACGGCGATCGCGCTGGTCTGCGGTGACACCGTGGTCTGGAAGCCGTCGGAGACGACGCCGCTGACCGCCCTGGCCTGTCACGCGCTGCTGCGGCGCGCGGCCCGCGAGGTGAACGCGGATCCCGAGATCCACCAGCTCATCCAAGGCGCGAGCGCCGTCGGCTCCCGCCTGGTCGACGACGAACGGGTGGCGCTGGTGAGCGCGACCGGCTCGGTGCGGATGGGCAGGCTGGTCGCGCCGCGGGTGGCCGAGCGGCTCGGGCGCTGTCTGCTGGAGCTGGGCGGCAACAACGGCGCGATCGTCACCGCGTCCGCCGACCTCGACCTCGCGGCGCGGGCCATCGTGTTCGCGGCGGCGGGCACGGCCGGGCAGCGCTGCACCACGCTGCGCAGGCTGATCGTGCACCGAAGCGTGGCGGGCCCGCTGCTGGACCGGCTCGAGCGGGCCTACCGGCAACTGCGCGTCGGCGATCCGTTCGACGAGGGGGTGCTGGTCGGGCCGCTGATCGACGGCAAGGCGTACACCGGAATGCGGGCGGCGCTGGACAAGGCCGTGACCGACGGTGGCGAACTGGTCTGCGGCGGAGAGCGAGTCGATGGATTCGGCGACGACGCGTACTACGTGCGGCCCGCCATCGTGCGCATGCCCGCGCAGACCGCGGTGGTGCGGGAGGAGACCTTCGCGCCGATCCTCTACGTGCTCACCTACGACGACTTCGATCGCGCGATCGCCCTGCACAACGAAGTACCGCAAGGCCTTTCGTCCGCCATCTTCACCACCGACCAGCGCGAGGCCGAACGCTTCCTCGCCGCGGACGGATCCGACTGCGGAATCGCCAATGTCAACATCGGCACCTCCGGCGCCGAGATCGGCGGCGCCTTCGGCGGCGAGAAGCAGACCGGCGGCGGCCGCGAATCCGGCTCGGACTCCTGGAAGTCGTACATGCGCCGAGCCACCAACACCGTCAACTACTCCACCGAACTCCCCCTCGCGCAGGGCATCGAGTTCGGCTGATCGTCACAACCTCTCCGGCTGCCACATCCGCGGCTGGTCTCGCCGTGGCGAAGGTCGGGCCCATGGCGTTCCTTCCTCTTCAACGCCGCGCTGAGCTGGACGTTCGCATTCAGCAACTCGATGCCGATGAGTTCACCGTCGTCGCCGAAGTCGAGGGCGGCGACGACCTCGCTGTCCTCGTCGTGTACTCGCAGGGTGCGGGCAGCGTGGCGCGCGCCCTGGTTGGCGACACATGGGCGGAGATCGGTCGGTGTCGACATACGAAGAGATGGCTCCCGGATTCGGCAGTTTGCCTGTGCGGATTCGACAGCACCGTCGCTACCGATCAGCCGCGCAGCACGGTGAGTGGAAAGGACACGTCCGCCCGGCGTTCCGAACCGACCAATTCGGCCCGGCTGCCCACGCCCAAGGTGTCGTACAGGCTGCGGATGCGTCGATACATCGACCGCTCCGAGAGATAGTTCAGACGCGCGATCTCGGCGACGGTCATCGACGTGCGCAGCATGCGCAGCAGCCGGGTATCCGACTCGGTCAGACCATGTCGGCCGGACTGATCCGGGCCGGCGGCCGGTGTGCCGACCCGCCTGCGCAGGGGTTGCCGTGCGGGTTCGTTCAGTTCGCGGCCGGTCACCGCACCGAGGACCGCCGGGAGCGGTTTCCTCGGTGCCGAGCGGGTGTGGTCGAGGAGTTGCGCGCGCACGAGGTCGGCCTGACGCTCGACGGATATCGCGACGTTGATCACGAAATTCGCGCCGGAGCGTATCGCGGCGTAGGTCGAGTAACCACCGACGTCATCGGTGACCGCGACGATCAGCCCCATGGCGTGACGGGCACGGACCGAACGTAGGCTTTCGGCTTGGGTTTCACTGTTGACGGGTAGCACGATCGGGGCGCCGTCGGCGTCCCTGCGCATCGCCAGTTGGTCGTAGTCGGCGAACTCCACCTCGAAATGCGGCTCGAACACGCTCCCCCACGATCCCTCGGCCGGATCCAGATAGTCGCGCAAGCCAGAGTGGACGAATGCGACACGCCCAGTTGCTCGTTCGGGATCCCGACTGGTTCGAACGGTGTTCAAGAAAGCCCCCTTAACTTCGATCAGCGCGCTTTCGCGCGCCTCTTACCATCCGCCGGCGCTACACGCGGACGGGCAGCACTCGAGCCCCCGACCGAGCGGCAAGCCTTCGGCCCTGTATCTCGAGTACCGTCACAATAGGCGCGACGGTGAGTCGGCGCAGCCGCGCCGGTCGTCGGTACCACCACACCTTGGCCCATCGGTCGGATCCTGCGGCTGCCCGGCTACCGCACCGCACTCTCGCAGCAGGCCACCAGGACCCGTGTCACCGGCCGTACGCTGGACGTCACGATCCACTCCTCATCCCCGCGATCTGCGTCGGATACTTCTCGTCACATGATTGGACGCGGCGGCGGCGCATTCGGTTCCATTCGTGCGCGAGAGATTGCCCAGCCTCGCCCAGTCACCCACAACATGCCCTCTCACCAGCACGATTGGGTTATTCGCGCCCACCATGTGTAGTGTTGGAAAAGCCGACGCGGGGTGGAGCAGCTCGGTAGCTCGCTGGGCTCATAACCCAGAGGTCGCAGGTTCAAATCCTGTCCCCGCTACTGCGAGACGGCTCGGAGCACAGTGCTCCGGGCCGTTTCTCTTTTGCCGGGTCGAGTCACGACCAAGGCTCACGCGCAGCAGGTCGCCTGGCAGGCGCAGTCCGAGCCGCTGGTAGGCCCTTGGCTTCCGGATCGAGCGCGGTCGGGGCGATTCGCGGACGGCGGCGGCTCCTGCGAAACGTAACCGACTACGGGGCCGCCGGGCGCATCGGGCGGAGACCTGTCGGTCGTCGGAGTCGCCGACAGTCGGCGGGCGATTTCTGTGACCACCAATGTCGCCATCTACGACACCTATTTATGCGGCATGTCGCACGCCTGTTCCGTAGCTCACACAGAATCTCCGGCAGAATAATCAGCTGCTGACCGACTGCGAATCAGCGGTTAAAAGATGGTTACAGCACCGTCCTGGATTGGTGACGCCCAAGTTGTCGTGTCACGATACTTCCGAGTCACCCCGGACTATTCATCCCGAAGTGTTTCCCCACAGGCAACCCCCGGTTCCATCACCGCACCCGGCTTGTCCCCTTCGGCGTGTTCGTAATGATTCGATCGCCAATGTCGGCCATCTCAGCGTGCAACGACAACAATCTGTGAGGAAAGTTCCGCGTGAGTGATTTCTGGAATGTGAGCTCGTCTTCGGCGTGTCTCAGCGTCGGCATTTCATTGTTCGGTGTCATCGCGTACCTGGCGGGGATACTGGAAGGGGACACCCGGCCGCGCATCGCGTCGTGGGCGGCTTGGTGCACCGCGAACACCGTGTTCGCGGTGGTGGCGTATCTCGAGGGCGGTTATCTCGCCGCGGGCATCAACGCCGCGGCCGCGGCGATGAACGCGGCGGTCATCACCGTCGGCATCGCGCGCGGAGCCCGCCTGCGACCGGACGACACCATCGATTGGGCCTGCCTGATTTCGTCCATCGCCTGTGTGCTGGTGACGGTCGGGGTGCAGGAAAAGGCATTCGGCGCGCTCTTCGCGATATGCGCCAATCTCATCGCCACCATTCCTACGCTGCGGCATGTGTGGTCCAAACCGCACGAGGAAACGTGGCAAACATTCGCCGCGAACGCGCTCGCGAACGGCCTCGGCCTGTTCGGGGTGCTTCTGGTGAGCGGGTTCGAATTCGTTTCGATCGCCGGTCCGATGATTTCCACGGCGGGCAATGTCGGTTTGGTGGCCCTGGCCATCGGTCGTGCCCGATTCACCGCTGCCACGGTCGTCCCGGTGAAAGTCGGCTGATGCGCTGCCTCGTCCTGCGGCGGGCAAAGGGGTGTGCTCGAGGTCGATGACCCGGCCGATGCGCCACAAGGGGCGGTCGTTGACCGCCGCCCGGCAGGCCGCGCCCGACGCCCGCCTTTCGGCGGACGCGTCGGGCGCGGCCGCGCGCGTACGCGGGCGCGGTGTCCCCTACCGCTATCCTTCGATCTCAGCGACCCGATGACCAGCTGATTCGTTCCGGGCAAGAGTTCTACCGACGCCGCTACAGCCGCGACGCCGAACGGCTTGCCACGAATGCGAAGGAGAGAGCTGTGCAGCGCAGGGCGATGCTCAAGGGGTGTGCGGCGGCGGCCGCCGTGCCGATGCTCGCCGCCTGCGGCCTGCTGGAAGGCGACGCGCAACCAGTGGACGAGTTGGCTTTCGACCCCGACGAGTTCACGGTGCAGAAGAAGACCGTCGCCACCTTCGAACGCGACAAGAAGGTGACCTACCGGTTCTACGAGAGCGTTGTCTATGTGGCGAAACCGGTGGACAAGACGCATCAGAGCTTGACCGTCAGCGTTCCCGTCGAGATCGACGGGAACGCCGTCGACGCGAGCAAGGCTCCGATTCTCTTCAGCAACTCCGTCGGCGGCTACCTGTCGTCGGCGCCGAGGAGCGGCAAGCCGGATGACGGCGGTGACCGGGACAGAAACCGCGACCTCGCCCTCGCCGCGGGTTATGTCGTGGTGGAGCCCGGCGCGCGCGGACGCGACCTGGTCGCCCCGGACGGCACGTACTACGGCGTGGCGCCGGCCGCCATCGTGGATCTCAAAGCCGCGGTCCGCTATCTGCGGCACAACTCCGGCCGGGTTCCGGGGAACACCGACCGGATCGTGGCCACGGGAGTCAGTGCGGGCGGCGCGCTGTCCGCACTGCTCGCCGTGTCCGCCGACAACCGGATGTACGACCGGTATCTCGCCGAACTCGGCGCGGCGGAAGCCAGCGACGCCGTATTCGCCGCCGCCCCCTACTGCCCCGTCACCGATCTCGAACACGCGGACATGGCCTACGAATGGAATTGGGGCGCCAACCCGCTGCGCTCCGGCGAACTCGACGCGACTGCCTCGGGGGAGTTGAGCGCCGCGTTCACCGACTACCAGGCCTCGCTGGAGTTGCAGGGCGAGAACGGATTCGGGCTCATCACGGCCGGCAACTACGGCAACTACCTCGTGCGTACCTACCTCGAACCGTCGGCGACCGCGTATCTGACCGCCCTGCAGGACGCCGATCGCTCGAGCTACCTGGCGGCCAACACATGGATCACCTGGGCGGGCGACCGGGCGGAGTTCACCTGGCCGAACTTCCTGTCGCACGTGGGCGAGCGGAAGAAGGGCGTGCCCGCGTTCGACGCCTTCGACCTGTCCTCGCCCGAGAACAACGAGTTCGGTGTCGGCACCGTCAAGGCCAGGCACTTCACCCAGTTCAGCCTGCGGCGAGCGACCGGCGATCCGGGCGCGCAACTCGACAGCGATCTGCCCGAGAAGATCAGCATGATGAACCCGATGTTCTTCCTCCGGCAGCGGAATCCCGCCCGAGCGAAACACTGGTGGATTCGCGTCGGCACCAAGGACACCGACGCGTCGCTGACCATCGTGGGCAATCTCGCCGCGAGCCTGGCGAATCTGGGCGACCAGGTCGACGCCGCGATGTACTGGGACGCGGGGCACGGCAGCAACGAGGACGCCGCGGATTTCATCGCGTGGATCGGCAAGGTGACCGGCTACGCAGGGTGAGGCGTCCGGCGACCGCAGCCCACACTTCTCCGAGTCCGCCAGCTCACCAGGCGCACACCGAACTCGGATCGCGGCGAAATGCCGGGGCATCGATCCGGGCAGCGCCCGCGCGGCGCTCCGACCACCGGCATGGCACCAGCTAGCAGCGCGGCGGCTCGATACCCAGCTCCCGCACACGTTCGGCATAGACCGCCACGCCGGCGAGTTTGATGTCCTCGTAGCCGCGCACCACGTCGTGGAGCGCGGCCGCCCGTACGGCGCGGTCGTAGCCGGACCGGTCGAGCGCCTCGGCGAGGTCCGTCACCATCGCGGTGTAGTGGGCGCGCAACTCGCGTTCCACGCGCCGCACATGCGCGTATCCGAACGGGTCGAACTTCGTGCCACGCAAGCGCTTTCCCTTGGCCAGCAGGCGGAGTGCGAAGTGGCTGCCCGGCCCCATCCCGATCTTGTCCTTGCGTCCCAGCGCGCGCAGGACCGGCGGGTGCAGCCGATAGGTGAGGTTCGCCCCCTCGGGTACCTGCGCGGCGACCTCGGCCAGGAACGCCGGATCGGTGAGCCGTCGCGCCACCTCGTACTCGTCCTTGTATGCCGTGAACTTGTACAGCCCGCGCGCAACCTGCTCGCTGAACTCCGTACGGTCGGTGACCCGGCGCTCGGCATCCCAGACGCGTTGCACCGTCGCCACGTAGTCGCGCGCCACCGCGGCGCTCTGGAAACCGATCAGCTCGACGGCCCGCAACTCGACCAGCCGCCGTGTCTCCCCCGTCGCGGTCAGTCCGTCGAACAGGTCCGCGGGCACCGCGACGGGGGTGGGTTCGGCCGTGCGACGCGTCGTGGCGGCGGCGAACTCCTCCGGCCGCGCGATCGCGACCCGGCCCCAGCGGAATGCCGCGAGGTTGGCGTCCACGGCCACGCCGTTGATCTCGATGGCCTCCTCGATCGCCGCGCCGGGCAGCCGCAGACCGCCGAGTTCGTAGGCGGCTCCGACGAGCAGGAAGTTCGCGGCGGCAGTGTTGCCGAAGAGTGCCTGCGCGGCAGCGAGAGCATCGAAGGACCGCACCGAGCGCGACACCTGTTCCAGTCGTCGCAGCAGCGCCGCCTCGTCGGGGTAGGTGACGGACCGGTCGTAGACCATGTCCCCGGTCGGGGTCTTGCTGGTGGACGCGACCGAGACGGTCGTCGCGGCGCGGCCGTAGGCCAGGTTCTTGTTGTCGGTGGCGGCCAGCAGGTCGAAGGCCACGATGCAGTCGGCCGAGGCGGGGGCCAGCCGGTTGGCGGGCTCCAGCGCGCCCACGGCGAAACGCAGATGCGAGACCACCGGCCCTGCCTTCTGGCTCATGCCGATCTGGTCCAGGCTCGCCACCTCGTACCCGGCACGCATCGCGGCGGTCGCCAGGACCTGGTTCACCGTGACGATGCCGGTGCCGCCGATGCCGGCGAGAAAGACATTCTGTGTGGTCGTCGGCGGTTCGTGCGCGAGTTCCGGCAGCAGCGGCGGCTGCGGCACGCGACCGGCTCGGCGCGGCTTCCGCTCGGCCGGGTCGGGCAGCTCCACCGTGACGAACGCGGGGCAGTCGCCCTTCAGGCAGCTGTAATCGGTGTTGCAGGAGGTCTGGTCGATCCGCGTCTTGCGCCCGAACTCGGTATCCACCGGCTGCACCGACAGGCAATTGCTCTGGACGCCGCAGTCGCCGCAGCCTTCGCACACCGCCTCGTTGATGACCACGCGGGTGCGGCGCGCCGGGAGCGCGCCCCGCTTGCGTTGCCGCCGCGCGTCGGCCGCGCAGTGCTGGTCGTAGATCAGCACCGTGACGCCCGGGATCTCGCGCAGCGCGCGTTGCGCTTCGTCGAGGCGGTCCCGGTGCCACAGCAGGGTGCCCGGAGCGAGATCGCGCTTGCGGTAGCGCTCGGGTTCGTCGGCGCAGACGATGATCCGCCGGACGCCCTCGACGGCGAGTTTGCGGGTGAGCATCGGCACCGTGAGCGCGCCCTCGGCGTGCTGCGCTCCGGTCATCGCGACCACGTCGTTGTGCAGCAGCTTGAAGGTGATGTTCACGCCGGCGGCGACGCACGCCTGCACGGCGAGCTGGCCGGAGTGGAAATACGTTCCGTCGCCGATGTTCTGGAACAGGTGCGGCACGTCGGTGAACGGCGCTTGCCCGATCCACTGCGCACCTTCG
This sequence comes from Nocardia araoensis NBRC 100135, assembly GCF_000308435.1. Classification (GTDB taxonomy): domain Bacteria; phylum Actinomycetota; class Actinomycetes; order Mycobacteriales; family Mycobacteriaceae; genus Nocardia; species Nocardia araoensis. Next base: position 61,603 of record NZ_BAFR01000035.1, on the reverse strand, counting down.
CCGCCCATCTGGGTCAGCCCGACCACCTTGCTGTCGGCGCGACCGGACATCGTCACCAACGTGTGACAGCCGATGCCGCCGCCTGCCAGTGAGCCCTCCGGGACGGCGGTGGAACGGTTGTGCGGGCAACCGCTGCAGAAGTAGGCCGCGCGCTGGGCGGGCAGCACCGACAGCGACAGCGGCTGCGGCAGTGGGCGTTTCAGTTCGAGGTACCCGTCGAGCACGCGGCGCAGCGGTGCGGCGATGCGCCCGGAGGTCAGTTCGCCGTCGGCGCCGAACAGCGGTCGACCTGTGTGGTCGCGCTTGCCGAGGATCTCGGGCGCGCCCGCGACGCCGTACAGGATGTCGCGGATCTGGGTCTCGATGAAGGCGGTCTTGTCCTCGACGACGATCAGCCGGTCGAGCCCGGCGGCGAACTCGCGGACCCGGTCGGGCGCGACGGGGTACGGCATCCCGATGCGCAGCAGCCGGATTCCCGCACTGTACAGCGCGTCGTCGTCGGCGCCGAGGTCGATCAGCGCTTGGCGGACCGCGTCGAAGGCGGTCCCGGTGGCGGCGATGCCGATCGTGGCGCGGGCCGGGTGCACCTCGATCACGTCCAGCCCGTTGCGCGTGCTGTAGGCGCGCACCAGCTCCCAGCGGGGGCCGTAGAGGTCCGCCTCGGCGAGCAGGCTGTCGGCCGGCGCGGCCATCGGACGCTGCCGATAGTGGAACCGCTGCCCTTCCCAGTCGATCTCGGGCACGACGATGTCGAGGTCACCCACCGAACCGTCCACGGTCCAGGCGCCGTCGGCGACGTCGGCGACGATCTTCAGCGCCACCAGGCAGCCCGAGGCGCGCGACAGCGCCACCCCGTGCAGCCCCATGGTGATGATCTCGCGGGCGTTGCGCGGGAACAGTACGGGAATGTTCATCGCGGCCAAGGAGCGCTCGCTCACCGCGGGCACGGTGGAGGATTTGGCCGCCGGATCGTCGCCGACCAGCAGCAGGACGCCGCCGCGCGGATTCACGCCGTACATGTTGGCGTGGCGCAGCGCGTCGGTCGCGCGGTCCAGGCCGGGGCCTTTGCCGTACCAGACACCGACGACGCCGTCGTGGGTGGCCGCGCCTGCGGGCAGATCCGCCTGGCTGCCCCACACGGAGGTCGCGGCCAGTTCCTCGTTCAAGCCGGGGACGAACGAGATGTCGTGCTCGGCGAGCACCGCGGGCATGCCGGACAGCATCTTGTCGACGCCGCCGAGCGGACTGCCCTGATACCCGGACACGAACGTGCCCACTCGCCGCCCGGCGCGCAGATCACGCACATGCTGCTCGACCAGTTGCCGCGCGATGGCCTGCACGCCGGTGAGGACAACGGTCCCCGAGCCGACGCGGTACCGGTCGGCGAGGTCGTAGGGAGCCGCGATCAGATCGCGGTCGGCGAGCTCGGTCATACGGATCCACCCGTCCGCTCAGCACCGGTCCGGCGCCTCGCATAGTTGAGCACTTGTTGCCGATATCGTGTATCCGCAGATCTGAACGCACAACCTTTGAATATGAAATTGAGCAATCTGCCCAACTTCCCACTACTCCGATGGGCACCAGCTAAGCACTGTGCGAGGTCTATGTGACTACGCGCACACGACGGCGTCGAGACATCCGGCCGTTTCCGGCGAGCCGTACCCGTGCCACACCGCACATCCTCCACCGCACCCACGCCCACCTGTGTGAAGGTGGAAAGGTGGCACTGCGCAGGATGGGTACGGCGATCGTCGCCGCCATCACGTTCGGGACGCTGACCGCGTGCGGGCAGCAAGCGGACCCCGGCGTGCCCGCTCCTGCCGAGCCCACCGCGGAAGCGGCGGCGGGGATGCGGGCCGACCCCGGTCCCCGTCGATACGCCGGCGGGACGATGATCGTCGTCCCGCATGCCGCGGATCTGGAATCCAGTTCGGCACTGCCCTTCTCGGAATACGACATCGAGGACGGGACGGACAAGCTCGGCATCCACATCCCCGGCCCGGTCGGCTGTCCGAGCATCGGATTCACCGCGCGGGTGGAGGAATCGGCCGATCTGGTGAGCGTGCGGCTGATCCATGGCCTGCATCGCGGCATGCCGCCGTGTCAGGGCGCGAACCCGGAGCAGAAGCGCGAGTACGGCGTGGTCGTGGTGAACCTGCAACGCCCCTTGGGCGGACGGACGGTGCTCAGCTTCACATGAGCCGCGCGACGAGGGGCCGGGTCGGTGCGCGACCGGGTAGGCCACCTCCGTTAGTGATCTTGTCGAATGGCGGGCCTCGGGCATTGTGAGATGTCCGGTTCGCCTGTTCCGGTGCGGCGCCCGGAGGAGGTCGGGCGCTATCTTCGCAGCGGATGGTGCCGCCTTCGCGGCTACCGGCGGTCCCGGAGTCGAAGGAGGTGCGGCAGTCCGCCATGATCGACTCAGGGTCTCTCGGCGGCGGTTCCTTCTGCTCTGCCCCGCAGCGAAGCTTCGCTGCGGTTTTCCGTGTAGTGCCGGTCCGTCCGAAGCGCCGACGCCGCGGCGTGCCCGCCGCGGGGCGGTGGGTCGGTGACGGCTGACTTTCGAAGGAAACCCGTGTCCAGAGTTCCGTCCAGGATCGCGATCTTGCTGGTGAGCATCGTCTCGCTCGGCCTGCTCGGCCTGCCAGCGACTGCTCAACCCCTCTATCCCACCCCCGATCCCGATCCCTTCTACACGGCGCCGCCGGACTTGGGGACGTTCGCCCCCGGTGACGTCGTACGGACCCGCAGGATCGACACCGGTATGTATATCGGGACCGAAGGCTGGCAAGTCGCCTTCCGCTCCACCAATTCGCAGGGCAAGCCGGTCATGGGCATCACGACGGTCCTGATGCCCGCCGGGGTCGAGAACCCGCCCCTGGTCTCCTACCAGGCGTTGATCAATTCCCTCGGCACCCAATGCAATCCGTCGCGCTCACTGTTCAACGGAGAGTTGCAGGACGCCGTCGGCGCGATGCTGCCCATCGGACGCGGGTGGGCCATCTCGCTGCCGGACTATCTGGGACCCACCTCCGCCTACGGTGCCGCGCGCCTGGCGGGCATGATGACCCTCGACAGCGTGAAGGCCGTCCGCAAGGTCGCCGAACTCGGCCTGTCCGACTCCCCCGTCGCCATCGCGGGCTACTCCGGCGGCGGCATGGCCACCGCGTGGGCCGCCGCGATGCAACCCACCTACGCGCCGGATCTGAAACTCACCACCGCCGTGGCCGGTGGCATCCCCGCCGACCTGGAGGAGATGGCGATGGCGCTCGGCTTCGAGCCGCACCCCGGGTTCGGCCTCGCCTTCGCCGCCGCCATGGGGCTGGAGCGGGAGTACCCGGACCGGCTGCCGATCTCCGATCAGCTCAACGAGAACGGTTTGTGGTTCCGGGAATTCACCCACGACGCCTGCCGCAGGTTTCTGCTCTTCCACGGCGCCTTCCGCAGCGCGGAGCAGATGGCGGCGTCCAAGAGCCTGATGGACAGCCCGGAGGCGCACGCCGTCCTGCGGGAGAACAGCCTGAAGTACTTCGACGGCGTGCCCGCCGTGCCGACCTATATGTGGCAGGGCCGCTTCGACACCCTCACCTTCTACAACCCGGTCGCCGAGGTCGCCGACCGGTACTGCAAGGCGGGTGCGCGGCTGACCTTCCACACCGTCGACATCTCCGAGCACCTGACCGCGGCTGCCGCCGGATTCGCGGACGCGTGGAATTACGTGGAGGCCAGGTTCCGCGGCGAACCCGCACCGACCAACTGCTGAAACCGAACGAGATGCGGCCCGGGAGTGCCTCTTCCGGGCCGCTTTTCGTTTCCGTCAGCTGATGGAACGCACCTCTTTCTCGTACTGCGCACGGGCCTTCTCGTCGGACGGGTGCAGCGCCCGATCCCCGTCGAACAGGCCACGGATCAGGCGCACCGCGCGTTCCGGCGCGGCGGCCAGCGCGATGTCCACCGGACCGAGGTAATTCGGCACGGCCACCTCGGCTCTGCGAGTCACACAGGTGCGCACGATCGCGGCGGCGACATCCTCCGGGTCGACGGTCGGCATGCCGCGGCCGAGCGTCAATCCCGAGGACAGCCGGGTCCGCACGGCCGACGGCAGGACGCAGCTGACGCTGACGCCCTGCCCGGCGAATTCCAGGCGGGTCGCCGCCGAGAGTCCCACCGCGGCGAACTTGCTCGCGTTGTACACGGCCAGCCCGGGAATCGGGATCTTGCCCGCCAGGGAGGCGACGTTGACGATATGGCCGCGGCCGCGCTCGATCATGCCCGGCGCGACGGCGCGCATGCCGTGGATGAGACCCCAGACGTTGATGTCCAGCGTGGCCTGACCGACCACGTCCGGTTCCTCCAGGAAAGCGCCCGCAGGCATGACACCGGCGTTGTTGACCAGCACGTCGATTCCGCCGACCGCCGCGGCCACCGCGTCCCATTGCCCGCGCGAGCGCACGTCCAGCTCGAACGCGCTCGCACCGATCGCGCGGGCCGCCTCCTCGGCGGCGGGTTTGTCTACGTCGGCGAGTACGACACGGGATCCTTTCGCGGCGAACACCTCGGCGGTGGCCCGGCCGATTCCCCGTCCGCCTCCGGTGATCAGGACTGTCGCCTCGCGCAGGTCGATCGCGGGGTAATCGGATCCGAGGAATCTCATGCGAATGCTCCCTGTTCGAGCGCGCGGCGGGTACTGCGCAGACTGTGTTCGAAGGTGGCCAGGCGGCGGCGGCCGTCCATGAAGTTGGGTCCCGTCACCGCGAGGTCCTCGGCGGTCGCCCCCACGAAGAGGACCTTCGTGCCCGCGGCGCGCAGCCGCGCGATCTCGGCGCGGAGTTTGTCGCTCATCCGATCGCGCAGCTGCCGTTCCAGCAGGTGACCGGGGCCGGTGGCCGGGATCCGAGCCGCGGACGCCATCGGAGCCAGCACGAGCAGTTCGTCCAGGTCCTCGGCGACCAGCAGGTCCACCGAGGCCGTCGAGCCCGCGCCACCGTCGACGAAGCGGCGACCCCCGATGGTGACCGGCGGGAACCAGCCGGGAACAGCCCAGGATGCTCGCAGCGCGGCGCCGATGGTCGCGGCGGGAGCGCCCGGCGCACCGAACGCGACGCGCTCGCCCGTCGCGTAGTCCATCGCCACCAGCCGGGTCGCCGGATGCGACACCCAGGAGCGGCCGGGGTTCAGTCGATCGGCCAGCCGTTGCAGCCAGCTCGGGTCGCCACCGCCGACCGGCAGCAGTCCGCTGCCCGCGGCCAAGAGCGCCTGGCCCGGCTGGTGGCGGCGCAGCGGCAGTCGAGGCGAGCCCAGCCGCGGGCGTGGTAGCGGCGGAAAACGGCCGGGCTCGGCGGCGCGATGCTCGCGCAGGATCGGGTCGGTCGTGGTGCCGCGCTGGAGCGCGACCAGGTCGTCCACCGAGACGCCGCTGCCGAGCATCGTCACCGTCTCGGCGCCCGCGGAGGTGCCGAGCAGCACATCGGCCTCGCGCGGATCCCAATCGAGCACGTCCCGGGCGGCGGCGAGGGCGGCGACGATCCAGGCCGCCCCCACGGTGCCCCCGCATCCGATGGCCAGGCCGCGCCGTCGCGACCCTTTGTTGTTACCCATAGTCTCAGACACTAGTCCGACTCGGCCCGAAAGCCACCCCGATCGGCTCAGGCGGTGAAGTGCAGTGTCCATTCGCCGCGATAGTGCAGGCGGGTGACGCTGCCGGGCGGGATGTCGATGCGCCAGAAAGATTTCGGCGGGGCATCCAGCGTCACCAGCAGCGCGGCCCGCACGACCGCCGGGTGGGTGACCGCGATGGTGGACACCGACCGCGCGGCGACCTCGGCCATCCAGAGCCTGGTCCGTTCGATCACGTCCAGCACGGATTCACCGCCGTGGCCGCGGAACGCCGGGTCGGTCAGCCACGCGTACAGCTCGTCCTGGGGCACCGACATCAGTTCGCCGCCGCGCCAGGCGCCCGCGTCCAGGTCGCGCAGCCGGTTGTCCTCCTCGTCCGGCAGCAGCCCCAGCAACGCGGCGGTTTCCACTGTCCTGCGTTCCGGGCCGGTCAGCACGCGCGCCGCGGTGAGCGGCCCGCACCCGGCGACCGCCCGCCTGCCCGCCTCGGTGAGCGACTCGTCCACCGGGAAACGTGCCTTCCGCATCGCCTCGGTCATGCCATGGCTGACCAGGTCGAGTCTGAGCACTTTTTGCACCTGTGGAAGCGTACGGCCCGGCGTCGGCCGCCGTTGTTCGATTGCTCCCGCTTCGCTCGACGAAACGGTACGGGCGTGCTTGTCGGTGGGCCGGTGCACACTGAATCCATGGCCCAGTTCTCCCCCGCGACCCAGGAGTGGTTCGACGGCGCGTTCCCCGCGCCGACCTCCGCTCAGCTCGGGGCGTGGAAGGCGATCGCGGCAGGCGAGCACACCTTGGTCGTCGCGCCGACCGGGTCGGGCAAGACGCTCTCGGCATTCCTGTGGGCGATCGACCAGCTGGCCGGGCGGGAGCAGCGGCCGGAGCGGGCAGGCACCTCCGTGCTGTATGTGTCCCCACTGAAAGCGCTGGCGGTGGACGTGGAACGCAATCTGCGGGCGCCGCTGGTCGGCGTCACGCAGACCGCCAAACGCCTGGGGCTGCAGCCGCCGGAGATCACCGTCGGGGTCCGTTCCGGCGACACCAGCGCGTCCGATCGGCGGTCCATGCTGCGCACCCCGCCGGACATCCTGATCACCACGCCGGAGTCGCTGTTCCTCATGCTGACCTCCGCCGCCAGGGAGACGCTGCGCGACGTGCGCACGGTGATCGTGGACGAGGTGCACGCCATCGCCGGTTCCAAGCGTGGCTCGCACCTGGCGCTGTCCCTGGCCCGGCTGGATCTGCTCACCGAGCGGCCCGCCCAGCGCATCGGGCTGTCGGCGACCGTCCGGCCACCGGAGGAGGTCGGACGGTTCCTGGTCGGCAACGCGCCGATCACCCTGGTCGCGCCGCCCGCGCCCAAGACGTTCGACCTGTCGGTGCGCGTGCCGGTGGCGGACATGACCGAGCCGGGCGAGTCCGATCAGCCGGGATCGATCTGGCCCCATGTGGACGAGGCGATCGTCGAGCTGGTGCTGGAACACCGGTCCTCCATCGTGTTCGCGAATTCCCGCAGACTGGCCGAGCGGCTCACCGCCCGGTTGAACGAGGCCTACGCGGCGCGACTGGGCGAGCCGGTGGAGACCGAGCACAAGCCGCCCGCCCAGCTCGGCCCGTCCACCGAGGTCATCCACGGCGCTGGGCCGCTGCTGGCGCGCGCGCATCACGGTTCGGTCAGCAAGGAGCAGCGTGCGCTGATCGAAGACGATCTCAAGAGCGGGCGGCTGCGCTGCGTCGTCGCGACCAGCAGCCTGGAACTCGGCATCGACATGGGCGCGGTCGACCTGGTGGTCCAGGTGGAGGCGCCGCCCTCGGTGGCCAGCGGATTGCAGCGGATCGGCCGCGCCGGGCATCAGGTCGGCGAGATCTCGCGCGGGGTGATCTTCCCCAAGCACCGCACCGACGTCATCCACTGCGCGGTGGCGTCGCGGCGGATGACGGCGGGACAGATCGAGGCGATCCAGATCCCGGCGCATCCGCTGGACATCCTCGCGCAGCAGACCGTCGCCGCGTGCGCGCTAGACCCGATCGATGTCGACGCGTGGTTCGACGTCGTGCGCGGCACCGGCAGTTACGCGTCGCTGCCGCGCTCGGCCTACGAATCGGTGCTGGACCTGCTCTCCGGGCGGTACCCGTCCGATGAGTTCGCCGAGCTGCGTCCCCGGCTGGTCTGGGATCGCGACGCGGGCACGCTCACCGGACGGCCCGGTGCGCAACGGCTGGCCGTGACCTCGGGCGGAGCCATCCCCGATCGCGGCATGTTCGCGGTGTACATGGTGGGCGAGAAGGCGTCCCGGGTCGGGGAGCTCGACGAGGAGATGGTCTACGAGTCCCGGGTCGGCGACGTGTTCGCGCTCGGGGCGACGAGCTGGCGGATCGAGGAGATCACCTTCGATCGGGTGCTGGTGACGCCCGCGTTCGGACAGCCGGGACGGTTGCCGTTCTGGCACGGCGACGGGCTCGGCCGTCCCGCCGAACTCGGCGCGGCTCTCGGCGAGTTCGTGCGCACGGTCGCCCAGGACCGCGCTGCCGAATCGGCCGGTCCCGCGAGCACCGAGCGGATGTCACGACGCGGCGGCGCACCGCCGAAAGCCTCGAAACAGGCTCGCGTGCAGTCGGATTCGAGAAACGACGGCACAGATGGCACGTCCGCGCCGGAACGCATCGCCGACATCATGCGCTCCGCCGGGCTCGACGACAACGCGACCGGAAATCTGCTCACACTCCTGGACGAACAGCGCACCGCGACCGGGCACCTGCCCACCGACCGCACTCTGGTGGTGGAGCGGTTCCGCGACGAACTAGGCGACTGGCGGCTGGTGCTGCACTCCCCCTACGGTCTTCCGGTACACGCCCCCTGGGCGCTGGCCATCGGGGCGCGGCTGCGGGAACGGTTCGGCGTGGACGCCGCGCCGAACGCCTCCGACGACGGCATCGTCGTGCGACTGCCCGATACCACCGATGATCCGCCCGGCGCCGAACTGTTCGTCTTCGAGTCCGACGAGATCGACGACATCGTCACCGAACAGGTGGGCGGCTCGGCGCTGTTCGCCTCCCGTTTCCGCGAATGCGCCGCGCGCGCATTGCTGCTGCCGCGCCGCGACCCGGGTAAACGAGCTCCGCTGTGGCAGCAGCGGCAGCGCTCGGCCCAGTTGTTGGACGTGGCGCGCAAGTTCCCCGAATTCCCGATCCTGTTGGAGACGGTGCGCGAATGCCTGCGCGACGTCTACGATCTGCCGTCGCTGCGCGACCTGCTCGGTCAGGTGGGGCGGCGCCGGATCCGGCTGGTCGAGGTGGAGACCGCGACGCCGTCACCGTTCGCCAACGCCCTGCTGTTCGACTACATCGGGCAGTTCATGTACGACGGCGACAGCCCGCTGGCCGAGCGGAGGGCCGCCGCGCTCTCCCTCGATTCCGGTCTGCTCGCCGAACTGCTCGGCCGGGTCGAGTTGCGCGAACTGCTCGACGCCGCGGTCATCGACCAAACCGAGCGGGAACTGCAACGGCTCACCCCCGAGCGGCACGCACGCGACGCCGAGGGGTTGGCGGATCTGCTACGGCTGCTCGGGCCGCTCACCGCCGCCGAAGCCGCAGAACGCTCCGACGACGATCCCGTCCCCTGGTTCGAGAGCCTCGTGTCCGCACGCCGTGCGCTGGAGGTCTCCTTCGCGGGGCGCACCTGGTGGGCAGCGGTGGAGGACGCGGCCCGGTTGCGCGACGCGCTCGGGGTTCCGCTGCCGATCGGAACGCCGTCGGCGTTCATCGAGCCGGTGGCCGATCCGCTCGGCGACCTGGTGGGCCGCTACGCCCGCACGCACGGCCCGTTCGGGACGGAGGCGGTGGCGGCCCGGTTCGGGCTCGGCACCGCGGTCGCCGCCACCGCACTACACCGGCTCGTGGCCGAAAAACGGGTGGTCGAAGGCGAATTCACGCCCGGAGCGGCCGGGGCGGAGTGGTGTGACGCGCAGGTGCTGCGCCGGTTGCGCCGCCGATCGCTCGCCGCCGCCCGGCACGAGGTCGAGCCGGTCTCCACCGCCGCGTTCGGACGCTTTCTCCCGTCCTGGCAGCACGTCGGCAGCGGCGAGTTGCGCGGCGTCGACGGCGTCGCGGCCGTGGTGGAACAGCTCGCGGGCGTACCGATCCCGGCGTCCGCCTGGGAATCACTCGTCCTGCCCGCGCGGGTGCGCGACTACACCCCCGCCATGCTCGACGAACTCATGGCGACGGGCGAGGTGATCTGGTCGGGGCACGGCGCCATCACCGCCAAGGACGGATGGATCGCCCTGCATCCGGCCGAGCAGGCGCCGTTCACCCTCCCGCCGCCGGACGAGGTCGACCTCACCGACGTCCAATTGCGCCTGCTCGGCGCGCTGGGCGCGACCTTGGTGCCGTGGACGCCGCCCGACCCAGCGGAAACCGTTCCGGATCGCGCGCCCGTGCCGTTGGACGAGCCGGATCCGCCGTCCGGCAGCGCGGCCGACGGTCACGGCACCCACCGGCGATCCACCGAGACGGCCGACCACACCGGTGGCGCCACACCGAACGGGTCGGACAACGGCCGACGTGACAGGCGATCACCGGTCGGCTCGAAGAACGCCGACGGTGCGGGACATTCGATCTCCGACGCCCCCGCACAGCGACTCATCCCCGTGCCGCAAGGCGGCGGTGCGTACTTCTTCCGGCAGCTGTCCGACGCCACCGGCCTGCTCGACGACACCGCGGCGGCCGCCGCGCTGTGGGAACTGGTCTGGGCCGGAATGGTTTCCGGTGACACGTTCGCGCCGGTGCGGGCGCTGCTGTCCGGCACGACCCGGACCACGACGGCCCACCGCACTCCCCGGCGCGCGCCGCGCGGGCGGGCCTACCTGCCCCGGCCGAGCATGCCCACCCGTTCCGGGCCGCCCTCGGTCGCCGGGCGATGGTCGCTGCTTCCGGAGCGAGTTTCGGACAACACGGTGCGCGCACACGCGACCGCGGATCTACTTCTGGAGCGGTACGGCGTGCTGACCAGGGGCTCGGTGCAGAACGAGGGCGTGCCCGGCGGTTTCGCGCTGATGTATCGGGTGCTCACCGAATTCGAGGACCGGGGCCGCTGCCGCCGCGGCTATTTCGTCGACTTGCTCGGCGGCGCCCAGTTCTCCACCACCGATGTGGTGGACCGGCTGCGCTCCTTCGACCCCGAACGCGCCCGCCCCGAGTCCAGGGAACCGACCGGCACGGTGCTGGCGCTGGCCGCGTGCGATCCCGCGAACCCCTACGGCGCCGCGCTGGCCTGGCCGAAGAGCGACGTCGACGGCGGGCATCGCCCCGGACGCAAAGCCGGGGCGCTGGTCGTGCTCGTCGACGGCGATCTGGTCCTGTATCTGGAGCGGGGCGGCAAGACCCTGCTCACCTTCACCGAGGACCCCGACGCCCGCCGCGCGGCCGCCGCGGCGCTGGCCGATCTGGTCCACCGCCGCCGGGTGGACTCGCTGGTCATCGACCGGGTCAACGGAGAGACCGTGCACGGCAATACGTTCGCCGGATTCCTCACCGAAGCGGGTTTCTCGGCCACCCCGCGCGGCCTGCGCCTCCGGAGCCGCCCGTGAGCCCGCGACCCCGCGCCGACTCGACGGAGCTGCCCCGTGCCCGAGGGTGACACCGTCTTTCTCGCCGCCGAACGGCTGCGCGCCGCTCTGGCGGGAAAAGAACTGACCCGCAGTGATTTCCGGGTGCCGCGCTACGCGACGGTGGATCTGCGCGGACAGTCGGTGGAGAGCGTCGGCAGTTACGGGAAACACCTGTTCATCCGGACGCCCACGGTGAGTATTCACACTCACCTCAAGATGGAGGGCAGCTGGCGGGTGTTCCACTGCGGACAGCGCTGGACAAAACCGCGCGTCGCCGCGCGGGTAGTGCTGAGCACCGCGGATGTCGAGGCCGTCGGGTTCTCCTTGGGCACCGTCGAGGTGGTGCGGGTGCGTGACGAGCACCACATCGTCGACCATCTCGGACCCGATCTGCTGGGCCCGGATTGGGATGCGGCGGAAGCCGTCCGGCGTCTGGAGCGGTATCCGGATCAACCCATCGGTGTCGCGCTGCTGGATCAGCGCAATCTGGCCGGTATCGGGAACGTCTTCCGCAGCGAGGTCTGCTTTCTGCGCCGCGTCCACCCCGCGACGAGGGTCGGCGATGTCCCGGACCTGCTGGCCTTGGTCAACGAAGCACACCGCATCCTGGCCGAAGCGGTAGCGAAGCCTCCGCGGCGCGTGTTGGCCTACGGGCGGACACATCGCCCGTGTCAGCGCTGCGGCACTCCGCTCGCGGCCGACCTGCTCGGTGACACCGCACCGGATTACGACCGGGTGGCGCAACGAGAGCGCGGCATCTTCTTCTGTCCCCGGTGTCAGCCCGTCCCGGCCGAATGAGCCCGTTCGACGGCGGGCCGCCGGAGCTGCGAGCAACTCAGCCCTCGGACGGCACCGGCTCCAGAATCTGCGGGCGCGGCTCCGGCGCGGCGATCCGCAGAGCGTCGGCGGACGCATCGTCCGGTTGGGTCTGCGAGTGGATCTCGGCGTCGACCCGCGCCTGATAGGTGCGGACCTCCCGGTCGAGCTCCTCGTCGTCCCAGCCCAGGATGGGCGCGACCAGCCCGGCGACCTGTTCCGCACAGTTGGCTCCGCGATGCGGGTACTCGATCGAGATCCGGGTCCGCCGGGCCAGGATGTCGTCGAGATGCAGCGCGCCCTCGGCCGCCGCCGCGTAGACCGCCTCCACCTGGAGGTAGGACGGTGCGTCCGTAATCGGTTGCAGGAGCTCGGGTTTCTCGTCGGCGAAGGCCATGACCTCGCTGATCAGCGAGCCGTATCGATCCAGCAGATGCTTGATCCGGTACGGATGCACCCCATAGGTCTCGGCCAGTTGCACCGTCTGGTTGACCAGCGCGAAATAGCCGTCGGCGCCGAGCAACGGCACCTTCGCCGTGATCGACGGCGAGACCCGCGCCGGAATGTCCTGCGCCGCTTCGTCCACCGCGTCGAGTGCCATCACCCGGTAGGTGGTGTACTTGCCACCCGCGATGCCGACCAGCCCGGGTGCGACCCGGGCGACGGCATGTTCGCGCGAGAGCTTGGAGGTCTCGTCGCTCTCCCCCGCCAGCAACGGGCGCAGGCCCGCGTACACGCCGTCGATGTCGTCCGGCGTCAGCGGGGTGACCAGCACCTCGTTCACGCGTTCCAGCAAGTAGTCGATATCGGCTTTGGTCGCGGCCGGATGCGCGAGGTCGAGGTTCCACTCGGTGTCCGTGGTGCCGATGATCCAATGCGCGCCCCACGGGATGACGAACAGCACCGAGGTCGCGGTGCGCAGGATGATCGCGGTGTCGCTCACGATGCGGTCGCGGGGCACCACGATGTGCACGCCTTTGGAAGCCCGCACATGGAACCGGCCGCGCTGATGCGACAACGCTTGGACTTCGTCGGTCCACACGCCGGTCGCGTTGATCACCACATGTCCACGGACCTCGCCCGTGCGACCGTCCTCGGTGTCGCGCACCTTGACGCCGACCACCCGGTCCGCCTCCCGCAGGAACCCGACCACCTGCGTGGACGTGCGGATCACCGCGCCGTAGTGTGCGGCCGTGCGCGCCACCATCATGGTGTGACGTGCGTCGTCGACGACCGTGTCGTAGTAGCTGACACCGCCGATCAGCGAGTCCCGCCGCAGCCCCGGCGCGAGCCGCAACGCGCCCGCGCGAGTGAGATGACGTTGCCCTGGAACGGATTTCGCCCCACCCATGGTGTCGTACAGGACCAGTCCCGCCGCCACGTACGGACGCTCCCACACCCGGTTGGTCAGCGGATACAGGAAGCGCAGGGGCTTGACCAGGTGCGGCGCCAGCATGGACAACGTGAGCTCGCGCTCGCGCAGGGCCTCGCGCACCAATCCGAACTCCAGCTGCTCGAGGTAGCGCAGCCCGCCGTGGAACATTTTCGACGACCGGCTGGAGGTCCCGGACGCGAAATCACGGGCCTCGACCAAAGCGACTTGCAAGCCCCTGGTCGCCGCGTCCAACGCGATACCGGCCCCGACCACGCCCCCACCGACGACGACCACATCGAAATGATCTTTGCCGAAGCGCTCCCAGGCCGCCCTGCGCTGCTCCGGCCCGAGAAGCTGCGATTCCGGTTTCTTGGCCATGCTCGACTCCTCCAGCCGACGCGGATGTGTCCGATCGAGCGTTCAGCTCCAGGCTAGGCGAACCGCGCGAATCGACCACCCGCGCCCGGTTCGTGTCATCCTGGCCTACTCGTCGGTAACAATCTCCAACCCTAGCCGAACGTCGAGGACATGCCACAACCCAGTGAGGCGGCCCGCACCGACGGTCGCGTCCCATCGGATGCGGCTACCGGGAATCACCGGATCGATTTTCCGATCGCGGCACCGGAATCATGGCGAGAGCCTCGGGTACGGCGTCGAACGCGCGACGCAGGTGATTTGCGAGCGAACCCGTTTCGGGTTTGTCGGCGCCGGCGCTCCAGATATCGAGTGCGCAGTGGAATGCGGCGACAACGATGTCCAGCGCGAGGCGGGGGCGCTGATCGGCGCACGGGTCGATGTCGAAACGTTCTCGCAGGACCTCCAGGGCCTCGCCGACCGTCCGAGAACAGAATTGCAGGTTGTTCGCGCCCATCGATGGTGTGGACCGCGCGAGGCGGTGACTGCGTGCGGCACGATCCGCCCAGCCATCCGGGGGCATCCGGCTCAGGGCCGCCAGCAGGCTGTCCTGCAAAGTCCGATGCAGGGGCCCGGCGCCGGTCGAGCGATCGGCCAGATCTGCGAGGAATTCGGCCCACAGCTGCCGCAGCGGCGCCATCGCCACGTCTTCTTTGCTGGTGAAGTTCCGGAAGAAGGTGCGCTTGGAGACGTCGACGGCATCGCACAGCTGGTCGAGCGTGACGTCGTCGAAGCCGCGGTCGGTGAACAGTTCCAGAGCAGTGTCGATCAAAACCTGACGAGTGCGCTGCTTTTTGCGTTCGCGCAGCGGCAGGCGATCGATCGCGGCTTCGGTCATGACTTCAGCATAACGCCTTTACGCTTCCGAGGAGCTATCGCCACTTGACACCATTTGCCACTCAGTGGCATGTTTGGCGTCACCAGGCCACACAGCCTCCCCTCCCTCGAAAGGCGTTGTGCAATGCGCGCATTGGTTGTCGACCGCTCCGTGCCCTCGGGGTTGCGTATCGGGCAAGTAGCGGATCCGGACCCCACGCCGCATCAGGCGGTGGTGCGCGTGACCGCGACCTCACTCAATGACGGAGAGTGCCGCTACGTGCTCGCCGATGCACCCGAAGGTTCCGTGCTCGGGTGGGACGCGGCGGGGATTGTGGAGCAGGCGGCCGCCGACGGCTCCGGACCGCCGGTCGGCACGCCGGTGGTCACGCTCGGCTGGACCGGGGCCTGGGCGGAATTGCGTGCGGTCGACACGGATCTCGTCGGAACGATCCCGGTGGGCGCGGACCTGGCGGCCATCAGCACCGTTCCGGTCGCGGGAGCGAGCGCGCTGCGGTCGTTACATCGACTCGGACCCATTCTGGGGCGGCGAGTACTGATCACCGGAGCGACCGGCGGCACCGGCCGCTATGCGGTCCAGCTCGCTCGTCTCGGTGGAGCGCATGTCATCGCGTCGACCGGCGATCCCGCCGCCCACGAGCGAAGCCTGCGCGAACTCGGGGCGGCCGAAGTCATCAGCGGTCCCGCCGCCCTGCGGGCCCCGGTCCACGGCGTGATCGACTTGGTGGGCGGCCCGCAACTCGTCGACGCCTACCAGCGTTTGTCGGAGGGCGGCACCGTGGTTGCCGTCGGTCATGCCGCCGGCGCGGACGAGACGTTCCCCTTCGGGGCGTTCTTCGGCGATCGGGGCCGCCACGACCGGTCGATCACCACGTTCTTTCTGTTGGCGTGCGCAGATCTCGGCCCGGATCTCAGCTGGCTGGCCGAACAGGTCGCGACCGGCACCTTGGACCCGAGCATCGCCTGGCGCGGGGATTGGACTCGGATCGGTGAAGCCGCACAAGCGTTGCTCTCCCGCCGTCTGCACGGCAAGGCAGTGCTCGAACTGCGCTGAGGTGGGCGGACACCCGTGGGAGATCAACACAGCCGCGAAACGCCGCGACGAAGTCGCGGCCAAAATACACTGCACGGATGCGTCGCTATGTGGCCGCCATCGACCAGGGTACGACCTCTAGTCGGTGCATCGTCTTCGACCGGCAGGGGCGCGTCGTCGGCGTCGCCCAGCGGGAGCACGAGCAGATCTTCCCGCGACCGGGCTGGGTCGAGCACGATCCCGAAATCATCTGGCGGAATACGGAACTCGTCCTCGGCGAGGTTCTCGAGCGCAGCGGCCTCGACGCAGGCGACATCGCCGCGGTGGGCGTCACCAATCAGCGCGAGACGACCGTGGTGTGGGATCGCGAGACCGGCCGTCCGGTGTACAACGCGATCGTCTGGCAGGACACTCGCACCGACCGACTGTGCGCCGAGCTGGGCGGCGACGCCGGACCGGGCCGCTACCAGGACCGCACCGGCCTGCCGCTGTCCACCTACTTCGCCGGGCCGAAGCTGCGCTGGATCCTGGACAACGTGCCGGGTGCGCGGGAGCGCGCGGAGGCCGGCGAGCTGTGCTTCGGCACCGTCGACAGCTGGGTGTTGTGGAAGCTCACCGGCGAGCACATCACCGACGTGACCAATGCCTCCCGCACCATGTTGCTGGATCTGCGGACGTTGCGGTGGGATCCGGCGATCTGCCGGGAGTTCGGCGTGCCGGAGTCGATGCTGCCGCAGGTACGCAGTTCCTCGGAGGTGTACGCGCCGATCGGTTCCGGACCGCTGGCCGGGGTGCCGGTGGCGGGCATCCTCGGCGACCAGCAGGCCGCCACTTTCGGCCAGGCGTGCCTGTCGCCCGGCGAGGCCAAGAACACCTACGGCACCGGCAATTTCATGTTGCTGAATACCGGAACCACGCCGGTGTTCAGCAAGCACGGCCTGCTCACCACCGTGTGTTACCGCCTGGGTGACGCGGACACGGTCTACGCCTTGGAGGGCTCCATCGCGGTGACCGGCTCGCTGGTGCAGTGGTTCCGCGACAATCTCGGCATCATCTCCTCCGCCGACGAGATCGAGCCGCTGGCTCGCAGCGTCGAGGACAACGGCGGCGCCTACATCGTGCCCGCTTTCTCCGGTCTGTTCGCGCCCCGCTGGCGTCCGGACGCGCGCGGCGTGATCGCCGGTCTCACCCGTTTCGTCACCAAAGCGCACCTGGCGCGGGCGGTGCTGGAGTCCACCGCCTTCCAGACCCGCGAGGTGGTCGACGCGATGCGCGCGGACGCCGAGTCCCAGCGGCTCGGCCTGGAGCTGACCACGCTCAAGGTGGACGGCGGCATGGTCGCCAACGACCTGCTGATGCAGTTCCAATCCGATGTCCTCGACGTGCCCGTGGTGCGCCCGGTGGTCAGCGAGACCACCGCGCTGGGTGCGGCCTACGCGGCCGGGCTCGCCGTCGGCTACTGGTCGGGCACCGACGACATCCGCGACAACTGGACCGCCGACAAAACTTGGCATCCGACCATGTCGGAGGCGGACCGGGACGAGCGCTTCGCCGCGTGGAACAAGGCGGTCGAGCGCACCTACGGGTGGGTGGACTGACGGGCGTACCGGTTTCCTTGCCCGAAGCTATCCACCGATCGCCGTCGCCAAGCGCGCGACCGCCTCGCGAAGCGTCGCCGCGTCGGAGGTGGTGAAGCACAGGCGCATGGAATTCCGATGGGCGCCGGATACCGCGAACGCATCGCCGGGGACGTAGGCGACGCCGAGATCGATGGCGTGGGGCAACAAGTTCACGGTGTCGGTCCCATCGGTGAAGTCGACCCACACGAACATCCCGCCCGCGGCATCGGTGCTCACCAGTCGGTCGCCGAACCGGGTGCGCAGTTCGTCGACCAGGACGCGCGCACGCGCACCGTAGACCCGCCGGATCTCCTCGACCTGTCCGGCCACCCAGCCCGCGTCGGCGAGCAGATCGGCGGCGATCTGCTGGGTCAGCGCCGAACCACACAGGTCCGCGCCCTGCTTCAGCAACTCCACGCCCCTGCACACCGCGTTCGGCGCGACCATCCAGCCCACCCGTAAGGTCGGCGCGAGAATCTTCGACACGCTGGACAGCCGGATCACGTTGGGCGAATACGTCGCGATCGGCTCCGGCGAGGGCCGGTCGAACCACAGCTCGCCGTAGGGATCGTCTTCGATCACCCAGAACCCGAACCGGCCGGCGAGCTCGGCGAGCTCCCGTCGCCGCCGCGGGCTCATGGTGACACCGCGCGGATTGTGGAAATTGCTCACCGTGTGCACCACCGCGGGCCGCTCACCGCGGCCGAGCAGTTCGGCCAGCGCGTCGACCCGCATACCCTCGGCGTCCAGCGGGACCGTCACGATGCGGGAGCCGGCGGCCCGGAACACCTGCAACGCGCCGACGTACGCCGGATCCTCGACCACGACGAGCGCGCCCGGATCCAGCAGCACCTCGGCGAGCAGCGACAACGCCTGCTGCGATCCGTGGGTGACGAACACCTCCTCCAGCGGCACCGGCCGCCCCAGCCGTTGCGTCTCGCGCGCCGCGAGCACTTCACGCAGCGGCCCCCACCCGGCCGATTCGGTGTACTGCAGACGCGCCCGGTCCGCCAGCGCCGACTCCGCCGCCTGGGCGATCCGGTCCCGCGGCATCAACTGTTCGTCGGGCAGGCCACCGGCCAGGCTGATGATGTCCTCGCGCGCGGCTACCTTCAGCAGATCACGAATCGCCGAGCTCGTCAGGCCGTCGAGACGCCTGGCCAGGGGTGGAGTGATCGCCGACATGAAACCTCCAGAAGGACGCCACGGTACGCGTGTCCTCACTGTTTCACATCGCCTACCAGAATATGAAATCTTATTCCCAATATATGAGACATATTCCGCGCACCGCTTCCGTCGGCGGCGCGGCCGCCGGGGAGACTCAATCGATCAGGTAGATGAGGGTCCGTCCGTCCAGGGTCACGGTCGTGATCACCGGGAAGTACTGGGCCTCGGTGCCGTCGGGGTGGCGCTCGGTGATCTCGACGTTGTAGCGGTCAGGGGTGATCTCCGCGATCCGCAGGCAATAGGCCGTGCCCTGCGGGATGTGCTGGTCGATCGTTTTCTGCAGGTCCGCGGGTGGTTCGACGTTCGCCCCCGGTGCCACGAACGTGTGCGCGCGGGTGGCGCTGCGCTCGGAGTAGTACGCGTGCTCGAAGCCGAGAATCGCCCGGACCCCACTGCTCGTGTCGCCCGCACCATTGCCGAAGGTGACCTTGCCCTCGGTGCGGGTCGGGCAGTCCACCACCGCGGTGCTCGTGGCGCCCGCGGCCGCCGTGTCGCCTCCGCCGTCATCGCTCCCGCTCGACACGATGATGGTCACGGTCAGCGCGATCAGCACCGCGACCGCCGCGACCACACCGAGCACGATCCACCGCGGCGAGGAGCCCTTGCGCCGGGCAGGCGCCGGCGTGGTGGGCACGCGTAGCGCCAGCCGCATGGCGATCGGGTCCTCGGCCCAGGACAGACCCGATTCGGACGGCGCCGGAGGTTTCGGCACGCCCCCCTCCGCGGTCGGCTGGTTCCACCAGGACTCCTGCGGCTCGCCGCCTTTGGACTGCGAGCCCTCGGCTCCGGCAGAAGGCTGCTCGGGAGCGGCGGAAGCAGGCCCGGCATAGACGGTGGAATCCGGCGCGCGGAACTGCGACGGAAGTGCGGGGGTCGTTTCCGGCTCGCCCGCGGGCCGCCACGTCAGTTCCGGGTGATCGGTAGGTTGCTGCGGCACCTGCCAGCGCGGCCCGGTGTCGGCCCCCATCGGCGGACCGAATTCCGAAACGGGCGGACCGAATTCCGAAACAGGGGGTCCGAATTCGGCAACCGGCGGCCCGAATTCCCCCAACGACGGACCGAACTCCGAACCGGACTGGTCGGATTCGTTCTCCCTCGCATCACCCTCGGAGGTCACACCCAATCCTTTCCCAGGACACACAAGTGGGGCGGCCGCGAACGACCGCCCCACCCGTCGAGAACAGCACGTGTCAGTACTGGAGTGAACCACCCCACTGGGTGGTGACACCACCCACGTCGACGGTCTGCGGAGCGAAATCGCCCGGCTGAAGCGGAAGCTTAACCTGTGCGGCGGCATCCAGGGCGGCTGCTCCGCCCGGCTGCTCGCGGATCCAGTCCTCCACCGCGGCCTTGGCCTGGTTCAGCTGGGTGGTGTCGAACACCGTGGTGGTGTTGTTCGAGGCCAAGCCCTCCCCACCGGTGTAGGTGGTCAGCTTGACGGTGTTCTTGTCGACGAACTCCACCGAGACGCCCGCTTCACCCGAGCCGGTCGGCGTACGGTAGCCGATGGTGCCGACGTAACCGGCCTCGTTGCTGAAGTGGTGGGTGTTGGCCACGTGGCCGGGGAGGAGGGTGCCGCCGTCGATGTTCGCGCCGATCTCCGCGTGCGGGCCGGTCATCTCCACGACCGGAGCTGCGGGGGCCGACTCCAGACGCGGCGCCTGCCAGCGCGGCTGCGCCTGCGGCTGCACCAGCGTGGAGCTCTCCGGCTGCCGTGCCTGGGCGTTGTCGTTCTGAGTGCCCTGCTGCGGCTGCGGAGCGGCCTGCTGGCCCGGCTGCGGCACGGCCTGCTGACCCGGCTGCGGCGCGGCCTGGTCCGGCACGACCGCGGGCAGCGGCTCGCTCGGCTTCTGCTGACCGGGGACCGGCAGCGGCGCGACGCGCGGCGGGGTCACGCCCGGCTGGGTCGGCTTGGCCAGCTTCGGGTCTTTCTGGTCCGGCGCGGCATGATCCGACTCCGGGGTGGTGACACCGGGCTGGCTCGGCGTCGGCTTGCTCTCCGGCTTCTGCGGATCCTGCTTGGATTCCGGCTTGTTCGGCTCCGGCTGAGTGGTCTCCGGGGTGCTCGGCGACTCGTTCACGCCCGGCTGCGTCGGAGCAGGCGTCGGCGGAGTGGTCGGATCGTTGGGTGCCGCCCCCGCCGGCGCAGCGAAGAGAGTGGCCACGGCAGCCGCAGTGGCCAGTGGCAACGAGGTGCTCGCCATCGCTCGCTGCGCCCGACTCGGCTTACGATGTTTCACTTTTCGCAATTCCCTTCCCGGGTGCGGCCCGGCAGGCCGCATTCAGTTGTCCCTGGGTGAGACGCCTGATCGCCGAACGGCCCGGGCCGTTCGCTCGTGCCGATTTGGAAAGGACCCATCCCCCCACACCGAACTCCGCGACCGTCCAGCCGATCGCATCTCTGCCGAGAGTGAACCACATGTGCGCACGATGGGCAACGCAATGAATAGCCAAGGGTGGCAAGACCGCCCGCACCCCGCGCCCACCCCGAGTTCACCGGGCGCGATGTCCGGGATGGGACATGACACCGGATACGCCAAATGGCGCTCAGTCCAAGTCGTCGTGCCGCATCAGCAAACGCGCCGCCTCGGTCACCGAACCGGTGAGCGACGGGTACACCGAGAAGGTCTGGGCCAGGTCGTTGACCGTCAGATTGTTCTGCACCGCAAGCGCGATCGGCAGGATCAGTTCCGAGGCGATCGGCGCGACGACGACGCCGCCGATCACCACGCCGGTCGCCGGACGGCAGAAGATCTTGACGAAACCGCGTCGCAGCCCGGACATCTTGGCGCGCGGGTTCGTGTTCAGCGGCAGCATCACCGTGCGCGCGGGCACCTCACCATTGTCGATCGCGGTCTGGCTGACGCCGACGGTCGCGATCTCCGGCCGGGTGAACACCGCGGAGGCAACGGTCTTCAGACGAATCGGGCTGACGCCTTCCCCGAGCGCGTGGTACATCGCGATGCGTCCCTGCATCGCGGCCACCGAGGCCAGCGGCAGCAGGCCGGTGCAGTCGCCCGCGGCATAGATGCCCGGCACCGAGGTGCGCGACACGCGGTCCACCCGCAGGTAGCCACCGCGATCGAGTTCGATGCCCACCTTCTCCAGTCCGAGGCCCGCGGTGTTGGGTGTCGAGCCGACGGTCATCAGCGCGTGCGAGCCGGAGACGGTGCGCCCGTCGGAGAGTTTGACCACGATGCCGTCGGCGGTGCGCTCGACGGCGTCGGCGCGCGCGTGCTTGACCAGTTCGACGCCGCGCTCGGCGAGCGCGTCCTCCAGCACGAGCGCCGCGTCGGCGTCCTCGCCGGGCAGCACACGGTCACGACTGGAGACCAACTTCACCCGCACACCCATCTCGGTGTAGGCGGAGACGAACTCCGCACCCGTCACACCGGAACCGACGACCACCAGGGTCTCCGGCAGCTCCTCCAGGTCGTAGAGCTGACGCCAGTTGAGGATCCGTTCACCGTCGGGCTCCGCGCCCGGCAGCACCCGCGGGCTCGCGCCGGTCGCGATCAGCACGACTTCCGCCTCGATGATCTGCTGCGCTCCGTCGGCCAGCTTGGCAAGCACCCGGTGCGCGGCCAGCCCGGTGCCCCGGTCGATCAGCTCGCCGTATCCGGCCAGCACGGTCACCCCGACGGTCTGCAGCTTCGAGCGGATGTCGGAGGACTGGGCCAACGCCAGCGCCTTGACGCGCGCGTTCACCTCGGACAGTTCCACGTGCGCCTGGGCCGGGTCCAGGGTGATGCCCAGATCGCGAGCGCGGCGCAGGTCGGTGCGCACGCCGGTCGAGGCGATGAAAGTCTTCGAGGGGACACAGTCCCACAGCACGCACGCCCCGCCGATACCGTCGGAATCGATCAGCGTCACCGACGCTCCGTGCTGGGCCGCCACCAAGGCCGCCTCATAGCCGGCCGGTCCGCCACCGATGATCGCGATGCGGGTCATTGATACCTCCGCTCGTGCTTCGCACCGGGATCTCCGGCACGGGGTAAACGTTATCCGGCAACCACCTCGCACTATCGACCGCGTTACCGGTGCGCAACGGTTCCCCGGCGGGCGGCGCGCCGCAGGTGCGGCAATCGAACGCGGTCTGCGAAGGTTATTGGCTACCCTTTGCTGGTGCCGATCTATGCCGCCTATGGGTCCAACATGGACTCGACGCAGATGCTCGAGCGCTGTCCGCACTCCCCCATGTCCGGGACGGGCTGGTTGGAGGGCTGGCGGCTCACCTTCGCCGGTGACGACATCGGCTGGGAAGGGCCTCTCGCGACGGTCGTCGAGGATCCCGGTTCCCGGGTGTTCGTCGTGCTCTACGACGTGTCCCCGGAGGACGAGCAGCGGCTGGACCGCTGGGAGGGCTCGGACTTCGGCATCCACAAGAAGATCCGCCTGCGTGTGACCCGCAACGGCGACGGGGGCGAACCCACGCTGGCCTGGCTGTACGTGCTGGACGCCTACGAGGGCGGCCTGCCCTCGGCCCGCTACCTCGGCGTGATCGCCGATGCCGCCGAAAAGGCCGGTGCGCCAGAGGATTACGTACATGCCCTACGCACCCGCAACAGCCGCAACGTCGGCCCGGGCAACTTCGGCTGACCGCGCGTCACCCCGCAACGCCGGCGGTGTGGCCGTACCCTCTCGGTCGGACCGGACCACTGTCACGCTCCCGGCCTCGCCGAGCGCGAGGCCATCGAGCACCGTTCGCGGACCGGCTCGCATCCGAGGGGCGAAGCGCATGCGCCGCGGGCGCGAGTCTCGCCCGCTCGGACGCGAGCCGCAAAGGGGCCGCGAACACCCGGCGCCGCAGGCGCTGGGGGTCAGACAGCCAGGTCAGACAGAGCCCGCGCCGAGCGCGAGGTTGCTCAACACCCGGACGCCGACCGCGAGCGCCCGCTCGTCGATGTCGAAGGTCGGCTGGTGCAGATCCAGCTGTTCGCCCTCGCCGGACCAGACGCCGAGGCGCGCCATCGCGCCCGGCACCTCCTCCAGATACCAGGAGAAGTCCTCGCCGCCGCCGGACTGCGGAGTGTCGGCCAGCGCGTCGGGGCCCAGTGCGCGAATGGCGTCCTCGAAGATGCGGGTGGAGTGCTCGTCGTTGACCACGGGCGGCACGCCGCGCCGGTAGTTGAGCTGGTACCGCACGCCCGTCGGGGCGAGCAGGCCGTCGACGATCTCCCGCACCATCGGCTCCAGCAACGACCAGGTCGCGTGATCTCCGGTGCGGATGGTGCCGGTGAGCATGCCGGTCTGCGGGATGGCGTTCGGCGCCTTGCCCGCGCTCACCGCGCCCCAGACCATCACGGTGCTGGTGCGCGGGTCGATGCGGCGGCTGAGCAGGCCGGGCAGGCCGGTGATGACCGAGCCGATCGCGTAGACCAAGTCGCTGGTCAGGTGCGGGCGCGAGGTATGGCCGCCGGGCGAATCGAGCACCAGCTCGATGGTGTCGGCCGCGGAGGTGATCGCGCCGACGCGGATACCCACCCGGCCGACCTCCAGACGCGGGTCGCAGTGCAGCGCGAAGATTCGCTCGACGCCGGTCATCGCGCCGGTGGCGACCACGTCGACCGCGCCACCAGGCATGACCTCCTCGGCGGGCTGGAAGACCAGCCGCACGCCGACCGGCAGCTCCGGCACCTCGGCCAACGCCAGCGCCGTGCCGAGCAGGATGGTGGTGTGCGCGTCGTGGCCGCACGCGTGCGACACGCCGGGGACCGTCGACGCGAAGGGCAGTCCGGTGAACTCCTGCAGCGGCAGCGCGTCCATGTCGGCGCGCAGGCCGATTCGCGGCCCGTCCGGTCCGAGGTCACAGATCAGGCCGGTGCCGCCGGGCAGCACCTGCGGCGTCAGCCCCGCCTTGGTCAGCCACGCCGAGACGAACTCGGTGGTGCCGAACTCGGTGCGGGACAGCTCCGGATTGGCATGGATGTGCCTGCGCCACTGGACGAGATCGACCGTGTGATCGGCCAACCACGACTCCACCGCTTCCCGCCCTGATCCCCCGGTTTCCGACACTGCGGAGCTGCCGAGGCCCTCCATGGCCACACGGATGCCCGCTGCCGGGCCCGTCGCCGGCGCCGCAGAACGGCCGGTTGTGCTCACCGAATGTCCTCCTGTCGTTGAACTAGCCGTTGCAACAACCTGTCTCTATGGATGTCATCGCGAGCGACGGCGATTGCGGTACGCGCGAGCGCGAGCGCACCGTCGAGGACCGCACGATCCGCCGAGGCGTTGACGCTGGCCGCGGCGAAGCCTGGCTGATGTGTCACCGCACCACCGGCGTCGATGCCGATGACCGGGTGAATGCCCGGAATGACATTGGTGACGTTCCCCATATCGGTGCTGC
Organism: Nocardia araoensis NBRC 100135; assembly: GCF_000308435.1. Lineage (GTDB taxonomy): Bacteria > Actinomycetota > Actinomycetes > Mycobacteriales > Mycobacteriaceae > Nocardia > Nocardia araoensis. The sequence continues at coordinate 36,711 of NZ_BAFR01000035.1, read as the reverse complement.
CCAGCGGCCGTTGCGCCTCGAACTCCGGAGCGAGCGGCACGCGTCCCGATCCGATGAGTTGCTCGCGATAGACGAGCAACAGCTCCGGATCCGGGGTCAGCTCGGTATAGGTCGGCGCGAGCGTCCGGATTTCGTGGGTGCAGCCGGTCGCGAGGGCGCCCGCCTCGAAGCAAGCCGACGCTCGTCGCATCAGATCGTCGAGGGATGCGGAGTCGACTGCGCGTAGGTAATACAGCAGTTCCGCACGTCCGGGCACGATGTTGGGAGCTACGCCACCGTCGCCGACTATACCGTGCAGTTGCTGGCCGGGCAGGAGATGTTGCCGCAACAACCCAAGGGCGACCTGCGCGACGGTGACCGCGTCGCCGGCGTTGCGGCCCTGTTCCGGCGCCGCGCTGGCGTGCGCCTCGCGCCCGTGGAAGACCACCGACACGTCGGCGAGAGCCAGCGAGCGGGCGCCGACGATGTCGAGCGGGCCCGGATGCACCATCATCGCCATCGCGACATCGTCGAACACGCCGCGCTCCAGCATGAGCACCTTGCCGCCGCCGCTCTCCTCGGCCGGGGTGCCGAACACCAGCACGGTGAGGTCGAGCGCATCGGCGACCTCGGCGAGACCGAGCGCCGCGCCCACCGCGGAGGCGGCGATGATGTTGTGCCCGCAGGCGTGGCCGATCTCGGGAAGGGCGTCGTATTCGGCGCAGATGCCGACGGTCAGCGAGCCACTGCCGTAGCGTGCGCGGAAGGCGGTGGGCAGTTCGGCGACGCCGCGCTCGATCTCGAAGCCGCGCTCGGCGAGCGGTGCGATGGTCTTGGCGACGCTGCGGGTCTCCTCGAACGCCAGCTCCGGCTCGTCGTGAATCGCGTGCGAGAGCGCGATCAGCTCGGCGGACGCGGCGCGGATCGCCGCGTCACCGCGAGCGGTGGCGTCGACCCCGCGGACCGCGTTGCCGTCGTGCTGCGCTTCCTGGCGACCGCTGCGCGATGGTGGCATGCAACACAGTCTCGCACTGTGTTTGTTCGGCCGCGCGTTCGCGCGGCGTGTTCGCGGCCCCTTTGTGGCTCGCGTTTGCGCGAGCCGGGCCGCGAACGAACAGGCTCGGTCTCGCTTCGCGCGCAAGACGCGGTTGAAGTGCCCTGGGCGCGGCGGTCAGCTCGCGCCGAAGGCCAGGTTTTCCGGGGTGGTCGGGACCGCGAGGCCGGCCAGCGCTTTCGCGTGCAGCGCGCGCTTGATCACCGGCAGATTGGGCTTGCGGTTGCTCGCCAGTGCCGCGGCCCGCTGGACGGCGGTCGCGAGCAATTCGTCGGCTTCGGCCTTGCCGTCCACGATGCCCGCGGCGATCGCCTCGTCGGCCGGGTAGCGGTGGCCGGTGGTCATCGCCTGTACGCAGACCTGGTTGGTCAGCCGCTCGGCGAGCAGGGCGTTCATCCCGATGGTGAACGGCATGCCCAGGTGCACCTCGGGCAGGCAGTAGAAGCCGCGATCGGCGCGCATCACCCGGAAATCGTGCGAGGTCGCGAGCATGGCGCCCGCGCCGAAGGCATGGCCGTTGATCGCCGCGACGGTCGGCAGCGGGAAGGCGAGCAGGCGGGTGTAGAGCGAGTGCACGCGGTCGAGGTAGCCGTGCATCTTGTCCAGGTTGCCGAACAGCCAATCGGTGTCCAGACCGTTGCTGAAGAACTTCCCGGTCGCCGTCGTCACCAGCGCGGCAGGCCCCGCAGAGCTCTCCACCTCGTCCAGCAACCCGTGGAACGCGTCGATCCAATCCGGGTGGAAACGGTTCTCGCTATCCGTCTGCCCCTCGGCCCCGAGGTAGACGACGAACACTTCCCCTTGGCGTTCCAGATACGGCATGCGGTGCAGCGTAACGGGCCTCGCAAGACCCCCTACTGACGGGTAGCAGTCGACCGCCGACCAGAGCGAAAGCGCGACCGAAGCTTGTTCCGTTCGCGGCCCGGCGCTGGAAATCCACTATCGTGACGATCATGCTTGCCGAACAGGCCGCCGAGGCGATCGCCGAACGTACGGGAGTGTCGCGCCACCGGGTCGCGGTGGTGCTGGGGTCGGGCTGGCAGGACGCGGCCGCGGAGATCGGGGCGCCGCGGGCGTCGGTGCCGATGCCGGAGGTGCCCGGTTTCGGGACGCCGACCGCACAGGGCCATGTCGGCATGATCCACTCCGTTCAGGTGGACGACAACGCCGTGCTGCTGCTGATGGGCCGCCAGCACCTCTACGAGGGGTATCAGCCGGCCGATGTGGTGCACCCGGTGTCGGCGGCGGTGGCGGCGGGCGCGGAGATCGTGGTGCTGACCAACGCCGCGGGCGGTATCCGATCCGGTCTCCGGGTGGGTGAGCCGGTGCTGATCAGCGACCATCTCAACTTGACCGGCCGCACGCCGCTGGCGGGCGCGACCTTCGTCGACCTGGTCGACGCCTGGGATCCGGAGTTGCGGGCGCTGGCGAGGGAGATCGACCCGAGCCTGGCCGAAGGCGTCTACGCGGGCCTCACCGGGCCGCAGTACGAGACGCCCGCCGAGATCCGGATGTTGCGCACCATCGGCGCGGATCTGGTCGGCATGTCCACGGTGTTGGAGGCCATCGCCTGCCGTGCGCTCGGCGCCCGGCTGCTGGGCATCTCGCTGGTCACCAACTTGGCCGCGGGGGTCACCGGCGCCCATCTGTCCCACGCGGAGGTGCTCGCCGAAGGCCACGCCGCAGCGCCCCGGCTCGGCAAACTGCTGCGCGGCGTGCTGGAACGGGTGTAGATGCTGCGCTTCGGCACGGCAGGCCTGCGCGGACCGCTGCGCGACGGCCCGGACGGCATGAACGTCACCACGGTGAGCCGGGCGACCGCCGGGCTCGTGGCATGGCTGCGCGACCGCTGCCTCGGCGGTGGCACGGTGGTCGTCGGACGCGATGCCAGGCACGGTTCCGCCGAGTTCGCAGCGGCCACCGCGGAGATCTTCGCCGCCGCGGGCTTCCCGGTGACGTTGCTGCCGCGGCCGCTGCCCACCCCCGTGGTCGCATACGCGGTGCGTGAGCTGGGCGCGGTCGCGGGCGTGCAGATCACCGCCTCGCACAATCCGGCCACCGACAACGGCTACAAGGTCTACCTCGACGGCGGATCACAGCTGATCGCCCCGGCCGACGCGGAGATCGAGCGCTGCATCGAGGCGGTCGCCGAGCCGATCGACCGCGTGCCGGTCACCCCCGCCGACGACGAGGTCGTGCGGCACTACCTCGAGCGCGTCGCCGGATTGCCCGCCCGGATCGGCGGACCGGGCGAGCGCGCCGGAATCCGGATCGCGCTCACCCCGCTGCACGGCGTCGGCGGCGAACTCGCTGTCGAAGCGCTCCGCGCGGCAGGTTTTCCCGATATCCATGTGGTCGACGAGCAGTTCGAGCCGGACCCCGACTTCCCCACCGTCGCGTTCCCCAACCCGGAAGAACCCGGCGCGACCGATCTGTTGCTCGCGACGGCGGCCCGGGTCGGCGCGGATGTGGCGATCGCACTCGATCCGGATGCCGACCGGTGCGCGGTCGGCATCCCGCGCCCGGACGGCACCTGGCGGATGCTGCGCGGCGACGAGACCGGCGTGCTCCTCGGCGATTGCGTACTGCGCACCGCCCCGGACGATGCGCTGGTGGCCACGACGATCGTGTCCTCGCGGCTGCTGTCGAAGCTGGCGCCCGCGCGCGGCGGCCGCTACGCGGAAACGCTCACGGGATTCAAATGGCTGGCCCGGGCGGGCGACGGCTTGGTTTACGCCTACGAGGAGGCGATCGGCCACTGCGTCGACCCGGCGGCGGTCCGCGACAAGGACGGAATCTCCGCCGCGGTGCTGGCCGCCGACCTGGTGGCCCGGCTGAAGGCCGAGGGCCGCGACCTGAACGACCAACTCGACGACTACGCGGTGGAATTCGGCGTGCATGCGGGCGATCAGGTGTCGCTGCGACTCGCCTCGGCCGCCGAGGCGGCTGCCGCGGTCGAGCGGTTGCGGGCGGATCCGCCACACGAGATCGCGGGCGAGCCGGTGGAGTACACCGATCAACTCCGGGTGCGGGGCAGGATGCGCACCGACGCACTGATTTTCGAGGGTGCTTCCTGCCGCGTGGTCGTCCGCCCTTCCGGCACCGAGCCGAAGCTCAAGTGCTACCTGGAGGTGGTCGAACCGGTCGGCTCGCGCGCCGATCTTCCGGCCGCGCGAGCCGCCGCACGGGAACGCCTCTCGGCGCTGCGCGACTTCTGCGAGAAGTTCTGACCCGCGCTCCTGACAGGTTCAGCGCGGGCCGAATTGCCTGTCGCCGGCGTCGCCGAGGCCGGGAACGATATAGGCGTTCTCGTTCAGTCCCGCGTCGACCACGGCGGTGACCAGCCGCACCGGCAGGCCCGAGTCGGCCAGTGCCGCAATGCCTTCCGGAGCCGCGACGACGCACACCGCGGTGATGTCGGTGGCGCCGCGTGCCGCGAGCAGCTCCAGGGTGTGCCGCATCGAGCCGCCGGTGGCCAGCATCGGGTCGAGCACGAAGACCGGCAGCCCGGCGAGATCCGCAGGCAGCGATTCCATGTAGGGCACCGGCAGGTGGGTGTCCTCGTCCCTGGCGAGACCGACGAATCCGATCCTGGCGTCCGGGATCAGCTCGGCGGCCGCGTCGACCATGCCGAGTCCGGCGCGCAGCACCGGAACCAGCAGCGGCGGGTGGGCCAGCCTGGTGCCTTCGGTGGGAGCGACCGGGGTGACGATCTCGAAGCGCTCCACCTCCGCGTCGCGCAGCGCCTCGTAGATCAGGATCCCGGTCAGATCCCGCAGCGCGGCACGGAAACCCGGATTCGGTGTTCGCTCGTCCCGCATGGTGGTGAGCAAGGCTGCGGCGAGTGGATGGTCCACGGTGTGGGTGCGCATGAGGGAACGATAAGGTCGGTCGCGAACGCACCGCTGGACGCCACCGGACTTTTTTTCGAAGCGGCGGAACCGAAACGCAACAGCGCGCGTCGAACCAAGTAGATGACGTACTCTGCCTGGGAACAACAGATGGGGGAACTCTGATGCGAAAGATGTCGGCGGACACCGAAGGCATCGCGGCCTACGGCGCGACCGCCCACGTCATGGCGGGTGAGATGGCGGCGGCCGGGGCGAGCGCCGCGGCGGCGGAGCCCGCGCTGCTCGGCCCGATCATGGGGCTGATCGGTGGTGACTTCATGGCGGCCTACGCCGCGGCGCACGCCGGGCACGTGGCCTCGATCGGCCAGCTGTCGGCGGTCCTGACCAGCATGGGCGGCGCGGCCACCGGTGCGGCGGCCGTCCTCACCGAGACCGACGCCGCCCACGCCGGAGCGCTGCGGAACGCGTCCACCGAGCTGGAGTGAGCGCGTGATCGATGTCAACGCACTGGCCCAGCCGATCCTGGACCTGCTCGCCAGCTTCGGCAGCGGCGTGCTGCCCGCGGGCGGCCCCACCGACGCGCTGCGCAGCACCTCGGTCGTGGTCGACCAGATCCATCAGATGGGCCGCGACAGCATCAACGCGATGAATACCGCGTGGGACGGCCGCGCCGCCGACGCGGCCACCGCGAAAGCGCTGCGCGTGCAGACCTCCGCCGCCACCATCTCCGATCGCGGCAACGAGATGGCCACGGTGGTGAACCAAGCCGCGGGCGAGGTCGAGACGGGCCAGAAAGAGCTCACCGACATCGCGCAGTCGTTTGTGAACACCGCGGCGAGCATGGGTCCGGTGCTGGCGACGCCGGAGGGGTTGACGGTGCTCGTCGGCTCGGCGATCGACCATCTCAACCAAGCGCTCAACGTAGTCGGCCGAGTGCAGAACGAATTGCAGACGCACACCGCGTCGATGAACGACCTGACCCCGCCGCCGCCCACCCCGTCGCTCGCCGGTGTGCCCGCCGCGGGCGTGCAGCAGGCGGCGTCCGCCGCGTCCGGCGTGCTCAACGGTGCCGGCTCGTTACTGAGCACCGTGATGGCCACACCGCTACAGTCGCAGTCCTCGCGCAGTTCCCGAGGCACGCCGGGCACATCGGGCACTCCTAGGCCGGACACCGGTTCGTCCGGGGCGCCCGACGACGGCAAGGGCGTGAAGATCACGCTGCCCGACGGCAGTGTCGTCGAGGCCCCCAACGAACAGGCCGCAACGGCGGTCCGGTCCGCGATCGGCGCCGTCGGCACGCCCTACGTCTGGGGCGGCAACACCCCCGGCGCGGGATTGGACTGCAGCGGGCTCACCAAATACGCCTACGGCGAGGCGGGCGTCGACCTGCCCCGGCTCGCGGCCGACCAGAGCAGCGGGGCCACGCCGGTGTCCGCCGGCGACCTGATGCCCGGCGACCTCGCGATCTGGGACGGCCACGTGGCCATGGTGATCGGCAACGGACAGTTCGTCGAGGCGGGTGACCCGGTCCAGATCAGCTCGATTCGAACGGAGAACTCAGGCATGGACTTCCACGGCTTCTACAGGCCGACGGCATGACCCGACCCCAAATCCCCAACGTCACGGTGGCGGCCAGCAGCAACCGGTCCGGCACCATCTCGGTGCGCGCCACCGATCAGGGCATGCCGGTGGAGATCAAATTCGAGCGCAGCGAATACCGTTACGGCGCACAGTCGCTCGCGAACGAGATCCTGCGGCTCACCCAGCGTTCCGCCATCGCGGCGCGGGCGCGGCGGCGCGAACTGCTCGCCGAGGCGGGCATGCCCTCGGACATCCTCGACCGGCTCGGCCTGCCCACCCGCCAGCAGGCGGTGGACGAGCTGGACCGGATCGACGACGCGGACACGGGACCGACGAGCTGGATGAGGCCGGTATGAGTGCGGAGATGGACGCCCTGGTCGCGTCGGCCACCCAGAAACTGGAGGCGCTGGAGGCCGCGCTGTACGGGCTGAAGCAGGTGCGTGGGCGGTGGACCTCGGACGACGGCGCGGTGAGCGTCGAGGTGAACAGCGATGGCGCGCTGGTCGGTCTGACCTTGGCGGAATCGGTCACCTCGCTGCCGCCCGCGGAGGTCGGGCAGTTGATCGTCTGGGCGTGCAGGCAGGCCGCCGAGGACGCCGGCGCACAGCGATCCAAGGTCGTTGCGACACTGAACGAGTCGTTCGTCCCCGCCGCGGACCCGCCCGCGGGCACGAATGGGGGCGGGCCGGATAGTGCCTGACGCGGAAGGTCGATAGGCTTCCGCACATGGCTTCTGGAGACATCGTCCCGATCGAGCTCGGCCTGACCGACGGCGATCTCGTCACCTTGTGGGCACCGCGCTGGCGAGACGGTGACGACGAGTGGGAGGCGTTCCTCGGTCACGAGGACGCCCTCTACGGTTTCGAGTCCGTGGCGGAGCTGGCCGCATTCATCCGCACCAACGCCGACAACGACCTCGTGGACCATCCGGCGTGGAAGGTCGTCGCGGGTCTGTCGGCGGTCGAGCTGGAGCCGGAGGAGAACTTCTCCTTCGATCTGGTCGCGGTGCCGGAGCTGGCGGCGGGCGAGCCCGACGTCGACACCGTCGCCGAGCTGGAGGACACACTCGGCATGGTCCGCAACATCGGCGAGGTGTGCGAACTCGAGACGGTGACCAAGTTCTTCGGTTCGCATCCGGTGCTCGGCGCGCTGCCCGGTGGCGTGAACGCGTTCGTCGGGCGCGACGGCGAGGAGCTGTGGGACCAGATCGGCGCGGCCATCGCCAAGGGCTGGGACGACGTTCTGGACGCCATCGACTCCGTGGTCCGGACGCCGGAGGTCGACGCCGAGGCGGTCGCGGTCGCCGAAGCCGAACTGCTGGCCGCCGAGGAGAACGTGGTCGACGCCGACGACGCGGCCGACAGCGACGAGGACGAGGAGTTCGAACCCGTCGACCTCGAAGAAGAAGACGAGGACGACGAGGACGACGACGAGGACGAGTCGTTCTGGCACGAGGTCGGCATCGACCCGGTCAAGATCATCACGTCCGAGGGCAGCGTCTTCACGCTGCGGTGTTACCTCGACGACGAACCGATCTTCCTCGGTTCCAAGGGCTCGATCACCGTGTTCCCCTCCGAGCGCGCGCTGGCCCGCTACCTCGCCGACGACCACGAGCACGATCTGGCCCGCGTGAGCACCTTCGCCGACGTGCAGACCGCGGCGGTGGACGGCTCGCTGGAGGTCGAGGTCACCGACGAGAACGTCTACGTGCTGCCCGGCTTGGCCGAGGACCTGGCCGAAGGCCCGGAGGCGGTCGACATCGAACAGCTCGATCTGGCGGTCGAGTTGTTCACCGACGCGGCGGACTACGCCGACGACGACACGGTCGAGCAGGCCCTGGCCCAATCCACCCCGCTGGGCTGGTACGTCTCCTACCTGCTCAATCCCGACCCCACCCGGTTGGCGCCCAACCCGCCGTTCACCGCCGAGGCGCAGGCCTGGCGGGAACTGGAACGCAACCTGGAATCCCGGCTCGACAAGCAGTAATCAGGTCAGGCGGATCCAGACCTGCTCGGCCTGCCCGAGCAGGCGTTCGTCGGCGCCGTAGACCGCGGTCGAGGCAAAACATTTGCGGCCTTGCTCGCCGTGGAACTCGCCGACCACGACGCAGCGCTCGTCGACCTGGGGAATGCCGTGCACCGTCGCGGTCATCGAGCCGAGCAGCGCGGGACGTTCGAGCATGCCGGGCAGCGACCAGCCGCCGGGACAGTCCATCGCGGCCCACAGCAGTGGCGGTCCCAGCGGCACGGTGGCGTCGGGCACCCACGGCGCGGCCACTCGGTGCGCGTCGACCCGACCGGGTTCGATGCGCAGACCGTCCGCCCGGCCGCTGCCGCAGACGAAGCAGGACGCGAACATTTCGATGCTCGTGTAGCTGCGCGACGCCTCCGCCGCGTCGGCGAACGCGACATGACGCGGTGCGTCGCGCTCGAGTTCGCCGCTCTTGGACTCGGCGATCAGCCGGTCCCCGTCGTAGAGCCGTTCGTCCCGCACGTCGAGCGGCGTCTCCAGGGGCGGCGGGCTGCGCAGGATGACGGTGACGGTCTGCTCGTCGCGCTGGTCGGCGAGCAGACCGGCCACGTAGCCGCCGTTGCCGGAGTCGGGCGGTCCGTTGAACCGTCGGGGGATGCGCAAAGTCGCCATTACGCCACGCTAGCGAACCGGTTGCCGACCGGCCGCGGAACCTCGCCGCCGACCACTTCCGTCGCAGAGCGGTGACCGGCGCCGCCTACCCCCGGTCCTACCCGATCAGCACCGCGTATCCGGGCTTGATGATGTCGTCGATGATCCGCAGCCGCTCGGGGAACGGGATGAACGCCGACTTCATGGCGTTGATGGTGAACCGTTCCAGATCGCTCCAGCCGTAGCCGAACGTCTCGACCAGCTTGAGCATTTCCCGGCTCATGCTGGTGTCGCTCATCAGCCGGTTGTCGGTGTTGACCGTGACGCGGAAACGCAGGCGGGCCAGCAGGTCGAACGGGTGCTTGTCCAGCGAGGGCACGGCGCCGGTCTGCACGTTCGACGACGGACACAGCTCCAGCGGGATGCGCATGTCCCTGACATAGTTGGCGACCAGCCCGAGCTGTGCGTCCTCCATGGCACCGGGCACGCTGATGTCGTCGGTGATCCGCACGCCGTGGCCGAGCCGGTCACAGCCGCAGAACGCGAGTGCCTCGTGAATGGACGGCAGACCGAAGGCTTCGCCCGCGTGGATGGTGAAGTGCGCGCTGTTGGCGCGCATGTATTCGAAGGCGTCCAGGTGCCTGCTCGGCGGGTAACCGGCCTCCGCACCGGCGATGTCGAAACCGCCCACTCCGCGATCGCGGAAGCGCACCGCGAGTTCCGCGATCTCCCGCGAGCGTGCGGCATGCCGCATCGCGGTGAGCAGGCAGGTCACCACGATCGGGTGTCCACTGCCTGCGGCGGCCGCCTCGCCTTCCCGGAACCCGGCCAGCGTGTGTTCGACCACCTCGTCCAGCGTGAGTCCGCGCTCGAGGTGCTGTTCGGGGGCGAACCGCACCTCCGCGTACACGACGCCGTCGGCAGCGAGGTCTTCGGCGCATTCGCGGGCGACCCGGCGCAGGCCCTCCGGGGTCTGCATCACGGCGACGGTGTGCGCGAAGGTCTCCAGGTACCGTTCCAGCGATCCGCTGTCGGCCGCGTCACGGAACCAGGCCGCCAGCGACGCCTCGTCGTCGGCGGGTAGATCCTCGTAGCCGCACTGCACGGCGAGGTCGAGCACCGTCGCGGGCCGCAGGCCACCGTCGAGGTGGTCGTGCAGCAACGCTTTCGGCGCTTGGCGGATCGAGGCGAGGGTCAAAGGCATCGGTCCAGTCATGTATCGACGGTAGCCGCAGCGCGCCCAAACGGCAGCCGACTCCAGCTGTTACCACTATCTCGTTGCCCACCGGATGCGGACCGGTCCACCACCGGACACCGACCGGTTCTGCGCCACAGCAGCGAGCGCGGCGCAGCATCCGCGCTCGGATCCTGCGGATGTACCCCTCAGGCCACGATGCGGTCGAGAACCAGCGAGTCCGCAGCGGGTGCGGCATCGGTTCCGATCGTGACGGCGTCGCGCAAGGCCGCGATGGCCCCGGGAAACGCCTCGGGCGTATCGGTGTGCAGCGTGAGCAGAGGCTGACCTGCTGTCACGGCGTCGCCGGGCTTGGCGTGCATTTCGATGCCCGCGCCGAACTGAACGGGATCGCCCTGACGTGCCCGGCCCGCACCGAGGCGCCAGGCGGCGATGCCGACACCCATCGCGTCCAGCCGGGTCAGCACGCCGTCGGCGTCGGCGCGCACGATCTCGGTGTGTTTCGCCGTGGGCAGCTTCGCGTCCGGGTCGCCACCCTGGGCGCGGACTATCGCGCGCCAGTGATCCATCGCCCGGCCGTCGGCCAGCGCGGCGGCGGGGTCGGCGTCGAGACCGGCCAGCGCCACCATCTCGCGCGCCAAGGCGATGGTCAGCTCGACGACGTCGGCGGGACCGCCGCCCGCGAGCACCTCCACCGATTCCGCCACTTCCAGGGCATTGCCCGCGGTGCGGCCGAGGGGGGTGTCCATGGCGGTGAGCAGCGCGACCGTCCGCACACCCGCGTCGGCGCCGAGTTCGACCATCGCGGTGGCCAGTTCCCGCGCCCCGTCGAGGGTCTTCAGGAACGCGCCGGAGCCGACCTTGACGTCCAGCAACAGCGCCGCTGTGCCCTCGGCGATCTTCTTGCTCATGATCGAGCTGGCGATCAGTGGGATGGATTCGACCGTGCCGGTGACGTCGCGCAAGGCGTAGAGCCGTCGGTCCGCCGGCGCGAGGTCGGCGCCCGCCGCGCAGATCACCGCGCCGATGGCGGGATCGGTCAGGAGTTCGCGCATGCGCGACGCGGGCACGTCCGCCTGCCAGCCGGGTATGGATTCCAGCTTGTCCAGGGTGCCGCCGGTGTGGCCGAGACCGCGCCCGGACAACTGCGGCACCGCCGCGCCGCACGCCGCGACCAGCGGCGCCAGCGGCAGCGTGATCTTGTCGCCCACCCCGCCGGTCGAGTGCTTGTCCACGGTGGGGCGCGGCAGGCCGGTGAGGTCCATGCGCCGCCCGGAGGCGATCATCGCGGCGGTCCACCGCGCGGTCTCACGCCGCGTCATCCCGCGCCAGACGATCGCCATGGCCAGCGCGGACATCTGCTCGTCGGCAACCGCGCCGCGAGTGAAGCCGTCGACCACCCAGTCGATCTGCGCGTCCGACAGCTCCCCGCCGTCTCGTTTGGTGGTGATGATCGAAACCGCGTCCAGTGCCGTCACGGTCGCCAGTTTGGCATGGGCCGGCGCGTGCCCGGGTTCTCGCCGATGGGATGGAGCCCCCTACACCTGCCCGGCGTCCAGGTCGTCGGGGCCGAACGCGTCCGGCAACAGCGTGCGCAACGGCACCGGCCCGGCCTTGTGATCGACAAGGAGATCGGCCCCACCGTGCTCGTGGAGCAATTGGCGGCAGCGCCCGCAGGGCATCAGGATTTCGCCGCGCGAATCGGTGACGGAGATGGCCCGAAGGCGCCCCCCACCCCCCGAAATCAAGTTACCGATGAGTACACATTCGGCACACAGGCCCAAACCGTATGAGACATTTTCCACATTGCAACCGCTCACCATTCGGCCATCGACACTGAGAGCCGCGGCGCCGACCGGAAACCGCGAGTACGGTGCATAGGCGTTGCGCATAACTTGGAATGCGTTGTCACGCAACAGTTTCCAGTCGATTTCCGACATAAGGGACCCCTCCAGGATCGACCCGATCACGGCCGCGCGAGGGCCACGACGGAACCCCGCACCCATCAAGAAAGGTAAGCCTAACCCGATCCGGTGTCGCGCAACGCACGGTACGCCGAATTAGTTCCGGGATTGCTGGAGGATTAGAGTCCAGAACAGATCGGTTCAGGTTCCCTGCGACGGGCCGGAGTACAGCCACCTGGGCATTCGCCCGCCACGCCGTCGGCGTCGGACCTGCGACCGGGTCCATCAACGACGTTGGAGGCACCGCACTCTATGACCACGATTGAAGCTCCGGCCCAGCCGAAGCGGAAGACGCTGTACCGAGGCGACCCCGGAATGTGGTCGTGGGCGCTGCACCGGATCACCGGCGTCACCATCTTCTTCTTCCTCTTCGTCCACGTGCTGGACACCGCCCTCGTGCGCGTGAGCCCGGATACATACAACGAAGCGATCGAGACCTACAAGACGCCCATTGTCGCGTTGATGGAGATGGCCCTGGTCGTCGTCGTCCTGTTCCACGCGCTCAACGGCGTCCGCGTGATCCTGGTGGACTTCTGGTCCAAGGGCCCGAAGTACCAGCGCCTGATGCTCTGGATCATTCTCGCGATCTGGTTCCTGCTGGCCGTTCCGGCGATCGGGCGCCAGTTCTTCTACCTGTTCACGGAGCACTGAAATGAGCGCACCCGTCATCGGAAAGTCGTACGACCGTCCGGCCAGCCTGGACCTGCCGCGCTCGCCGCGAGCGCGCTCGAACAACAACTTCGAGAAGTACGCCTGGCTGTTCATGCGCTTCTCCGGCCTGCTGCTGATCGTGCTCGTACTCGGCCACATGGCGATCATGCTGCTGCTCGACGGCGGCGTGAAGCGGCTCAACTTCGCCTTCGTCGCGGGCCGCTGGTCCAGCCCGTTCTGGCAGTTCTGGGACCTGACCATGCTGTGGCTGGCGCAGTTGCACGGCGGCAACGGCCTGCGCACCGTCATCGACGACTACTCCCGCAAGGACTCGACCCGGTTCTGGCTCAAGACCCTGCTGGCCGTCTCGATGATCCTGATCATGGGCGTGGGCACCTACGTCATCTTCACCTTCGACCCCAACATCAGTTAGGAACAGGCCCCCTCGATGACTGAATCCCGACCCGTTCAGGAGCACCGCTACGACGTCGTCATCGTCGGCGCGGGTGGCGCGGGCATGCGCGCCGCGATCGAGGCCGGCCCGCGTGTTCGGACGGCGGTGCTGACCAAGCTGTACCCGACCCGCAGCCACACCGGCGCTGCCCAGGGCGGCATGTGCGCCGCGCTGGCCAACGTCGAAGAGGACAACTGGGAATGGCACACCTTCGACACCGTCAAGGGTGGTGACTACCTGGTCGACCAGGACGCCGCGGAGATCATGGCCAAAGAGGCCATCGACGCGGTGCTCGACCTGGAGAAGATGGGCCTGCCGTTCAACCGGACGCCCGAGGGCAAGATCGACCAGCGGCGCTTCGGCGGGCACACTCGCGATCACGGCAAGGCCCCGGTCCGTCGCGCGTGCTACGCCGCCGACCGCACCGGCCACATGATCCTGCAGACGCTGTACCAGAACTGCGTCAAGCACGACGTGGAGTTCTTCAACGAGTTCTACGTGCTGGATCTGGTGCTCACCGAGACCGAGCGCGGCCCGGTCGCCACCGGTGTGGTCGCCTACGAGCTGGCCACCGGCGACATCCACGTCTTCCACGCCAAGTCGATCGTGTTCGCCACCGGCGGCTCGGGCCGGATGTACAAGACCACCTCGAACGCGCACACCCTGACCGGTGACGGCATGGCCATCGTGTTCCGCAAGGGCCTGCCGCTGGAGGACATGGAGTTCCACCAGTTCCACCCGACGGGCCTGGCCGGGCTCGGCATCCTGATCTCCGAGGCGGTCCGCGGCGAGGGCGGCATCCTGCGCAACGCCGACGGCGAGCGGTTCATGGAGCGCTACGCCCCCACCATCAAGGACCTCGCGCCGCGCGATATCGTCGCCCGCTCGATGGTGCTCGAGGTGCTGGAGGGTCGCGGCGCGGGCCCGAACAAGGACTACGTCTACATCGACGTGACCCACCTCGGCGAGGACGTGCTCGAGGAGAAGCTGCCCGACATCACCGAGTTCTCCCGCACCTACCTGGGTGTGGACCCGGTGAAGGAACTGGTGCCGGTGTTCCCCACCTGCCACTACGTGATGGGCGGCATCCCGACCCGCATCCGCGGCGAGGTGCTGCGCAACAACAGCGACGTCGTCCCCGGCCTGTACGCCGCGGGCGAGTGCGCGTGCGTCTCGGTGCACGGCGCCAACCGTCTGGGCACCAACTCGCTGCTGGACATCAACGTGTTCGGCCGCCGCGCAGGCATCGCCGCCGCGGAGTACGCGCAGCGCAGCGAGTTCGTCGACCTGCCGGAGAACCCGGCGCAGATGGTGCAGGACTGGCTGACCCAGTTGCTGAGCGAGCACGGCGACGAGCGGGTCGCCGACATCCGCACCGAGCTGCAGCGTTCGATGGACAACAACGCCTCCGTGTTCCGCACCGAGGACACGCTCAAGCAGGCGCTCACCGACATCCACGCGCTCAAGGAGCGTTACGCGCGGATCACCGTGCAGGACAAGGGCAAGCGCTACAACAGCGACCTGCTCGAGGCCGTCGAGCTCGGCTTCCTGCTCGAGTTGGCCGAGGTCACCGTGGTCGGCGCGCTCAACCGGAAGGAATCGCGCGGCGGTCACGCCCGCGAGGACTACCCGGACCGCGACGACGTGAACTTCATGCGCCACACCATGGCCTACAAGGAGGGCTCGGAGCTCCTGTCGGACATCCGCCTGGACTTCAAGCCGGTGGTGCAGACCCGCTACGAGCCGATGGAGCGTAAGTACTGATGACTGCCGTTGCCGAAGCACCCTCTTCGCAGAAGCCCGCTCCGGTCCCCGAGGGCTCGGTCATGATCACCGTCAAGGTGGCCCGGTTCAACCCGGAGGACGGCAAGGGAGCGCACTGGGAGTCCTTCCAGGTGCCCGCCCTGCCGACCGACCGCTTCCTGAACGTCTTGATCTACATCAAGTCCTACCTGGACGGCACGCTGACCTTCCGCCGGTCCTGCGCGCATGGCGTCTGCGGTTCCGACGCCATGCGGATCAACGGCGTCAACCGGCTGGCCTGCAAGGTGCTGATGAAGGACATGCTGCCCAAGAACGGCAAGTCGATCACCGTCACCGTCGAGCCGATCCGCGGCCTGCCCGTGGAGAAGGACCTCGTGGTGAACATGGAGCCGTTCTTCGACGCGTTCCGCGCGGTGAAGCCCTACCTGATCACCTCGGGTAACGAGCCCACCCGCGAGCGCATCCAGAGCCAGGCCGACCGCGCCCGGTTCGACGACACCACCAAGTGCATCCTGTGCGCCTGCTGCACCACCTCCTGCCCCGTGTACTGGAGCGACGGCAGCTACTTCGGCCCGGCCGCGATCGTGAACGCCCACCGCTTCATCTTCGACAGCCGCGACGAAGGCGCCCGCGAACGCCTCGACATCCTCAACGACGTCGAAGGCGTCTGGCGCTGCCGCACCACCTTCAACTGCACCGACGCCTGCCCCCGCGGCATCGAGGTCACCAAGGCGATCCAGGAAGTCAAGCGAGCGCTGCTGTTCACTCGCTGATTTCCCGGCTCAGCCGGAAACCGAAGGCCGCTTTCACCACCCGGTGAAGGCGGCCTTCGTGTTTGCTGAAGCGGACCGTATTCGTCACGGCCGCTCGTTCGCCGGAGGCTGTCGGCACTCATCTTCTGCCAGCACTCGAGGTGGCAGGCAATCCGTCGTTGCGTCGCAGTCGTCGACAGCTTCCGAATCGTCGACATCGATCGGATGCGGAATTCCATACTGGTCGACCGCAGCCCAGGTCCCGTCATCCCAACGCAGCCAACCGATGCGGGTCATGCCAGCGCCTCGTCTGCCAAGCCGCTGCTGTACGCCGATGCAGCGAGATATTGCAGGCAGTTCGGGCCGTGCCCCGAATGAGCATTGAGGACGAACCTGGCCTCGTCGAGGGAACGAAAAGCACCCTCCACGAAACAGTTACGATGGAAATGACGCCACTGCTCTACGTCCGCCAAGGTAATGGTCATCGGCTGATCCGTTCTGCCCGCAGCGACGGTGTGATGTGTCCGGCGTCGACCAAAGTCCAGTAGGCAAGCCGTTTGATGTCACAGGTTTCTGCCGGGCAATCGCGATACTGCTGCATGATCCGGTGCGCCTCCGCGACGGAGACACGAGGTAAGACATCCGTGATTCGTTCCGTTGCAGCAGGGGATTCATCCTCGCGATCGAGGAAACGCAAACCCAGACAAAAGGCGGCGGCAGTGGCGAGGATCGCGACTACCAAAATAGCGACAAATGGGTGCATGACTGGCCTCGGCTATTGTGTGGGTATTGTGGCCTACCGTGGGTAGAGCCGGACGGCGCTGAACCTTTTCAAAAGACCGCTCGCATACCGTCGTCAGTAAGGCGCGCCGCGCCGAGAGCACCTCGGACGGATTCAAGTGGTCTCATCGACTCCCCCGACTGATTACGTTTTGCATGACAGCCCCGGACATCGGAGCCGTGGTTCCAGCCTCATGCACGCAGCCCTTCTGAAAGAGGGCAAGTTACGGGGCAGATAATTCGGCCGCGACCCAGCATCGGCGCCGCTGGATAGACTGAACCGACCGATACCGATGAGGGGACGCATGCAGCCGAACGTGCAACTCCAGCAGCGACGGGAAGCCACACCGTCGCGGATGACATCTGGTCAGACGATGAGCCGCGCCGAGCTGGCAGAAGCCGTCAACGCCTACATCTGGCGACAGCACGGTCAGCGGCGCGAACTAGATGCCCGCACCATCGCACGCTACGAGCGTGGCACTGTCCGCTGGCCCAACGATCTCTACCGCGAGGCCTTCCGCGCCATCCTGCACGCCACCGATCGTGAACTGGGCTTCGTACCGAATCGTCAACGCCGCAAAGCGTCGGGAATGTCGGACGGCACGCTCGCGATCAACCTGCTCAGCCCTTTCGATCCAAACATCGGTCCTGCCCAATTTTTCGGCCCGAGCACAGACGACAAGCCGATCAGCCGTGTCGGCACGGCCGAGGTCATCGACATCCAAACAGCAACGCGCACAATCGCTTCGGTGGAGAACATGCGTGGCGGCGGCTCGATCAGCCTTGTCGCGGGCAGACAACTCGGCCGCTTCGCGCGGCTACTCGGAGGAAAGACGTCGCCGGGCACCCGCCGGGCCCTGCTCGAAGCTATTGGCAACTTCGCCAGCGTCGCCGGGCACGCCGCTTTCGACATCGGCGATCACACGGCGGCTGAGCGAAGGTTCCGGCTCGCACTTTGGTGCGCCGACACCGCCGGATCCTGGGAACTGCGCGCCGGCGCGCTCGCCGACATGGCACGCAAGACGGCATATATTGGCAACGCTGATGGCGGATTGTCGCTCATCGAATTGGCCCAGGTGCGGTCCGACCGGCTGTCCGCCACAACCCGCGCCATGCTGAGTGCCCTGCGAGCCCAATACTTGGCTGCCATGGAAAGACCGGGCGACGCACTCTCCGAGGTGGCACGCGCCGATGAGCAGTTTGCTGAGCGCAATCCCGCCACCGACGCCCCCTGGCTGTGCTTCTACGACGAGGCGGAGCACCTTGGCAGCACCGGCAAGGCCCTGATCCCGATCGCGCAGAAGCGGCACCGAATCGAATTGGCAGCCTCTAGAATTCGGCGAGCCGTAGAGCTCCAGGCTGCGGAATACCCCCGTTCACAGACATTTTCGCTCACGCGCTTGGCTACCCTCACTATGCAGATCGGCGATCCGAAGGAAGCAGTTGTCCTTGGGATTCGCGCAGCCACGCAGGCCAGCCGGCTCGATTCGCATCGTATCCAGAACGAACTTCAACGATTGGCCGCTGCTTCGTCACGTCACCGGCGGATGAGCGACGTCGTGGCACTGCGCGAAGTCATCACCCGTCGAACTGCGGCGAAAGCATCGTTATGACCGCAGCGACGTCATCCGAGGCGATACTGACGGAAGCTGCTCGACGAGCGGACCTCAAACTGACTGAACAAGAGGTGATCCGCGAAGGATCCCATTCCATTTACCGGGTTGGTGACATCGTCGCACGGATCGGAAAGCCCGGAAGTCTGAGCGATGCAGAGCGGGAGCTGCGCGTGTCGAAGTGGCTCAACAGCTCCGGCATCCCAACAGTGGAAGCGTTATCAGAACTGCCTCAGCCGATCCTGGTGGACGACCGACCGGTCACCTGGTGGCATCTCGTTCCAGACCATCGGCCAGCTACGCCTGCCGAACTCGGAGCCATGCTGCGAGCGCTCCATTCGTTGACACCACCCACCGACCCCGGCTTGCCGAGATATGCCCCCTTCGGCGGTCTTCGCACGCGGTTGGCCACTGCGGGCACGGTGAACGAAGATGACCGAACGTGGCTGCTGACGCGCTACGACGAGCTACGGCGGCAATATGATGAGCTATCGGAGACCTCGCGACTCTCGGTGATTCATGGCGATGCCTGGCAAGGCAACCTGGTCGTGCCACCCACGGGCATTCCTACGGTGCTGGATCTGGACAAGGTGTCGCTTGGCCGACCGGAATGGGACCTCATTCAACTCGCCGTCGACTACGCGGACTTCGCACGAGTCTCCGAAGCTGACTACCTGTCTTTCGTGCACGCCTATGGCGGCTACGACGTCACGAGATGGCCGACCTTCCGACTCTTCGCCGACATCCAGGAACTTCGGTGGGCGGCCTTTGCCATAGGACAAGCCGAAGCTGGCAAGTCAGCTGCACAACAGGCCGAACATCGGATCGCGTGTCTGCGCGGAAAGGTAACGCGGCCATGGCGGTGGGAGGCGCTATAAGCGGAGCCCATAGGGCCGGGAACCCGGATTGCGGCGGTTACCCCGCTCGTTCGCCGAAAACTCTCGGCATTCATCTTCTGATAGCACTCGAGATGGCTGGTAATTCCCAGCAGGTGCTCCCGATCGTTAGGCGGGCAGACTGAGCGCCCGGTACACCGCCACCACTGTCGCCGCGCCGACGATCTCGCCGCGATCAATCATCGCGGCCGCTTCCTCGAGCGGAATCCAGCGAATGTCTTCTGCCTCGTTGACGTCGGGTTCGGTGTCGGTCAGGTCGGTGCCCCAGGCGAGGTAGATCTCCTGCGGCTGGTCCAATGTGCCGATCGCCGGCTGGTAGGTGACCAGGCGTTCCATCGACCGTGGGCGCCATCCCGTTTCTTCTTCGACTTCCCGTGCGGCAGCGGCGGTGACATTTTCGGCATGATCCACATACCCGCCCGGCAATTCCCACACCCAGCGGTCGATGATGAAGCGGTGGCGGTACATGAGCAACGCCTCGCGCCTCTCGTTCAGTACCAAGTTCATCGCGCACCGAGGCATCCGCGCCACATACTGGGTGAACTTCACTCCATCTGGTAGCTCGACGTCCACGGTCGACAACTTGATATGGCGATTCTCGTCCAGCAGTCAGCAGTAGATCACCAGCGCAGCAGCGCCCACCGCACACGTTCCCGCCGACGAGAACACCAGCGCACGTCGCCTATGCTTCGGCTCGGGTCGACCTGGCGCGTGGCGATTCGCCGATGCGCGACGTCCCGTTCAGCAGCCGAAGACGGCCGTGCCGTCTCGATATCGACCTAGGGGGTCGCGTGGCCGAAGCATTGGCGGTCGACCCGGCCCAGCTGCGCGAATCGGCGGAGGAGCTGCGGCAGGCGGCCGAAGACGCCGAACGGGTGGCGAACGAACTGAAGGCGGCACTCGCCGACGAAGGCGAGTTCTGGGGTGACGACGAAGCCGGCGAGACGTTCGCCCACACCTACCAGCCCGGTGCCGACCGTACGTTGGATGGGTTCGACGACCTCGTCGCGGACATACGGGCGATGAGTTCCGCGATGAAGGATGCGGCCGACGCGTTCGAGGACCGGGACCACTACGGCAGGCAGAACATCCGAAAGTCGGCCGACGATGGCATCCCGTACACGAACGCACCGAGCCAGAACCGGCCGGCAGGACCCATTCCGCAGGCGACTTCTAGCGAATCCCTCCGTCCCACAGACGATTTCGTACGGTCGCCGGGCACGTTCGATCGCACGGCGAACGGAGAATCCGCCCGTCCACAGCCGGACGCCCCGAACGACCGCGGCAGCGTCGATACACAGCAACCCACGGCATCCGGTCAGCAACCCTCGACATCCGGTCAGCAGCCCGCGAATCCTGGCCAGCAGCCCGCGCAGTCCGGACAGCAACCTCCGGAACCCGGACAGCAGGACGATTCGACGAGCAATTCCCGAGAAACCGAATCGCCCGAGGACAAATCCAGTGACCAACCCCCGGCGGCCGAGACCGGATCGCCGACGACGCCCGGTAACGGCGCAGAGCGACAGGGAACGCCGGCGAGTACACCGACGAGGCAGCAGGCAGGTCCGCAGACGATGCCGGGCGGCCGCAACGACGCCGGCAAGCCGCCTGCGGGTACGCCGTGGACGCGGAACGGGTCGGGCACCCCTTGGGCAAAGGCTCCGAGCCCCTCGGGCGCGCCGGCGAACGAAACCCCGCCTCGGGTATCTCCGCCACGCACCCCGGACCGCCCGCCCGCGGGCAAGAAGCCGGAGCCGGCTCGTACCGAGCGGAAGCGGGCCCCGAAACCCGCAGGCGTACCGGCGCGCCGAGCAACCGACGCCGAGGCCATGCGGATCGCTCGGGAGATGGCCGCTCGGCACAACATCGAAATCGTCGGATTCGACGCGGCGGGTATCGCCGCGGCAACGGTCCAGGACATCGCCGATGCTGTCGACACCGTCCTCCCGCGGATGCCGGTCGTGCTGCGCGGAATCGAGATCCGGGATGTGACGGATTCGCTGTCTGCCGTCGAGAATCGCAGCAGGGCAGAGCAACCGGGAGAGGTGGCGCCGTGGATCGTGCTGGCTCACACCGCTGTGATCGATCCTCGGATGTTGGCCGGCCGCTCCCGGGCGACGACCCGATCCGGTCCTCCACGGCGACCGATGTATGCCGCGATCCTGCGGGAACTCGGCGCCGCGATCGACCTCACCGGCGGTTTCCGGGCACACAAGGAGGCGCAACGCGCGCTCATCACCGAATACGTGCGGATCAACGACCCCCGAGGCCAGACGCTGAGCCGGGTGGTCGCCGGCTACAAGCGGTGGCGGGCGCAGCTCGGCGACAACTGTTTCGAGCAGGGTCTGTTCGTTCCGGGCAGGGCGCTGGCCGAGGGATTCGCCGCGGTCGAATCGAGTGAGGACGAGGCCAACGGCCCACAGAAGGTGCTGGGTCGGCTGCTGGTGGTGATGTCGCGTGGGGCGTTGCCGGACCGGCGATGAGACCCGTCGCGGCCTGGGCGGACGGCGTCTGGTTCTTCTCCCTTCCCACCAGCGGTGAACCACGCACCTGTCGGTCATCATTATGGGCACGTTCGGAGGTCCGCGGTCGTCGCTGTCCGCTGAGGATTTCGAGTCGGAAGGTCGTGGCATGGATCGATGGGAGCGCGAAGGCCTGCGCTCGGCCAACAGCGGCATGCGCAACCAGCTCGAACACCTCCTCGACTCCTTCGAACGTCAGCAGAGCCGGCTCGCCGATGTGTTCGGAGAACTGGAGAATGCTCGCACGCAGGCGAGTTCTCCCGACCAATCGGTAGAGGTGACCGTGGACGCCGCCGGCGTGCTGACGGACCTACGCCTCACGGCCGCGGCGATGCGCCAGACACCGGAGCAGTTGAGCAGGGCCATCGTGGAGGTCACCCGGGCCGCGGCGCACCGGGCGAAGCAGCACGCCGAGGAGCTCGCCGCACCCCTCGACGACGACTTCGACGACCTGCCCGACCTGCCCGATATCTCGCCGGGCGCCCCCAGCCTCAACGAGATTCGCGCCTTCTTCCGCAGGGACAACGAAGGTTCCCCGAGATAGTACGGGGCCGCGTAGTGCAGATGATGCTGCGTACCTGCCGACGACCGGAGAGGAACCTCCCGCCGGCGGAAGGGCATGGGATTCGGGTGCGACCGTACGATGGCGGCGGCAGTAGCGTTCCCGGAGCCGCTTGCCGGACACGCATCGATGAACGCGTGCCCACATGACGCTGCGTTTGCCGGCCTGGCTCCCCCCGGTCGTAGTGATGTGTGTCGCCGGGCACTTCCCGCTGGGCGACGAGGACGCGGAACGACGCGCCGCCGATGCCTGGTCGGATAAGGCCGAATGGTGCCGTGAGCAGGCTGAATATCACGAAGCCAAGGCGAAGCCGCCCGAGGGCTCACACGGCGAGACCGTCACCGCGATCGCCGACAAGCACCGGCGCACGGCCGAGCGCTTCCGGCAGCAGGCCACCAATTGCGACAGCCTCGCCAGGCAGCTCTACGAGAGCGCCAACGCCACCGAGCTGCAGAAGATGGTCATCATCAGCATGGCCGTGATCCTGGCCCTCCAGCTGGCCCGGTGCGCACTGATGTTCGCGGCCGGTGGTCCGATCCAGGCCGCCATTGCACAGATGGCGACCCGGACCGCGGCGCAGCGCGCGTGGATGAGGTTCGTGGCGTTCCTTTCCGGACGCGGTGCGGAACTGGCCGCGGAACGCGGCTCGATGGTGCTGCTGCGCAACGGAGTCGTGATGGGAGTAGCGCTGGGCGGCGGCACCCAAGCCGGCGCCCAGGCGATCCAGGTCGCCAAGGGCGACCGCGAACAGATCGATTGGAAATCCGTCGGCGTGGCAACGGCCGCCGGCGGTGTGGGTGGCGCACTCGGCATGCTGTTCGGACTCTGGGCAGGGCCGAAGGTCG
This sequence comes from Nocardia araoensis NBRC 100135, assembly GCF_000308435.1. GTDB lineage: Bacteria > Actinomycetota > Actinomycetes > Mycobacteriales > Mycobacteriaceae > Nocardia > Nocardia araoensis. The sequence goes on along the minus strand of NZ_BAFR01000035.1, from coordinate 13,626 downwards.
CCGCCATCGGCGTGAACGCCAACAGCACCGCGGGGCGGGTGGCCCTGCAGCTCGCCGGCACCACCATGGTCGGCGCCGGAGCCGGAGCCGTCGGCGCTCTCGGCGGCACCGCCGTCTCGCTTGTGCTGTCCGACCAGCCGTTCAGCCGCAAGGCCTTCACCGAGGGCCTGATCCCCGGTATGGGTAGCGGATTCATCGGCGCGGCAGCCTTCGCGGCACAGGGGATGCGCAGCCGGGCGCCACTTCCCGACACGACTGCCGACCCCGCTGCCGCACCGGAGGTCACCACGGCCGAACCGTCGCCTGGTTCGCTCGTCGACGCACTGCGCTCGCATGGCATCGTCACCGCCGACTTCGATCCGAACAACCCCTCCCACACTCATCAGCAACAACAGATCGACAATCTTGTGGCGCTGCTGCGCCAAGCTGGGCCAACTGCGGACGCGCCAGCCCGTCCCGCACTCCCATTGAACAATGCCGACTGGCAGCCCGCCAATGTGCCGAATGTGTCGCCCGACAACCTCAACCCGGTCAAGTCTGTCAAGCCCCCCTCCGACGCCGTTGCCACACCTGCGGATCCGGCCCCCGCAGGGACAACGCCGAAAGCGGACGGAGGCAATCAACCGCTCGATGTGTCGCCGCCGAAAGAGTACAAGCCGCGTCCGGAGCAGCCGTTCTCCGTGCCGAACAACAGCATGGACTGGGAAGCGCCCGCAGGCATGCCCGGCGCCCTGATCGACAACGTCAATCCCGTCAAGACCGTCACCTACCCCGCGGCCGCCATCGCGTCCACCGTCAACCCGGTCGGCGTGCCGAGCATCGGGACGGATCCGACATCGGCGGAGGCGCCCGGGTCACGGAACGCTCCCGCCGCACGACCGGATTCCGAAACCGTCGGTGCCGCTGAAGCTCCTGTCGACGGGGAACTGCCTCCAGCACCGCACGACTCGAATAACAGCACCGGCGAGAACGCGGGCACAGCACGGCAGACCACCGAACATGATCACCCCGCGGCCGGGCCCGAGCACTCGGTGCGGCCACACCCCACGGATACCGGCGAAGGCAGTGCTCGACCGGCAGATGTCGCGCCCGGGTCGGCTCACGGCAACCGGGTCGGCTCCGAGGAAACGCCGGCGGTACCGCATTCGCCGGAGCACGCCGCGGTGCCGGACAACGCCGCCGCCACGGCCCGACCGCATCCCGGCGGCCGGGACACGGCGGGCGAGGGGCAGGCCGGGCGAGGCCGCGCCGTCGCGGATGCCCGAAGCGACGATCCGGCGGGCGAGCGGCCGGCCGGGCGAGGCCGCGCCGTCGCGGATGCACGAGGCGACGATCCGGCGGCCGGGCCGTCGTCATCGGCACGGCAACGAGGTGCCGCAGCGGATGAGGAAGCCGGTCCGCGCCCCGTCACGGCAGACCCGCACGACGCATCAGCGCAACAGAGCCCGGCCGTGCCTGCGACCGAGGGCCAAGGGGCGCCCCGGGTTGCCGACGGAGCCACCGACCCCGAACCGGCCGTGCCCGAGCTGGTACCGGCGGCGGCGCACAAGGAATCGGCCGACGGCCTGTCTTCGGACCACGACGTGTCCCCGAGTATGACGGTCACCATCGACCAGTCGCCTGCTCCACAACGCGGTGACTCCGGTCCGCGCTCCCCCGGCGGAGACAGGTTCGTGGACGCGGGCGGGCAGCAGCGGCAGACCGCGCAGCCGTTGGGCGGCCCGGCGCGACCGGCCGCAGGCGCCCAGCCCGGCACACCCGCTGCCGGTTCGCCCGCTGCTGCCGGAGGCAATCGGCCGCCACGTGTGTCCGCCCCGAAGGCTGCCGCCGCGGAGCGCCCTCCCGCCGTCGAACCGGTCGAAGGAGCGCGCGGGCAGGCCGAGGACGGCCATACCCCGTCCGGGTCGGCGACCGCCCACGGCCCCGACAATGACAGCCGGAACACACCGCCCGCGTCCGCCGAACCGGAGTCGGAGCACGGTCGCACGGCCGACGGCACCACAGGCGATGAGACCGCGCGAGGCACGCATCCGGATGAATCGAACGCACCGGAGCACGCACGCGCCGACGACAGCGCGGATGGGCAACAGGCCAAGAGTCATCCCGATGCAGACGAGGCGGGACCATCGCAACCGAAGCCCGATGAGTCCGACACCAGCGGAGACGATGTTCCCGGCGGTCGTGCGGGCGACGATGGTGCGAGTGAGCAGCAAGCACCGCCCACCGCTCGCGAGGAAGACCCCGCCGCGGACGCGCGTGCGAGGGCGAGAGCCGAGGTAGAGCAGCGTAATGCGGCCGAGCGGCAGCAGAACGAGCTGGTGCGCGAACACCACCGGCAGCGTGTCGAAGCCGCGGCCGAGCGCGAGCGGGCCACCCATGCCGAGCTGCAGCGGCAGGAGGAGGCCGTGCGGGTGGCGCAGCAGCATGAGCGGGCCACCCGCGTCGGCTTCGGCGACAAGATACGCGATCTGTTCGGGTCGGGCACGGCGGAGGATCGGGTGGCCGTCGAAGCCGCGCGGGCCGCTCAGGAACAACTCCGCCAGGCTCAGGCGAAGTTGGCCGAGTGCCGGGATGCGTACGAGGCGGCGGTAGCCCAGCATGACGCCGCAGCCCAGGCCAGAGCCCGTGACCTCGTCGAAATCTCGGACAACGCGGGTGTTTCGCTGATGAGCGACTACGAGGCCGGGGTGCTCACCGATCGCGACGCCGTGTTCGACGTGGTTGCCCAGGAGCGGGTACGCGCGGCCCTGGATGCCGGTCGCGCGATCGGGGAGTTGCGGAAGCCGGGCAGTACGGCCGACGGTACGAGCCCGTTGGCACACGCATCACCGGAGTCGTTGGCCGACACCATGGTGCGGGGGTCGAGGGAGGAGCGCGTCGCGGCGATGACGGAATGGATTCGCCGGGGTGACGACCGGCATCGTCTGGTGCGTGAGACACAGGCCGCGGCGTTCCTGCTGCTCGAGCACGGTCCGGTCGATATGAAGACCGGTGAGGGCAAGACCATCGTCATGGTGATGAAGAAGGTGTCCGACGCCATCGATCACGGCACCGCACATGCATGGACCAGTAGTGATCTGCTCGCCGGTGAGCTGGCCGCTGAGTTGCATGCATTCGTGGCGCGGCCGGAGTCGGACACCGGGATCGATGTGGTCCGGATGGATCAGGACGGTCCGCTGCCGGATCCGGTACCCGGCCGTAGCCGGATCGTCGTGGGCACCAAAGAGGACTACCTGTTCCGCGCGTTGAAGGTCGCGGATTCGATGATGAACGAGCTCGCGGCCAGTGGCATGTCGCCCCAAGAGGTGACGGCACTGCGGGACTTCCTCAACACGAAGCCGTCGATCGATCTGATCAAGGAGAGGCTGGATACCGCGGCATCCGATCACGGCCTGGACCTCCGGTACGACCCGTTCCCGGCGGGCAAGCTCACCATCGACGAATTCGACACCATCTTCGACGGCAATTCCGAATGCGTACTTTCCCCCGGGGCGGCGCAGGAGGCCCCACCCGAGGTGCGCGCCGAACTACAGGGGATCTGGGATCGGCTGACGACAGCAGAGCGCGAACACGGCTTGACGGCAGCGGATTTCAAGAGGCCGGAGAACACCCGGGGAATGTGGGCCGCGGAAACGACCCCGGCCGCGGTCGCCAAGCTGGAGAGGGTGGCGGGTGGACCGGTCACCGCCTCGGAGCTGAAGCTGTATGCCGATGCCGCCAACGCCCGCTGGGGGCTGGAGAAGGGCACGCACTACATCACCCGGGCGGACGAAGGCGAGGGCGCGAAGATCGGCATCCTCGCGCACGAAACCAACGACAAGGCGATGTGGGACAGGACGAAGTCGACCGAGGTGCGCTGGCAGGACGTCGGTCAGTTCGTCGACCTCAAGGAAGGGCTGCCGGTCCGGGCGAATCAGGAACATTCGCTGCGCATGTCGGATCAGCAGTTGATCGGCAGCAAATTGCTGTTCGATCCGTCTGGTCTGTCGGGGACCATGAAGGGCGTCGAGGGCATCACCTACGACCTGTACGGCGTGGGGCCGGTGCCGGAGCTTCCGACTTTCTATACATCGCAGCGGGTCGTGGAACCGCCGAAATTCTACGAGAACACGCATGCGAAACTCACGCAGCTGGCCCGTGACATCGTGCGGGATGCCCATGTGGTCGACGGGGAGCAAACGGGCCGTGCGCAGTGGGTCGTGTGCATGGACAACGGCGAAATCCGGGGCGACCCGGATGCCGGGCGGATCGGACTGATCGACCTGCTCCGCACGGCGGCGAAGGAAGAACACGGCGCGGAATTCGAGCTGAAGTTCGAGGTGGTCGATGCGGAATTCTACGCCGAGCACGGCGGTAGCAATGCCGACGCCGAGGCCCTGGTCAGGCAGAAGATCGAGGAATTCGGGGACAAGGGCACCATCTATATCACCAACAAGGACGGAGGCCGCGGCGCCGACCCGACGCCGTCGCAGGAGGTGATCGATCTCGGCGGTGTCGACGTCAAGGTCAGCGGCGGGCCGTCGTACTCCGAGCGGGTGAACGACCAGGTCGATGGTCGTGGCGCCCGTGGCGGATCCGGCGACGACCGGGAGCACGGCGGCACCCCGGGTTCGGCGGTGCATTACGTCTCCCCCGAGGACTTTCTGGGCCGGGTCACCGACCACGGCGTCACACAGCAGATCGTCCAGTACACAGAAGCCGTCCAGGCCCACCGGGCCGCCCAGGAACAGCACGAGGCCCTCAACACCGAGGCGACGCGCATCGAACTCAACAGGACTGAAACGGCGTTGCGAAACGCCGAGTCCGACCTGTGGAAGCATGCCGTCCCTGCAATGAAGGACGCTGTCGAGCAGAATCAGCTCGCCTCCAAGTACGCGAGCGCCAACCAAGCCAACGCCCCACCCGCGGACGCACCTGGCACCGCGACCCAGCAACCCCAGCACCCCCCTCCCCGATCTGCGGGGACCGCGGCTCCGCATGCGACCGGTTCACATGCGACCTCGCACGCCCCTGCCGCCACCCACAACGGCACCCCCGTCCCGACCGCCGCAGGCCTCGCCGCCGGGGCAGCATCCAACCTGGCTTCCGGTAACCCACCGGTCGCAGCCAACCTGCGTGACGAGCACGGCGACAGCACCCTCCGCCACCTCCTGCAGGTGCTGGACGCACCCGGCGGACAGGCGGCCGCACCGTTGCTGCCGGTGGCGCAGGCCGTCCGCGACGCGGCACTCGATCAGGTCGAGTCCCAAGGGATCCCCATCGGTACCGACGTCGCCGACCACGTGCGCGAGACCGCACGAAATCTGTTGCACGCCAGCCTGGATCAGCTCGATCCTGCACAGCGGCAACTCGTCACCGACGCCGGGACGCTGCTGCAGCAAGGACGCCGGCTCGAAGACGCGCACACCGCGGCCGTCGCCCAGTTGGTCGCGCAGGTGCCGACCGCCCAGCCCGTCCTCGCGGCCCCGGTGGGTACCACCGTCCCGTTCGACCAGCTGCCTCCCGGCGACCGCACCGAGACACTGCAGCGGGCGCAGCAGGGCGACCGGTCCGCCGCACAGGTGCTGGACCGCCATTTCGGCCCCGCCACCGCCCAGGCCATGTGTGCCGTACTCAGCGGGGATGCGGAGCACGACACCCCACCCGCGCGGATCCAACTCCTGGCGCACGCCGTCGCCCGGGCCACGCTCGGCGCCGCCGACGCCGGTGGCTGGCAAGTCCCCCCGGGCGTCGACATCGGCGACTGGTTGCTCAGCCAAGCGCGAAATATGTGGCTCGACAGCCTCAATAACCTGAATCCCGCCGTACGCCGACTCGTCAACGAAGCGCTCGATCCCAGAACCCGCGGCGACGACCTCACCGACGCTCAGGTCGCCCTGTTCGGGTGGGTCGCGCAGGAGATCGCAGTAGAGGCGACCGACCCGACCGCCCGGCAACGGCAACCCTCGGCCGAGAACCGCGACCTTGCGAACTCCGCGAGGACGGCCGAGGCCGATCGAAAAACCAAGCAGGCCATCGCCCGGCAGTTGTTCAAGAGGTTCGGCATCGAGGTGCTCGGACTGGACAAGCCGGAGATCTCCGTCGACACGGCTCTGTCGATCAGGAACGCGATAGTCGACGGTTTCGCGGCTGGACAGGAGATCAAGCTCGACGTCGTACTGGTCGCCCCCATGGTCGGCAATACCGGTGCCTGTATCTGGACTCCCGAAGGCATCGAGAAGGACGCCCCGACCTTCATGGTGCTGAACGAGAACCTCTTCGGTGACCCGGAGAGATTCCGGAACACCATGCGGAAGGCGGTGCAGGCAGGCCACCTGATGGCCCCGACCGGCGATCCAGCATACGACGCCGTCAGTCACGAGATGGGCCATCTGCAGGATCGAGCCGCACGGAAGGGGCTCTACGACAAAAAGCCGATTGCCCATCTACGAGACGGAGCCGTCCAGGGGAAGGACTACGAAGACTCCAAAGAGGCACGAGCATTCGGATTCCTGTACACGCATTTCGCTGAGTTCAAAAAGGCCGGCATGCTGCCACCGGACCTCGATTTCGACGATTGGCTGGGGCAGCTCGATTCGTACAGCAGCAGCAGGAAGAAGTCCACAGAAGAAGATCGCCTGTACAAGGCCTTCGTATCGTGGACGAATCAATTCGAGAGTCGGGCGGCTTTCGACAAATGGCTGCAACGAGTCGGAATCTCACGGGTTACCGGTCCGCTGCGCCGGGTTTTCGACGAGCAAACAGAAGAAGCCGATCGAGCGGGCTGGGTCGATATGAGACTCGTATACGACGCTTGGCAGCAGCAGCTCGATCCCCACACTCGCAGACAAATACTCACCGGCGAATTCGAACAAGCCCATCCCGATCCGGACGCGGCGACGAAGAGGGACGAACTGGGCACTTACGAACCCCGGCTGGGCGACCTCAAAGTGTTCAATCCGGCAGAAGCACTGGCCGAGGCGAACAATGCGTTCGGCAGGACCGCACCGGCCGATCGCACACATCCCGCCTACGTGCTGCAAGCCCTGCTTCGAGACATCCCGTATTTCCAGGTGTTGCGGGAAGCCGAGCAGCGCAATGCCCTGGTGCAGGCGGACTATCGCGGTCCGGTCCCGGCTGCGTCCGAGTCCGGCACGAGCATCGCCTCGAACGGCCCGGCGGCATCCCTGGCCGCGAGATGGCGCGCCATGTCCCCCACCGCCCGCGCCGAGTACGCGGAACAGCAGATCGCATACTTGAACCCCGACACCGGGTTCGTGCTCGACGAGTTGGCCCGGCTCCAGGCGGAGCACCGCGCCGCGGTCGCATCGACCCGGGATCGCACCGCGCAAACACCGGAAGTTCATGCGCAGCAAGAAGGTTCATCACGCACCGCACCCGGACGCCCTGACGGCAGGTCGGCGTTCCCACCGGAGTTCTGGCAGCAGCACAGTCAGTCCCATGCGCGGGCAGCTGCCCCGGCCCCGATCGACCTCGGCGATGCGCAACCGGACCCGACGCAATTTGAACCCGTGCCTCGCTCGGTCCAGGCGTCGAGGCGTGCTGCATTCGACAGCTTCCGGCGGCAGATCTTGGCGATCTACGTCGCCGGCCCGTCGACCGAACGGAGCGATGCGGTAGCCCGCGCCCTGGCCGATGCCGACCCCGAGGATCTGCGGCGTGCTCTCCGCGAGGCCGGACTCGACCCGACCCAGCAGCGGGTACTCCGCCAGTTCTGGCCGGGCCAGTCGGACCGAACGGCCGCAGCGGTGCTACCGGCTCCCGGCGAGGACATGGACCCTCTGCTGTGGGCTCCGATTCGCAAATTCGCCTCGGCGATCGCTCGCGTCCGGGCATCCGGGAAATCTCCCGCACAGGCGGTTACGGAACCAGATCGGACCGAATCCGACGCTCCGATACCCGACAGAGGCGGGCTGACCCCCCGGGAGCTCGAGGTGTTGCGCCTGAGTGCGCGCGGCCTGTCGTACCCCGAGATCGGCCCTCTGATGGGAATCTCGCACAAAACCGTCCAGAGCTATGCCCGACATGCCTGCGCCAAACTCCGCTGCCCGAGTTTGATTCCCGCGGTCCTCGCGGCGGATCGGGAGGGCTGGCTCGGCGACCCATCCGGCCCACCTACCGATGTCGAGTTCTCCCCGGACGATATCGCCATCCTCCAGCTGGCGGCGAACGGCCTGGGCAATCGCGAGATCGCTACCGAGCTGGCGACGACGCGGTATCGAGTGCGGACGTTCATGGCCGCGCTCCCCGGCCGGTTGGGTGTCGAGGGCAGGCTGCCCGGTCTGCTGGCGGCACAGCGGCAGGGGGCGTTCCAGCCTGGCGATCCCCACTCCGCGGCAACGCGGAGGCACGTCGACCTGTCCCCCCGCGAACGCGAGGTTCTCGACCTGGTCGCGGCCGGTCTCACCGATCAGGCGATCGGTGACCAGCTGGGAGTCACGGCATCTACGGCACGGGGGTATCGGGGCCAAATACAGGCCAAGTTGGGCACCTCGGATCACGAGGAACTCGCAGCCCGGGCGCGTAGCCTCCAGTCGCCTCACGCAGAGGCGCGGACCGTCGAAGTGAGCGAAGTCGAGGCGCTCCTCCTCCACCTGGTCACCAAGGGAGCGCCATCCGAGGCCCTCGCAACCGCACTCGGCATGTCGCAGAGCCGGTTGGATCCCTTGCTGGTGCAACTGGCCGACAAGATCGGTACGCGCGGCAGGATCCGGGTGTCGGCGCAGCGAGGAGAACCGTCATCGCAGCGCGAGCGGCTCGAAGCGCTCGCCGAGTCGCTGCCGGGCACGAGCCGTGATCCGGCAGCGGTGTCCTGGGCCACTGTGCACGCCTTCCGATCTCGGATCGCCACCCACCCGTCCGGACTGAATGGGCGTGAACCCGAGGTGCTGCGGCTGGCCGCACAGGGTCTGTCACTCAAAGCGATCGCTCGCACGTTGGGCGGATCGCACGCCACCGTGATCAACGAACTCGACAGCATCGCGGTGAAGCTCGGAACCCCCGATCGGGGCGTGCTCCTGATGGCGGCGCAGCGGGCATGGTCGGCTGACCATCCGGAACCGATACCCGAACCAACTGCCGACGTCGGTCTGACACCGCAGGAGACCAGTGTCCTGCGCCTGGTGGCCCGGCGGTTCACGAACCCGGCTATTTCGGCAGAGCTGGGCATCTCGGTGCCGTTGGTCAAGTACATCCGGCGCGGCCTGCGTACCAAACTCGGTATCGACGACACCGCCGGGCTGGTCGCCTGGGCAGTGCACAGCGGTATCGCCGCCGAGGATCCCGCGGAGGCCCCGGACCCGGAGTTGCAGGCGCGCGTCACGGACGCGCTGCGGCGGGCAACGGCGACGGATACCGACAACGACCGAGACGAGTCGGCGCCCGACTCCCAGGAGGCCTCGACCCTCCCCACCGACATCGACAGATCCCGCGGGGCACAATCGGCCCGGCCCGCCCAAGCGGCCTCGGACCCGGCCCAGACCGCGCTGGCCGAGCACTTCGGGCTGCCACCCGGTGCGGTGACGCGGGGAGCGGTACGCCTGGCACTCGCCCTCGTCGCGGAACAGACACAGGCCATGCCCACCGCCGTGACCGGCATCGACGGTCAGGCGCTGAGCCGATGGATCCGGTCCCAGCTCGAACTGCACGCGGATCAGGAAGCGGCCACTCACGAGCGCGCGCTTGCCGAGCTGGAGCGGCGCGACGGCGAAGAACCCGGTCTCCGGGATGCGGCCGAGCCTGAGGCTGATCCCCTGGACCAGAACGGTTTCGACAACCGGCGCCGGGCCCTCGACCAAGACTTGCGGGCACTGCTGGGACTGCAAGACCTGAGCCCACCCCAGCCGATGACGACGGGCGAGGTGCTGGCCGAGCTGTACTGGCTCACGAGCCTGACGGACTCGCCGGAGCTGGAACACCTTGTGGCCGCGAGTGAGACCTTCCTGTGTGCCACTCTCGAACCGCTGGCGGCAGCCCCGCTGGACGCGGTCCAGATCCACACGCTGCGCAACCAGCTGGCGCAGCAGGTGGGCGTCGCCGACGACGAACTGACCCGCACGCACGCCGAAGCGCTGGCCGCCGACGAGACCGTTGCGCCACAGACGCGCCGCCTGGCGGAGCGCTACCTCACCCTGCGCCGGATCGAAGCGGTGCGGAAACCCATGCGGGCCGATATCGCCCGGCTCGCGGGTGTGAGCGAGGCGTACGTCAGCAGCGTTTTCAACGGACGGTTCGGCCCGAAGAAGCCGTGGCACGGCGAGACTACGCAACGCGTCCTGGCCGCGGCGCACCGGTTGGGTGTACCGCCGGACCGCGCGGACATCGCGGCCCTCACCGATCCGAACTTCGTGACGCGTCGTGTTCGCCCGGCGCGCTGGATCGGCGACGAGTTCGTCCCCGCGCGGATCAAGCCGCAGCCATCTCGCGAGACGTTGGCCGAAGCAGCGGGCGCGGCCAAGGCCACGGTCCGTGATGCGGTGAAAGGGACGGGCACCAGCGAGAACATGGGGCTGGTACGTGCGGCGGCCGACGAGATAGGGTTCTGGTATCACCCGGACGGGCCGATGGGAACTGTCGACGCGGTCGCGCTGTCGGCCGGCGACCATGAGACGACATCCGGCACCCGCATCGATCCTGTCGCGATCGACCTCGGCGAGTCCGACGAGCTGGACACCGTTCTGCAACGCGCGCGGCAAGGGGACGCGACGGCGTTCGACGAGCTGCGCGAGCGATACGGCCGGGCCGCACTCCGGGAAGTGCTTGCCCGGCTAGGGGTTCCAGCCTCGCCGACCGCCCGCGACTTGCGGCCGCTCCTGCAGGTGGCACAGGAGCTCAACCGCATGGCATTTCGGATCGCGGAGGCGCACCGATGGCGTGCCGATGCGGGCACGAATCCCGGCGAATGGCTGCACAGCATCGCGGGAGGCCTGGTAGACGGCTGGTTCGGGATGAATGCCACGCAGCGCAAACACGTCACCGAGGCGGTGGACGCAATGCGTCGTGGTGCAGCGATCAGCGTGGTGCAAAGAGGTGCGCTCAACAGATTGGTCGACGCCGGGGAGCAGGTGATAACAGACGCCGAAACGCCCGCGACCGACTCGTCACAGCAGACGGATAGTGGGCTCACCAACCGTCAGTTCACGGTGCTCCAGTTGATGGCCGCGGATATGACGAGCCCGGAGATCGCGGCGGAGCTGGGATTGTCCCCCGGGACCGTGAGCATCTACGCGACCCAGGTTCGCCAGAAACTCGGTGCCCGTACCCGGGCGGAAGCGGTGTACATCGCACTGAGCACAGGCATCCTCCCCGTCGGTCCCCGCGCCGACGGAGAGACACCCGGTCGCGAAGATCTCCAGCTGACCAGTCGCGAAATCCACGTACTCGGGCGGATCACGAACGGAGACACCAGCGACGACATCGCTCAAGACCTCGAGATCTCTCCGAGAAGCGTGGACCAGTTGGTGGGTCGAGCCGGCCGGAAACTGGGCGCACGCAACCGTCCTGGAATCGTGGCTGCCGCCGTAAGAATCGGCGACCTCCCGCTCGCCGACCCTACCGACGCCGTCCCGGGCACCGGACGAATATGGCTGGCCGATTACGAAACCAACGTGGTCATTCGGGTCGCGAACGGTGAGACCAGCAAGGACATCGCGCAGGCGCTGGGCCTGTCCTCGCTCATCGTGGACGACTACCTGATGCGGGTCTGCCGAAAACTCCGCGTGCACAATCGGGCGGCGATGATAGCCGTCGCCATCCGCTCCGAGCTCTTTCCTCGCACGGACAGGGCTGTGGAAGTGCCCGAGTTGGCCACCGCCGAAATCGACTTGCTCACCCGCATCGCACACGGCGATACGAACGCCGATATCGCGAAGGACCTCGACATGTCCTCGAGCGCTGTGGACAAGGCTTTCACCCGTATCCGCGAGAAACTCGGCACCCGCAACCGGCCGCAGACGGTAGCCGTCGCCATCCACGCCGGTATTTTGCCCGGCACCGACAAGGTCGGAGAAGCTGCCGCAACCGGTCCTACCGAGTCAGCCTCGTCGCCGTCGGTGTCGAACGCGGAGCTGCAGCCGACACCCCCCATACCCGACACCGCCCCGCCCGCAACCTCGGCAGATCTGCGGGATCAATACGGGCTCGACACCTTCCGGTACGTGCTGTCTCTGCTCGGAGTACCGACGGTGGCAGGCGGTACACGAAGCCCACGGCAGGCGCGCGCCGTGCAGTTGGCTTTGGAGATCAATGACGAGGTATTCCGATTCTCGGAGACGAACCGGGACGGCGATATCGCCCACCGATTGCTGGAAACCGCGCGAAAACTAGTGGAACACAGATGGTTCCACCCGCTCCGCGCCGAGATTCTTGCAGTAATGCGCACCGATGGCATCGCCGAATCGGATCCTCGGTACCGTCGGATTGCCGGCCTGAGCGTCACCGAGCTGCGGCGGAACCTCGACCAGGCCGAACACAACCGACGTTCGAAGTTTCTGGAGGCAGCGGACAGCATCCGCCACGGCGGAGGCATCCGATCGTTGTCGCGCCTGGAGAAGAACGTTCTGCTGCGAGTCGCGGACGCGCCACACGGAGCCGACGGCTCGACGCTCCCGGATGCCCCGGCAGCCACCGTCACCAGACCATCGCGTACCGATACGGCACCCCATGTACCTTCCACGGGCGTCAACCGATCATTCTCCGACACAGAGAATCTCGAGCTGTCCGATCGCGAAATCGCCGTACTCACCCTCGTGGCGAAGGGCCATCCCCATCGCGAGATCACAACGCTGCTGTCACTGTCGCGCCGCGAGATCGAGACCGCCATGCGTTCGATCGCGGCGAAACTGGGCACCAATCAATGGGCGGAAATGTTGGAGGTGGCGCGACGCAGAGGGGTTGATCTGAATGTCGGCAGCCCGGCGAGCTCCCAGCGCAACCAGTACGGGAACGATGCCGCTGCCCGATCCGGCACCGACGCACCCGACGTGCCGCAGATCCACCTCGGCAACATCACCGATCAACCACCGAACCCTCCCGCGGACACCGACAGCCAGCACCCGCCCACGCCCGGCAACCCAATCGACCCTGTCGCGATCGACCTCGACGAAACCGACACGACGAACCCCGCAACACCGGAACCACCGCGCACCGGACTGACCACCCGCCAGCAGCAGATACTCGCACTGGTCGACGCCGGCCTGACGAACCACGAAATCGCCACCGCCCTCCACATATCGAAGCGGACCGTGGAAAAGCATCTCGACAACGTCCGCAAGCTGTACGGGTCCGGTTCCCGCGCCCGGCTTGCCGCCGTCGCCGAGAAGGAAGGCGCCCTTCCCCGCGCCGGGGATTCCGCAGAGCAGCACAACTGGACCGCACAGGGCCGGGACGAAAAGCATTCGGAGGGACCGAGAGCGAACCCGCCCGCACCGACAGCCCGCCAACTGGACATACTGGCGCTGGTAGCCGCCGGCCGAACGACTCGGGAGATCGCGGCGATCCTCGGCATCACGGGGGAGACCGTGAAAGCCCACCTGGCCAATGCCCGCGAGGTGTATGGTCGTGGTTCACGCGCCCAGCTCGCCGCAATTGCCGCAAAGAATGGTGACCTTCCGTGGGTCGCTCTCTATA
>NZ_BAFR01000036.1 GCF_000308435.1 Nocardia araoensis NBRC 100135 | reverse complement strand
AGGGCGGGGCGCCGGACGGGGCGCGGATCGCCTTCGCCCTCACCGGCCCGCTGGCCAGGACCCTGCGCATCCAGGTGGCGGGCCGGGCGAACTACGTCGACGCGTTCGACGAACCCGCCACGGTCGAAATCGGCTTGGACTCCGGACTCTTCGTACGGCTCGGCGGCGGCAGGACGACGGCCGAGGAGCACTCCGCGGAGATCACCGTCGAGGGCGACGCCGAACTCGGCCGGCGTCTCGTCCGGCACCTGGCCTTCACCATCTGAGGTGCGACTCTTCCTGTCCAGCTACCGCTTCGGGGCGCACTACGAACGGTTGGTCGCGCTCGCGGGCCCGCCCGGCCGGGTCGCGCTGATCCCGAACGCCTGCGACGCCTGGCCGCAGGCCTGGGCCGGCGCGGTGACCAGCGACATGACGCCGCTGCGCAAACTCGGCTACCGGCCCGAAGTGCTCGACCTGCGCGAGTACGTCGGCCGGGAAACCGAGCTGGAACGGAAGCTGGCCCAGTTCGAGCTCCTGTGGGTACGCGGCGGCAACACCTTCGTGTTGCGCGCCCAGTTCGCCCGCAGCGGCGCGGATCGCGTCCTGCCCCGGCTGCTCGCCGCCGACGCGCTCGTCTACGCCGGTTACAGCGCCGGAGCCTGCCTGCTGACCCCGGACCTGCACGGCCTGGAGTCGGTGGACGATCCGGCCGAGGTCGCGCCGGCCTGCGGGGTCGAACCCCGATGGGACGGACTGGGTTTGGTGGACCGCCGGATCGTGCCGCACATCGATTCGGCCACCGACCCCGACGGCGACTGCACTCGTCTCGCGGCTCGTTACCGCGCCGAGGGTGTCGCGCACTGGGCGCTGACCGACGACGACGCGATCGTCGTCGACGGCGCGCGCACCGAAGTGCTGATCAGTCCGCCCTCGTCGTAAAAGTTGCGGCTGCGGTTCGGGCTGGAGTCCGTGGCACCGATGCCCGTCAGATCCACCGCGGCGAGGTCGTCCGAAGCGGCGACCTGGTCCGGACGCGGCTCCCGGCCGACCCGCTCGGATACCGGCGTCCAGGACACATCTCCGCCGCCGCCTCACATCGCGTCGGGCGCGAGTTCGGGTTCCGGCTCCACCGAGCGGCGGAAGACCACCCAGCGCATCGCGCTGTACATATAGACGGCCTCGCACGCGCCCGCCAGCAACCGGGACACGTGGTACTGAACGCCGAGCGCGGTGAGCCCGCTGCCGATACCGAGGATGAACGCGAGGTAGTTGACGGCGACCACCACGACGTAGACCGCGGCCTGCTTGCCGACCGGCGCGTGGGAGTGGAAGTTGAACGTGCGGTTGAGCACGAAGCTGAGCCCGAACGCGCACACGTAGGCCACCGTCACCGACAACCACACCGGCAGATCGAACCACCCGTGCAAGACGGTGAGCAGCGCCAAGTCGACGGCGAAGGTGCCGCTGTTGATCAGCGCGAAGCCGAGGAAGGTCGGCGGGAGGAGATGGTTCAGCCCGAACGGCAGCCGGTCCACGACCGCCTCGCACCAGCGGGTGAACCGGTCGGCGATGGTGTCGGCGGTCTCGGACAGCTCGTGCACGCGACCAGCGTGCCAGCGGCAGATGTCCGGCAGATGAGCGGGCGGCGACCGCCGGGTGGCTCAGCCGATCTGCGCCTGGCCCGGGTCCTCCGCGGCAAGGTCCAAGCTCGCCCAGACCGCCAGGCACCGCCGCCGCGCGACATCGTCCGCGTCCGCCAGCAGCGCCTCCAGCAACTCGCGGGGCTCGCGGCGCCAGAGATCGGCCAGCTCGGCGAGGGCCTCTTTGCCGAAGACACCGGAGCGGTCCAGCGCGGCCAGCCATTCCTCGTGCTCACCCGCGTGCACCCGGCGCAACACGTCCGGGTCGATACCGTCCTCGACGAACTCGCTGGAGAACATCGCGGCGACCAGTTCCCGGCGGCTCGGTTGTTCGCCCTGCATCCGTTCCATCCCTCCAAGTGCTACGCGGCGAACCGCATGGACTGCCCGCGCCACGACACGGCGGCGCCGGGAGAACTCGATGCCCCGAACAGTCAAGCCCCTGTCGGCATTCTGGTCTCCCGCAGGCGGTAATACCACTGTGGCGGGTGACATCACATTCCGGGGCTCGGCGTTCGCCACACCCGTACGGGTCGGCCGATCAGCAAATCTCGGGCGCGGCGAGCTAGCGTGAGGTGGTGGACCTGCATGATCTGATCGCCGCGCTCCCCGAAGGCACGGTGCTCACCGACGCCGACCTGCTGGCGAGTTACCGGCAGGACTGGGCGCGCGATCCCGGCGCGGGCACCGCCGCGGCCGTGGTGCGCGCCACCAGCACCGACGACGTGGCCGCGACGCTGCGGTGGGCCGGCGCGCATCGTGTCCCGGTGATTCCGCGCGGTGCCGGATCAGGTCTGTCCGGCGGCGCGACGGCCGTAGACGGAGCGATCGTGCTGACCACCGAGCGGATGCGCGAGATCTCCGTCGACCCGGTGACCCGGACCGCGGTGGTGCAGCCCGGCCTGCTGAACGCCGAGGTCAAGCGCGCGGTCGCGGAGCACGGGCTGTGGTACCCGCCCGACCCGTCGTCGTTCGAGATCTGCTCGATCGGCGGCAACGCCGCGACCAACGCGGGCGGACTGTGCTGTGTGAAGTACGGCGTCACCACCGATTACGTGCTCGGCATGCAGGTCGTGCTCGCCGACGGCACCGTCGTGCGGCTCGGCGGTCCGCGTCTGAAGGACTCGGCCGGGCTGTCGCTGACGAAGCTGTTCGTCGGCAGCGAGGGCACACTCGGCGTGATCACCGAGCTGACCCTGCGGCTGCTGCCCGCGCAACCGCCGCAGAGCACGGTCGTCGCCAGCTTCCCCACGCTCACCGCCGCCACCGAGGCGATTCTGACCATCACCGGCGAACTGCGGCCGTCGATGCTCGAGTTCATGGACTCGGTGTCGATCAACGCCGTAGAGGACGAACTGCGGATGGGATTGGACCGGCAGGCGGCCGCGCTGCTGGTCGCGCGCTCCGACGCCCCCGGCGAATTCGCCCGCCGCGAGGCCGAGATCATGGCGGCGGCCTGCGAGAAAGCGGGCGCGACAGAGGTTTTCCACACCGAGGACCCGACCGAGGGTGAAGCGTTCACGGCCGCCCGACGTCTGGCGATCCCGGCCGTGGAAAAGCTCGGGCCGCTGCTGCTCGAGGACGTCGGCGTTCCGCTTCCCCGGCTCGGCGACTTGGTGAGCGGCGTTGCCGAAATCGCCGAGCGCAACGAGGTCACAGTCTCGGTGATCGCGCACGCGGGCGACGGCAACACCCACCCGCTGATCGTGCACGACCCCACCGACGCCGACCACACCGCGCGAGCGAACCGCGCCTTCGGCGAGATCATGGACCTCGCCATCGCCCTCGGCGGCACCATCACCGGTGAACACGGCGTCGGACGATTGAAGAAGGCATGGCTGCCCGACCAACTCGGCCCCGACGTCATGGCCCTGACCCGCCGCATCAAGGACGCCCTCGACCCCGACGGCATCCTCAACCCCGGCACGATCCTGTGACCACCGCGACGGAACATTCCCCACGCACAAGGAGTTCTACCCCATCATGACGACCAGGCTCGAACACAACGTCGCCGATACCCGCTTCGAGATCTACATCGACGACACCCTAGCCGGGTACGCCGACTACGCCGAACGCGAGAACCCCAAGGTCCGCGACTTCCACCACACCCTGACCTTCCCCGAATTCCGAGGCCGAGGCGTAGCCGCCCAGGTCGTCGAATACGCCCTCAACGACTCCCGCACAGCAGGTTTCTCGGTCATCCCCACCTGCTGGTACGTGGAGCAGTACATCTCCCAACACCGCGAGTACGCCGACTTGGTCAAGTAGACCCGAGCCCCGTCGCGAGTAGCACACCAGCGAGCGGTCCACTCGCGATTTGCCACAGCCATGTGCCACTCGCGGATTGATCCCAGGCCTTCCCGGGGCTGATGGGGATGGCCGGGCCTCCGTCGGTTCAGTGGCGGTGGAACTCGCCAACAGCTATACCAGTGGTGAAGGTGTCCCACTCGCCGGGCGTGAAGACCAGTGCCGGGCCGGTCGGGTTCTTGGAGTCCCGGACGCCGACACCGCCTCCCGCCAGAAAGGCGACCTCGACGCATGCTTTGTCGCCACCGCTACGGCTGCTTTTGAACCACTTCGCCTCGGACAGGTCAGTATTCACGGTGCGTACTCCCTTGCCATTTGCCGGAGCAGGTTCTTGCTCTGATCCGGATCCAGCGCCGCGCGCTCGAGCTGCCGGTAGGCATTGACATACCGGTTCACAGCGCCGAGCTTCTCCAGGTACAGATCGCCGGTGAAGCTCTCGACGTAGACAACTGTAGGCTCCTTCGGCTGTCGTTTGCCGTCGCCCCCGGACTTCAAGATCACGAAGGGCCCGACTGCCACACCCATGGGGAAGCCCGCCGAGAACGGAAGTACGCGGATCGTGACATTGGGCAAACCCATGAGGTCCACCAGATGACGGAGTTGGGCGGACATGACTCGGTCGTCGCCGACCAACCCGCGCAGCACCGACTCACGAAGGATGGCATTCACGGTTACCGGCTTCGTTTTGCGCGTTATCAGGGCCTGGCGCTTCCGTCGGAGATGGACTCGACGCTCGTGCTCCAGCGGCGTGTCATCCGGATAGACGGCGCGAATCAGCCCACTCGCGTACGCGGGGGTCTGAAAGATTCCCGGCACGAGTTCCGGCTCGTACCAGATCAGCGACCGCGCAGTGGCTTCCAGATCCACGAAGACATCGAAGTTCTCCGGGATCAAGTCGCCGAACTCGTGCCACCACGACTTCACGCTGGACTGCTTCGCCAGCCCGACCAGTGCGTTCGTGTACTCCTCAGTGAAGTCGTAGATCTTGCACAGTGCCTCCACATCGACGGTACGAATGCGCTCGGTCTTGCCGACCTCCATTCGCTGAACGGTGCTCACGCTCCACTGCATCCGTTCGCCGACATCCGCCAGCGTCAATCCCGCTGCTTCGCGTCCGTTCCGCAGGTGCCTGCCGAGCTGACGACGAGGGAGGGTCGAGCCACCACTTTCGGCCATGCGGTTCCTGTCTACTCGGGACGGCCCCGGTTCTCATCGCCGGGCCGATTCTCATTGCAGAATGAAAAACATGCTGGTCGAGCTGATGAGATCTCATGATGACGTAGTTCATCGGACCGGTCCAGTGGTTCTCTGGATGTGCGCCCGGCAGGGGAATGGCGGGAAGGCTTACCCCGCAACGTAGTTCGTTCCGTCCCGGCTACCAACCAGGGATTCGCCGGAACCCAGGGCGCACCAGGAACCCCTTCGATGAAGCAGAGGTCTCGTTGCGCCACATAGCGTTTGGAGACACGCCGTTGTCTCGCTGTCACTACTACCGCCAGGTATGCGGACTCCCCGCGGTCGTGGACCCTCCCCAGATCGGGCGGATCATCGTCCGCACCGGAATGGTCTGGGGCATAACCATGCCCGCTGTACTGGGACATCACGTGAAGGTGTGGATGCAGGACCAGGGCCACGAGCTGGGGCCGATCCTGTCGCATCCACGCTCGAAGCGGTGGACGTTCATCATCCGGCCGGATCTACCGGACGACGTGCCGCTGTTCGCCGAGATGTTCCGATTGAACGTGTCCATCGAAAAGTTCTGATAGGCGGGTGTATGTACCCAGCGGGCTCGATAGCCGTTGACCTGCACCGATAGCCGATGATAGCAGTAAGTGTGATTCTCATCACAGTCCCAAGGTGCTTCTGGCCGTTCGCTTCGACGGCAGAAAGTTCATTGGGTGGCAAACCCCGAAGGGGTGCGGCAGCGCGTACGCACAGCGCATGGATGCCGCAGATTCGGGCTGTGGTCTGAATGCAAAAGGATCACAAGGCGCAGATGCCTCGTGTACCTTCAGTGAAGCTAATCTCAGAACCAACTTGAGGAACTGATTTGCAGGGCGAAGTGCAGCGACCCGCCACGAAGTCGGAGATAGAGTACGCCTCATTTCGGGCGGTTTACGACCCAAGTGCATATCATTCAGTTGTCAGGCAAGAGAGTCCAGACTTTTTCGTACAGCCACATTCGAGCCCCATGGGATTTGTTGTGGAAATAACCCAAATATTCAAGTCCAGCTCGGAAGCTCGCCTGCAAAATATTCGAGGATATCTGGAAGATATCTTCGCAGGGAAAGGGTACAGACACAAAGACGACATAGTCGCACTACCGCTTACACACGCGCGGGTGACTGACAAGGATGGCAATCTTAAGTACGAGGCCCTGCCGGTGATTGTCAGGCCGCCGTCGCGTGACGTCGGCGATATTGTCGCAGACGCTATTGAATCGAAGAGCGCTAAGGTCAAGGAATATATGCCAGGATTGACCCACGTCAATCTGGTGGTATGCGACAGGGCGAGTGCGGGACCTGATATTAATGGGACCTATCAATGCCGAGAGCTGCTAACCAGTAGCCTCCGGAAAGCGCTGGACCAGTCGGAATTCTCGGAGGTTTACCTCTTTTCGGTAGGCGATAGTGGCGATCAAACTGTACGACCCTTAAGGGCAATCACTTTGCTTACCCTTTGTATGGGTGTATTAGAAGCCTTTGGTCCAGTGCGCCATATTTTCGATCCCCTTGAAGGATTCGACGACCTGCATGCGGTTTGTATTCAATGCGCGGCATCGTATGGTATCTCTCTTGGGTATACGCACGAGGATGGAGGCGCTCTGGTTTATGGCGGATGCGGTGTCAGATTCAATGAAAAGGGAATCATGATCCTGGACTACAATGATCTACGGTTTCCGTCTATTGTCCAGCCGCCTACATCCGCCCTCAGTCCGGAGACTGTTGCGCAACTCGTATCGCGGTACATCGAGTTTGCGACGAAGAACCATGCCGTTCTGGGTTTTATGTTCACAGCGAAGCAAACGGTTGAGGAAACACTACTGGAACTGCGTAGTACATCCTAAAAGATCAGGCGCCGATGATATTCGCTCCCCTTGTTCTAGGTGGCGGGTTGCGGTTGGGGTGGTTCGTGTCCCACCCTGGTTGCGCGCCAGCAGCGCCCCGCCCGCAGCGGAGCGAGGACGGGGTGCCTGGCGCGGCGCGGCGTAGCCGCGCCGTTCTTGATTCTGTAGAGGGAAATTCGGCAAATTCTGTTGGAGGTTTCCTACTTCCCCTTTCTCTTTTTCTTCTCCCCCAGTAGGACGCGCCAACTTCTCTCCCTGCGCTACAACGAATCTCGAGAACATCCCGCACCCACTCACCCGCGAATGCTCCATTGCACCCTAGGACGAGCGGACGCGAGGGCGCGGCACTGCTGCCGCACAACCCAGCGTGCGACCCGAACCCCACCCCTAACCAGGAGGCCGACCACACTGTGAGCCGATCGGCTGTGGATGATCATCGGTCGCGAGTCATTCCACGTGCGCGGTCTTGTCCGTGCCCGGTGCCGCCACGCACAACGCTCGGGGCCTGGCCGGGCGGGTGCCTCACCGCTGCTTGTGGGTGATGCGCCTGCCCCAACCACAGAAGTCTTTCGACCTCCGACAGACGCCCTTTCTCGTCCAGCTCCTTGAACGCGGCGTTCCGTGCCTCGTCCAGCGCCTTAAACGCCGCTTCCCGTTCCTTCTCGGCTGCTGCCGCGCGTGCCTCGGCCGCTTCGCGCTCAACGCTGGCGGCGTCGACCGCTTCGCGGGCGACTTGTTCTGCGGTGTCGGCGGTTTCGCGTTCTTGGTACTGGCTTGGTACCGAGAATTCCTGCGCCACCCGTTCGGCGGCTTCCCGTTCGATCCGTGCCCGCTCGGTTTCCGGTGTCTGGCGTGCCTGCCGGGCTCGCTCGGCCTCTGCTCGGGCTTGCCGGTCGCGTTCGACCTGATGCGGGGCATCCGCTCGGCCACGCGTGGCGGCTTCCCGGAACTGCTGGATCTTCCGGAATTTTTCGGCTCGTTCTTGCGCCCGCACGATCTGGCGAATCTTCGCCAGCCGTTCCCGCGCCCGGTCGGCTCGATTCAACTCGTACGGTCGGATCAGCTCCAATTGTTGAGATACCAGCGACTGTCCGAGCTGCATCGCGCGAAGTGCATCCGACCTCGATACTACTTCGTGCTGAAACCTGCCCGGGAACTCCTGGGCTATTTCGCGCATGTATTCGAGGACGGAGCGTGGCACCTTTTCCCCAGAAACAGTCTCCCATCGGCTTTGGGTAAGTATTCCTGCCTGAAGTGCCGCGCGTTCAGTCTTCAGTTGCCTGAGTGTTTCTCGCTCGTTGACGCGTCCTGATTTCCGTTCGACACCGTTTGCGCCCCTGCCCTGGGTGCGTGCGGAATCCAGTACGCGGACACTCTTTCCGATTCTGATTGCGAATTGACGGACCCAGCCGCGTTCGCGAGTCTCGCCCCGGATCTGCGCTCGTCCCAGTTCGAAGTACAGGCCCTTTTCATAGTTGGTCAGTCGCCGCCGGATGGCATCGTACTCATCGGGCACTGTCGCCCCCCACTTACAGTCGAATCAGGCAGGTCTACCGGCCATGCGAATACTGTATTCGACCCCCTTGGGGCCGAAATTCTCCATGAACAACTCTTCCGCCAGTGATATCAGCTCACAGCCGAGACCACTGTCAGAAAAGTGCACAGCGGGTCCGAAATCGGAATACAAAGGAGCACCAGAGTCCGGGCTATTCGTCCATGTCATCCCAGCATGCCGCCGCACGCAAACTTCACCCAAAAATCGAATGAACCCATCTGCGGCTTCCCGGTTCTCCGGCGAAAAAAATCTTGCGCGGTCGTGGAAGTGATTCTGTGTGGCTTCCAAGATTTGCAACGTCAACGGCGGTTTCCACCACGAATCCGTGTATGCGGCGATCCCGGGAACTATGTCGGACAAGAATTTCCGAATGGCCGATTCCATGCGTTCCGGCGCAACCCAATCCAAGTACGCTTCTGTTGCGGCGTCGAATTCGATATCAAAACCCATTTGGTCGTCGTCCACTGGCGAAGCCTTCCCCTCATGCGAGCTGTCTCGTGTCGCGGTTTCGAGCACTACAGTGTCACGTCGGTACATGTCGCCGGGCAAGCGGTGTGCGGAGGCGGGGTGTCGCATCATCGCTCGACATACAGCCGCTCGCATGGCATCCGGGGCAGTTGATCAGTTGCGCCGCTGGCGAGAGCTACGGCGTCGGCGCAACGGTGGATACTCTCGTCTTGCAGGAACACCAGGGCCGCAGTCAGGCACGCCGCGTAGTGCAGCTGGTGGCCGCGTATTCGGACGATCAGGTGCACGTCGGGTTCGTCCGGCAGGGGTGATGTCAAGCCGTGCGGTTCGGCTGTGGGTTGCATGGGAGCCTTCCGTGAGGGGGTGACCCTTGCGTGAATATTGCTGCGGTGCAATGAATTCGGCTGGTCGGGGAAGGCTGGCGGGCGGGTTCGGTTGGGCACACCGATGGAGTTCCGTCCGCGCAGCCTTCCCCCTTTTGGGTGCCCCGGCACGTGACGCGCTTCCCCTGTGGTGCAAAAGGGGGGACCAGGGGGACGCGCTTTCGTGCGGGGCCGGTTCGGGTGGTTCAGGTGTTGTTGAGGTGCTGGCCGATGATGGCGGGGATCAACAGGTCCAGAAAGGTGATGTCGTCGGCGGCGGGAATGTTCTCGATGATCGGATCGAGTACCGCTGCGGCATACAGGCGTCCGGTGTGCGGTGCGGCGGCAGTGCGGGCGCTGCTGATCAATGCATAGAGCACCATCGCCATCACACGGACACGGGTCGTGTCGCTCATCCCGCCCCGCACCGCGTCCGTGGTGGCGGCTAGCAGCGTGCCGATCACGTCGGTAAGAACGTCGAGTTCGGCGTCGGCGCGCTCGGCGTCCTGGTCCCCGGTCACCGACCCGCCTGCGGCGGCGGGGCAGGCTGGGCGGCGAGGTCGGGACAGCGGGTGGGATCGAACACCACGCGGATACCGATCCACGGACATTTCCGGCCACCGAGCGCGATGTCCATCGGGGAATCGTGGTCGGCCATGCGACCGCGAACGATCGTCACCATCTGCCCGAAGCAGTTCATCGACGGGCATTTGACCGACAGCACTTCGCCGGTCTGCTTGTCGAAGGTGAACAAGCCGCACTGCTCGACGGTGATCCACGGCCCACATGCCGGACCACACCCGTGCGGCACCACAGTGTTGGTGTGGTCAGGCATACGCCATCACCCGCCGACGCCGTGCGCGCTTCGCAGCTGTAATGTCACGGATCGCGTGGACAATCAGCCACCCGGAAGGGCGAACGTGGCTGTCGGGACGAACGATCCACGCACGGAACGCGGTCCCGCAATCAGCTGGGCTGGGCAACCCGACCGTTGCGCCGTCACGCATGATGGACACATTGAAGCGAAACATCTCAGCGAACAGCGGCACATCATCCGGCACGTCGGGGCGAATGATGAACGTCCACCGCTTCGACCGTGGGTGCGAAAGGATCGGACCCAGCTTGTAACCCTGGTTCTGCATCCACACCTTCACGTCGTGCCCCAGTACGGCGGGCATGGTGATCGCCCACACCGAGCCGCAACGGGCCACGATCCGGCCCACGTGGGGAGGGTCGACTCTCGCGGGTATGTCGCACACGTTTCGGTAGTAGTGGCACCGGGACATCGGTGTGTCCCCGAACGCTTCTCGGCGCATCGTGCTTCCCTGCTCAGTCGAACGATGTAGTACTAGGTTCCGAATAATGTTGCGGCGCATTACTGAAACCATCCACGGCGGACAAGGGGCATCTACGATGCATCTATGCGCAGGCAACGTCTCATCGAAGCCCGCAAGTCGGTGGGCAAGAGTCAGGAGCAGGTAGCGGAAGAGGTAGGTGTCGACCGCACTACCATCGGGCGTTGGGAGCGCGACGAAGGCACGCCGTTCCCGGCGCAACGACCGAAGTATGCAGAGGCTCTGGGTGTCACGATGGACGAACTATCAGCGATGCTGAGCAGTGTCCCGGCCGTGACCGGCGAGGTTCCGGCGTGGCTGTCGCATTACCTCGGCATGGAGCAGTCTGCTACCGGCATCCGATGCCACGAACCGCGTGCCGTGTACGGGCTACTCCAAAGCCCCCGCTACGTTGAAGCGCTGGTTAGTCGAGTAGGCGTGAGCGGCGTATCTGACACGTATGTGCAGCAAGCGGTTGACCAACGGCTACACCGACAGAAACGCGTCCGATCCGGCGACCTGCAACTAGACGTGATCCAACCGGAGGCAGCGCTACGGTTGCGAGTGGGCAATCCGGCGATCATGTCTGAACAGCTGCGCACGGTCGTGGAGCTGTCGGAACTGTCCAACGTGACGGTTCGTGTGGTCACATTCGATGCGGGACAGTATGAGGCGCGGCGCATTGGAGATTTCAGCATCATGTCTCACCCATGGGGAACCCCCCACGTGCACATCGAGGGCTACGGCGGAGGTAGGTTCATTACGGATGCCGACGAAGTGCACTACTTCAACTCGGCATTCGACCACGCGGCAAACGTCGCGTTGAGCCCTAAAGAGTCCCGTCGTTTCATCCTCGGGCTAGCGGATGAATGGGAGAAAAGGAACCATGGATAATCTCGAATGGCGCGTGTCAAGCTTCACTGACAACGGGACGTGTGTGGAGGTTGCGGGATCGGGTGACACGGTTTTTGTCCGCAACTCGAACAATCGGGCCGCGGGCATGGTGTCCTTTACTCGTGCTGAGTTCTCTGCGTGGGTGAAGGGTTGCGCGGCAGGCGAGTTCAACGATCTTACATAACGCGGCAATCCCGCCCCGGAAGAGCAAGAAATGCCCTCCAGAACGAATCTGGGGGGCATTTTCATGTCCTAAACATTGACCGCTGGTTCAATGATGACCCCCTGTCCAAACTCGCGCTGGCGAACAGGCGTGGGAACGTCCCAATCGTCTCGATCGGTGCTTGGCAAGTCATCGACAGCTACGGCAAGCTCGTCGAGTCTGCCGTGGTGGCGCTTGCACCGCATGCCGCCGTCGAGGCTGTACTCACCAACGTTCGACGGCAGCGGTAGCAGCATCCCCAGACCCGCAACTAGCTTTGAGAGCTATCGTTGTGGTCGGTGGCAGGCGTATCGTTGATGTTGCTGTTGTCATTCATGCGGTATAGCGAATTTTCGGCTAATAACTTTCTCCCTCGTGTCGCACCGGCGTGTCGCCCGTTCGGGCTGAGTGCTCAAGGCTTGTTCTGCCGCAAGGCTGCGAGTAGCCACGTCTTCTGAAGTCCGCTCTGGCGCAGATGTTTTCGTCGTCCCTGCTGGTCGCGTAGATGGTTGCGCTTACCTTATTGCGGCGATTTGGTCAATTCGACACGCCTGTACCGGTTTCATGCAATTTGCATGCGCGGTTTTCCTTGACCTGGGCGTTTGGTGCGGGTCTCATGGATGGTAGCCAGGGAGACTGACTGAAGAACGCTGCTGGTCCGGACGGGTACCCGGAGCCCCAGCGGCGAGGACGAGTGCGGAAGGTATGGATCGGGTGCGAGCCCGGATGATGGTCCCCTGTGTGTGCGGCGGCCGTCACCCTTGCAAGGCGAAGGCGGGTGGCGTGCAGTCGATTCCACTGCGGGTGAGTGGGTCCCCGTTGGTGAAGGCGCGGTATCGCGTGTGTTCTCGGGCCGTGTGGTGTCCCGGTGTTTCCGACAGTCATGGGTGTGTGCACGCATGCCCTGGTGTCGGCAGTAGCGCGGCTGCGGGTAGGGCACACCGGCTGTGTGGATTGGCTAGCCGGGGGCGCAGATCGCGAATAGGTTTACTGGACAACCTTCCTCGGGCGTGGTCCGATGGAATGTTCGACATTGAGAGGGAAGGAGTTCGGATTGGTGTAGCGGTGTAGCGAAGTTCTTTATCTTTCGCTGGCTGCCCCCCGTTGGCGCGGGGGGTCAGCACTGGCGAGGCGACTTCGAGCATCACAGGGGCGCAACCCTAGCTCGAAGTGTGTAGTTACCCCACTAGCAGAAACCGGAGTTCTGCTGTGTCCACAGTAGTGCATGAGGTGTTCCGTGGGAACGGGAACCCGTCAACTTCACAGGGTCGTAGAACTGCCGCAGACGCGGCGGTGGGCGGACGTGATCCGCCGTTTGGGCTGGTAGATGCCTGTATGCCGGGCTGCTTGCGGGTGGCTGTCGGGCAAGGGGTGTCTACGTGGCGCGTTGGTCGCGCTGCTTCCGCTGTTTCTACGACTCGTTGGAGTTTTTGTCATGACACAACCTCTTCGGAGTGAAGCTCAGGAACGTCGCCGGAATATCTCGTTCGGTATCGAGCACGAGAATTTCTTTTTCGGTGGATGTTTGGTGGTCGGGCCGGTGCGTCCGTTCACCGAGTATTCGAATGATCCACGCCGACCGGGTAAGCATTTACGCGATGACGACACCGGTCTTCTGATGTGGAAGTTACCGGTCACCGATCCGGCGGCGGGGAATGCGGCGCGCATGTCGTATGACGTGACGTTGCTGTCGGACACCGAACCGGTGTTGCCGGGTGGGGAGTTCGCGTTGGGTGCGCCGATCCGGTTCACCGGCCTGCGGGTCTCTCCCCGCGTGGGTGGCACCGGGGAGTTCCGGCACATCGCCTACGCCGTGCGCGCGACCGGAGTAGAGGCACCCAAACCCTCTCCCGTGCCGTCTTCGGGTGCTGGCGCGGGGCCGCGTAGCTCTGGTGCGTCCAGTTCGGGTTCGGGCAAGTCCGCGGCGAGTTAGCCGCATGTGGTGGGGCGGGTTCACGGTCTGCGTGTCATGAACCCGCCCCGCCGATCCTAGTGCACGGCAATCGCCGTGCTGCACAACCTTTTTCGGCTCGCTCCTGTTACTGCCGGGTTTGCGGGCGTGGCTCAATGTTTGGAGTTTGTCGTGATGGTTCGATCCGCGAAGTATGACCCGCGTCGTGATGGGCGGCGTGTGTCTGATCCGGCGACGGATATAGAGAACATGTTGGTGGATGCGCTGATCGCGCTGGCCTACGGGTTGGTGCTGTGCGTGTGGTGGGCGGTGTTGTTCCCGATGCTGTCGTTGCCGGTGGTGGTGTCGGTCGGGTTGGGAGTCTGGTTGGGGTGGCCGTTCGGTGCCGTGGCCGGGGTGGTGTCGGTGGCCGGGTGGGGGTTGTGGTGGTGGCGGTGGCCGGTGTCGTTCCGGCGGTGGGTCTCGGGCCGGATCGCGGCCCGCTTCCGCAAGTGGGCGCGGTATACGCAGCGGTGGAAGACGGTCACGG
>NZ_BAFR01000037.1 GCF_000308435.1 Nocardia araoensis NBRC 100135 | reverse complement strand
TTCGGCCAGTGACCGCGCGATCGGATCGGTGAGTTCGGTGACCAGATCCTCCAGCAGCGCCGCCGGACGCCCGGCCACGCGCAGCGCCTCCGGCATGGCGACCGCGAGTTCGGCCAGCCAGGCCCGTTGCCGCTCCCCGCCGACCAGCCGCCAGCGCACCCACCACTGGCCGTCCTCCCTGCGCAGGTCCGGCACGACACGCCCGGCGCGCACCCAGCGTTCGATGCCGCGGGCGACATGCGCCAGGTACCGCAGATCCCCTGACACCAGGTCGGGGGGCAACCGCTGCCGGAGGGCTTCCGCCGCCGCGACCGGGGCCAGCGCGTGCGCGCGGACCTGCTCGGTGCCCGCGATCCCGTGCTCGACCACCAAGACCTCGGCCCGGTGCCGGAATTTCGACGCCCGCAGCACGCTGCCCAGCGGATCCGGAAGCTCGGCGGACGTCGTGGCGGCCGACGAGTCCTGCCAGAGCAGCAACCCGGAACCCGGCGACCACAGTCCGTGCAGCATCACCCCATCCAAGCAGGCGGGTACGACACGGCCGCGCAGACCGTGCCCCGACCGTTGTGGATTTCTGCGTCCAACCGGCACATACTGGAATATCCGCAGGTCATCGCAGAACAACCGCAGCTTGGTGTCAAGGAAGCGGAGGAAGCAGCATGACGATTCTGCTCCAGGTTCTCGAGCAGAGCTTCACCCCGACGACCACGTGGGAACGGCGCAAATTCACCTTCGTGCATGCCGACAAGATCGTCGGCATGCGGCTCGACGGGCAGTGCGGCGTGTGGCTGGACCTGTCGCGACCCGGTGAATCCCAGCGGCTGGCCCGCACCACCGATCCACGCGAGGCGATCACGTTCCTGCTCACCACCTTCGCGAAGATCGCCGAATGCGAGGAGCAGGGCGGCTCCTGGGTGATCGGGCACGACGGGACGCATATCGAGTCGATCGCGGCCACCCGGTTCCCACCGCGAGCGAGTGAGGTCGTCGACGACGACCTCCTGGCCCGGGCCTGGCTGTAAGGCGTCAGCTACCGGTCGCGACCGGCCGTTTCGGATCGTTCGACCACTGCGACCACGACCCTGGATACAAGGCCGCCTCCACGCCCGCGATGGCGAGCGCCGCGACTTGGTGCGCCGCCGTCACACCGGAGCCGCAGTACACGGCCACCGGCCCGGATCCGAAACCGGCGAAGCGGTCGCGCAGTTCCGCCACGGCGCGGAAGCGACCGCCCGCGTCGAGATTGTCGGCGGTCGGAGCGCTCAGCGCGCCGGGGATGTGCCCGGCGCGGGGGTCGATCGGCTCGACGTCGCCGCGATAACGCTCGCTCGCCCTGGCATCCAGCAGCACGCCCTTCCAGCGAGCCGTCGCGTCCGCGTCGATCACGGGCAGCTGACCGGGACGCAGTTCGACATCGCCCGGCTCCGGGTCGGGCTCGGCGCCGGTCGCGACGGCCCCGCCCGCCTCGATCCAGGCGGGCAGCCCGCCGTCGAGAATGCGCACGTCGGCGACACCCGCCCAGCGCAGCAACCACCAGGCGCGGGCCGCGGCCATGCCGCCGGTGGCGTCGTAGACGACCACCGGGTCGCCCTCGCACAGGCCCCAGCTGCGCGCGCACTTCTCCAGTTGCGCGGGCTCCGGCAGCGGATGCCTGCCGCGCGCCGGTGAGGGCGGCGCGGACAGCTCGGTTTCCAGATCGACGAACACCGCGCCGGGGATGTGGCCCGCGAGATAGTGCTGCGGCCCGTCCGGATCGCCCAGCGCCCATCGCACATCCAGTAGGCGAAGCCGCTTGTCCGCCAACGCTTGCCGAAGCTCCTCCGGTGAGATCAGTACCGCGCTCAACTCAGCTCCTCGTCCCGAATCGCGTCCTCGCGCACCGACTCCCCCACCCTACGCATCCGAATGTGCGGATGTGGCGCAACTCTCCCGCCGCGTGCTGCCCACCGGCTCGAGTCAGGCCAGTTTCGGGGCACTGGCAGGCGACACGCCCTCGTGACCAGCGGCAATATCCGATCGGTGTCGAACTCATCCCTCACCGAGACCACCGCGACGCCGGAGCGAGAACGATCGCGGACCGGGTTGGCCACGCCGCTCGGTGCGGGCGCGGTGACGGCGCTGGTCGGATTCACCAGCTCGTTCGCCGTGGTGCTGAGCGGATTGACCGCGGTGGGAGCATCCCCGGCGCAAGCCGCCTCGGGTCTGCTCGCGCTGTGCCTCACACAGGCGATCGGCATGATGGCGCTGAGCTACCGCTACCGCATACCGATCACCCTGGCCTGGTCCACGCCGGGCGCGGCGCTGCTGGCCGGGACGGGCGCGGTGGCGGGCGGCTGGCCCGCGGCGATCGGGGCGTTCGTCGTGACGGGAGTGCTGATCGTGGTCACCGGACTATGGCAGCGGCTGGGCGCGCTGGTCGCGGCGATCCCGGTGGATATCGCGCAGGCCATGCTGGCGGGGGTGTTGCTGCCGTTGTGCCTGGCGCCGGTGCGTGCGGTGCAGACCAGTCCGGCGGTGGTGGCGCCGGTGGTCCTGGTCTGGCTCGTGCTGCAACGATATGCCCAGCGCTGGGCGGTGATCGCGGCGTTCGTCACCGCGGCGGTCGGCGCCGCGGTCAGCATCGCGGTCGCGCACCGGCACCTCGACGTCGGCGCGATGGTCCCGCATCTGGAATTCACGCTGCCGCAGTGGAGCTGGCAGGCCGTGATCGGTGTCGCGATCCCGCTCTACATCGTGACCATGGCCTCGCAGAACATCCCTGGCACCACGGTGCTGGCCTCGTTCGACTACCGGGTGCCCTGGCGCGCGGCGATGACCGTCACCGGCCTGGGCACCGTGATCGGCGCGTCAGCCGGCGGGCACGCGATCAATCTCGCCGCCATCAGCGCCGCGCTCGCGGCGGCTCCCACGGCGCACCCGGACCCGAAGCGGCGGTGGATCGCCGCGTTCACCGGGGGCGTGGCGTACCTGCTGCTCGCACTGGGCTCGGCCGCCCTGGTCACGCTGATCGCGGCCGCTCCGGCCGGAACACTGGAAAGCGTCGCAGGCCTGGCCCTGCTGGCGACCCTGGCCGCGGCACTCGGGGCGGCGCTGCGCTCCGAACACCGCGAGGCCGCCGTCGTGACCTTCCTGATCGCCGCCTCGGGAGTCGGCTTCGCAGGCATCGGCGCCGCCTTCTGGGCGCTGCTCGCCGGGCTCGTGGTGCGCAGGGTGTTGCGTCAGCCGGACGTAGTCCGTCCTCAGCCCGCGCCGGACCGAGCGAAGGCGAGGTAGCCGCTTATGCCCGGAGCGCGCCCTGGAAGCGGCGCATGCCGTCGATCCAGCGGTCGTAGTCGGAGCCCTTGTGGCGGTACATCTTCAGCACCTCGGGGTGCGGCAGGATCAGGAAGTGCTCGTCGGCCACCCCGGCGAGCACGATTTCGGCGACCTCCTCCGGGGACAGCACCGCGCCCGCGCTGGTGACGGCCTTCACCGCCAGTTCCGCCTCGGCGGCGTGCTCCGGCGGGACGAGTCCGCCGCGCAGCAGCCGCGTATCCACACCCATCGGGCATACGCAACTCACCCGCACTCCCTGGTCGCCGTAGGTGACCGACAGCCATTCCGCGAAACCGACAGCCGCGTGCTTGGACACCGCGTAAGGGGCCGAACCGAGCTGGGTGAGCAGTCCCGCCGCCGACGCCGTGCCGACGAAATAGCCACTGCCACGGGCCAGCCAGCCCGGCACGAGCAGCCGCGCGGCGCGGACGTGCGCCATCACATTGACCTCGAGCGCCGCCGCCCACTGCTCGTCGGTGCTGTCCAGCCCCGCGCCGCCGCCGATGCCCGCGTTGGCGAAGTACAGGTCCACCGGCCCGAACTCCGCCTCGGCGCGATCGATCAACGTGCGGATCACCGTCTCGTCGGCCACGTCTCCGCCGACGGCGACCGCGTCCGCCCCGAGAGACTCCGCGACCCGCGCCGCGCTCGCACCGTCGAGGTCGGCGAGCACCACACGCGCGCCGGCGGCGACGAGCCGAGCGGCCAATGCCGCACCGATCCCCGCACCCGCCCCCGTGACAATGGCAACTTTGCCCGAAATCTCCATTCCCGCACCCTAGCGGGAGATCACCGGCCTGCCGCCGGGAAGTCCGCGACCACCTGGTAGAGCCGCGGATGCAGGCGGCACTCCGCCACCATGACGATCACCGTCGTTCCGTCCTGCGTCGAGCCGCCATCGTGGAACGCGGGCGAGGTCAGCAGCGTTCAGCCCGAATTCGCCAGGCGGTCCAGCAGCGGGGCGGTGCGCGGACCGACCAGCTCACGCATCACCAGCGCCATGTTCGTCCGCTCGACGCCGGGGATCTTGAGGATCTGCCCGGCGATGCGATACAGGTCGTCGGCGTCCCGCGCGACCACCCGCACGGTGAGATCGGTGAGTCCGGTCATGCCGCACACCTCGGTCACCTCGGGCACCTCGGCGAGTTCGTCCACCACCGAATCCAGTTGGTGCTGGTCGACGACGACCGCCACGAACGCCGCGAGCGGATAGCCGAGCGCGCGCGGCTCGACGCGCCGTTCGAAGCTGCCGAGCACGCCCCCGGCCTCCCAGCGGGACAACCGGGCCTGCACGGTGTTGCGGGACAGGCCGAGCCGCGTGGCCAGCTCGACACCCGTCGCCCGGGGATTGGCGACCAGTTCCAATAACAGCCTGGCGTCGGTGGCGTCCAGGCTCACGCCGACGTTTTCTCTGGTCATACCACGCAGTATGACACCACCACGCCGGTCGCAATTGAGCATTCTGCCCATCCTCCGGCGGACCACTTGCGCAGTTCGCATTCGAGTGGATGCTGTGAGATAGGACACAATCCGACCTGCCGCACACCTGGCGAGGAGGCGATCACTCATGCCGGGCAAATCCGAATATCCGGTGCAGTTGGTGCAGCCGGACGGCCGCCGGGTCCTCGATCGCGAGCACGCCGCGCTGGTCGCCGACATCGGGCCGGAGCAGGTGCGGGCGCTGTACGAGGACATGGTGGTCGCCCGCCGGATCGATCTCGAAGCCACCGCGCTGCAACGGCAGGGCCAGCTGGGGCTGTGGGCGCCCATGCTCGGGCAGGAGGCCGCCCAGGTGGGCTCCGCGC
The DNA here is from genome assembly GCF_000308435.1 of Nocardia araoensis NBRC 100135. Classification (GTDB taxonomy): domain Bacteria; phylum Actinomycetota; class Actinomycetes; order Mycobacteriales; family Mycobacteriaceae; genus Nocardia; species Nocardia araoensis. The sequence goes on along the minus strand of NZ_BAFR01000037.1, from coordinate 13,177 downwards.
ACGCGCTGCATCCCGACGACTACGTGTTCTGTAGCTATCGCGAGACGGCGGTCGCCTATTGCCGTGGCGTGCCGCCCACCGACCTCACCCGGCTGTGGCGCGGAGCCGCCCACCATTGCTGGGATCCCCACGCGGTGAACATGACCAACCCGAACATCGTCGTCGGCTCCCAGGGTCTGCACGCCACCGGCTACGCGTTCGCGGCGCACATGGACGGCGCGGAGATCGCCACCATCGCGTACTTCGGCGACGGCGCCAGCAGCCAGGGCGATCTGGCCGAAGCGCTCGGCTTCGCCGCGACCTGGAGCGCACCCGTGGTGTTCTTCTGCCAGAACAACCAGTGGGCGATCAGCGCGCCGGTGCGGGTGCAGAGCGCGACGCCGATCGCCCGCCGCGCGCACGGCTACGGCATGCCGGGCAGGCAGGTCGACGGCAACGACGTGCTCGCCGTCCTCGCCGTGACCAGGCAGGCGATCGCGAGGGCGCGCGCAGGCGGAGGCCCTTCGTTCATCGAGGCGCTCACCTACCGGATGGGGCCGCACACCACGGCGGACGATCCCACCCGCTACCGTTCGGCCGCCGAGACCGAGCAGTGGGCGCGGCGCGATCCGATCGACCGGATCCGCAGGTTGCTCGAGCGCGAGGGCCACTGGGACGACGCGTTCGACCGGCAGGTCGCCGAGCGGTCGGACGCGGTGGCCGCGGCGGTGCGCCGCGCGACCATCGACATGCCCGATCCCGCGCCGAGCGAGCTGTTCGACCACGTCTACACCACCCCCCACCCGCTGATCACCGAACAGCGGAGGGCGTACGCGGAGTACCTGGCCGGCGATCCCGGCGGGTCCCGCGCATGAGGAGAAGGAGTCCGCGATGATCACCACCTTCGCCGCCGCGCTCAACACCGGCCTGCGCCGTGCCCTGGAGGACGATCCGAAGGTCCTGCTGATGGGCGAGGACATCGGCCGCCTCGGCGGCGTGTTCCGGGTGACCGACACGTTGCAGAAGGACTTCGGCGACAACCGCGTCATCGACACGCCGCTGGCCGAATCCGGCATCATCGGAACGGCTTTCGGCATGGCGCTGCGCGGCTACCGGCCGGTGTGCGAGATCCAGTTCGACGGATTCGTCTATCCCGCGTTCGACCAGATCGTCTCGCACGTGGCCAAGATCAACTACCGCACCCAGGGAAAGGTCAACGCGCCGCTGACGATTCGTATCCCGTTCGGCGGCGGCATCGGTTCGGTCGAGCACCACTCCGAATCACCCGAGGCCTATTTCGCGCACACCGCCGGGTTGCGGGTCGTGACGCCGAGCAACCCGGCGGACGCGTACTCGATGATCCGCGCCGCGATCGCGCTGGACGACCCGGTGATCTTCTTCGAACCCAAACGCAGGTACTGGGACAAGGCCGACGTCGATTTCGCCGCGCTCGACCGCGACGGCGGCCTGCCGCTGGATCGTGCGCGGGTGTGCACCACCGGTACGGACGCGACCGTCGTCGCCTACGGCGCAACCGTGGCGACCGCGCTGACGGCCGCCAAGATCGCCGCGGGGGAAGGACACGCGCTCGAGGTGATCGACCTGCGCAGTCTCTCGCCGATCGACTTCGACACCGTCGAGGAGTCGGTCGCGAAGACCGGGCGGCTGATCGTCACGCACGAGGCGCCGGTATTCGCCGGGCTCGGCGCCGAGATCGCCGCCCGGATCACGGAGCGCTGCTTCTATCACCTGGAGGCGCCCGTGCTGCGCGTCGGCGGATTCGACATCCCCTACCCCCCGGCTAAGCTCGAGAAGCACCACCTGCCCGACCCCGACCGCATTCTCGACGCGGTCGACCGTTCCCTCGCCGCATGAGGCGGGGCTCGCCGTAGTGAGAGGTGCCGCGTGGAAAACTCTGTCGGCCAGGGTCTTTCGACGTCCGTGCTGGAATTCCGGCTGCCGGATCTCGGCGAAGGGCTGACCGACGCCGAACTGGTGTCGTGGGCGGTGGACGTGGGCGACACGGTGGAGCTGAACCAGGAGATCGCCGATGTGGAGACGGCCAAGGCGGTCGTCTCGCTGCCGTCGCCGTTCGCGGGCCGGGTGGTCGAATTGCTGGCGCGGCCCGGGGACACCGTCGCGGTCGGATCGCCGCTCATTCGCATACGAACAGCCGGTGCGGAAGAGACGGCTGACGAAACGGGCCGCACTTCGGTCCTGGTCGGCTACGGCCCTGAAGCGGAGGCGACGTCCCGGCGACGTCCTCCTGCGCAGCCCGGCGTTTCGCGGCCTCACGACGCGGACAGCCGAGTGGCGCAGCCCGGCGTTTCCCGGACCGACGACGCGGACAGCCGAGCAGCGGAGCCCGGCGTTCTCCGGCCCGACGAAGCGGACGGAGCGGCGCAGCCCGACGCTCTCCGGTCCGACGGCGTGGACAGCATGAGCGAGGACGAACGGCGACCGGACACCGCGCTCGGCGCGACGCGCGCGGCGGCGACACCCGCCGCGCGGAAACTGGCCCGCGAACTGGGCCTCGACCTGTGGTTCATCGCTGGTTCCGGCCCCGGCGGCGCGGTCACCGTCGAGGACGTGCGCGGCGCGGTGCCCGTCTCGCAGCCGCGCCCTGCCACTACGCCTGCCGCCGCGGAGGCCAGAGCAGGCCGCCCGTCCGCCCGCGAGGAGCGCACCCCGATCAGCGGCATCCGCAAACGCACCGCCGCGGCCATGCTGACCAGCGCGCGCACCATCCCGCAGGCCAGCACGTTCGTCACCGCGGACTGCACCGCCTCGATGGAGCTACTCGACCATCTGCGCAGCACGAAATCGTTCGCGGGCTTGGCCCTGACGCCGCTCGCGCTGGTCGCCGAGGCGGCGCTGGTCGCGCTCGCCGACTTCCCCGGCATGAACGTGTGCTGGGACGAAGCCGCTGGGGAGATCGTCACCAAGCACTACGTCAACCTGGGCATCGCGGTGGCCACCGAGCGCGGGCTGCTGGTTCCGAACATCAAAGAGGCGCAGACACTGAGCCTGCGCGACCTGACCCGCGAGATCGGCTGGCTGGCCGATACCGCGCGCGCGGGCGGCGCGACGCCGGCCGAGCTGCGCGGCGGCACGTTCACCATCACCAACGTCGGTGTCTTCGGCGTGGACGCCGGAGTTCCGCTGGTCAATCCGGGCGAGGCCGCGATCCTGTGTCTCGGCTCGATTCGCAAGCGGCCGTGGGTGGTGCGCGACGAGATCGCGGTCCGGTGGGTGACCACCTTGGGCGTCAGCTTCGACCATCGCATGGTCGACGGCGAGCTCGCCGCCCGCTTCCTGGCCACCGTCGCGGGATTCCTGGAGGACCCGCTCACCCTGCTCAGCCGCGTGTAACGGCGGTCAATCCGTGACCAGCGCCGCCGCGGCGGTGCGGATGACCTCCGGGATCTCGACCGGCTTGCGGGTCTCGGCGTCCACGTAGACGTGCACGAACACGCCGGTCGCGGCCAGTTCCAGCGCGCCGTCGGCCTCGCGGAAGATGGCCAGATCGTAGGTGATGCTGGAGCGGCCGAGCCGGGAGATGCGCAGACCGACCTGCAACTGGTCCGGGAAGCTGATCGAGCCGAGGTACTGGCAGGAGGTCTGCGCCACCACGCCGAGCGCGGGCAGGTCGCGGATGTCGGTTCCGGTGGCGTGCATCAACCACGCGTTGACCGCGGTGTCGAAGTACGAGTAGTAGGTCACGTTGTTCACGTGCCCGTAGTGGTCGTTGTCGGCCCATCGGGTCGGCACCGGCCAGAGCACCGGATACTGCTGCGTCACCCGGCCGACGATAGCTCAGCGGGCGCCACGCCCAGCCGGTGGTCGCGCGGGGAGACGCCGAAGTGCCGTTTGAACGCGGTGCTCAGCGCGAAGGCGCTGCCGTATCCGACCTGGCGGGCGATGGCCTCGATGGTGGCATCGGATTCCTGCAGCAGGTCGGCGGCGAGCGCCAGCCGCCATTCGGTGAGGAACGCCATCGGCGGTTCGCCCACCAGATCGGTGAACCGGCGCGCCAGCGCGGCCCGCGACACCCCCACCGCCTCGGCCAGGCCCGCGACCGTCCACCCGTGCGCCGGATTGTGCTGCAACAGGCGCAGGGCCTTGCCCACCAGCGGGTCGCCGTAGGCGTGGTACCAGGCGGGCGCGTCGTTGCGGGCGAACCAGGCGCGCAGCGCGGCGATCAGCAGCAGATCCAGCAGGCGGTCCAGCACCGCGCTCTGCGCGGGCTCGTCCTTGGTCACCTCGTCGACCAGCAGGTCGAGCACCCGGCTGTCGAACTCGCCGCGCCGCAACAGCAGCACCGGCGGGAGGGCTCGCAACAGGCGTCGGCTGGCCGCGCCCGCGGACTCGTAGGTTCCGGTGACCATCAGGGTGGCTCCATCCGGATCGGTTCCCCACTGCCGGACGCCCAGACTCAATGTCTCGCAGAGGATTTCGCCCTGCGGCGTCTTCGTCACCTGGCCGGGATGAATGATGATCTGCGGTTCGGTCGCCGGGTCGTCGGCCACCGTGTACGGGGCGGGTCCGCGGAAGATCGCGACGTCACCCGCGCCGATTTGTCGCGACGCGCCCTCGTCGGTGACGATCCACGCGCCGCCGCGGATCATCGACAGCACGGTCAGCGGGGCCTCGTCCTGGATGCGCAGCGACCACGGCGGATCCAGCAGCGAACACATCAGGAACGCGCCGCGAGCGCGAGGGCCTTCGAGCAGACTGGCGAGCGCATCCACCCCTCCACGGTAGACGATCACGCATGATCACGAGTCGTTGCGCAATGCTCCGTCTCGGCGTGACCGCCTCCGAGCAGCCGTGCATTCGTGGGTCGGCTTCCGGACCTGGTCAGTCAGCACCGTGCTCGACGGCCGCAACGCGGAGCACGCCGATAGCGTGACGGCGCGCGCCTGGCCGGAGTCCGAAGGATCGCACCTACTCGTCAGGGAAACCACCGGAATCCGGAATGCCCCGCCCGCGTGACGCGTTTCACATTGTGCAAAGGACTCGCTCGCGGACGTGACGCGCAATGTCGAGCGCCCCGCACGGCCGCACGACCAGGTCAACGGCGCCCTGGGCCGGTTCCGCGGGCGAGGCCGGTCGCGGTGGCGGTTTTCTCGGTACCGTCGAAATGGTGTTGAGCCCGACGGTCGATCGTCAGTCCCGCGTGGCGCGCGCCGCGGTGTTCACGGTTTTCGCGTTGAACGGCTTCCTGCTCGCCATGTGGGTGGTGCACATTCCGGTCGTCACCGACCGCACGGGGGTCTCCGAATCGACACTGGGCATGTTCATCCTGCTGATGTCCGGTGCGGGCATCGTCGGGATGCGGCTGGCGGGACCGCTCGCCGATCGGTTCGGCAGCAGGACGCTGGTCGCGGCCGCGGCGTGCTTCGGGTCGGTCGCGGTGGTCGGCCCCGGCTTCGCCACCGGGCCGTTGACCTTGGCGCTCGCGTTGGCCTGCTTCGGTTTCGGCAATGGAGCGCTGGACGTCTCGATGAACACCCAAGCGGTGCATGTGGAACGGGCCTATCGGCGTCCGATCATGGCCGCGTTCCACGCGTTGTTCTCCGGCGGCGGCCTGCTCGGTTCCCTGCTCGGAGCCGCCGCGCTGCGGGCGGGCTCGGATGTGCGGGTGACCCTGGTCGTCGCCGCGGCGGCCGGTATCGCCCTGACCCTCGCACTGGTGCCGCGGTTGCTGCGGGAGACCCCATCCGAGGCGGAAACGCCGGAGTTCGATGACGTCGCGTCCGTCCACCTGAGCGCCCTGGACGCGCCACTGGACCACGACGCGACCCGGCCGCGGCGGGAGGGCGGTTACTCCGGCCACGACGTCACGCCGAGCGGCTCCGAGGCCGCGCCCCTCGCACAGCCGCTGGACCTCCCCGCCCGTGACCAAGTGCGGCGCGGCCCCGCCACGACGCTCGATGCCCGCGCTCGCAACCGAAAGGTACTGGCGCTGGCCGTTTTAGCGTTCGCCCTGCTCCTGGCCGAAGGCGTGGCCGCCGACTGGAGCGCGTTGCAACTGCGCGACCATCTGGACGCCGACGCGGCTACCGCGGCGCTGGCCTTCGGCGCCTTCTCCACCACGATGACGATCGGGCGGTTCGGCACCGACCGGGTGAGCCATGTCTTCGGCGGGGTCGCGGTGGTGCGCTACGGATCGCTCCTCGCGGCCGTCGGCTCGGCGGTGATCATCGTCTCGCCGTGGATTCCGCTGACGCTGCTCGGCTGGGCCATGACCGGGCTCGGATTAGCCGGTGGCGTCCCGCAGATCTTCAGCGCGGCGGGTAACCTGGGCTCCCGCACGGCCGCTACCGACATGTCGCGGGTATTCAGCGTCGGCTATCTCGGCTTGCTCGCCGGTCCGACGATCATCGGCTGGCTCACCGCCGTGGTCTCGCTGACCACGGCGATGGTCGTGCCGATGATCGCCGTCCTGCTGTGCTGCGTATACGCGGGCGTTGTCGCCACGCCCCGCTGACCGGATCACGAACTCCAGGCCGGCTCGACCATCGGCACCCGGTCGATCGCCGTGCTCGTGGCTTCCTCGATGATCCGGCTGAGATTCCGGTATCCAGCGGATGACCGCGCCGGTAGTTCTCGAGCACGACGGAGGTCTCGTCCGGACTCAGCACGCGGGCCACCGCTGGAACTCTGAAGTGCGTCGCGATACTCACGTAGCAGTGCGGATCGGCGACGAGACCAATGATTCCCGCTCACTACTTGGGCGGCACCAGGCACAGGGTGATCGGCTCGGGCTTGGGGTAGACGATCGTGTCGTTCTCGGTCGCCTTCGCTCCGCACGCGGACTTGTCCGCGGTGCCGCGCACGATCCGGCCGATCTTGAAGTCCGCCGTCGAGCCGCAGGCCACCTTGGTGCTGGCGCCGAGGAAACCGCCGTCGATGCAGTCGCCCTCCTTGACGTTGAGCCGCAGGCACAGCGTGTACTCGTTGCCGCCGGTCTGGTAGTAGCTGGCGTAATCCTTGGTGGGGCAGTCCGCGTTCGCGCCGTCGAGCCGTTGCGCCACCACGTAGTTGGCTTCCGGATCGGAGCACTCCTTGGTCGCGAACTCGGCCTTGATCGTGGTGCCCGACAACTTCGCGCACTGACCGATGTCGATCTTCTCCCCGTCCCCGCGGAACACGGTGCGGGCGCCGACGACCAGCAGCCCGATCACCAAGACCACGCCGAGTATGCCGAGAATCTTGCCGATACCGCTCCCGCCGCGATTCTGCCGAGGCGGGGGCCCTGGCGGCGGGAACCCGCCACCGGAATAGCCCGGCTGCTGCGGGAAACCACCCTGCGGCGGATAGCCCGGCTGCGGCTGGGCGGGGTATCCGGGTTGCGGATAGCCCTGCGGCTGAGCGGGATAGCCCGGCTGCCCCGGAAAGCCCTGCGGCGTACCGGCAGGCGGCTGCTGCGGATAGCCGGGCTGCCCTGGAAACGGTTGATTCGGCGGTGTGGTCATGGATCCCCTCCCCGGGTCTCGCGTGATTCCGTGCGCGCTGAGCGACGGGCGAACCCATGGAATCTAGCCGATCGGGGCGAGTGCCGCCGTGCGGGATACCAACCGGTTCGCCACGCCCACTCGCCGGATCGACCCACCGGCGCAACGGCTTCGGCTCACCGAAGACCTTCCGGCAGGCTCACAGATACAGTCCCGGGTTCACCGCGTCCACGGCGACGGCGTCGATCCGTGCCTCGCCGTCGCGCACCGACACGAGTTCGGCCAAGGTCGCGCCGTCCGGAAACGCGGTGGCCGCGTCCGGCCGCTCCCGCTCCAGCCAAGCCGCCGCCTCCCCGGAGGACAGCCGCCCGATCTCGATCCGCGCCAGGCACCGGCCCGGCCGCGTCACCGCCGGATGCAGGCGGGACAGATCCTCGTTGGTGGTGATGGCGACGAGCACGTCCCGGCCCTGGCCGAGCATGCCGTCGGTCAGGTTCAGCAACCGCGAAAGTCCCTGCCCGGCCGCTTCCTTCGCTTCCCCGCGAATCAGCTCGTCGCAGTCCTCCAATACCAGCATCCGCCAGCGCGGCGCGTCCTCGTCGGCGTTGTCGACTCCCGCGGCCACCTCCATGAGATAACCCGGCTTGCCGAACATCACCTCGGGATCGAGCACGCAGTCGAGCTGGCACCAGCCACCCCAGGCCCGTGCCAGTGCGCGCAGCGCGGTGGTCTTCCCGGTGCCCGGCGGGCCGTGCAACAGCACCAGCCTGCCGCGTACGTCGGCGGCGGTGAGCGACGTCAGGCGATCCAGCGCGGTGGCGACCTGCCCCGCGTAGTTGCCGCGGATCGAGGACCACTCGGGGGCCGTGATCGAGCGCGCGCGCCGCTGCGGACCGTGGTTGTGCATGTGCCAGAAGCCCATCTCCACGGTCTCGCCCACCTCCGGCGGCGCCGCCGCGTCCTTGATCGCCTCGGCGAGCAGCTCGTCCGCGAGCGTGTCGGTGACGGCGGTGACCTCGACCATCGCCGAGCCGCCCGACCAGCGCACCGACCGCAGCGACCAGCCGGTGCCGACCACCAGCGTGGCCCCGCTGTCGTTGTCGCGCACGGTGCGTACCACGCGCCCACGGCCGGGACGCAGCGGCGCGTCCGGCCGCACTCGTTCCAGGTGCGCGGTGCGCGCGCACGGATGATCGCCGCGCAGGAACGGACCGAGCGCGAGGGCATCGATCGCGTCACGGATGGAGTAGGTGGAATCGACTACGACGGTCCACGGCAGCCGCTCGGCCGGATCGGCCGAGGGCTCCCCGGGACCGATCAACCGAAGAGGCTCATGACGTGCGGACACTCCGAGAATGATCCGGGGCGGCCGGGCGCGATGTCCATCGAATTACGACAGTGCCCCCTCCACCGCATCGGTGGAGGGGGCACTTCGCGGAAACGCTTCGCCTACAGCGCCTTCAGTTCCTCGGTGACCGCTCCGACGGACTTCTTGGCGTCGCCGAACAGCATCGAGGTGTGGTCGGCGTAGAACAGCGGGTTGTCGATGCCGGCGAAACCACTGTTCATGGAGCGCTTGAGCACGATCACCGACTTGGCCTGGTCGACGTTGAGCACGGGCATGCCGTAGATCGGACTCGAGGCGTCCTCGCGGGCGGCGGGGTTGGTGACGTCGTTGGCGCCGATCACCAGGGCGACGTCGGTGCGGCCGAATTCGCCGTTGATGTCGTCCATTTCCTTGAGCGCGTCGTAGGAGACCTCGGCCTCGGCCAGAAGGACGTTCATGTGACCGGGCATGCGGCCGGCGACCGGGTGGATGGCGTATTTGACCTCCACGCCCTTGGCCTCGAGCAGCGAGGCCATCTCCTTGACCGCGTGCTGCGCCTGGGCGACCGCCATGCCGTAGCCGGGAACGACGATCACCTGGTTGGCGTAGGCCATCTGGATCGCGGCGTCCGCGGCGGAAGTGGCCTTGGCCTGCTTCTGCTCACCGCCACCGGCGCCGGGCGCGGTCCCGCCGCCGCCGAAGCCGCCCGCGACGATCGCCGGGATGGACCGGTTCATCGCCTTGGCCATCAGGTTGGTCAGGATGGTGCCGGACGCGCCGACGATCATGCCCGCCACGATCATCGCGGTGTTGTTCAACGCCAGACCCGCCGCCGCGGCCGACAGACCGGTCAACGCGTTCAGCAGCGAGATCACCACGGGCATGTCCGCGCCGCCGATCGGCAGCACGACCATCAACCCGAGCACACCCGCGAGCACCAGCACGGCGATCATCCACAGCTGCGACACCCCCTCACCAGTGGCGCCGACGCCGATCCCCACGGCCGCGGCGACAGCGCCGAGCAGCAGCAGAAGGTTCAACGGTTGCTGCAGCTTGCCGATCCCGATCGGGCGGCCGGGCAGGATCTCCTGCAACTTGCCGAACGCGATCAACGATCCCCAGAACGACACCGAACCGATGATCGCCGCGAACAGCGACCCGATCACGATGTGCACCGTCGGCTCTTCGTCGAAGTGCGAGAAGCCCTGGGAATTGATGAATTCCGACCACGCGATGAGCGCGACCGTGCCGCCGCCGACACCGTTGAACGCGGCCACCAGCTGCGGCATCGCGGTCATCTTGGTGTACTTCGCCGGGGGCACGCCCAGCACGACGCCGACCACCAGACCGGCGACGATGAGGATCCAGTTGCTGGTGTGGCGGATCGAGATCAGCGTGGCGATCACCGCGATCACCATGCCGACCGCCGCGATCAAGTTGCCGCGCACCGCGGTCTTCGGGCCGGTCAAACCCATCAGACCGTAGATGAACAGCGAGAACGCCACGATGTAGAGACCGTTGACCAGATAGGTCACGTTGTCGAAGGTGTGCATCATTCACCCGCCTTCTGCGCGGCAGCGGCCGGTGCCTTTTTGCCCTTGAACATGCCCAGCATGCGGTCGGTGACCACGAAACCACCGATGACGTTCAGGGTTCCGAACACCACCGCGACGAACAGGATGATCTGGGTCAGGATCGACGGATCCTGCACGTTGCCCAGCGTGACCAGCGCACCGAGCACCACGATGCCGTGAATGGCGTTGGTGCCCGACATCAGCGGTGTGTGCAGCGTGTTCGGGACCTTGGAGATCACGGCGAAACCGACGAACCCGGACAGAACCAGGATCGCGATATTCGCCAGCAGTTCGGTATACATCAGTTCTCCACCTTCGCCTCGGTCGTCTCCGCCGCCTCGGCGGACTCCGCTGCCGCAGGCGCCTCGGCGGGCGCGTCCGGCTCGCGGGTGACGCAGGAATCCGCCAGCACCTGGTCGCTGAAATCGGGCGCGAGCTTGCCGTCCACCAGCATCAACTCCAGCAACGCAGCGATGTTCTTCGAATACAGCTCGCTGGCGTGCTCGGGCATGGTGGCGGGCAGATTCAACGGCGAGGCGATGGTCACCTCGTGCTTGACCACGGTCTGTCCCGGCTCGGTCAGCTCGCAGTTGCCGCCGGTCTCACCGGCCAGGTCCACGATCACGCTGCCGGGCTTCATGCCCTGCACCGCAGCGGCCGTCACCAGGCGCGGCGCGGGGCGACCCGGCACCAGCGCGGTCGTGATCACCACGTCGAAGCCCTTGATGCTGTTTTCGAGCGCCTGCTGCTGTTCGGCCTTCTCCTCGTCGGTGAGCTCGCGCGCGTACCCGCCCTCACCCGCGGCGTCGATGCCGAGATCCAGCCACTGCGCACCCACCGACCGCACCTGATCGGCCACCTCGGGCCGCACGTCGTAACCGGTGGTCCGCCCGCCCAGACGCTTGGCCGTGGCCAACGCCTGCAGACCGGCGACACCCACACCGAGCACCAGCACCGTCGCCGGCTTCACCGTGCCCGCCGCCGTGGTCAACATCGGGAAGAACCGCGTCGACTCCGACGCCGCCAGCAACACCGCTTTGTAGCCCGCCACATTCGCCTGCGAGGACAGCGCGTCCATCACCTGCGCACGCGAGATCCGCGGAATCGCCTCGACCGCGAAGGCCTGCACTCCCGCGGACTTCAGCGCGCCGATCTGATTGTCGGCGTTGCGCGGGGCGAGGAAGCCGATCAGCGTCTGTCCCGACGACAGCTTGCCCACCTCGGCGTCACTGGGCGGGGCCACCTTCACCACCACATCCGCCGACCACGGATCACCGATCGACGCGCCCGCCTCCACATAGGCTTCGTCAGGAATCAGCGCGCCGTTGCCGGCCCCTGACTCGACGACGACCTCCACACCCTGCTTCAACAGGCTCGGAATGATTTTCGGCACCAAGGCGACACGCCGCTCGCCCGCGTTGGATTCGCGGACGACACCGACACGCGCGCCGCGCGGCGATGGATCGCCTACGCTCTGCGTTGTCTCCACTTGTCAGACTTCCTTCTCTTACCGAGCTTCAGGCAACGGGTAGACGACCGGACGATGTTACCGTCGAGTAAGTTCGCCCAAATCCTCGCAACTGTACCTGGCCCGCGGTGAGCCTAGCCGAGATGCCCGTCACACACGCCGCAGGAATCGCGCCGATACGCCGGAGTTCCCGGACGCCACCGGACGAGCCGCCGGACGCCGAGCGGCGGTACACCGTTTACCTCTCGCTGTGTGATCGTGGTCTCCTCAGATGAACACGGCAAGACCGTACAGAGAAGTTCGTTACCAACCTCGAGGTTGGCCACCTGGTGAGACGCCCATCCCACAGCCGCACAGTGACGCGCGTCATGCCGATCGACGCTCCGGGGTGTTCCGCTCGCCTCGTACGCCGTATGGTCCAGCGTGTGAACGACTGCGTCTTCTGCCGCATCGTGGCGGGCCAGGCCCCGGCGGCGAAGGTATACGAGGACGACGCGCTGTGTGCGTTCCTCGACGTCCGGCCGATCGCCCGCGGGCACACGCTGGTGATACCGAAACGCCACGCCGCCGAGTTGGAAGAACTCGACGCCGAACTCGGCGCGCAGATCTTCCGGACCGGACATCGGCTCGCACTGGCCGTCCGGCGCAGCAGTCTCGCCGCCGACGGCGCCAACTTGGTGCTCAACGACGGAACCGCCGCGTTCCAGACCGTCCCGCACGTCCACCTGCACGTGATCCCGCGCAGCCACGGCGACAAGCTACGGTTCGCGAAGGGGTTCCTGCTGCGGCGCCCCCATGACCCGGTGACGACCGCCGCGGCCATCCGGGACGGCCTCGCGGCATTGGACAACGAGGGCGAAGGCCCGGAAAAGGAAATCGACGGATGACCGAGACGTTCGATCGCACCGCGCTGATCGATCTGCTGTCGCGCCAATGGGAAGCGATCGACGCGCTGGTCGCTCCCCTGGACGAGCAGCGGTGGCGCACCCCGTCGGCGCTGCCCGGCTGGACGGTGTTCGACATCGTCGCCCACGTCATCGGCACGGAGTCCTGGCTGCTGGGTGACCGGCCGCCCGCGCACGACCCCACCAGGGCCAAGACCGACGTCCGCACGTTGCCCTACGTGCGCAACGAGACCGCGGTGCTCAACGAGATCTGGGTCGACCGGCTGCGCCCGCTGCCGGGCGCTCGCCTGCTCGAGCTCTATCGCGACGTCGTCGACCGCAGGCGCGCGGCGCTCGCCGCGATGGGCGACGCCGAGTGGGAGAAGGAGACGATCTCGCCGATCGGGCAGGTGACCTACGGCAGGTTCATGCGGGTGCGGTTGTTCGACTGCTGGATGCACGAACTCGACATCGCCGACGCGCTC
>NZ_BAFR01000038.1 GCF_000308435.1 Nocardia araoensis NBRC 100135 | reverse complement strand
ATATCGCTTCGGAGAACGAGGCGGAGGCCGGCCGGGTCCGCGCCGTCGACTTCCGCGGCGCCGACGTCATCCTGACCATCGAACTGGACGGCACCGCCACTCCCATTCTGGTACGCCGGGCGAGCGTCGCGGCTCCCGTCACCGGGCAGCGGGTTCGCCTGGAAGTGATCGGCTCGGCGGTGGCGTATGCCGAGCCGAACGAAGCCGCCTGAAGCGGGCGCCCGGAGTCGTCACGACCACGCGCCTCGGTGCTCGGCAGTGAACCCGAGCACCGAGGACATTCGGAGCGAGCGGCGGGAATTGAACCCGCGTAAACGGCTTTGCAGACCGTTGCCTAAACCACTCAGCCACGCCCGCCTCGACGTAGATAGTGCCCGCGTCGGATGCCTCGGCCCACCATTGCGCTCACGGTGATCCGAAGCCTGGCCGGATGCCCCCGCCCTCCCGCGGTGGCATGGAATGATCGGAACATGTCTCGGCCACGCCCGCTTCCGAACGACCCGATCGAGGAGGCCCACCGCCAGTGGGTCGGCCACGGCTGGGGGGACGTCGCCGACGGCATGGCGGCGGTGACGTCGCTGGTTCGGGCTCAGCAAATCGTGATGGCACGCGTGGACGAGGCGCTGAAACCCACGGGATTGACCTTCTCCCGCTACGAGTTGCTCATGCTGCTCAGTTTCAGCAAAACCGGCGCGCTGCCGATGGCGAAGGCCAGCGCGCGCTTGCAGGTGCACCCCACCAGCGTCACCAACACCGTGGACCGGCTGGAGGCGGCGAAACTCGTCGAGCGGGTGCCGCATCCCAGCGACCGCCGCGCTACCTTGATCGAAATCACCGACGCCGGACGGGAATTGGTGGCGAAGGCGACCGAGGAGCTCAACGCGAAGGTCTTCGCGCTCCCCGGACTCCCACCGGAACGATTGCACACCCTCCTGCAACTGCTCGCCGAATTCCGACACGCCGCGGGCGACTTCGACACCGCGGAGGGAACGGCGCGCTGGTCGGCCACGGCCGCAGACTGATTCGACGTACCGGTCGGTCGAATACCACTGCCGACCGACCGGGGGATGACATTCCGGCATCCAACCGGCGAATTGCCGGGCACGCCGTCTTGGCAGCGGAACGGAAAAGGTCCACCATGTAATTCATGGTGCTGGTCTTGGGTGTATCGGCGGGCGCTGGCGGCGCTCACGCGATGCTGACACACTCCGATCAGCCACACCTACCCCCGATCGATAGCTGCGAAGTGCCGCGGCGGGCGGGCGGTGGCGTGGAGGAATCGGTGCTCGAGGCGATCCGCCGGATGAACGGCGCCGCCGACCGGCGCGACGAGCTCATCTCCGGCACGGCGGTGACCTGCCGCTGTCCGCTGCACGCCGAAGCGATCCGCGCCCTCGCCGGCGGACGAAACCTGACCATCGTGGACGAACCGCTCGCTCAGCTGCGCTACCTGCGCTTCACCGGACAACTGCCGGACAGCGGCTCGGTGATCCTCTACGACCTGGGCAGTTCCGGACTGACCATCACCCACGCCGATTGCCGCACCGACACCATCCTGTCCAGCAAACGCAGCACCGTCCTCGGCGGCGACGGCTACGACGCGCTGTTGCGCTGGCGTCTGGCCCGCGACGGCGTGCTCACCGATACGCCGACCATCCGGCGCCATCGCGAGGAACTGAGCGAGGCCAGGGTGGTCACCGCGATCGACGACGACACCGGCGACCGGGCCGTGGTCACCCGCAGCGACCTCGCCGAACTGTGCGCGGCGGGCATCCATCACTCGGTGTCGTTCGTGCGGCAGATCATCGACGAGACGGGCGTGCGACCCGAGGCCATGGTGCTGCTCGGCGGCTGCACCCGCAGTCCCAGCATTCGCGCCGAACTGGCCGAACACATCGACCTGCCGATCGTCTACGACCCCGAACCCGACTTCGTCTCCGCGCGCGGCGCCGTGCTGCTGGCCGCCGAACGAAGGGGCGGCGACGTCCGGATGGCACGGCTGCGCGCCGGAGCCACTCTGGTCCCGGCCACCGTCGACCGGCGCAAACTCTTCGCGGCGGCGGCGGTCACCGTCGCGCTGGGCGCCACCATCGCGGGACTGCTCGCCACGGACGACGACGCGCCCCCACCGGACGGGAACAGGGTGCCCGCGGAGATCGTCGCGCCCACGCTGGGGCACACCGGATAACCCGCCCGGCCGAGCGATACGGCCGGGCGGCAACCGGCGTCAGCGGTTGGTGAACTTCGCCGGACGCTTCTCGACGAAGGCGCTCATGCCTTCCTTCTGGTCCTCGATCGCGAAGAGCGAGTGGAACACCCGCCGTTCGAAGCGCAGGCCCTCGGCCAGCGTGGTCTCGAACGAGCGGTTCACCGCTTCCTTGGCGATCATGGCGACCGGCAACGACATCCCCGCGATGGTCTCGGCCACCTCGAGTGCGGTGTCGAGCAGTTCCGCGGCGGGCACGATCCGCGAGACCAACCCCGCCCGCTCGGCCTCCTCGGCGTCCATGTTGCGGCCGGTGAGCACCAGATCCATGGCCTTGGCCTTGCCGATCGCGCGGGTCAGGCGCTGCGAACCGCCGATGCCGGGGATGACGCCGAGCTTGATCTCCGGCTGCCCGAACTTGGCGGTGTCGGCCGCCAGCAGGATGTCGCAGATCATGGCCAGCTCACAGCCGCCGCCCAGCGCGTAGCCCGCCACCGCCGCGATGGTGGGCTTGCGGAACTGCGCCAGCCGGTCCCAGCGGGCGAAGTAGTCGTTCATGAACATGTCCATGTACGACTTGGGCTGCATCTCCTTGATGTCGGCTCCCGCGGCGAAGGCCCGCTCCGAGCCGGTGATCACGATGGCCCCGATCTCGTCGTCGTGCTCGAGCTCGTCGAGCGCGGCGATGACGTCGTCGAGGACCTGCGCGTTCAGTGCGTTCAGCGCCTTCGGGCGGTTCAGCGTGATCCAGCCGACCCGGCCCTTGCGTTCCAGCAGAATCGTCTCGAACTCACGCCCGCCCGTCTCCCGGCCGCCACCCCTCACGGAGTCGCTTCGCGATGCATCCATTTTCAGGCACCCTCTTTGTCGGAACGGCTACGGATATCGGTGACGATAGCCGAGAAGTCCCGCCCGGCGTCCGTCTGGTTGAACCGGTCGTAGATCGCGGCGGCGAGCAATCCGAGCTGTCCGTCGACGTTGTTCTCGCGCAACGCGTTCGCGGCCAGGCCCAGGTCCTTCGACATGAGCGCCGTCGCGAAACCGGGCTGGTAGTCGTTGTTGGCCGGACTGGTCGGCACCGGGCCCGGAACCGGGCAGTAGCTGGTCAGCGCCCAGCTCTGGCCGGAAGCCGTGGAGACCACGTCGAAGAAGGACTGATGGCTCAGGCCCAGCTTCTCGCCCAGGACCAGCGACTCCGACAGCGCGATCATCGACACGCCGAGCAGCATGTTGTTGCAGATCTTCGCCGCCTGTCCGACGCCGGAACCGCCGCAGTGCACGACCTTGCCGCCCATCACCTCGAGCACCGGCAGCGCGTCGGCGAAGTCGTCGGCGACGCCGCCGACCATGAAGGTCAGCGTGCCCGCCGCCGCGCCTGCGACACCGCCGGAAACCGGTGCGTCCAGCGCGCGGTGCCCGGCGGCGGTAGCCCGTTCGGCTGCCGCCTTGGCATCGGCCACGTCGATGGTGGAGCAGTCGATGAACAGTGTGCCCGGCGCGGCGACCGGGAGCAGCTCGGCGTACACGTCGAGGACGAGTCTGCCGTTGGGCAGCATGGTGATCACCGTCTCGGCCGCGGCGGCCTCGGTGGCCGAGCCCACCACGACCGCCCCGTCACGCTCGGCCTGCTCCCGCGCCGCGGGCACCGGGTCGAAGGCGAGCACCTCGTAACCCGCCCGCACCAGATTGGCCGCCATCGGCCCGCCCATGTGGCCGAGGCCGAGAAAACCGATTCGCTTGCTCATCACGCCACCTCCGGGGCCCGCAGACCCAGTTCTCGATCACCCAACTCGGCGAAGTATGCGTCCACCTGCGCGTCCGTGACCGCGTCCAGGGTCGCGGGCGACCATCGCGGATCGCGGTCCTTGTCGATCACCTGGGCGCGAATGCCCTCCACCAGATCGTGCGAGGACAGCGACGCGATGGACACCCGGTACTCCTCGTTCAGCACCGCCTCCAGACTCGGTGCGGTGCGCGCCGCCCGCAGCGAGCGCAGCGTGACCTTCAGCGCCACCGGCGATTTGGCCAGGATCTCGGTGGCCGCCGCCCGCGCGTCCGGCGACTCGTGCGCATGCAACCGCGCAACGATCTCCTCCACGGAATCGGCTGCGTAGCAAGCGTCGATCCAGTCCTGTCCGGCGGCGAGCGCGGATTCCGGTGCGTCCGTGGCGAATTTGGCAATCGCGATGTCGGCGCTCTCCGTGCGCAACGTCTCCAGCAGGGCGGGCAGATGCTCGGAAGCGACGAAATAGTCGGCGAAGCCCGCGGCGATGGCGTCACCCGCGCTCATGCGGGCGGTGGTCAGCGCGACGTGCGTGCCGATCTCGCCCGGCGTGCGCGCGAGCAGGTAGGTGCCGCCGACGTCCGGGACGAAGCCGATACCGACCTCGGGCATGCCGATCTTGGACCGCTCGGTGACGATGCGGTGGCTGCCGTGCCCGGAGAGTCCGACGCCGCCGCCCATCACGATGCCGTCCATGATCACCACGTACGGCTTGGGGTAGCGGCCGATCAAGGCGTTGAGGACGTACTCGTCGCGCCAGAACCGTCCGGTGGCCGAATCCGCCGTGTTCGCACCGCTTTTGGCGTCGGCATGGATGGCGACGATGTCGCCGCCCGCGCACAGGCCGCGCTCGCCCGCGCCGGTGACGACGACGGTGCGCACCGCGTCGTCCTCGGCCCACTCGCCCAGCGCGTCGGTGATGGCGAGGGCCATCGAGTGATTCAGCGCGTTGATGGCCTTGGGCCGGTTCAGCGTGATCAGGCCGAGCCCGTCGCGCTGTTCGAGCAGAACTTCATCCTCGCTCATGCTGTGTCCTTTCCGGCATGAGCGGGGCCCTGCGTGGTCACGCTGCGCTGCCTCCTCCGGGCCTGACCGCTCATGCCGCTCCTACCAGTGAGCGGGCGACGACCACCCGCATGATTTCGTTGGTGCCCTCGAGGATCTGGTGCACTCGCAGATCCCGGACGATCTTCTCCACGCCGTATTCGGTCAGGTAGCCGTAGCCGCCGTGCAGTTGCAGTGCCTTGTTGGCCACCTCGAAGCCCGCGTCGGTGGCGAAGCGCTTGGCCATGGCGCACAACTCCACCTTGTCCGGCGCGTCGGCGTCCAGCGCCGCGGCGGCCCGCCACAGCAGCGTGCGGGCGGCCTCCAATTCGATGCGCATATCGGCGAGTTCGAATTGCAGCGCCGGATTCCGCAGCAGCGGCTTGCCGAACGCGTGCCGCTCGGCGAGATACGGCACCGTCTTGTCCAGCGCCGCCTGCGCGCCGCCGACCGAGCACGCGGCGATGTTGAGCCTGCCGCCGTTGAGCCCGTTCATCGCGATGCGGAAACCGTCGCCCTCCGCGCCGAGGCGGTTGGCCGCCGGGACCCTGGCATCGGTGAAGATCACCTGCCGGGTCGGCTGCGCGTTCCAGCCCATCTTCTTCTCGTTGGCTCCGACGGAGATACCGGGAGTGTCCGCGGGCACGATGAATGCCGAGATCCCGCGCGCTCCCGCGTCACTGGTCCGCGCCATGACGACGTAGACGTCCGTGGCGCCCGCGCCGGAGATGAACTGCTTGGCGCCGTTGAAGACGTAGTCGTCACCGTCGCGCACGGCCTTTGTGCTCAACGCCGCCGCGTCGGAGCCGACGCCCGGCTCGGTGAGCGCGTAACTGGCCAGCAGTTCCATCGCGGTCAGCCGGGGCAGCCAGCGGTGGCGCTGCTCGTCGTCGCCGTAGCGGTCGATCATCCACGTGGCCATGTTGTGGATGGAGATGTAGGCGGCGATGGCCGGGCAGCCGGTGGCCAGCTGCTCGAAGATGCGCACGGCGTCGAGCCTGCGCAGGCCCGAACCGCCCACGTCCTCGCGCACGTAGATGCCGCCGAGGCCGAGCGGGCCCGCCTTGCGCAGCACGTCCACCGGGAAGTGCTTCTGCTCGTCCCATTCCAGCGCGTTCGGGGCGAGGAATTCGTCGGCGAAGCCGCGCGCGGTGTCGCGGATCGCCTTCTCGTCGTCGTCGAGTGCGAACATTCGCGTCAGTCCATCGTCGGGATGACGAACGCGTTGCTCTCCTTCAGGCCGGAGGGCCAGCGCTGCGTCACCGTCTTGGTCTTGGTGTAGAAGCGGATCGAATCCGGACCGTGCTGGTTCAGGTCGCCGAAGCCGGAACGCTTCCAGCCGCCGAAGGTGTAGTACGCGATCGGCACCGGGATCGGCACGTTGATGCCGACCATGCCGACCTGCACGCGCGCGGCGAAATCGCGCGCGGTGTCGCCGTCCCTGGTGAAGATGGCGACGCCGTTGCCGTACTCATGCTCGTTGGCCAGCCGCAGCCCCTCCTCGTAGTCCTTGGCGCGGACCACGCTGAGCACCGGGCCGAAGATCTCCTCGCGGTAGATCCGCATCCGCGGGGTCACCTTGTCGAACAGCGTCGCGCCGACGAAGTAGCCGTTCTCGGCGCCCTCGACGACCAGGCCGCGGCCGTCCACCACCAGCTCGGCGCCCTCATCGATGCCGATCTGGACGTAGTTGTTCACCCGGTTCACGCCGTCCTGGCCGACCAGTGGCCCGTAGTCGGCGCCCGGGTCATCGGAACGACCGACGTTGAGCTTGTGCACGCGCTCGGTCAGCTTGGCCACCAGGCGATCGGCGGTCTCCTCGCCGACGGGGACGGCCACCGAGATGGCCATGCAGCGCTCGCCCGCGGACCCGTAGCCCGCGCCGATCAGCTGATCGGCCACGTCGTCGAGGTCGGCGTCCGGCATGACGATCGCGTGGTTCTTCGCGCCGCCGAAGCACTGGGCGCGCTTGCCGTTCGCGGTCGCGGTCTCGTAGATGTACTGCGCGATGGGGGTCGAGCCGACGAAGCCGACCGCCTTGATGCGCGGATCGTGCAGCAGCGTGTCGACGGCTTCCTTGTCGCCGTTCACCACGTTGAACACACCGGCGGGCAGACCGGCTTCGAGGAACAGCTCGGCCAGCCGCAGCGGCACCGAGGGGTCGCGCTCGGACGGCTTGAGCACGAACGCGTTGCCGGTGGCCAGCGCCGGACCGGCCTTCCACAGCGGGATCATGGCCGGGAAGTTGAACGGCGTGATGCCCGCGACCACGCCGAGCGGCTGGCGCATCGAGTACACGTCGATGCCGGTGCCCGCCCCCTCGGTGTACTCGCCCTTGAGCAAGTGCGGGATGCCGGTGGCGAACTCGATGACCTCCAAGCCCCGCTGGATGTCGCCCTTCGCGTCGGCGATGGTCTTGCCGTGCTCGGAGGACAGCAGGGCGGCCAGCGAGTCCATCTCGTCCTGCACCAGGGTCAGGAACTTCATCAGCACGCGCGCCCGCTTCTGCGGGTTGAACGCGGCCCACACCGGCTGCGCCGCCTCGGCATTCGCGATGGCCGCCTCGACCTCGGACTTGCTCGCCAACGGCACCCGCGCCTGCACCTGGCCGAGGTTGGGATCGAAGACGTCGCCGAAGTTGCCGGACGTGCCCGGCACATGCTGTCCGCCGATGAAATGGGTGAGTTCGCGAACCATGCCAGTCCTGTTCTCGTAGCGATCGGGACACCGCGGTGCGGTATGCGGTCATCCTATAGTTGGACGTCCAAGCATTGGCAGTGCCCGGGGCTCGATGTGATTCATCCCACGCCCCCGTGCCAGGCCGCACGGAACCCGCCTACAGCATGCGAATGACCTACCTGTGCGATACCGGAACCGCAGGCTCGGCTTCCTTCTCCCGCCGTGGCCGCGCCAACCGGAACGCGCCCACCGCGAGCGTGATCGCACCGATCGCCACGACCACCGCCGCGGCGCCGAGCGAGTCACCGGTCCATTCCGAGACCGCCTCCCCCGCCGCCACCGCGATGGCCACACCACCCCCGATGACGAGCACCGCCGAGCGCTGGGTCGCGTACAACGCGAAGCAGACCACGGCGATCACCGCCGTGATGCCGTAGGCCCAGGTGCGGCCACCGATATCGAGACTCTGCGCCGCCGCGACGGAGGTGACCATCGCGATCAGGTATCCGACCCGGATGTCGACGAGGGCGCCGATCCTGGTCAGCGCGAACCACCCGGCGCCGAGCAGCAACACCGCCACGCAGGCCCACGTGTCGTCGAGGCCGAACACTTCGGTCAGCACCCCCGCGACGGCCGCGGGCACGAAGCAAGCGCAGACGAGCATACCGAGAACGGAAGGCAATGCGAGGTAACCGAGTACCGCGATCACCGCCCCCGCCGCACACGCGAAAACCCAAGCGGCATCGCCTCCGTCGAGCGCGGTGCCGACGGATCCGGCGAGCGCGACGGAACCCAGCGCGAACAGCACGGCCGCCAGCCTCGCGCGGGGGCTCTGCGCGCCTCTGCGGCCGGATGGCACCCCCGCGAGCAGCACTCCCCCGAGCAGCAGGCCTGCCGCCACGACGGCGAGCACGCCGACCCGGACCGGCCGGTCGAGCGCGTCCCAGGACGAGGCCGCCATCAGGGCGATCCCGCCGAACAGCAGACCGGCGCCGACGTACGCGGCGATCTCGGCGAGCACCTTTCCGCGCGCGGACGCCGCGGCCCGCTCGACGTCCAGTGCCGCGAGCACCGCATCGGCCTGGCCGCGGGTCAGCACGCCGTCGGCGACCAGCCGCCCGATCGCGGCTTCCGCTCTGCCGTCGCTCACCATGCGCCCAGTATGTCCGAGTCCGCCGCCATGACAACACGATCGGCCGCGCGACCAGGTCGACGCCGACCGAAGTTCCAGGTCACCCACTCGCGGAAACGCAGTTGCGGCCGAAGCGCGCGCGACCCGCCGCCAGTGGCTGGCCATGTGATGCCAGTCACCGTAGGCTTAGTTTGACGTCCTAGTATCGGGCGCCAATGGAATCCCCGGAGGAATCCCAGTGGCCGACAGCAGCGCGCTCTACCCGCCCACCCATCCCGTTCGCTTCGTCACCTCGGCGGCCCTGTTCGACGGGCACGACGCGGCGATCAACATCATGCGCCGCATCCTGCAGAGCCAGGGCGCGGAGGTGATCCATCTCGGCCACAACCGCTCGGTCAGCGAGGTGGTCGACGCCGTGCTCACCGAGGACGCCCAGGGCGTCGCGGTCAGCTCCTATCAGGGCGGCCATGTCGAGTACTTCGAATATCTCGCGGACGCCTTGCGGAAGGCCGGAGCCGAGCACGTGCGGATCTTCGGTGGCGGCGGTGGCGTGATCGTGGCGGAGGAGATCGCGCGGCTGGCCGCGTCCGGCGTGACCATCTTCTCCCCAGAGGACGGACAGCGACTCGGCCTGCCCGGCATGATCAATCAGCTGATCCGCGCCTGCGACATCGACCTCGCGGCCGAGCCGCCCGCGCCGGACGCGGTGCTCGCGGGCGAGCGCGCCGCCCTGGCGCGCGCCATCACCTGTCTGCAAGCGGACGCGCTGCCGGAGGCCGACCGGCGCAAGCTGGCCGACGCCGCGGCGGCGCGAACCGTGCCGGTGCTCGGCATCACCGGGACGGGTGGCTCCGGAAAGTCCTCGCTCACCGACGAATTGGTGCGCAGGCTGCGTTCGGACCAGCAGGACAAGGTGCGGGTCGCGATCCTCGCGGTGGACCCGACCCGGCGGCGCGGCGGCGGCGCGCTGCTCGGCGACCGCATCCGGATGAACGCTCTCGACGGCGAGCACGTCTTCTTCCGCTCGCTGGCCACCCGCGGCGGACACGAACTGCCCGCCAACATCGATCTCATCGTGGCCGCGTGCAAGGCGGCGGGATACGACCTGGTCATCCTGGAGACGCCCGGCATCGGCCAGGGCGATGCCGCGGTGATCGACCACGTCGACGTGTCGGTGTACGTGATGACGCCCGAGTTCGGCGCCGCCTCCCAGCTGGAGAAGATCGACATGCTGGACTACGCGGACGTGGTGGCGATCAACAAGTTCGAGCGCCGCGGCGCCGCGGACGCGCTGCGTGACGTGGCCAGGCAGCTGATCCGCAACCGGGAGGAGTTCCACGCCGCGCCGGAGGACATGCCGGTCTTCGGCACCAGCGCGGCGACGTTCAACGACGACGGGGTGACCGCGCTGTACCAGCACCTGACCGGGCTGCTCGCGAACCACGGCCTACGACTGGAGCCCGGCGCGCTGCCCCGGGTGGACACTCGCGCGTCCACCCGGTTCGCCCAGCTCATCCCGCCCGCGCGAGTGCGCTACCTGGCCGAGATCGCCGAGACCGTGCGTGGGTACCACGCCGAGACGGCCGCCCAGGTCGCCGCCGCGCAACGGCTGCAACGCCTCGAGCAGGTCGCGGCCGAACTGCCCGACGACACCGCCGTCGCCGACCTGGCCGAACGCGCCCGTGCCGACCTCACACCCGCGAACGCAGCGCTGCTGGCGGAGTGGCCCGCCCTCGCCGAGTCCTACCGTGGGGAAGAGCAGGTGGTCCGCGTACGGGACCGGGAGATCCACACCTCACTGCGCCGGGAAACGCTGTCGGGCAACTCGATTCCGCGCGTGGCGCTCCCGCGCTTCACCGATCACGGTGAGCTGCTGCGTTTCCTGCGCGCCGAGCATCTGCCGGGACGCTTCCCCTTCACCGCCGGAGTGTTCCCGTTCAAACGCGACAACGAGGACCCGGCGCGGATGTTCGCCGGCGAGGGCGACCCGTTCCGCACCAATCGCCGGTTCAAGGTGCTGAGCGAACACTCCGACGCGAAAAGGCTGTCCACCGCGTTCGATTCGGTGACGCTCTACGGACACGATCCCGCCGAGCGACCCGACATCTACGGCAAGGTCGGCACGTCCGGCGTGTCGATCGCCTCGCTCGACGACATGAAGGTGCTCTACGACGGTTTCGACCTGACCGCGCCGACCACCTCGGTGTCGATGACGATCAACGGCCCCGCGCCGACCATCCTGGCCTACTTCCTCAACACCGCGATCGACCAGACGCTGGACCGCTTCACGGCCGAACAGGGACGGCCGCCCACCGACACCGAGGCGGCCGACCTGCGCGCCCGCACGCTGGCGACGGTGCGCGGCACGGTGCAGGCCGACATCCTCAAGGAAGACCAGGGCCAGAACACCTGCATCTTCTCCACCGAGTTCAGCCTGCGCATGATGGCCGACATCCAGGAGTGGTTCGTGCGCAACGGCGTGCGCAATTTCTACTCGGTGTCGATCTCCGGCTACCACATCGCCGAGGCGGGCGCGAACCCGATCAGCCAGCTGGCCTTCACCCTGGCGAACGGATTCACCTACGTGGAGGCGTATCTCGCGCGCGGCATGCACATCGATGACTTCGCGCCGAACCTGTCGTTCTTCTTCTCCAACGGGATGGATCCGGAGTACTCGGTGATCGGCCGGGTGGCCCGCCGCATCTGGGCAGTCGCCATGCGGGACCGCTACGGCGCCAACGAGCGGTCGCAGAAGCTGAAGTACCACATCCAGACCTCCGGCCGGTCGCTGCACGCGCAGGAGATGAACTTCAACGACATCCGCACCACGTTGCAGGCGCTGATCGCGATCTACGACAACTGCAACAGCCTGCACACCAACGCCTACGACGAGGCGGTCACCACCCCCACCGAGGAATCGGTGCGGCGCGCGCTGGCCATCCAGCTCATCATCAACCGGGAGTGGGGTGTCGCGATGAACGAGAACCCGCTGCAGGGCAGCTTCCTGATCGACGAGCTCACCGATCTGGTCGAGGAGGCGGTGCTGGCCGAGTTCGAGCGGATCAGCGAACGCGGCGGCGTGCTCGGCGCGATGGAGACCGGCTACCAGCGCGGCAAGATCCAGGACGAGTCGATGCGCTACGAACAGCGCAAGCACGACGGTTCGCTGCCCATCATCGGCGTGAACACCTTCCGCAACTCCCACGACGAGCCGCACCGAGAGCTGGAACTCGCGCGCGGCACCGAAGCGGAGAAGCAGTCCCAGCTGCGGCGGGTACGCGAGTTCCA
This sequence comes from Nocardia araoensis NBRC 100135, assembly GCF_000308435.1. Classification (GTDB taxonomy): domain Bacteria; phylum Actinomycetota; class Actinomycetes; order Mycobacteriales; family Mycobacteriaceae; genus Nocardia; species Nocardia araoensis. Next base: position 5,596 of record NZ_BAFR01000038.1, on the reverse strand, counting down.
GCAGCGCAACCGGGATGCCGCCCATGCCGCGCTCGCCCGGCTCGAAGCGGTCGCCCGCACCGACGACAACATCTTCGAGGTCCTGATGGACGCTGCCCGCGTGTGCACGTTGCAGCAGATCACCGACACGTTCTTCACCGTCGGGGGTCAGTACCGCCGCAATGTGTGAGGCGGTCGCGGATTCCGCGCTCACCACGCGCCGGGCATGTGACAATCGCCGAGCAAACCTACGGCGCGGTTGGGACGGCAGACATGGAGCTATCGGGAATCCGGATCATCGACGCACACATCCACCAGTGGGATCCGTTCACCACACCGCGGGATTTCAGCGCCCTGGCGAAGCTTTTCCGGTTCCTGCCGGTGCCGGTGGACGCGGCGAAGCGCCTCGCACCGCGACGGGACCGGGAGTTCGTCGGCGATCCGGTCGCCTACCTGCGGCCGTACCTGCCGTTCGACTACCGCGCCGACGCCGGGAACGCGCCGATCGAGGTGATCGCGCACATCGAGGTCGAATGGTCGCAACCGGGACCGCTCGGGAAGGCCGGGGAGACCGCCTGGGTGGCGGGACTGCCACTGGAATCGGCGCCGCGGCTGGGCGCGATCCTGGCGGGCGGCGACCCGGCCGACCCGGGTTTCGCCGAGTTGCTCGACGCGCACGCGGCCGCGTCACCGCTGCTGCGCGGTATCCGCACGATGGTCGCCCATCATCCCGATCCCGGGGTGCGGTCGTTCACCGACGCGCCCGGCAAGCTCGCCACCAAGGAATTCCTGGACGGCTTCGCACGGCTGGCCGAACGTGGCCTGTCATTCGAGGCGTGGGTGTACTCGCACGCCATTCCGGACGTCACCGCGCTGGCCGAACGCTATCCCGAGGTGCCGATCGTACTGAACCACCTCGGCACGCCCGCGGGGATCTTCGGCGCGGTGGGCAAGCACACCGGCACCCACCCCGGGCTGCGCAGGCAGTTGCTGGTGCGGTGGCGTGACGACCTCGCCGCACTGGCCGCACGCCCGAACGTCGTCGCGAAGGTGAGCGGACTGATGATGCCGATCCTGGGCCATCCGATCCCGCCGCGCGGCACGCCGACGCCGGTGCCGCAGTTGCTCGACCGGATCGGCCCGCTGGTCGAACACGCCTTGGACGTCTTCGGCGCGGACCGTCTCATCTGGGGATCGAACTTCCCCGTGGACAAGCCCGTCACCAGCATCGCGAACAGCATCGACGCGATCGCTACCGCCGTCACGGGCCACGGCGGCGGGCCTGCCGAACTCGAGCGGATCTTCCGCGCCACCGCGCAGCGCGTGTACCGGATCGCCGACTGAGCCGGTTGTCGGTGCGCGCGGCTACCAGCGGCTCCGACCGCACGAACGAGTTCTGCCTGACCGTGCCCGGCAGCGCGCACCGGCGACCTCGCAGGCATCACGGGCACGGGCGGGCTGCACATGGACGCCGACGGCGCGCACCACATCTGTTCGACTACGAACTGGGGTGAGCCGCCCGAGCCAATTGCGCGGTGAGGGTATCGCGGGCGGTCGCCAATGACGGCCCGTACCAGGTGAGGGCGCGCCCCTCCACCAGCGCGACCGGTATGTCCGGGAATGCTTCGGGGCCGTCGGTTTCGGTGAAGACATAGGGCTCGTCGGGAAGCACCGCGAGATCGACGCCTTCGATCAACTCGGCCTGCGTGACGCGCGGATAGCGGTCGGTGCGATCGGCGTGTACCAGTCGCAGCCCCAGACGACGGGCGATGTCACCGGTGAAAGTGTTCCGCCCGACCACCATCCACGGATCGCGCCAGACCGGGATGACGGCGGCGCGCGCCGGTCCGGGCGGTGGTGCGGCCCAGGCGGATCGGGCCTCGGTGAGCCAGGCCGGGATGTAGACGCCGAGCGCTTCGCCGCAGAGCCGGGCGAGGGAGTCCATGGCCTCGTCGACGGTCTCTATCTTGGTGACCCACACCGGAATCCCTGCCGCGCGCAGGCGTTCGACGTCGAGGCGGCGGTTCTCCTCTTTGTTGCACAGCACCAGGTCGGGGGCGAGCTCGATGATGCGACGCACATCCGGATTCTTGGTCCCGCGGACCCGCTCGACCGTCAAATCGACCGGGTGCGTGCACCATTGTGTGGCGGCGATCAAGACGTCCGGACAAGTGCGCGCCACCGTCTCGGTCAGCGATGGAACGAGCGACACCACCCGGCGCGGGGGTGTGCGGAGATCCACCGGGGCGCCGAGGTCGTCGCGGGGCGACCCGGCCGCTGGGCTCTTTCCTGCCACACTGTCAGCCTATAACAGCAGATTCGCGCAGGTCAGCTGCCTTTTTCAGGCGAAGTGAGAGCATCTGCGACGAGCCGGTCGCGCACAGAGACGTCCGACAAGTTCGGTGCAAGGGCAGCGTCCGGGCGTAGCTGGGGCAGTTCCGTGCAAGATCGCGCGGCGCGACACTGAACAGTGGCACCCGGCGTCGGGAAGTCTCCGGTCCCTTCGCTCCGCCGGTATCGATCCCGCCCCGACAGACCGGCGGTAACCGACAGCCCCGACGCTGGGTGCCAACCAACGTCAGCGGTCGAACCGCCGATAGAGCGCGGTGAGATCGCGCAGGCCCGTCGCGGCCACCGTCTCCTCCGCCGAGGTCATCCGCAGCGCCTTGCGAAGAAGCAGCGGGTCCAAATCCTCCAAGGCCGCTCGGAATTCGACCGCGGGCAGGTCCGGCAGCGAAACGCGCTCACCGTACGGATCGTCGGAAACAGTGGGTCGCGGCTCGCGTTCGATGCCGCCGATCAGGGTGTCCAGGTCCAGGCCGCGCAGGGTCAGGATCTCGCGCGGGTGTTCGTCGAGCCGCTCGGCCAGCAGGTAGCAGACCGCCGCCACGTGTTTGCACGGCCAGCCCGGGTCCGGGCAGGTGCAGGTGAAATCCAGGTCCGCCGCGGTGCTCGGCAGCAGCAGCGGGCCGAGCCCGGTGGGCAACGCGCCCGAGGCGATCTCGGCGAGCATGCCCGGGGCCGAACGGATGGTCTCGATGAGCAAGTCGAGTTCGTCCTCGCGCAACGGGCGCACGGTGAACACCGCCGTGAACGGGCGTGGCTGGCTGCCCTGCACTTCCGCCGTCACCGCGCCCGGCTCGATCCGGTAGTTCACCACCTGGCCGGACCTGGCGTAGTTGCGCCCACGCGCCAACCGGCCCGGCTCCGCCATCCGCTCGACCGATTCCACCAGCGCCTTGCCCCACCAGGTACGGCCGAAAGAGCCGCGCCTGCTGCGTGCTTCCACTCCGCCGCGCACCGGCACCTTCTTGCCGTACTCGGAGTAGTCGACGAAAGGACTCATTCGCCCACCGCCGCCGCACCGAGGGCGAACAGATCGCGCAGTTCGTCGGTGCTCAGTTCGGTGATCCAGTTCTCCCCCGCGCCGACGGCCAGGTCGGCGAGCTGCCGCTTGCCGTTGATCATCTCGTCGATCCGCTCCTCGATCGTGTCCACGCACACCAGCTTGCGCACCTGCACGTTGCGCTGCTGGCCGATGCGGAAGGCGCGGTCGGTGGCCTGGTTCTCCACCGCGGGATTCCACCAGCGGTCCAGGTGCACCACGTGATTGGCGGCGGTGAGGTTGAGCCCGGTGCCACCCGCCTTGAGCGACAACAACATCAGCGGCGGGCCGTCGGGCGCCTGGAAACCGGTGACCATCGCGTCGCGCTTCTTCTTCGGCACGCCGCCGTGCAGGAACGGGATCGCGGCGCCGAATCGCTCGGCGAGGTAGGGCGCGACGAGCTCGCCGAATTCGCGGAACTGCGTGAACAGCAACGCTTTCTCACCGTCGGCCAGCACCGCGTCCACCACGTCTTCGACGAGGGCGAGTTTGCCGGAGCGGTGTGTCCCTCGGTGCAGCACGCTCGACCCGTCGCCCAGGAAATGCGCCGGGTGGTTGCACACCTGCTTGAGCCGGGTGAGCGCACCGAGCACCGCACCCTTGCGCGCCATACCTTTCGCGTCCTTGATCTTGGCCAGCATGTCGTCCACGACCGCCTGGTAGAGGGCGGCCTGCTCGACGGTGAGATTGGCCCGCACCGTCATCTCCAGCTTCTCCGGCAGGTCGCTGATCACCGTGGGGTCGGTCTTCACCCGGCGCAGCACGAACGGCTGGGTGAGCCAGCGCAGGCGGCTGATCGCGTTCTGGTCGCGCTCGCGTTCGATGGGCACCGCGAAGCGGGCGCGGAACGACTGCGGACTGCCGAGCACCTTCGGCATCGCGAAATCCATGATGGAGCGCAGCTCTTCCAACCGGTTCTCCACCGGAGTGCCGGTGAGCGCCAGTCGATGTCGCGCGCGCAGCGACCGCGCCGCCCGCGCCTGTCGCGTCCCCGCGTTCTTGATGTGCTGCGCTTCGTCCAGCACGACACGGTCCCAGTGCTGTCTGCCGAGTTCCTCGGCGTCGCGCGCCAGCAGCGCGTAGGTGGTGATCACCAGATCCGCGGCGGCGACCGTCTCGTCGAGTTCTCCGCCTGCCCGCCGGCCCGCGCCGTGGTGCACCCACACCCGCAGGTCGGGCGCGAACCGCTCCGCCTCGCGCTGCCAGTTGCCGACCACCGACATCGGGCACACCAGCAAGGTGGGCCCCGGCTCGGCCTCCGCGTTCTCGCGCTCGTGCACCAGCAGGGCGAGCACCTGGACGGTCTTGCCGAGTCCCATGTCGTCGGCCAGGATCGCCCCGCAACCCATCCGGCTCATGGTCGCCAGCCAGGCCAGCCCGCGTTCCTGGTACGGGCGCAGCTCGGCCTTCAGCCCGACCGGCGCGGCGACCGCTTCCGGCTGCCGAGTGCGGTCGAGCAGGTCCCCGGCCCATCCCGAGGCGGTGACTTCGGTGATCGGCACCTGCGGCACCCGGGAGACCGCGATCTCGCCGAGCATGTCCGCGAAGGTGATCGGCGAGTCGTCGGCGTGCGCGGCGACGTACTTGGCCGCGGCGGCCAGCGCCTTGTGATCGGCCTGCACCCATTGCCCACGCAACTGGACGAGATCGGATTTGGCGCGCACCAGGCGTTCCATCTCGGCCGTGGTCAGCACCATGCCGCCGAGCGCGAGTTCCCAGCGGTAGGAGACCAGACCGCGCAGACCGACCGTGCTCTCCGCGGCGGGCACCGCGCTCTCCACACGCAACCGCATACTCGGCTCGGCGACACTCCAGGCGCGCGGGAGCAGCAGTTGAACCCCTGCGGCGTGCAGGGCGTGCACGCCGTGCGCGACCAGGTCGAGCACCACTTCGGTGGGCAACAGCAGATCCATGCTGTGCGGATCGCTCGGCAGATCGCGCAACCTGGGATACGCCCGCTGGGCCGCGCCGAGCTTGTCCACCGCGATCCGGACCAGATTCGGGTCGTCGTGCAGCGGAACGGTTCTGGGCGCCTCACCGGTGAGCCGCAGGCACACCTCCAGCCGCCACAGCGCCACCGACTCGTCGACGACGCCGAGGTCGCCATCCGGTTCCAGCAGGCGCAGCACCAGTTCCGGCTCGTCACCGGTCAGGCTGGCCCGCCAGCGCTCCAGCACCTCGGCGACCTGATAGCTGCCGTTGTCCAGCGGAGCGTCCCCGACCAGGGCGGCC
>NZ_BAFR01000039.1 GCF_000308435.1 Nocardia araoensis NBRC 100135 | reverse complement strand
TGCTCCGCGGGAGCGGCGGTCTTGGCGGGCGCACCGGCCTTCGCGGGGGCGTCGGCCTTGGCGGTTGCCGCGGACCTGGCCTCGCTCTTGGCGGGCTTCTCCACCTTCGCCGCCTTGCCCGCGGCCTGATTTTCCTTGATGGCGGCGATCAGATCGCCCTTGCGCATCCCGGAGGTGCCTCGGATACCGAGCTCCCCCGCGAGCGCGCGCAACTGCGGCAACAACATTCCAGTCAGCCCCGATCGTGCGACGTCGGTGTGTTCGCTCATCTTCGAAATCTGTCCGGATTCACTTTCGCGCTCGCCCGTCGGGTTCGATTCCACGCCGGGTGTCGCGAGCAGGTCCGTATCTGTCACGGAAATCCTTTCCTTCCCTCGATCGCCGTGTGCTGTTTCGAGGGTTCGTCCCGCAGCCCGGGCATTCTGCCGGACTGGGATGCGTCCGTCCGGGCGCTGTGTGCCGTATCACCTGCCCCGCCGGACCGGCGGCTTCTCCACCGTTGGTGAAAGGTGGGGAGAGATCATTCCAGTTGCGCAGCTACGCAGCACCCCCATGGCCTGGAGGCTCGAGCCTGGAGCCTGCTGGAGCGATTGCCCTGATGAAGCACCGGCGTCTGATGCGCACGATGTACGGACCTGCCCAGAATAGCTGTCCATTGCGAATCTCGGCAAGACAGACTCGCCGTCAGTCGACCAGGACGCCTTCGGCGATTCCCGGCTCCACCACACGCAGGCCCTCGGCCGCCGCCAGTTCGCGGAGTTCCGCGGGAAATTTGCTGGTCCCCAGGGCCAGGATGGTCGGTCCCGCCCCCGAGACGGTGGCCGCGATCCCCGCCGTGCGCAGGCGGGTGATCCAGGCGGTGGTCAACGGCAGCGCGGGCGCGCGCTGGGCCTGGTGCAGCCGGTCCGCGGTGGCGGGAAGCAGCAGGTCCGGGCGCTGGGTGAGGGCCACCACGGCCAGCGCGGCGCGGCTGACGTTGAACGCCGCGTCGCCGTGGGGCACGACGTTGGGCAGCAGGCCGCGGGTATGCGAGGTGGACGAGCGCTCCTCCGGGATCAGCACGACCGGGCGCAGTGCCGCGTGCGCCTCCAGCCGCACCGCTCGGTAGACGCGACCGTGGTACTCCGTGCCAGGGGCCTCGTCGGCGGGGTGATCGCTCTCGGTCCACGAGACCACGACCCCGCCGAGCACACTGGCCGCCGCGTTGTCCGGATGTCCCTCGAATTCCGCCGCCAGCTGCACCATTCGGTCGGCGGACGTGGCCAGCGCCGAGTCCAGCTTCGCGGCAAGGGCGCACCCGGCGGCCAGCCCGCCGACCACCGCCGAGGCCGAGGAGCCGAGGCCCCGCGAATGCGGAATCACGTTGCGGCACACCACATCGAGACCGTCGGCCCACACCCCGGCCGACTCGAGGCCGCGCTCGATCGCGCGGACCACGAGATGCGAAGGGCCCCAAGGCACATCATCGGCGCCCTCGCCCTCCACCCGGATGGTGAGCCCGGAATCGGTGGTGCGCACCTGGATTTCGTCGTAGATCCCCAATGCCATACCGAGCGAGTCGAACCCGGGACCGAGGTTCGCGGTGGACGCGGGCACCCTGGCGGTCACGGTGAGACCTGCGGGCAGCGTCGCGCTCATGACCTGGCTGTCGCGCGAATTCAACTCAGGCCAGCTCTAATTCGGCGGCGACCGCGACCGGGTCGACCCCGATCGGCTGCACCTGCGGCATGCCCGACAGCGCGGTGTCGGGGTCTTTCAGACCGTTGCCGGTCACGGTGCACACCACGGTGAGCCCGGCATCCAGCCAGCCCTCCTTGCGTGCGGCGAGCACACCGGCGACGCTGGCCGCCGACGCGGGCTCGACGAACACGCCCTCGGTGGCCGCGACCAGGCGGTACGCGTCGAGGATCTCCTCGTCGGTGGCGGCGCGGAACGCGCCACCGGACTGCTCCTTGGCCTCGACCGCGCCGTTCCAGGAGGCGGGCGCGCCGATCCGGATCGCGGTGGCGATGGTCTCGGGTTCCTTCACCGGGGCGCCGTTGACCAGCGGGGCGGCGCCCGCGGCCTGCACGCCGAGCATGCGCGGCAGTCCGCCGGTGACGCCGTCGGCGTAGTACTCCCGGTAGCCACGCCAGTACGCGGTGATGTTCCCCGCGTTCCCGACGGGAAGGGCGTGCACGTCGGGGGCCTTGCCGAGCACGTCGCAGATCTCGAAGGCCGCCGTCTTCTGGCCCTCGATGCGGGCCGGGTTCACCGAGTTCACCAGGCCGATGCTGGGGAAATCAGCGGTGACCTTGCGGGCGAGTTCGAGGCAGTCGTCGAAGTTGCCCTGCACCTGGATGATCTTCGCGCCGAGCATCACGGCTTGGGCCAGCTTGCCCATCGCGATCTTGCCCTGCGGGATCAGCACGGCGCAGCTCATGCCGGCACGGGTGGCGTACGCCGCGGCGGATGCCGAGGTGTTGCCGGTGGACGCGCACAGCACCGCCTTCTGGCCGCGGTACTTGGCGTCGGTCATCGCCATCGTCATGCCGCGGTCCTTGAACGAGCCGGTCGGGTTCAGGCCCTCGACCTTCAGGTAGACCTCGCAGCCGGTGATCTCGGACAGATGCGGCGCGGGCACCAGTGGCGTTCCGCCTTCGAACAGCGTGACCGGCTCCCAGTCGGCCGCGCCCGCGAGCCGGTCGCGGTAGGCCGCGATCAGGCCGGGCCAGCGGGAGTGCACTCCGGCCTGGGGTGCGACACCGGTCGCACGCCCGCCCGCCTCCCGGCCGCCGCCCCTCATGGAGTCGCTGCGCGACGCTGTGGTCATTCTTCGGTGCCTTCCAATCTCAGAACGCTGGTCACGGATGTGACGGATGCCATTTCCGCCAGTGCGGCCACGGTGTCCGCGAGCGCCGACTCCACGGCGTGGTGGGTCACCACGACCAGGCGCGCACCCGAGCCGTGCCCTTCTTGACGGACGGTCGAGATGCTCACCCCGTGTTTGGCGAATTCGCCCGCCACCGCGGCGAGGACTCCAGGACGGTCCTCGACCTGCAGGTTCACGTGATAGCGGGTGGGCGTATCGCCGATCGGCGCGATCGGTAGCTCAGCATAAACCGATTCGCCGGGAGCGCGACCCCCATAGAACTTGTTCCGTGCCGCCATCACCAGATCACCGAGTACGGCCGACGCGGTCGGAGCGCCACCCGCGCCCTGGCCGTAGAACATCAACCGCCCGGCGTTGTCCGCCTCGACGACCACCGCGTTGAACGCGCCGTTCACCGCCGCCAAGGGGTGCTTGCGGGGGATGAGCGCCGGGTAGACGCGCACCGAGACGCGCTCTTTGCCGCCGTCCTCCGGACCCGGCTCGCCGGGGCCCGCGTCCACCCGCTCGCAGATGGCGAGCAACTTGACGGTGCAGTCGAGCGCCGAGGCGGTCTCCAGATCCTCGGCCGTGATCCGCGAGATGCCCTCGCGGTAGACGTCGGCGGCGGTGACCCGGGTGTGGAACGCCAGCGAGGCGAGGATGGCGGCCTTGGCCGCGGCGTCGTAACCCTCCACATCGGCGGTCGGGTCGGCTTCCGCGTAGCCCAGCCGGGTGGCCTCGGCCAGCGTCTGCGAGTAGTCGGCGCCGGTCTCGTCCATCGCGGAGAGGATGAAGTTGGTGGTGCCGTTGACGATGCCCACGACCCGGTTCACCCGGTCGCCCGCCAGCGACTGGATCAACGGGCGAACCACGGGGATGGCGCCCGCGACGGCGGCCTCGAAGTACAGGTCGGCGCGGCTGGCTTCGGCGGCGGCGGCGAGCTCGCCGGTGTAGTCGGCCAGAAGCGCCTTGTTCGCGGTCACCACGGATTTGCCCGCGTTCAGAGCGGCCAGGATCAACCGGCGCGGCGGATCGATGCCGCCGATCACCTCGACCACCAGGTCGACGTCGTCGCGGGCGACCAGCGCGTCCGCGTCGGCGGTCAGCAGGTCCGCGGGGATGCCGCGGTCGGTGTCGAGGTTGCGCACGGCCACACCGCGGAGCACCACCGGCGCGCCGACGCGGGAACGTAGGTCCTCGGCGTGCTCACGCAGGATGCGCACGACCTCGGTACCCACATTGCCCATGCCGAGGACCGCCACCCCGATCGGGCGATCGATCCCCCACACGCCGTTCTTCGCGTTGACCGTCACGCTTCCACCTCCAAGCTGAGCAGGTCCGCCACCGTTTCCCGGCGCAGAATCAGACGCGGCTGTCCATCCCGCACCGCGACGACCGCGGGACGGGTCAACTGGTTGTACCGGCTGGACATCGAGTAGCAGTACGCGCCGGTGGCGGCGACGGCGATCAGGTCGCCGGGGCCGACGTCGGCGGGCATCCAGGTGTCCCGAATGACGATATCGCCGCTCTCGCAATGCTTTCCGACAACGCGCGCGACCACCGGCCCGGCCTGCGACGACCGCGACACCAGGCGGCAGTCGTAGTCGGCCTGGTACAGCGCGGGCCGGATGTTGTCGCTCATGCCGCCGTCGACGCTCACGTAGCGGCGGCGCAGACCGGCGTCCAACGAGACGTCCTTGATGGTGCCGACCTCGTAGAGGGTCACCGTACCCGGCCCCGCGATGGCGCGACCGGGCTCCACCGCGATCGTCGGCGTGGGCAGGCCCGCGCGGTCGGCTTCGGCGGCGACCAGTTCGCGCAGGTTCGCCGCGAACCGGTCCAGCGGCGGCGGGTCGTCCGACGGCAGATACGAAATGCCGAGGCCGCCACCGAGATCCAGCGTCGCGATCTGCGCGGTGCGCTCTATGCCGAACTTGTCGATGGCCTCGCGGAGCAGGCCGAGCATGCGCCGCGCGGCGATCTCGAAGCCGTCGATCTCGAAGATCTGCGAGCCGATGTGGCTGTGCAGGCCGACCAGGCGCAGGTTGTCGGCGTCGAAGACGCGCGCGAGCGCCTCCATCGCGTCACCGCCCGCGATCGAGAAGCCGAACTTCTGATCCTCGTGCGCGGTCGAAATGTATTCGTGGGTATGCGCTTCCACGCCGACGGTGACCCGGACCAGCACGTCCTGCACCACGCCTGCGCGGGCGGCGACGGCTTCCAGTCGCTCGATCTCGATGAGCGAGTCGACCACCACGTGGCCGACGCCCGCCGATACCGCGGCTTCCAGTTCCTCGACGGACTTGTTGTTGCCGTGCAACGCGATTCGCTCGGCGGGGAAGCCCGCGTGCAACGCGATGGCGAGTTCGCCGCCGGAGCAGACGTCCAGCGAGAGGCCCTCGTCCCGGATCCAGCGGGCGACCTCACCGCACAGGAACGCCTTGGACGCGTAGTGGACTCGCGCGTTCGCCCCGAACGCGCGGACCATGTCGCGGCAGCGGGAACGGAAGTCGTCCTCGTCCACCACGAACAGCGGGGTGCCGTACCGCTCGGCCAGCTCGTACACCGGCACGCCCGCCAGGTGCACCACGCCCGCGGCGTCGCGGGTGGCGTTACGCGGCCACACGTTCGCGGGCAGGTCGATCATCTGCTTCGGATCGCTCGGACGCTCCGGGAGGTTCGGCGCGTGCGGGATCTCGGCATGCCGGGGACCGGCGGGATGCGCGCTCATAACTGCTCCTCGCTGCGCTCGCTCACTTTCGCTCCCTTCCTCGCTCTGGTCGACCGGCCGGTCACATGCGCTCCGGCGCGCTGACGCCGAGCAGGCCCAAGCCGTTGGCCAAGACCTGGCGCGTGGCGTTGACCAGAGCGAGCCTGGCCGCGTTCGTCGGCGAGACGGGGTCGTCGCCCAGCGGCAGGACGCGCAGGTTCTTGTTGGTCTGGAAACGGTGGTAGGCGCCTGCCAGTTCCTCCAGGTAACGGGCCACCCGGTGCGGTTCGCGCAGGCTCGCCGCGCTCGCCACCACGCGCGGGTATTCGCCGAGGGTGCGGATCAGCTCGCCTTCCTCCTCGGCCGACAGCAGCGCGAGGTCGGCGGCGACGGAGTCGTAATCGAACTCGGCGGCGTTGCGCGCGATGGACGCGGTCCGCGCGTGCGCGTACTGCACGTAATAGACCGGGTTCTCGTTGCTCTGGCTGGCCCACAGGTTCAGATCGATGTCGATGCTGGAGTTCACCGACGAACGCACCAGCGAGTACCGCGCCGCGTCCACGCCGATCGCCTCGACCAGATCGTCGAGCGTGACCACGGTGCCCGCGCGCTTGCTCATCTTCACCGCGACGCCGTCGCGCAGCAGGTTCACCATCTGCCCGATCAGCACCTCCACGGTGGCCGGGTCGTCGCCGAACGCGGCCGCGGCGGCCTTCAGCCTGCCGATGTAACCGTGGTGGTCGGCGCCGAGCATGTAGATGCACAGGTCGAAGCCGCGGGCGCGCTTGTCCTGGAAGTAGGCGATGTCACCGGCGATGTAGGCGGCCTTGCCGTCGCTCTTGATGACCACCCGGTCCTGGTCGTCACCGTATTCCGAGCTGGCGATCCACCAGGCGCCGTCCTTCTCGTACAGGTCGCCGGAGTTCTTCAGCCGCTCCACCGCCTGCTCGACCGCGCCCGAGGCGAACAGCGAGCTCTCGTTGAAGTAGACGTCGAAGTCGGTGCCGAACTCGTGCAGCGACTCCTTGATGTGCGCGAACATCAGCTCGACGCCCTCGGCCCGGAACAGCTCGAGGCGCTCGGCCTCCGGCTTGCCCAGTACGTCGGGGTTGGCGGCCACGATCTTGTCGGCGATCTCGCCGATGTACGCGCCCGCGTACCCGTTCTCCGGGGTCGGCGCGCCGGTGGCGGCCGCGACCAGCGAGGCGGCGAACCGATCGATCTGCGCGCCGTGGTCGTTGAAGTAGTACTCGCGCACCACGTCCGCGCCCTGCGCGGCCAGGATGCGGCCGAGCGCGTCGCCGACCGAAGCCCACCGGGTACCGCCCAAGTGCACGGGACCGGTCGGGTTGGCCGAGACGAACTCGAGGTTGATCCGGGCGCCCTTCAGCGCCTCCGCGGTGCCGTACGCGGCGCCCGCGGCGAGTATCCGCTCGATGATCGCGCCCTGCGCGGAGGCCGCGAGACGAATGTTCAGGAATCCGGGCCCGGCGACCTCCGCCGCGGCGACGCCGTCGGCGTGGGCCAGCGCGTCGGCCAGCCAAGTGGCCAGATCACGCGGCTTGGTTCCGGCGCGCTTGGCCACCTGCATCGCGACATTCGTGGCATAGTCGCCGTGTTCGGGGTTGCGGGGACGCTCCACGGTGACCTCGTCGGGCAGGACCGCGGGGTCCAGTCCACGTTCGACAAGCACCTTCGCCGCGGTCGAGCGAAGGAGATCTGCAAGGTCAGCTGGAGTCACGAGTCTCTATCCTATGGTCTTGGCGGGTGTACACCTCGGGTGGGCACTGCGCAGCCAGCGGATCCATCCACGTCGAAAGAGCACACTGAGCGATGCCTAGCAGTCCCAGCGCCAAATCGGCCAAGGCCGCCAAGGCCGCGGCGAAGTTGTCGGCTCCCCGCAAGCGCGGCGGACAAGGACCGCTTCCGAAGAAGAATCGCCAAGTCCCCTGGCTGGCCATCGGCGCGGCCGTAGCAATCATCGCATTGATCGGCGCGCTGGCTTACAACCTGGTCCCCAAGTACCGGGAAAAGGCCGACCTGGACAAGTACACGCCGAGCGCGCAGCACAAGGATCCGTCCGACGGGATCGCGGGCGTGGTGAAGAAGGAGTACCCCGCCGGGTTGCACATCACTTCGAGCCAGCGCGTCGCCTACGACCAGGCCCCGCCGTTCGGCGGCCCGCACGACCAGTCCTGGGCCACCTGCACCGGCGTGGTCTACAACAAGCCGATCCGGGTGGAGAACGCGGTGCACTCGCTCGAGCACGGCGCGGTGTGGATCACCTACAACCCGGACAAGGTGAACGCCGACGGCATCGCGACGCTGAAGGCGAAGGTCGAGGGCAAGCCGTACACGATGATGTCGCCCTACCCCGGCATGGACTCCGCCGTCTCCTTGCAGTCCTGGGGGCACCAGCTGAAGCTGGACAGCCCCGACGACAAGCGCGTCGGCCAGTTCATCACGGCGCTGCGGCTGAACAACTACGCCTACCCCGAGGTCGGTGCGGACTGCTCGACCATCGTCTTCGACACCGACAACCCGCCGCCGTTCGACCCGACGCCGCCCGGACCCGACGCGGTGCCGATGGACGGCAAGGGCTTGCAGCAGGATCAGACCGAACTCGGCGGCATGTCCGGGGGCCTGCCGGGTGTGCCCGGCGTGCCCGGTCTTCCCGGGCTTCCCGGTGTGCCCGGCGCTCCGGCACCCGCGCAGCCCGCGCCCGTTCCGCCCGCGCCCGCGCAGCCCGCTCCTGGCGCGGGGCAGTAGTGGCCGGCGATCAGGGAGGCGCCGATCGCAGCGCCACCGGGTCCGGCGAACCGACGACAGCCGCCGGCACCGGAGTCACCGAGTCCGGCGATCTCCAAGCCGCCGGGTCCGGCGATCGCGCAACAGCCGCAGGGTCCGGTACCGAGGAAGCCGGCAGGCCCGAGAGTGTCGGATCATCGAGATCGGGCGATCGAAAGGCATACGTCGAATCCGATAGCGGAGCATCCGCCGGGTCGCCCTCGCCCGAAGCACCTGCCGGATCGGGCGATCGCCGAGCTACCGCATCCGAACGCGAAGCATCCGACGGATCCGATGACCGCGAAGCATCGGGCGTCGGCGGACAGTTCCGCCGCCAGCGCACCGCGCTGCTGACCCTCGGCATCATCGGCGCCATCCTGATCGGCTTCGCGATCGGCGTGCTGGCCCGGATTCCGCTGAACGGTTCCACCGAGCCGGACCCGGGCCCGGTCGACGTCGGTTTCAGCCAGGACATGTCGGCGCACCACGCCCAAGCCGTCGAAATGGCGGGCGTGCTGCTGGTTCGTTCCACCGACACCGAGGTACGCCGCCTTGCCTACGACATCCTCACCACCCAGCAGAGCCAGATCGGGCGCATGCAGGGCTGGTTGCAGCTGTGGGGCGAACCCGCGCAGAGCGTCGACGGGTTCATGGGTTGGATGGCCGAGCCGATGAGCGGCCACGATCATTCCGGTGCCGACACGCCCCACCACTCCGGTCCGGTGTCGACCATGCCCGGCATGGCCACCCCCGCCGAACTCGCCGCGCTCCGCCAGGCCACCGGCCCCAAGCTGGACACGATGTTCCTCCAGCTCATGCTGCGCCATCACCAGGGCGGCCTGTCGATGATCGACTACGCCGCCCAGCACGCCGACACCACAGCGGTGCGCACCCTGGCCGAAACCATGGCCACCACCCAGCGCGGCGAATCCGACCTGATGACCACCATGCTCACCGCCCGGGGCGCCGCCCCCCTCCCATGACGCGAAACCCCGCCGCCGTCCGCCCTTTTTGGCGGACGGCCGCCGATACGATAGGCTGACCCAGCCCGATCGGACCGCCATCCCGGCCCCGACCGAGCCCTATCCCGCCCTCGTAGCTCAGGGGATAGAGCGTCTGCCTCCGGAGCAGAAGGCCGCAGGTTCGAATCCTGCCGAGGGCACCAAGAGAAAGGCCCCATGACCAGCACGCTCGCTGGCTGGGGCCTTTCTCGTCCGTTCCTCAGCCCGCCTCGATGACACGAGACGACACAACCTCGCCCGAAGTCCTCGCCTCCTCCCTCAGCGCCGAACTTCAGATATGACCGGCTCGTCCCCCACTTCTATCCAGCGCTGCTGGATGAGTACGCCGATCGGCTGGTCCACGTGTTCCAGACCGTGCGATGGTGGCAGATCGCCGGACGATTCGCCTCTTCAGCCCTTTTCGGCATACGTGACGGCATGACTGTGGACAAACTCGCCCTCCGCTTGGCCTGTGCAGAACTGCTTCCATCGGGAGTGAAGCATCTCGCCTGGGCGGTGAAGTCACCGATCCAGCGTTCATCCGGCCTGATCTCCGTCCTCGCGACCGCCGCCCGGTCGCACGCCGCCGGCCTTCCAGGAGCACGAACGTACTCGGACCCCATGACCGAGGATGCCGAAGCCGTAGCAGCACGCTTGTATCTCTCGATCGTGGAGAACAGCTAGCGATACCGCTCGGCCGTCGCTACGCGCGTTGTGCGAGGTGTTGCCAAATTTCGCCTCCGACCTGCCTCCGGGGCAGCAGGCCGCCGGTTGCCGAGGGCACGCGACACAATGGCTCCCGACCGGATTCCTCTGGTCAGAAGCCATCGCCGTGCCTGCCTTCGACCGCGCTCAGCTGCTGCCGAACACGCCATTCGGCAGGACGCCGTGGAGCAGACGCCAGAGCGGATCATTGCCGCGACCGTTGTCGTGATCCCCCGGCCAATCTTTGCCTCGGAAGTCGAGAAGGTCGTCCCAGCGGTCGTGCCCGATTTCCGTGCCGACCGCACCGGACGTCGCCGGAGCGGCCGAGGCCGGAATAGTCGATATCGTCAGGGGAACAGCGGCGATTGCTCCAGCGACGATTGCGCGTGCCAATATCCGACGCGCAGCGGTGGATGTGGTTGCCGAAAACACCGGCAGATCCTTTCTAGCGACAGTAGAGCGTGCACCCGTTCGCCTCGATCGATGCGATGCGACAGGAGCAGGCCAGTGATCGACAGCGCACAGGTACGGGTGTCGAGTCACCAGCCCGGATCGACCGTACCCCGACGTTGTCACAGAGGAACCGTACGGGACGAAATGCCCCGCTCCCCGGCTCTGCCTGCGGTGCCGCGTCAGTCCAGTAGGCGGTGACAGACGCTCGCGTCCGCGCCGCGACCGTATGCCCGCTCGAAGTCCGCATAGTCCGGGTCTATTGTGTTGTCCAGGTAGTACGGGACGAGAGCAGCCTCGACGCTGTTGCACACCCACGTCTCACCCGATCCACTGTTTCGCAGCTGGAAGGTGATCCAGTGGTGGCCGGTCAGGGGAGCGCCCGCCGAGGCCGTGCATTCGCGACCTTTGACGGAGCCGGAGTGCGGTAGGTCGATCGTATAGCCGCAGGTGTAGGTCGGCAGAGTTTGCGCCTCCGCGGCGGGGGCGGCCACCAGACCGGCGGTAGCGGCCAGCAGGAATATCGGCAGTCCGAGTCGGATCGTGCGGGTTGGGTTCATCGCGGTTCCTGTTCGAAAGAGAATTCAGAACTTCTCGGCACTCATCAGCAGCAGCTGTCGCGCGCACCGTGCGGTCAGATCGGGCGGCAGTTGCTCGCGTTCACACCGGCGTTGAGCACCGCCTCCGCCTCGGACGATCCCATTCCCGGATGGATCGGCTTGCCGAGGTACGGGAACACGCCACCGCACTCCCATTTCTCACCGGTGACGGTGTTCTCCATCCGGACCGGATAGAAGTGATTGCCGTCCAGCGGAGCGCCTGGAGACGCCACGCATTTGCGCGCGCGCATCGAGTTGAACACCACGAGGTAGCTGGTGATCGGCGTGTACTCGCAGGTATAGGTCGGAAGCTGGGGCTGCGACACGGCGGTGGGAGCCGTCGCCAGACCAGCGGTCGCGGCCAGCACGAGCACGGGAAGTCCTAGGAGGGTCAGGCGGCTTGTGATCATCAAGGCTCCTACGCAGAACGAAATCACTGTCGCGCGACCCTCACAGGACGGCCTGAAGAAATCCTTAACGAATGGTAAGCACGGACGGTCGACCGGCGGCGCGATCGATACCACCAAGCGAGACGAGATGTTGCAGCGCACGAGGTTTGGTGACCACACCGTCCTCTGGCAGATCGAGCCAGGGGCCCGGATCTCGATCGAAACACTGATCGACCATGCGGCGACGACCCCGGCCTAACGGATGAGAATGGACGGCTCGATCGTCGGCATCCCGAACGGCGACCCCGGCGTGACCTTCTTCGGGGAGGGCGACCACCGCCCCGACCTCGCCCAGGTCCGCGAGTGGTTCCCCGAACGCTTCCACCTCTGGGACGCGGTGAAATCCGACTATTGGAACGTTGTAGCCCCGCGCCGATAACGCGAGTGGCACACCACGGATGCGATGGTATGGGGACTATGTGAGGCGGTGGGCGTCTGGGCAGGTGGAGGAGGAGCGTGAACAGGATTGGCTGATGCTGGGACGCGGCGCGGGTGGGTAGTGCGCTGGGGCGTGGCGGGGGTTCTGGTAGCCGCCGCGGTGGTCGGGATCGTCGTGGTGGCCGGGATCAGCGGGAGTAGGCCGCCGTTCGATCCGGACGCGGTGCCGGGCACTCAAGTCGTCTGGGTGACGGCCCACGCGGGAGCCGATCGGGGGACGTTGGAATTGTGGCAGCGGAACCGGTTCAGGCGGTGGGAGCGGACGTTGACGGCGCCCGCCTGGGTGGGCAAGGCAGGGATTTCCCGGGAGGCACACGAGGGGGCGGCGTATACGCCGGAGGGCACGTTCGCGTTGACCGAAGGCTTCGGCCGATTGCCGCACGCCGAGGCGAAGCTCCCCTACCTGGCGGTGGACCCGTCGAATAACTGGTGGTGGGTGTCGGATACGGAGAGCCCGCTGTACAACCAGAGATATCGATGCGCCGAGGGCGAGTGCCCGTTCGACACCACCGTCAGCGAGAATCTCGGCCGGACCGACCCGCAATACAACTACGCGCTGGTCATCGACTACAACCGGTTTCCGGTCGTGCCGAAGCGGGGCTCGGCCTTCTTCGTCCACGTCGAGGCGGGCAGGCCGACGGCGGGGTGCGTCGCGGTGGGCGATGACGTGATGCGCACGCTGCTGGCCACCCTCGAACCGTCGAGGAAGCCAGTGATCGGCATGTACGCGGTCTGAATCAGCCGTGTCGTTGCCCGCGTCCTGCTCGGCGGCGCCGGGCTCAGCGCAACGACACCCCTTCGCCTCCGCGTTGCACCGGCCACCGGCCATGCGCAGCTCGCCGACAGCTGCGGCACGTGGATGAGGCCCTCTACGGATGCCGCATGCACAAGAGAAGGGCCCCGGACCGGAACCCTTCTCGAATGGTTGGATGTTTTCGCCGGTTCATTGAGGATTCATCAACACGCTGTACGAGCAACCGCCATGCACGTGGATGAGGCCTTTCGGAATGCCGCGCACACAAGAGAAGAGCTCCGGAAGCCGGAGCCCTTCTCGAATGGCTGGGTGCCGTCTGCGGCGCGACGATTACGGCAGGGGTTCGGTGAGTTTGCCGGTGGGACTGAAGACGCCCGCGTTGGTGAGGTAGGTGAAGGCGGGAGCTGTGAAGCCGGGCTGGAGGAAGTAGAAGTGGGCCTTGGTGACGGCGCCGTTCTCGGTGGCGTCGCAGAGGGCTTGCAGGGCGGTGGGGTCGACGGTGACGGCGGTGAGTTTGCCCGCTTCGTAGTCCATGTCCACCCACTTGGCGTGGATGGCGGCGCTCATGACGCTGCCGGTGAAGTCCTCCCGGTCCGAGGCGGCGCTGAGGCTGAGTTCGAGGCCGTCGTCGAGGTCGGTCGGGGTGTGCTGCCAGCGGCCGTACTCCCACCAGCGCACGAAGCTGACGGGGCCTTCGACGCCGCCGGGGAGCTTCGTCGTCGGTTCCACGGAGCGCACCCAGGCGGGCGCAGCGGCCAGCGGATCGTAGGAGGTCCCGGCGACCTCGTTGTCCTCGTCCCTCCCGAATAGCAACGCGCGGTCATCGGGATATCTGACCAGCGAGTACCAATTGCCCTCACCGTCGTCGTTGATCAGCCGGCCGCCTTCCACTCTGGCCGTCTGCCCGATCTCCTGTCCGCTCGCGGCCCGATCGGTGTGGGTAGCGGCGGTGATCACGTCCAAGACGGTCACGCGCGCCCACAGCACCTCGGGATGCGGCAACTGAAATCCCATGCCGGGCAACGTATCACCGGCCCACTACGGCGACAACCGGGCCGGCAATCGACGGGACAACCCATTCCGGCCACGGCGCGCCGGGTAGCAAACCAGGCGGCACAGGGCATTGGCAGTGATCATGCGAATACAGGGCGAACAGGCAAATTCACGGCAATGGATCCGGCTCGGTTCGTGCGACATCCCCGTGTGCCGATCGAGCCGATTCCGGTCCGGATTGTCCGGTATCGCGCGGACGCAGCGCGTAGGCGGGGACCAACTGATCGCGCACCTGCAAGTCGGGGCGACCGTCGGCGAATTGGATGCTGTAGTTCACCCGGCCCATCCAGTCGCCGTCGACGGTGGGCAACCAGTGCGTCAGGGTTCCGGGACGCTCGCCGCGCATGATGACCCCGGCGCCGTTCACGTGCCGCGGCGTTCCGGGATCGCGTACCAGGATCGCGTCCAGCCGCACCCATACCGGCCGTGGCGGGTAGGTCAGCGTCCGGTAGTAGTGACCGGTCCGGCTCGGGTAGACCAGCTCGGGTTCCGTTCCTTCGGTTCGCGGCGTTTCATCGCTTATCGAACCCATGTTCGAATGTTAGCCGGACATATGCGGCAAGCACCAGGCAACCCCGGCGCGAATCGGCGGCGTGATGACGGCCACACTGCCGTCACGGCCGCCTTCTAGTATGTTCGTTCTAGAACGATCACACTAGAAGGAGCGCGACATGTCGGCGAAGTTCGAGATCGTGAAGGGTTTCTACGCCGCGACGCAGACCGGCGACGGACCGGCGATCCTGTCCCTGCTGCATCCGGAGTTCGAGGCTCGCACCGCACCGGGCCTGCCGTGCGGTGCGGGCGGCGTCTTCCACGGTCCGATTGCGGCGATGACGGGTATCTGGGGGCCGGTCGCGCGAGATTTCGACACTGCGCCGTACGACGAGACCTGGCAGGAGACCACCGCAGGCACCGTCGTGGTGACCGGGCACTATCGCGGCAGGGCCCGCGCCACCGGCCGCGAGTACGACGCGGAATTCGTGCATCTGTGGCAGGTCGACGACGAGGGCCGTATCACGCGGTTGCATCAGTACACCGACACCGCGCGCTGGCATGCCGCGTTGGACGACTGACGCGAAAGCTCCAGCACTTGCGCCCGGGACGATCGCCGTCGCGCCGACACGCGCATAGACGGGGAACGCGCCGCCATCCTGTGCCGGAACACGTCAGAAGCCGACCCCCGCCCGCTCCCCGACAGCCGAACACGACGCCATCCTGCGCGGAACCGCATCAGGAGCCCGATCACCGTCCCGCCACTGCACAACCTGACCGAACGATCCGGCCCGGTTTGGTTTCCGGTCACCCGGGCACGCTTTTGCCGTAGCGATGTAGGCACCGGGGGCAGACCGGAGGACGACATGGCTTATCCACCGGGCGGGCAACCGCCGGATGACCGACCGCCGCAGCCGCCCTCTGGCTACCCGCCGCCCGGACCGGGGCAACCTCCTCCACCACCCGGACCGGGTTATCCCCCACCTGCCTACCCGCCCTGGGGATATCCACCACAACCCCAGAAGAGCCACACCGGCCTGATCGCCGGCTTGGTGGTGATAGTCGTGCTGATGATCGCGGGCGCGCTGATCGCCGGCATCTTCCTGACCACGCAGGGCAAAGGCCCGCTCGCCTCGGACGAGAAGCGGATCGAGCTCGCGATCCGCGACTTCTACGAGACTCTCGACCGGCGCGGCTTCCGCGCGGCGGCCGAGCAGGCCTGCGCCCGCGAACGCGCCGCGTTCGACGCGATGACCGAAAGCGAGAAGAAGGAATTCGACAGCACCTCGGTTTCGGTCACCATCGATAGGATCGAGGACATCGTCGTCACCGGGGACACCGCGACCGCGAAGGTCACCGGCAAACTCACCGTCGCGGTGCCCGGCGAGCAGCCCGATACCGAAACCAGCACGACCGAGCACCTGAGGAAAGAAGACGGCAAGTGGAAGGTCTGCTCCCCGGAGAACACGCGCTGATCGCATGCGCCCGCGCATGACATGCTGCGGCCCCAGCCGCAGGACCGTCCTCGGGGCGCTCGGCCTCGCCGCTCTGCTCCCGCTCGCCGGTCACACGAAACGAGCACGCGCCGAATCGAATACGACCATAGCGACCGATCTCGAAGTGGTGACGGTCACCGACACCTCGGTGATCCTCACCTGGACCACGCTCGCGCCCGACCCGGCCGGGCGCCTGCTGCCCGTCGACACCGACACCCAGGTCCGGATCGGTCCCGCCGACTCGCCACGCGCACCGGTACCGGTCTTCGCCGACGACCACCCGACACCCTTCCACTACGCCGAGATCGGCGGGCTCGAGCCCGGCCGCGCCTACCGCTTCGAAGCCTGGTCGGCGGGCCTGCGCGCCGCACCGGCGCTTTCGCTCACCACGGCCCACCCCGACGCGCCGGAAGCGCGCGGCGAGTTCACCACCCTGGTTCCGCCGCCCGGCCGCCTGCTGCGCACGCTGGCGCTGGCCAACGACGTGCACTACGGCGAGCAGGTCAGCGGACTGGTCGCGGGCGACCTGCCGCCGGGCTTCCGGCAGGACCCCGGCCTTCCGCCCTATCCCGAGGTGATGCTGGCCGCGATGCTGGACGACCTGCGCCGACCCGATCGCGGAGCCGAACTGTTGGTGCTGGCGGGCGACCTGACCGCCGAGGCCACCGAACACGACACTCGCACGGTGCGGGCCCGCCTGGACGCCTGGGGTGCGCTCGGCCACGATTACCTGGCGGTGCGCGGCAACCACGACCGTCCGCACGTGGGCGGTGAATACGCCGGTTGCGCCCCCGCGCCGGCCGATCACCGCGATTGCTGGGCCGATGTCTTCTCACCCCGGCAGGAACTGGTCGAACACGAGGTCGGCGGGCTGCGGGTGCTGGGATTGGACACCAGCCGACTCGATGGCGCGGGCGGGTCCATCGAGCGCCCGCAGTTCGATCACCTCGCCGAACGGCTGCGCACCGACCCGGACCGGCCGACGCTGGTGTTCGGTCATCACCCGGTCACGACGGAGTCCGGACTGACCAACCTCGCCGGACCGGGATTCGTGCTCGACGGACGCGACAGCGCCGAGTTGCAGGCGCTCTACACCCGCAGCCCCGGAGTGTTCCTCCAGCACAGCGGCCACACCCACCGCAATCGCCGCACCAGGCCGGACGCGCCGTGCGCGGTGGAATTCCTGGAGGTCGCCGCGGTCAAGGAGTATCCGGGCGGCTACAGCCTGCTGCGCCTCTACGAGGGCGGCTACATGGTCAATTTCCACAAGACCCGGACCGAGGACGCCCGGCGCTGGAGCGCGCTCACCCGCGGCGAGTACTTCGGACTGCAACCGGATTACACGCTCGGCACCTGCGCCGATCGCAATCACGTTGTGGCGCGCGACTTCTCGGGGCTGACGTAACGGGAGCGACAAATCCCAGCGGCTGCGAACGTTCCCGCATGTCGGACGCGGTATCTTCCTTAGGTAAGGCTCAACATATGCATGGGTGACGCGGTCGGAAGGACGAGGATGAAGCCGGTCAGATGGAAGACGATTGCCGCCGGATTGGTCCTCACCATGACGGCGCTCGGCGGTACGGCTTGCTCCAATTCCTCCGACGACGCGAACGAGATCACCGTCTACAACGCGCAGCACGAGTCGCTCACCAAGGAGTGGGCCGAGCAATTCACCAAGGAGACCGGCATCAAGGTGACATTGCGCCAGGGCGGCGACACGGCGCTGGGCAACCAGTTGGTCGCCGAGGGCGCCGCCTCGCCCGCCGACGTCTTCCTCACCGAGAACTCCCCCGCCATGGCGCTGGTGGAGAACGCGGGCCTGTTCGCCGACGTGGACGCCGAGACCCTGGCGCAGGTGCCCGCGCAGTTCCGGCCGTCCACCGGCAAGTGGACCGGCGTCGCCGCGCGGTCGACGGTCTTCGTCTACAACAAGAACAAGGTCCAGCCCGGTCAGCTGCCCGCCTCCCTGCTGGATCTGGCGCAACCGCAGTGGAAGGGCCGCTGGGGCGCGGGCGTCTCCGGCGCCGACTTCCAGGCCATCGTGGCGGCCCTGCTGGCGCTGAAGGGTGAGGACGTCACCCGCGCCTGGCTGAAGGGCATGAAGGAGAACGCGACGCCGTTCCCGAACAACGTCGCCACCATGAAGGCGGTCAATTCCGGCAGTCCGGACGGCGGCGTCATCTACCACTACTACTGGTACCGCGACCAGGCGAACACGAAGGAGAGCAGCGCCGATACCGCCCTGCACTACTTCAAGAACCAGGACCCGGGAGCCTTCGTCAGCGTCTCCGGCGGCGGCGTGCTGAAGGCGAGCAAGAAGCAGGAGGCGGCGCAGAAGTTCCTGGCGTTCATCGTCGGCAAGACGGGGCAAGAGGTGCTGCGCGACGGCACGTCGCTGGAATACCCGGTCGCCGCGGGCGTGGCCGCGAATCCGGCGCTGCCGCCGCTGGCCGATCTCCAGGCCCCGGCGGTCGATCCGTCCAAGCTGGACTCGAAGAAGGTCACGCAGCTGATGACCGAAGCGGGTCTGCTGTAGCCGTGGCACTGCGGACCGCTGTCGCCGCGCCCCGGGTCGGCAGGCCGGGGCCGGTGGTCACGGGCGTCGCGCTGCTGCTGGTGGCGGCGACGTTCGTGCCGCTCGGTTACATCGTTTCGACCGTCTTCTCCACCGGCCTGGAGCAGGCGGCGGAGCTGGTGTTCCGTCCCAGAGTCGGTGAGCTGCTGCGCAACACGGCCGCGTTGGTCGTGTGCACCGTGCCGATCTGCGTGGCGCTCGGCGTGGGGCTGGCCTGGGTGGTCGAACGCACCGACGTGCCGGGGAAGTCGTGGTGGGGGCCGGTTTTCGCGGCGCCGCTCGCGGTTCCCGCGTTCGTCAACAGCTATGCCTGGGTCAGCGTCTTTCCCACCATGCACGGCCTGTGGGCGGGCGTGGTGATCTCGACGATGTCCTACTTCCCGCTGGTCTATCTGCCCGCGGCGGCCACGCTGCGCCGCCTGGATCCCGCCGTGGAGGAATCGGCGCGGGCGCTCGGCTCTGGCCCGGTCGCGGTGTTCGCGCGGATCGTGCTGCCGCAACTGCGCCTGGCGATCCTCGGTGGCGGGCTGCTCATCGGGCTGCATCTGCTCGCCGAGTACGGCGCCTTCGTGATGGTCCGGTTCGACACGTTCACCACGGCGATCTTCGAGCAGTACCAGTCCAGCTTCGCCGGTCCGGCGGGCAGCATGCTGGCCGGCGTGCTCGTGCTGTGCTGTCTTGCGCTGCTCGGCGCCGAGGCGGGGCTACGCGGCCGGGCCCGCTACGCGCGGATCGGTAGCGGGGCACCGCGTGCCGCCACCCGGATCCGGCTGGGCGTCGGCACACTGCCGGTGCTGGCCGTGCTCGTCGCGGTGACGGCGGGCGCGCTGGGCGTTCCGCTGTGGACCATCGGGCGCTGGTTGCGCATCGGCGGCGCGGCGGTGTGGGATCTCACCGACATCGGCAACGCGCTCGGGCAGACGATCGGCCTCGCGGCCGTCGCCGCACTGCTCACCACTCTGTGCGCGTTCCCGGTCGCGTGGATCGCAGTGCGTTCCACCTCGGCGTTCGCCCGGCTGATCGAGGGCGCGAACTACATCACCAGTTCGCTGCCCGGCATCGTGATCGCGCTGGCCATGGTGACCGTGACCATCCGGTGGGCGCCCGCGCTCTACCAGACGGCGGGCATGGTGATCGCCGCCTATCTCCTGCTGTTCCTGCCCCGCGCCCTGGTCAGCGTGCGAGCCGGGCTCGCCCAGGTTCCGGTCGGCCTGGAGGAGGCGTCCCGGTCACTGGGCAGATCGGGGCCCGCGACGTTCTTCCTGGTCACGTTGCGTCTCGCCGCGCCGGCCGCGGCTGCCGCCGCCGCACTGGTGTTCGTCGCCGTGGCGACCGAGCTGACCGCGACCCTGCTGCTGGCGCCCAACGGGACCCGCACGCTGGCGATGCGGTTCTGGGGCCTTTCCGGCGAATTGGACTACGCGGGCGCCGCGCCGTACGCCCTGATCATGATCGTCGCCGCGGTGCCGGTGACGTATCTGCTGTTCACCAACTCGCGGAAGGCGGCAGGGATATGAGTCGCGTTGTCGTCGCCGATGTCTCGAAGACCTTCGGCCACACCCGGGTGCTCGGCGGGATCACGCTCGACGTGCCCGACCACACCGCGACCGCGGTGGTCGGGTCGTCCGGGTGCGGTAAGACCACTTTGCTGCGCGTGATCGCCGGATTCGAGTCGCCGGATACGGGTTCGGTGTCGATCGGAACGGAAACCGTTGTCGGTGAACGCGTCTCGGTCCCGCCGCAGCGCCGCAACATCGGTTACGTCGCCCAGGACGGGGCGCTGTTCCCGCATCTGACCGTCGGCCAGAACATCGCCTACGGACTGCCCGGCCTGCGCCGCCACAGCCGCGGGCGGGTGCGCGAACTGCTGGAGATGGTGTCGCTGGACGCGTCCTATGCCGACCGGCGGCCGCATCAGCTCTCCGGCGGCCAGCAGCAGCGCGTCGCGCTGGCCCGCGCGCTGGCGCGCAAGCCGTCGGTGATGCTGTTGGACGAGCCGTTCAGCGCGCTGGACGCGGGCCTGCGCGCGACGACCAGGCAGGCGGTGGCCGACACGCTGCGCGAGGCGGGCATGACCAGCATCCTGGTGACGCACGACCAGGAGGAGGCGCTCAGTTTCGCCGACCAGGTGGCGGTGATGCGAGAGGGGCGCTTCACCCAGGTCGGCACGCCGGAGGAGGTCTACGCCACGCCGAAGGACCTGTTCACCGCCCGGTTCCTCGGTGACTGTGTGCTGCTGGACGCGGTGGTCGAGGCGGACGTGGCCAAGTGCGCGCTGGGCCGGATCCCGGTGCAGCGCGATGCCGTGAGCGGACCGGCGACGATCATGCTGCGACCGGAACA
>NZ_BAFR01000040.1 GCF_000308435.1 Nocardia araoensis NBRC 100135 | reverse complement strand
CGCCCGGTTTGAGCCGATTGATCGGTGAAGCAACTTTTCCAGCTTAGCTCAGCCGTGAACCCAGTTGCAAACTGGGGTCTCGTTCGAGCTAGTGTGATCGCCAGGCGCTCCTCGTCCTACCTCGTTTCCCTGACCTCTCGCTCAGCGTTTCCGCTCAGCTCCTCGGCCCCGGGTCGGTGTCCGTGTCGCTCTGACTTGGAATAAGTTACGTGTCTGCGTGCACCATGTCAAATCACCTGGTCAGCCCGCGTTTTCAGGAACGCTTTTCGTAACTCGCCACCGACCCGAACGCTGCGGCGCTCAATCCGTGACGCCGACGCGCGTTACATCGCCGCCCAGCGCCTGCAGCTGCTCGACGAAATTCGGATATCCGCGATCAATGTGGAAGACGTCGTGCACTTCGGTGGTCCCGTCGGCGACGAGGCCCGCGAGCACCAGACCGGCGCCGGCCCGGATATCCGACGACCACACCGGAGCGCTCGACAACCGCGGGATCCCGCGCACCACCGCGTGGTGGCCATCGGTGCGTGCGTCGGCGCCGAGCCGGATCATCTCCTCCACGAACCGGAAGCGCGCCTCGAAGATGTTCTCGGTGATCATCGAGGTCCCATCCGCGATGGACGCGAGCCCGATGGCCATCGGCTGCAAGTCGGTCGGGAAACCGGGGAACGGCAGGGTCGAAAAGTTCACCGCGCGCGGACGCTCGGCCTGGACCACCCGGAAGCCGTCCTGCTCGAACGAGATGCGCGCACCCGCGGACCGCAGCTTGTCCAGCACCAGGGACAGATGCTTGGGGTTCACACCGGTGACGCGGATGTCGCCCAGGGTCATCGCGGCGGCGATACCCCAGGTGGCGGCGACGATGCGGTCCCCGATCACGCGGTGCGTGGTGGGATGGAGACGTTCGACGCCCTGGATGGTGAGCACCGAGGTGCCCGCGCCGCTGATCCGCGCACCCATCCGGACGAGCATGTTGCACAGGTCGACGATGTCGGGTTCGCGCGCGGCGTTGTCGATGACCGTCTCCCCTTCGGCGAGCACCGCCGCCATGAGGATGTTCTCGGTCGCGCCGACCGAGGGGAAGTCGAGACGGATGCGCGCGCCCTGCAACTCGTCGGCTTTGGCCACCACGCAGCCGTGCTCGATCTCGCTGGTCGCGCCGAGCAGGCGCAGACCGGCCTGATGCATGTCCAGCGGACGGGAGCCGATGGCGTCACCGCCGGGCAGCGCGACGACGGCGCGCTTGCACCGCGCCATCAGCGGACCGAGCACGCACACCGACGCGCGGAACTGGGTCACGGCCGGGAAGTCCGCGTGGTACTTCGGTTCGGCGGGCGTGGTGATGGTGACGACCCCGCCGTCGATGGTCACGTCGCAGCCGAGACCACGGAGGACATCACCCATCAGCGGCACGTCGAGGATGTCCGGACAGTTCGTGATCGTGGTGGTGCCCTCGGCCAGCAGCGCAGCGGCCATCAGTTTGAGGACGCTGTTCTTGGCGCCCCCCACCGTGACCTCACCGACGAGTCGATTTCCGCCGGTAACCAAAAACCGTTCCATGCCGCCTCTCCGCGTATTCGGCGCACTGTTGGTGCAAGGATAGTTGGGGCGGCGCACTACGGTGCCGCCTCTCCACGACTCCCCTCGCCTCCGGACGTTTTCGCCGTTCGAGCGAGTGCCGCGGGATGGGCGTACTGCGATCGACGAGGTGGTCTCGTCACCTTGTCGGCCATACCCAGGGATCGCTCGGGTACTCGCCTCAGGTGCTACGCGATCAGACGCTCGGCCGTTCTCCGCCGGGCTTCCACAGGATATCGCCGCCGGGGTTGGCCACCCGGCTCAGGATGAACAGCAGATCCGAGAGGCGATTGAGGTACTTGGCCGGCAGCACGTTGGTGTCCTCCGGGTGGGATTCGATCGCCGCCCAGGCCGAGCGCTCCGCGCGGCGGGCGACCGTACGCGCGGTGTGCAGCAGGGCCGCCAGCGGCGTACCGCCCGGCAGGATGAACGAATCGAGCGCGGGCAGCCCGGCGTTGAACTCGTCGCACCATGCCTCGAGCCGATCGACGTAGGACTGGGTGACCCGCAGCGGCGGGTATTTCGGCTCCGCGACCACGGGCGTGGACAGGTCGGCCCCGGCGTCGAACAGATCGTTCTGTATCTGCCGCAGCACCGCGAGCATCGGGTCGTCCGGGCCGCCGAGCGCGATCGCGACGCCGATGGCGGCGTTCGTCTCATCGCAGTCGGCGTAGGCGACCAAGCGTGGGTCGGTCTTCGCGACCCGGGAGAAGTCGCTCAATCCCGTTGTCCCGTCATCTCCGGTCCGGGTGTAGATCCGGGTCAAATGCACGCTCACAGCACAACCCTAACGGGCGCGGCCTGCGCGAGGCCGCCGATAGCCGTGGGACCGGGACCTACAGGCCCGGCATCCGCCGGGTGCGATCGGAGGGGCGGGACTCCACCCAGGAAAGAAAGGCGGTCAAGGAGTCGCGATCCAGGGCCAACTCGAAGTCGCCGGCGCGGTCGGACACCGCGATCACGGCGATGTCATCGGTCATGATGTCGTATTCGTCGCCGCGTGGGCCGCGGCGATCGCCGATCTCGATGCCCTGACGTCGAATGGTGGAGTCCGGGCCGAGCTTCAGGCTGGTGAGTTTGAAGAAGACGAGACGATCCTCGTCGTAGCGGATCAGTCCGTGCCGCCACCCCTGACCGCCGCGAGCGGGGAGGACACGCAGGATCGCGGCGGTTCCGCCGCGCCGCAACATGATCAGGCGGTAAGTCGAAGCCAGGGCGAGGAACACGAGCGTGAGCACCAGAATGATCAGCAGAACCATCCCGGTTTGCAATGCCGTACGTCCCTTCGCTCCGCCGCCGTGTCGTCCACACGGCAATCGCTTGGCGGTGTACGAGCTTCTAGTGGTTTCGCAGGCTTTCGCCTTCGAGCCCGATGCTCACACCGCGTGCGGTCATTCAATCACGGCCCCGAGTTTACAAATGCCCCGGCCGTGTCCGACTCGCCTGAAAGA
This sequence comes from Nocardia araoensis NBRC 100135, assembly GCF_000308435.1. GTDB lineage: Bacteria > Actinomycetota > Actinomycetes > Mycobacteriales > Mycobacteriaceae > Nocardia > Nocardia araoensis. The sequence goes on along the minus strand of NZ_BAFR01000040.1, from coordinate 14,596 downwards.
CGCTGTCGGCGGTGAAGGAAGCTTCACCGCCGACAGCGATCGTTTTCGATGACAGGTTGTTGCTACGCGTTCGCGGTCTGCTCGACCGCGCGCACCCGAGCCTGCGCGGCCCGCTGCTGCTCCTCGCTGGCGTCGGAGTCGGCCAGCACCCGGCGGGCCTCCTCGACGTCCACCTCGTCGGCGAATTCCGCCGACTCGGCGAGCACCCGAACCGAGTTCGCGGTCACCGAGAAGAAGCCGCCGTGCACCGCGGCGACGACCCGCTGACCGTCGGTGTCCACGATCGTCACGGTGCCGCCCTCGACCAGCTGGCCGAGCAGCGGCTCATGGCCTGCCATGATGCCGATCTGGCCCTCGGTGGTCTGCGCGCTGACGAACGTCGCCTGGCCGGACCAGAGCAGTCGTTCGACCGCGACGAGATCGACTGACATGTAGTTAATGGACTCGGTCGCCATCGTGACTACTTTCCGAGGATCTTCTTCGCGGCCGCCTCGACGTCGTCGAGACCACCGCAGCTGTTGAAGGCCTGCTCCGGGTAGCTGTCGAACTCGCCCTTGCAGACGCGGTCGAAGTCGTCGATGGTCTGCTCCAGCGGCACGACCGAACCCGGCTGCCCGGTGAACTTCTCGGCCACGATGAAGTTCTGGCCGAGGAACTTCTCCAGACGACGGGCGCGGCCGACGAGCACCTTGTCCTCTTCCGACAGCTCGTCCATACCGAGGATGGCGATGATGTCCTGCAGTTCCTTGTACTTCTGCAGGATCCGCTTCACCTCGTTGGCCACCCGGAAGTGCCGGTCGCCGACGATCGAGGCCTCCAGGATGCGGGAGGTCGAGGTCAGCGGGTCGACGGCCGGGTAGATGCCCTTCTGCGAGATCGGGCGGGAGAGCTCGGTCGTCGCGTCGAGGTGGGCGAAGGTGGTCGCCGGAGCGGGGTCGGTGTAGTCGTCGGCGGGCACGTAGATGGCCTGCAGCGAGGTGATGGACCGACCACGGGTCGAGGTGATGCGCTCCTGCAGCTCACCCATCTCGTCGGCCAGCGTGGGCTGGTAACCGACGGCAGAGGGCATGCGGCCGAGCAGCGTCGACACCTCGGAACCGGCCTGGGTGAACCGGAAGATGTTGTCGATGAACAGCAGCACGTCCTGGTGCTGCACGTCGCGGAAGTACTCGGCCATGGTCAGGGCCGACAGGGCGACGCGCATACGGGTGCCCGGCGGCTCGTCCATCTGGCCGAACACGAGGGCGGTGTCCTGGAGGACGCCCATCTCCTCCATCTCCAGGCGCAGGTCGGTGCCCTCACGGGTGCGCTCGCCGACGCCGGCGAACACCGAGGTGCCGGAGAACTCCCGCGCGATACGGGTGATCATCTCCTGGATCAGAACGGTCTTGCCGACACCGGCGCCACCGAACAGACCGATCTTGCCACCCTTCACGTACGGGGTGAGCAGGTCGATGACCTTGATGCCCGTCTCCAGGATCTCGGTCTTGCCCTCGAGCTGGTCGAACGACGGCGGCTTGCGGTGGATGCCCCACTGCTCGCCCTCGCGGCCGAGGCCGGGGGTGTCCAGGCAGTCGCCGAGGGCGTTGAAGACGTGGCCCTTGACCACGTCACCGACCGGCACCGAGATCGGCTTACCGGTGTCGGTGACGGTGGCGCCGCGGACCAGGCCGTCGGTCGGCTGCATCGAGATGGTGCGCACGATGTTGTCGCCGAGGTGCTGGGCGACCTCGAGGGTCAGGGTCTTGGCCACCGAGGTCAGGGTGATCTCGGCGTGCAGAGCGTTGAACAGCTCGGGAATGGCTCCGCGCGGGAACTCGACGTCCACGACGGGGCCGATGACCCGGACGACGCGCCCTGCGGCGCCGCCGGTCCGGCTCGTGTTGTCTTGAGTGACAGCTGCGGTCATTGGTGTTGGTTCTCTCCGTGTCGATGTGCGGCCTTCGGGGGCCTTCTACGTGCCCGTCGCTCAGGCCGCGTGTGGCGCTTAGTCGCGGTCCGAGCTCGACGCCAGCGCGTTGACGCCGCCGACGATTTCGCTGATTTCCTGCGTGATCTGGGCCTGGCGCACCGAGTTCGCCTCGCGCTGGAGCACGCTCGCGAGTTCGTTGGCGTTGTCGGTGGCGGCCTTCATTGCGGTGCGCCGAGCCGCTGACTCGGATGCCGCTGCCTCGAGCAACGACGCGTAGATGCGCGTGTTGACGTACTTCGGCAGCAGCGCCGCCAGCAGCACATCGGCGTCGGGCTCGAATTCGTACTGCGCGTGGACGTCCGCGGTCGGTGAATCCGACACGATGTCCTCACCCAGGTCGAAGTTCTCGTCGACGTAGCTCACCTGGATCGGCGCCAACCGACGCACCTCCGGGGTCTGCGTCAGCATCGAGACGAAGCGGGTGTACACGACGTGCAGCTCATCGACACCGGCGATGTCACCCGTCCCGTTCGGAGCGGGCACCGCGCCTTCGGAGCCGGCCATGAACGCGTCGACCAAGTGGTGGCAGGCGGACGAAGCATCGGAGTACTTCGGCTGCTGCGAGAACCCGGTCCACGCCGACACGTACGAGCGATTGCGGAAGGCGTAGTAGGTCAGGCCTTTGTTGCCCATGACGTAGAGCACCGGCTCTTTGCCCTCGTCGCGCAGGGTGGTCATCAGCTCTTCCGCGCGCTTGAGCACGTTCGAGTTGTAGCCACCGCACATGCCGCTGTCACTGGTGATCACCAGCACGGCCGCCCGGCGCGGGTTGGCGCGCTCGGTCAGCAGCGGATGCGACAGGTTCTTCGACGCGCTCGCCAGCTCGCTGAGGACCTTGGTGATCTCCTCCGCGTACGGCTTCGCGGCCGCGACCCTGGCCTGGGCCTTGGAGATGCGCGAGGTCGCGATCAGCTCTTGGGCCTTGGTGATCTTCTTGATCGAATTCACACCACGAATGCGGGAGCGCAATTCACGCAAGCTTGCCATCAGCGGTTCACACTCCCTTCATTCGCTGCGTGGGATTGGCGGCATCCGCCGGGCACGAGGTGGTCGCTGCCACCCTCGTGCCCGGCGCGCATGCCGCGGATCGAATAGCGCATTTGCCGGCTCGCGTTACTTCTCGACGTGCTTGCGGGTAACCGACAGGGACTCGACCTCTTCGTGGTCGAGCTGGCCCGCCTCGGCCTCGTTCACCACGGGGGTGCCGTCCGAGGTGAGGAAGGTGCCAAGGAACTTCTTGGTGGCCGCCTCGATCTGCTCGGCCGCCTCGCCGTCGAGCACCTTGCCGCCCTCGATCGCCTTGAACGCGTCGGCGGCGCTGCGGTGCAGCTCCTCGAGCAGTTCGGCGTTGAAGCGGCGGATGTCGGCCACCGGGATCGAGTCGAAGTGGCCACGGTCGACCAGGTAGATCGAGATGATCTGGTCCTCGACCGGCACCGGCGAGTACTGGTCCTGCTTGAGCAGCTCGACCCAGCGGGCGCCGCGCTCGAGCTGAGCCAGCGAAGCCGCGTCCAGGTCGGAGGCGAAGGCGGAGAACGCCTCCAGCTCGCGGTACTGCGCCAGCTCGAGGCGCAGCGAACCGGCCACCTTCTTCATGCCCTTGGTCTGGGCGGCGCCACCGACGCGGGAGACCGAGGTACCGACGTTGATCGCCGGGCGGACACCCTTGTTGAACAGGTCGGACTCGAGGAACACCTGGCCGTCGGTGATGGAGATGACGTTGGTGGGGATGAACGCCGAGATGTCGTTGGCCTTGGTCTCGATGATCGGCAGACCGGTCATCGAGCCGGCGCCCAGCTCGTCGGACAGCTTCGCGCAACGCTCCAGCAGCCGGGAGTGCAGGTAGAAGACGTCACCGGGGTAGGCCTCGCGGCCCGGCGGGCGACGCAGCAGCAGCGAGATGGCGCGGTAGGCCTCGGCCTGCTTGGTCAGGTCGTCGAACACGATGAGCACGTGCTTGCCCTGGTACATCCAGTGCTGGCCGATGGCCGAGCCGGTGTAGGGGGCCAGCCACTTGAAGCCGGCGGAGTCGGAGGCCGGGGCGGCGACGATGGTGGTGTACTCCAGCGCGCCGTGCTGCTCCAGCGCGGCCTTCACGCCCGCGATGGTGGAGCCCTTCTGGCCGATGGCGACGTAGATGCAGCGCACCTGCTTGGTCGGGTCGCCGGTCTCCCAGTTGGCCTTCTGGTTCAGGATCGCGTCGATGCAGACCGCGGTCTTGCCGGTCTTGCGGTCGCCGATGATCAGCTGACGCTGGCCGCGGCCGATGGCGGTCAGCGCGTCGATCGCGGTGATGCCGGTGGCCAGCGGCTCCTCGACCGGCTGGCGCTCCAGCACGGTGGCGGCCTGCAGCTCGAGCACGCGCTGTTCCTCGGACTCGATCTCGCCGAGGCCGTCGATCGGCTGGCCCAGCGGGTTCACCACGCGGCCGAGGAACTTGTCGCCGACCGGAACCGAGAGCACGTCACCGGTCCGGCGGACCTCCTGGCCCTCCTCGATCTCGGCGAACTCGCCGAGGATGACCGCGCCGATCTCACGGTCCTCGAGGTTCAGCGCAACGCCGAGCACGCCGCCCGGGAACTCGAGCAGCTCGTTGGCCATCGCCGAAGGCAGGCCGCTGACGTGCGCGATGCCGTCACTGGTGTCGGTGACCACACCGACTTCTTCGATGGAGGTCTCGGGGGTGTAGCTCTTGGTGTAGCTCTCGATCGCGCTACGGATCTCGTCGGAGGAGATCGTCAGCTCCGCCATGTTCTTCCTGCTCTCGCTGTCTGGGTCTGGAATGTCGGGGGTGGTGGAAGCGCGCTAGGTCAGGGCCCTGCGCATCTTCTCCAGTCGGCCGATGGCGCTGCCGTCGATCACGTCGTCACCGACGCGCACCACGACTCCGCTCAGCAAACTCGGGTCGACCTGGATGTGCACTGTGGTCGCCTTGCCGTAGATCCGCCGCAGCGAGGCGGCCAGCCGGTCGCGCTGCTGCTCGGTGAGCCCGATCGCGGCGCGCACGTGCGCGACGATCTGATCGCGGCGCGCCGCCGCGAGGTCGGACAGCTCGTCGAAGGCGGCGCTGATGCCCGACCGCTGCCTGGTCACCACCTGCTCCGCCAGGGTCAGGGTGATGGGCTCGGTCTTGCCCGCGAGCAGCCGCTGGATCAGCTCGCCCTTGGCCGAAGCCTGCTGCGACCGATCCGAGAGCGCCTGCTCCAAGTCGGGGTTGTCGCTGATGATCCGGCCCAGCCGGAACAGCTCGTCCTCGACCGCTTCGATCCGGCCGCGCTGGGCCGCCGACTCCAGCAACGCCTCCTGGCCGAGCAACACCAAGGTGTCCACCAGATCGGAGGTGCGCGACCAGTTCTCGGCCACCGCGGTGGTCAGCACTGCCAGCGTGGCAGCGCTGACCTTGCCGCCGAAGACCCGCTCGCTGAGTTCCGCGCGCGCGGAACCCGGCACCGACACGTCCGCGAGCGCCACACGCAGCGAACGCTGGTCGTCCAGCACGGCGACAACGGCGAACAGTTCCGAGCCCGTCGTGGCCGCAGCACTGTCGCTTCCGGTCAGAGCGGCCCGAAGCGCCTCCCGAGACCGGGCACTGGCCTCGCGGCTCGCTGCGTACATGCTTCTCACTTTCGCGTCGTTACCTTCCGACCCCGATGCCTGCGTCGGTCTGGTCGAGCTCGTTGAGGAACCGGTCGATCGAGGCCGCCTGCTTGGCCTCGTCCGAAACCGACTGCCCGATGATCTTCTCGGCCAGGTCGACGGCCGTGCGGCCGACCTCGTGGCGCAGCTCCGTCAGGATCTGCTGGCGCTGTGCTTCCAGCTGGGTGTGGCCCGCCGCGATGATGCGGTCGGCCTCGGCCTGGGCCTCCGAGCGCATCTGCGCCAGGATCTCCTGGCCCTGGGTGCGCGCGTCCTCACGGATGCGCGCGGCCTCGAGCCGGGCGTCGGCCAGTTGCTGCTGGTACTGCTGCAGGGTGAGCTGAGCTTCTTCCTGCGCGGCTTCCGCGCGAGCGATGCCGCCTTCGATCTTCTCGGAACGCTCGTCGAGCGTCTTCATCAAGCGCGGGACCACGTACTTGTAGAACAGGGCCGCGATGATGACGACGCAGACGATCGACCAGACGATGTCGTACGTTTCGGGGACGAGAGGATTCACATCCTCTCCCTCCGCCGCCGCGAGCAAAACTGACTCGTACATCGGAATCAGAAAATGAAGCCGGCGACGAGACCGATGAGGGCAAGGGCCTCGGTGAACGCGATACCGAGGAACATGTTGGTGCGGATGGTGCCCTGGAGCTCGGGCTGACGCGCGATGCCCTCGATCGCCTTACCGACGACGATGCCGACGCCGATGCCGGGGCCGATCGCGGCGAGACCGTAGCCGACGGCGCCCAGGCCCTTGAAGGTGCTCTCGTTGGTGGCGGCTTCCTGGGCCAGGTAAGCGAGGCTCATGAGTCTTCCATTCCCTTTCTGTTGCTCACCCGCCGGTCGGCGTGGTGTAGCAGGTTTCCGGTAGTTGTGTCGGTCAGGTCAGTGATCGGCCGCGTGCTGTGCGAGTCCGATGTATACGGCGGTCAGCAGCGCAAACACGTAGGCCTGCAGGAAGATGACCAACAGCTCGAAAAGCGTGAATCCGAGTCCCGCGAGCAGCGAGAACGGCGAGAACACCTTCATCCACGCGGTGGCGTCGAACAGGAAGAACCAGGTCGCGCTGAAGAACAGCACCAGCATGATGTGGCCGGCGAGCATGTTCGCCATGAGTCGGACGGTCAGCGTGAACGGACGCAGGATGAAGGTCGAGACGAACTCGATCGGAATCAGCAGCACGTGCAGTGCTGGGGGAACGTTCGGAACGACGATGCTGCTGCGCATGTAGTTGAAGAAGCCGTACTTCCTGATACCGACGTAGTTGAACGCCAGGTACGCGATGACGGCCAGCACCAGCGGCATGCCGATTCGGGCGTTCGACGAGATGTTCAACCCCGGAACGACACCCGAGAAGTTCAGAAAGAGGACCGTGAAGAAGATCGTCGCGATCAGCGGGAAGAACTTCCGTCCCGTTTCCTTGCCGAGGACCTCGTCACAGATCTGCTCTTTGACGAAGACCAGGCCGATTTCGGCGACATTCTGCAGGCCGCGCGGAACGATCCGAGGCGAGCGGAATGCCAGCACCATCACGACACAGAGAACGGCCGTCATCAGAATGCGGATCAGCATCAATCGATCGAGTTCGAACGGCGTTCCCTCGAACAGCACAGCTGGAGGGAAGAAGTCGGTAAGCGACGGCGCGTGGAACTCGGCCGCCAGAGTGGTGACGCTCAGCGTTCTCTCCCGTGTTCGGGCCGCGGGTACGGTCATTCCCGCGGTTCGATCGGACATTGACGATCAATTTGGGTCGACTCAGGTCGGCTCGAAGTTCGTCAGCAGCTGTGCGGTGGTTCGAAATCCACCAGGCGTCTGTACGTGTGTCGGCGACATTCGTCGACATGCAGAACCGGAACACACCTCGGAGCCCGGCACGGCAGTAAGCATAGCGGCCCATGCAGGGGATCTCGGCGGTGACCCCTCACTGATCCCCGACTTGGTCGCTTGCTTACCAACACTTTACCAAGTCATCTACGACAGCGTGTAGGGGGTGGGGGTTTTTCGTTACTCGCGGGTACCGGACGCGGGTTCGGAGTCGGCGGTCGTCACGTACGGAACCTTCTGCCGGACAACGCCGTAGGTCTCCGCGCCGAGCACGATGACCAGCGCTCCGACCACGGTGAGGAACAACACCACCCGGTCGTAGAAGCCGAATCGGTGCAGGATCCCGACGACGATCAACGCCACCAGGACCTTGCCCACCCAGCTGACCAGCATGACCAGGCCCGCGGTGCTCGGCGGCAGTTTCGCGCCGAACAGCACCACGGCCGCGGTGGTGAGGATGAAGCCGCCGCCGATCGCGGCGCCGAGCAACGCGCCCCACACGCCGGAGACACCCGAGACGGCGGCGCCGAGCGCGACCGACAGGATCACCAGCACGCCCAGACCGATCAGTCCGTAGCGCAGCGCGGACCGCAGCGGCGCGTCGGGGCCGGGGATGGGTTCGGGTGTGAAGCTCACAGTCGCCGACTTTACCCGGACGCCGATCCGTCGCCCGCCGGGTCCCCACGCCGCAGCCCCGGAACAGCGGTGATCACCAACGCTGAAACCAGCCCGCCCGCCATCAGCAACACGACCAGCCTGCGATCCATCAGCGAGGTGCCGACGGCGCCGAAGGCGAGCACACCGACCCACAAATAGATCAACAACACCACGCGGCGATGGGAATGACCGATCTGCAGCAAGCGATGATGCAAGTGCATTTTGTCCGGCGTCGAGAAACTCACGCCCGCGCGAACCCGGCGCACAATGGCGAGCAACAGGTCCAGCACCGGAATGAACATCACCGCGCCGACCAGCAACAGCGGAGAAAGCAGACCGACGATGTCGCGCGGGCCGTATCCCTGCAGCGGGATTCGCCCCGAGGCGCCGGTCGAGACCGCGGCCAGCATCAATCCGATCAACATCGAGCCGGAGTCGCCCATGAATATGCGCGCCGGCTGGAAATTGTGCGGCAGGAATCCGAGGCAGCCGCCCGCGAGCGCGGCGGCAAGCAGCGCGGGCGGGTAGGTGTCGACCGAGCCGCCCTGCTCGTTCATCAGCCCGAGGCAGAACACGAAAACCGCCAGTGCCGCGATCAGTCCCAAGCCCGCCGCGAGGCCGTCCAGACCGTCGACGAAGTTCATGGCGTTGACCAGGGTGACGGTGACCGCGACCGTGACCAGGCCGCCCTGCAATCCGTCCAGCACCACCGTGGTGTTGCTGAACGGGTTGTAGATCACGTACCAGCCCAGACCCATGACGGCCATCACGCCCGCCGCGGTCACCTGGCCCGCGAACTTCGTCAGCGCGTCGAGTCCCCAGCGGTCGTCGACGATGCCGACCAGCACGATGATCGTGGCCGCCACCAGCACGGCGATCGGGATGTTGGGTTTGTAGTCGAAGCCGCTGCGCAGCGCGGGCAGCTGGTGGGCGAACAGCACCGCGGCGACCACACCGATGTAAATGCCGACGCCGCCCATCCGCGGAATCGGCTTGACGTGCACGTCCCGGTCACGCGGCACGGCCACCGCGCCGAAGCCGATCGCCAGCACCCGCACCCCGCCGGTGGCCAGGAACGTCACCACCGCGGAGATCAGCAGCACGACGAGCAGCTCCCGGAGCGGGACGACGGCGCTCGAACCCATCATCCGAGCTGCGCGGCGCCGCTGAGCGCTTCGGGCGACATGCCGAGCACCTCGGCGATGTCGGCGACGGACACCGCGCCGACGCGCAGGATGCGCGGCTGATCGGCGGTCAGGTCGACGATGGTGGAGGCGACCGCGTGTTCGGCCGGTCCGCCGTCGAGATAGACGCCGACCAGATCGCCGAGCTGATCGCGAGCCTCGGCGGCGGTCTTCGCCGGCGGCTGCCCGGACACGTTGGCGCTGGACACCGCCAGCGGACCGACCTCACGCAACAGCTCGAGCGCGACCGGGTGCAGCGGCATCCGCAGCATCACCGTCCCGCGGGTGTCGCCGAGATCCCAGGCGAGCGAAGGCGCTTGCTGCACAACGAGGCTCAGGCCGCCGGGCCAGAACGCCCGGATCAGCTCGCGCGCCTGCGGGCGCACCGAGAACACCAGGCCGTCGATGGTGTGCCAGGAACCGACGAGCACCGGCACCGGCATGTCCCTGCCACGGCGCTTGGCCGCGAGCAGCGAGCTCACTGCGGCCGAATCGAACGCGTCGGCGCCCAGCCCGTACAGAGTGTCGGTGGGCAGCACGACCAGACGTCCGGATTTCAGGGCGCTGGTGGCTGCGGACAGTCCGGCGGCGCGCGAGTCGGGATCCGCGCAGTCGTAGACGGTACTCACGGCAACCATCCTGGCATGCTCCCCCGCCTCTCCGCGTATTCAGGCCGTACTAGTGGGGTGAAACGAGAGTTGCGTTGAGGTCTTGCGTCGGGTGCCGAGCGAGTTCTCGGCGTGCCCGGCGAGTTACCCATGTGCGTACGAAATCTGTCGTCACCTGGGATGCGGCGGCTGTCGCCGCGCATCGGGAGCATCCTCGATGCGGCCTTTGCGGCTCGGTGCAATACGCGGCGCGCTCGCGATCGTCTCGAGCGCGGGCCGTGCCGTTGGCCAGCTATACAGTGCCGCGCACGCCATAGTCGCCGAGTGCAAACCCTCCGTCCGGCAGCGCACAGTGCCGTGCGGAGGTGCCCCACGCGAGGAACCGCGCGGAAGTCTCCCTCACGTGTGGGTGGCGGCGACGAAGCGGGGTTTTCCTGCCAGGTCGGGGTGTTCGACGACGTCGGTGAAAACTCCGGTGGCGGTGAGGAGGGCGGCTACGCCGGAGCCGTTGGTGTCGTCGTGCTCGATGGCGGTGGCGCCGCCTGGGCGCAGCAGCCGGGTGATGTTCGGGATCATGCCGCGGATGACCGACAGGCCGTCCGGGCCCCCGAACAGGGCGATGGACGGATCGTGGTCGGCCACTTCGGGGTCGAGACCTGCGCCCTCCGGGATGTAGGGCGGGTTGGACACGACGATGTCCACCCGGCCGTTCAGGTCGGTGAGCAGGCCGGGATCGGTGGCGTCGTCGGCGTAGAGGGTGATCGGGGTATCGCCCGCGGCGATCCGGTCGTCGGCGTTGCGCCGGGCCCAGACCTGCGCGGCGGGATCGAGTTCCACGGCGTGCACTTCGGCATCGGGGCGCGCGTGCGCGAGGGCCAGTGCCAGCGCGCCCGATCCGGTGCACAGGTCGACGACGATCGGCGTGTGATCGTGCGGCAGCGCCTCCAACTGCGCCAGCGCCCAGGCGTACAGCAACTCGGTCTCCGGGCGCGGCACGAAGACGCCGGGGCCCACCGCGAGATCGAGCGCACCCATCACGGCCGTTCCGGTCAAGTGCTGCAACGGGATTCGCCGTGCCCGGCGGGCGACCAACTCGCGGTACTCGTCCAACTTGCCGGGCGGGACGAGCGGCGTCAGCACCAGCCTGGTCCGCTCCACGCCGAGGACGTGCGCGGCGAGATGTTCGGCGTCGGCCCGCGGGCTGTGCACCCCGGCGGTCCGCAACGTCTCGATGGCGTCGTTGATGACGGGGCGCAGCGCTACTCGGCTCGTGGACATGACACCGACTCTGCCCGAACGACGATCATTCCGCGGCCATACGCGCTTCGCGATCCGCCTTCCCCAGAGCGTCGAGCAGCGCGTCGAGTTCCCCGTCCAGCACGGCGTCGAGGTTGTGCGCCTTGAAGCCGATCCGATGGTCGGTGATCCGGTTCTCCGGGAAGTTGTAGGTGCGGATGCGCTCGGATCGGTCCACCGTGCGGATCTGGTTGGCCCGGCCCGCGGCCGCCTCCTGATCGGCCTGTTCTTCCGCCAGTGCCTGCAAACGCGCCGCGAGCACCTGCATGGCGCGCGCCTTGTTCTGCAACTGGGAACGCTCGTTCTGGCAAGTGACCACGATGCCGGAGGGCAGATGAGTGATGCGCACCGCGGAATCGGTGGTGTTGACGCCCTGACCGCCCTTGCCGGAGGAGCGGTACACGTCGATGCGCAGATCGGACTCGTCGATCTGCACCTCTTCGACCTCGTCGGGCTCCGGGTAGATCAGCACGCCCGCGGCCGAGGTGTGGATGCGGCCCTGCGATTCGGTCACCGGGACGCGCTGCACCCGGTGCACACCGCCCTCGAACTTGAACCGCGACCAGACACCGTCGCGCGCCGCGTCGCGGCTCTTGATCGACAACGTCGCCTCTTTGTATCCGCCCAGGTCGGACAAGGTGGCGTCGAGGATCTCGACCTTCCAGCCGTGGCGCTCGGCATACCGCACGTACATACGGGCCAGGTCGGCGGCGAACAACGCGGACTCCTCGCCGCCTTCGCCGGACTTCACCTCGAGCACGACATCGTCGCCGTCATGCGGGTCGCGCGGAGCCAGCAGGTCGGCGAGGGCCTGTTCCAGTTCCTCGACCTGTCGTTCCAGATCCGGGACCTCCGCGGCGAACGCGGAGTCGTCGGCGGCGAGTTCCTGAGCGGCGGACAAGTCGCCGCGGGCCGTCTCCAGCTTGCGATAGGTGGCCATGACCGGGGCCAGTTCGGCGAATCGCTTGCCGACCCGGCGCGCGGCGCCCGCATCGTTGTGCAGCGACGGATCGGCCAGCTGCGTCTCCAAGCCGGCGTACTCGGCCAGAATGTCGTCGATGGCGGACGGTTGCGTCACAGTGCTTCCTTCTCCTGGTAGCTGTCCATACAAAACACCGACGCCCGGCCTGCGCAGCAGGACCGGGCGTCGGCGGGGAAGCTACTTGGCGTCGGCCTTCTTGCCTGCACGCTTGCCGTAGCGAGCCTCGAAGCGGGCCACGCGGCCACCGGTGTCGAGGATCTTCTGCTTGCCGGTGTAGAACGGGTGGCACTGCGAGCAGACCTCGACGGTGATGTGTCCCGACTCCTTGGTGCTGCGAGTCTGGAAGGTGTTGCCGCAACCACACACGACCGTGGTGTCGACATACGTCGGGTGAATTCCTGCCTTCATGGATGTCCTCTCGATTGTGGTCGCCGGGTCGCCCGCGCGAACGCGCGAAGCGTGAACCGGAACCGACTAGGCGGGAGCTCTGCTCACCTGAGCAGACGCAACGACCGTTCAGTATGCCAGAACTGCCGTTACGCTCCCAAAACGCCCCCGGCGACCGGTTTGTTCCCGCCCCAGGTACTCCCCTACCATTCGCGCCCCTGGAAGTTCGGGCACGCTGATCCGCGCCGCCTCCGGGACCCTGAAGTCGGGTAGTCCGCTACTCACGAATATGAACGAATTCGTTCATAGAGTTGCAGACCTGGTGCACATCGGCGTGCCGAGACAGGAAGGAGACCCCGTGAACATCCGGATCGCGGCCGCGATTTTCGTTCTACTCACTCTCTCGGTCGCCATCGGTGTATCCGCGCTTCCCGAGACCTCGAACTACACCGCACCGAAGAACGCCGTGTATGTGCACACCTCGGAATCCGCCGCCCACGATCCCGACGTCGGACCCTGCGCGCTGATCCTCGCTTTCCTGATCGGCGGCGCGGCCATGGTCGGCCTCGCGTTCTTCGCTCCCCAGACGCCGAAAGGGTCCCGCCTCAGCGGGACCCTTTCGGCCGTTGCCATCAGTCCGCGGAGACGGACCGGCCTATTCGTCGAGCGCGCCCGGCGCGGTCTTGCTCACCTGCATCAGGAACTCGAGGTTGTTCTTCGACTTCTTCAGGCGGTCGATCAGCAGATCGATCGCCTGGTGCGAGTCCAGGCCGGACAGTACGCGGCGCAGCTTGTGCAGTACCGCCGCCTCGTCGGGGCTGAGCAATAGCTCGTCCTTGCGGGTACCGGACGGGTTGACGTCCACCGCGGGGAACACCCGCCGCTCGGCGATCTTGCGGTCGAGCTTGAGCTCGGCGTTACCGGTGCCCTTGAACTCCTCGAAGATCACCGTGTCACCGGTCGAACCGGTCTCCACCATGGCGGTGGCGATGATCGTCAGCGAGCCGCCGTTCTCGATGTTGCGGGCCGCGCCGAGGAACCGCTTGGGCGGGTACAGCGCGGTGGAATCCACACCACCGGAGAGGATTCGGCCCGAAGCGGGCGAGGAGTTGTTGTACGCGCGCCCGAGCCGGGTGATCGAGTCGAGCAGCACGACGACGTCCTTGCCCATCTCCACCAGGCGCTTGGCGCGCTCGATGGCGAGCTCGGCGACCGAGGTGTGGTCCGACGGCGGACGGTCGAAGGTCGAGGCGATGACCTCGCCCTTCACCGAGCGCTGCATGTCGGTGACCTCTTCCGGACGCTCGTCGACCAGCACCACCATGAGGTAGCACTCGGGGTTGTTGGTCGCGATCGCGTTCGCGATGTCCTGCAGGATCGTGGTCTTACCGGCCTTCGGCGGCGACACGATCAGGGCGCGCTGCCCCTTGCCGATCGGCATGATCAGATCGATCACGCGGGTGGTCAGCTTGTTCGGCTGGGTTTCCAGCCGCAGGCGCTGGTTCGGGTACAGCGGCGTGAGCTTGCCGAACTCGGGACGGCGCTTGGCCGCCTCGACGTCGCCGCCGTTGACCGTGTCCAGCCGCACCAGCGGATCGAACTTCTGGCGCTGGTTGGACTGTTCGCCGTCGCGCGGAGCGCGCACCGCGCCGGTGATCGCGTCACCGCGGCGCAGGCCGTTCTTGCGGACCAGGTTCATCGACACGTAGACGTCGTTCGGTCCGGCCAGGTAGCCCGAGGTGCGGACGAAGGCGTAGTTGTCCAGCACGTCGAGGATGCCCGCGACCGGCTGGAGGACGTCGTCCTCGCGGATCTCCGGCTCGCGCGACTCGCCGCCGCCACCGTCGCGGTCACGCCCACGACGGCGCTCCCGGAAGCGACGCCCGCGCCGTCCGCGACCGCCCTCTTCGTCGTCGCCGCCACGGCCGCCCGCGCTGCCGTTCTGGCTCTGCTGGCCGCGCTCGCCCTGGCCGCGCTCGCTCTGGCGCTCGCCCTGGCCGCGCTCGCTCTGGCGCTCGCCCTGGCCGCGCTCGCGACGGCGCTC
>NZ_BAFR01000041.1 GCF_000308435.1 Nocardia araoensis NBRC 100135 | reverse complement strand
GGAGGTATGAAGAGCCGAAACCAAAATACTTTGGCACTGACATTCATCGACACACTATTGAGTTCTCAAAGAACACACGCACACACATTCAATCCGAATTTCTCCGGACCTTCAGTGAGGCAACTTTTCCAGCTTAGCTCATTCGCTCATCCGATCAAAATCGGACTCGCGATCGAGCCAGTGTGATCGCCAGGCGCTCCTCGTCCTACCTCGTTTCCCAGTCCTTCCGCTCGGCGTCTCCGCCTTGCTTCTCGGCTCCGGGTCGGTGTCCGTGTCGCTCTGACCTGGATTAAGTTACGCGGCGGATAACGCTTCGTCAAATCGCCTGCCCAGCGCGCTTTTTCGCAGGTCAGCGGCCTGCGGACAGCGAAGCTCCGGCACGAATGACACAAGTGTGATTCAGACCACCACAAGATCGATTGGAACCGCTGCGCCGACAATGGCGCTGCCCGACGATCAGCCGCCCAGCGGGGCGCGGCGCGGAATGACTTTGCGATAAGTGATCCGCCAGCCGGCGGGTTCCCGCACCACCACGTCTTCATAGGTCACGCTCCCGCATCGACCGTCGGCGGCGATGCCGATCCCTTTGGACGACACCATTGCGCGGTCGGCTTCGCTTCCGGTGACGATCACATTCGTGACGTGATGCCCGACCGGGTTCGCATCGCCGAGCGCGAGGGCCGCGTCGCGCACGGCCGCGATGCCGTGCAATTCGCCGTACCCCATGGCGGTGAGGTCGTAGACGATTTCCGGGCTGAACAGCTCGTCCATCCGATCGAGTTCACCCGCGTCGATGATGTGGCCGTGCCGGGCGATGAGGTCGGTGATATCGAGGCGGTCTTCCACTGAGAGCGTCATGCGCAGCACCGTAGTGCCGCTTCCGGTGCGGGGCACCGAATATCCGCGCGCCGCGGCGGCCTTCGCTCAGCGCGCGCTCCCCGCCGCACGAAGCAATTTGGCGCCGAGGCCGGCGAGCAGGTCTTTCATCTCGATGGGTTCGACGACCTCGAAGTCCAGGTCCAGGTGCGCGATGCGGAGGGCGGTCCACT
>NZ_BAFR01000043.1 GCF_000308435.1 Nocardia araoensis NBRC 100135 | reverse complement strand
TGATGTCGAGGATCCAGGCGGCCTCGGTGGAGTTCAGCTCGAACACGTCGCCGAGCACGAAGGCGATCCGTTCGTCCCGGGCCAGGCACTGCAACATGCCTTGGCTACAGGTGAGCCGCACCTCGGCGGTCAGCAGCACCGCTTCCGGTCCGCGGTAGTCCGCCTCCGACAAACCGTCGGCCAGCCCGTCCCGGTAGGCGTCCAAGCTCAGTTCCACGGCCTCCTGCGGGGTCCGCCGCCGCAGATTCAGCAGGTGGTTGACACCGATGCGGTAGGCCCAGGTGACCAGCTTGGCCTCGCCGCGCCAGGTGTGCAGATGATCGAGGACGCGCACCATGATCTCCTGCGTCGCGTCCTCGGCCTCCGCGGGCCGCCAGACCATACGCAACGCCAGCCGGTACAGCGGGTCCTGCAACAGCCGCACCACCTCGGCGACGGCGTCCCGGTCGCCCGCGACCGCGCGGGCGACCATGGCCTTCTCTTCCGCCGCGGCCCGCTCCTGCTCCGTGCTCATCCGGCCATCATTCGGCCCGCGCCGCGGTCGGCGCAAGCACTGCCGGCTCACCGTTCGGCGGGAATCACGCGCGAGCGCCGGCCTCGAGCAGGGCGTGCCGGTCGAGCCACTGCGCGACCGCCCGGCCGATCTCGTCGGGCCGGTCCTCCGGCGCGTGGTGGCCGGCCGGACCGATCGGCGCGACCTCGGCGCTCGCGAAGGTGCTCGCGGCCCAGTCGATCACCTCCGCCGATCCCAGCCCGACACCGTTCTCCAACGCCATCAGCAACTTGGGCACCTCGGGCGTCGCGGCCGCCCAATCGTCGTAGTCGCGCACCACGGCGACCACGTCGGCGGGCGCACCGTCCAGCGGGAACTCCCGCGTCCACGCCAGCAGCGGCTTGCGCGAGGCCGGGGTCGGATAGGGCGCCCGGTACACGTCGTGATCCTCGGGCGAGAGGTCGGCGACGCCCTTGGGCAGGTTGAACTCGATGAAGGTGTTCTCCTCCAGAATCATTCGCTCCCCTTCCGCGGTGCGGAACTTCCGGAACAGCTCGGCGCCGAGCGGAGGCAGCTCGTCGAAGCGCATCGGCCGCAGGAACGTTTCGATCAGCGCGATCCCGCGCACGCGGCCGGGATGCCGAGCGGCCCAGTCCATGCCGAGCGCGCCACCCCAGTCGTGCCCGACCAGCACCACTCGGTCCAGGCCGAGCGCGTCGAACCAGGCGTCCAGGTAGGCGGCGTGATCGGTGAAACGGTAGGCGCTGTCCGGCTTGCCCGACTCCCCCATGCCGATCAGGTCCGGCGCCAGCACCCGAGTCCGGTCGGCGACGTGCGGGATCACGTTGCGCCACAGATGCGAGGAGGTCGGATTGCCGTGCAGGAACACGACGGGGACCCCTCCGGCACCGGTGTCGCGGTAGTTGATGAACGAGTCGATGACGTCGACGGTAGGCATGATGTGGTCCTTTCGGGTTCGGCCTTTCGCCTGCACCCGTTTGGACACACGAATCCCGCCGCCTGTGACCGGATATGAAGTGAGCATCGTCACACGCCCGTCGAACCGGTCGCGCGGAGCGGACAGAATGCGGGCACATCCGTACTCATGCAGTAGATGTATGGCCGAAACTGAAGATCGGCTGAGAAACTTTTTGAACCGTGGGAACGAACTTGCCAATTCACACGACATCTATCTACTGTCTTGGTACGTAGAACAAAGCGTGATCGAGACGGAGCGGATGCGTACGGCAACCGGAGAGCGGCTTCCCTGGTCACCGGTGCCCGCCGGATATCGATCACCCCTGATCATCACGAGCGAGCCCGGAGCAGGCGCGGCTCGACACCTCGGGACCTCCCCCTCATCAGCCCCGTGGTGTCGTCCCAGTGCGGTCTTCGGAGTGGACAACCATCCGCACAACCGCGCGGCTCCACCGGCCTGCTCGTGATAAACCGCCCCCGAATCGGCGCCGGCACGGCGATTCGGGGGCGGCCCCGTTCTCCCGGCTGGACCGACTCCGATGCAAGGCCCGCTGTGCCGAATGTCATACGCGCCGGTCGGTTGCGCGAACGCCGCCACTGGATACCTTGACGCCGGTTACAGTTTCAAGTGGATTCGGCGTTAGGAAGTTCGATGAAGTCCACAGTGCAACGGTTGGCTCTGATCGGCATCATGGTGGCGACTTCCATCGGACTCGTCTCCTGCACAACCGTTCCCCCGGCCAGTCGACGGCGTCGGGCTGCGGTTCCGGTGGCAAGGCCTGCGCCGACGCGCCCGCCCCGATCCCATCCCGCGATGCCCTCGCCCTGTTGAACGCCCTGCGCGTGGCCGACCGCGCGCCCAAAACCGGCTACAGCCGTGACGAATTCGGACCTCCCTGGTCCGACAACGTCTCGGTCCCCGGCGGCGGCAACGGCTGCGACACCCGCAACGACATCCTCCAGCGCGACATGACCGACGTGACGTTCAAGTCGGGCAAATGCATCGTCTCGACCGGCATGCTCGCCGACCTCTACACCGGCAAGACCATCGACTTCAAGCGCGGCACCAAGACTTCCGACGACGTGCAGATCGACCACGTCGTCGCGCTCTCGAACGCCTGGCAGACAGGCGCACAGCAGCTTTCCGCCGAACGCCGCCGCGACCTGGCCAACGACCCGATGAACCTGCAGGCCGTGGACGGTCCCACCAACCAGTCCAAGAGCGACTCCGACGCGGCCGAATGGCTGCCGCCGAACAAGGGTTACCACTGCGCCTACGTGACCAGGCAGGTCCAGGTGAAGACGGCCTACAAGTTGTGGGTCACCCCGGCCGAGAAGGACGCCATGTCACGGATTCTCACCGCCTGCCCCTGAGGCCTAGGGAAACTCGATCACCACCTTCCCGAAGGGATCCCCGGTGCGGAAGTACCGGTAGGCCGCTTCGGCTTCCTCGAACGCGAACACACGGTCGATGACGGGACGCATACGGTGGGCGATGATCGCTCGGTTCATCGCCTCGAAATCCGTCCGGCTGCCCACCGCGATGCGGCGGATGGACAGATACGACGTCCCGAACGGGTTGCCCACGGGCGGGTCGGCGGCGGGCATCGCGCCGATCATGGTGATCCGCGCGTTGTATCCGCCCGACCGCACGGATTTCGCCAGGGTCGGCATCCCCACCGCATCGATGATGTGTTCCACGCCGTCGCCGCCGGTGCGATCGAGCACGGCGAGCTCCCAGTCCGGAGTACGGCTCCGATCGATCACCTCGTCCGCTCCGAGCGCGCGCAGCCGCTCGGCCTTGCGTGCGTTCGGCGTGACCGAGACGACCTCGGCGCCCAGCATTTTCGCGTGTTGCACGCCGAAGAGCGCCACCGATCCGCTGCCGACGGTCAAGACGGTCTCGCCGGGCAGCACCGGCAGGGGCGTGGTCAGCGCCGCCCACGCCACCACTCCGGCGCAGGTCAACGTCGCGGCCTCCGCGTCGGTGAGATGGCCGGGCACGTGCACCACCGAATCCTCTTCCAGCACCGCGTATGTGGCGAGCATGCCGGGATAGGTCGCGCCGTACTGCTCGACCACGTGCGCTTGGCGCTGCGGGCCGTCGATCCAGCGGACGAAGTAGGTGGCGGTCACGCGGTCGCCCACGGCGGCGCGCGTGACCTGCTCGCCCACCGCGATCACCTCGCCGACGCCGTCGCTGAGCGGGACCACGCCCGGGGTCGCGGGCAGCGGATACGTTCCGTCCAGCAACATCAGATCGCGACGATTCAACGACGCCGCCCGCACCTGGATCACCACTTGGCGTGGGCCTGGCTCGGGCATCTCCTGCGGCGCGACGGTCAGCGCGTCCGCCCCGCGCGCCGGGTCGAGATGGTAGGCGACGGCCCCCATCACGCGACGCCGATGTACTGGTGGTCCCACCGGATCAAGCCTGCGTCGTCGAGCGCGATGACGTCGTAGCCACCGCCGACGACCGCCCCGTCGGCCTTCGTCACCATGTGCCAGGTCAGGCCGATCAGGTTCAGCGAGAGGCGCACAACCGGCCCTTCGGGTACGAACACGTGCTCACCGGGTGCGACGAACTCCTCGTAGGCGCGATCGACACGCCGGTCCAGCGCTTCGTAGCCGCGGATCTCCACGGTCGGGATCGGGAACGACAACCGGGCCAGCGCCTCCCGCATCGCCTGCGGCGGATCCACCAGTACCTGGGCCCCGTCCTCGGCCCACAGTTGCCGGATCAGCTTGCGCCTGGCCAAGGCGTCGGGTTCGTTCCACAGCGCGATGTAGCGCTCGGCGAATCGGGACAGTTCCTGCTCATCGAGTTCTTTGCTCATGCGACGGAGTCTTGCCGCCGTCGGAGGTCTGTGCGATTCCCCGCAGGGTATGGCGAGCCCGCGGCCCCACACCCGATACTGCTGCCATGACGACGGCGGCCGAGTCCACCGGGTTCGCCCGGCAGCTCAAGCATTGGCGCACGCTGCGCCGGGTCAGCCAGCTGGATCTGGCGATCCGCGCCGACACCACCCAGCGTCACCTGAGCTTCCTGGAGCAGGGCCGCTCGCGCCCCGGACGCACCATGGTGGTGCGGCTGGCCGAATCACTGGAACTGTCGCTGCGCGAGCGCAACGGACTGCTGCTCGCCGCGGGTTACGCGCCGGTCTTCCCCGAATCAGCGCTCGACACGGTGGAATTGGCGCCGGTGCTGGAGGCGTTGCGGGCGATCCTGGATGGGCATCTGCCCTACCCCGCGCTGGTGGTCCGGCCGCACGGTGTGCTGCTCGCCGCCAACGCGGCCTTCGAGGTGCTCGCCGAGGGCGCCGCCGGATGGCTGCTGGAGCCGCCGGTCAACGTGCTGCGTCTCGCGCTGCACCCCGACGGCTTGGCCACCCGCGTGCTCAACCTGCCGGAATGGGGGCGGCACGTCACCGAGGCGCTGCGCAACCGGATGGCGCGCAGTCCCGATCCCGTGTTGGACGAGTTGATCGACGAGCTGGAGTCCTATCTGCCGCAGGCGGAGCCGGGGCCGGACCATCTCGGTTTCGCGGTGCCGCTGCGCCTGCGCTGCGCCGAAGGGGAATTGCGTTTGATCACGACGCTGACCTCATTCGCCACCGCGGTGGACGTCACGCTCGCCGAACTGCAATTGGAGGCGTTCCTGCCCGGCGACGAGCAGACCGCGCGGATCCTGCGCGAGCGCGCGACGCGATTCTGACGGCCCGCCCTCACCAGTGCCGCGCCGCCGCGGTCAACCGCTGGCGGACCAGCTCGACGTGCGGGCGGACGGCGGCCCCGGGGCGGCGCACCAGGAACGCGGTGTTGATCGGCGGATCCTCCGGCTCGAGCAGCGCGACGAGCGACCCCGAATCCAGTTCGGCGGCACAGAGATACCTCGGCAGCACGCTGATCCCCGCCCCCGCCGCGACCGCCGCGGCGACCGCGCGCAGGTCGGCGACGACCACCGCGGCTTCGGCGGCGAGCCGGACGCCGAAGACGTGCCGCCAGTACCGCCGCAGGATCGGCAGATCCGGGGCATAGCTGACCAGCGGTAGATCGGACAGCGCGATCGGCCCCCTGGCCCGCAGCAGATCGCTGTCGACGCGTGCGGCGACCGGGGGCGCGGCGACGAGCACGAATTCCTCATCGCACAGCGGTTCGGCGACCACCGTCCGGCCTCTGGGCCGGACCGTCGACACCACCAGGTCGAAGTGCCCGGCCCGCAGGCCGCCGAGCAGGTCGTCGGACAGCCCCGCGTGGACCGTCAGCCGCACACCTCGCTCGATCAGGGGCGCCAGCGCCGGAAGTCCGTGCACCGCGAGGAACTCGGCGGGTCCGGCGAGACGAACGGCGGGCTGTGGCGTGGGTTCGGCGCGGCGGGACGGGCCCGCCACGGCGTCCAGCGCGTCCAACGGTGCGGCGATGCCGGCCGCCAGTTCGTTCGCCGCCGCGGTCGGCGCGACGCCGCGCGGAAGTCGCTCGAACAGTCGGGCGCCGAGCCGCTTCTCCAACGCCTGCAATTGGCCGGTGACGGTCGGCTGGGACAAGCCGACCAGCCGCGCCCCGGCCGTGATCGATCCGGCCCGGTGCACGGCCAGGAAGGTGCGCAATTGGTTCAGATCCAGCTGTCCATCGGAATCCCTATCGCTCACCGGACAAGCCTATTTCCTTGCCGATATCCGGAGACGGGAGGTCCCGCAGGTCCTCCGAGGCCTGCGGGACCTCCCGGTCGACTCAGACCGACGCGAGCTCGCGGTCGGCCGGAGCGTCCCAATCGATCCGGTAGCGCTGCTCCGGTCCCATGGTCTTCTCCGGTTTCATCACGGTCTTGGCCATGACCGGCATGAGCAACTGCATGATCTTGCGCCCGACCGGCCCCGGCGTCTTGCTGTGATTGATCTTCGCCGCGCGGGCCGCGACGCCCTCCACCCGCTCGCGCCGCAAGCGCTCGTAGACCGAGAAGGCCTCGGCGGGGGGCAGATCACGCAGGCAGCGGGCCAGCTGCACGGCGCTCTCGATCGCCAGCGACGCGCCCTGACCGGAGCTGTTGGACGGCGCGTGCACCGCATCGCCCACCAGCACCATCCTCCCGCGATACCAGTGCGGCACCGGCGGCATGATGTGCAGCGCGCCGACCACCTCCAACTGCTCCTCGGTGGTGCGTCGAGCGAGTTCGCCGCCGGGTGTGTCGTCGCCGTAGGTCTCGCGCAAGATCCGCAACCAGTGCGCGCTCGGCACCGCCCTGGCCGCGGTGAGCGACAGATACTCCTTGTGCGGCAGGTTCGCTCCCCACGCCACCCGCCCGTCCCCGAGCGGCCAGTACAGGTAGTAGGCCCGCTTGCCGAACGCGAAGGTCATGGTGTCCGGCGGGATGTCGGCGTCGCACTCGGTGGTCGCGCCGAAGCCGAGCATGCCGGTGTAGTCGGGGCCGGGCGCGTTCGGGTCGATCAGCGTGCGCACCCGCGAGCGAATGCCGTCCGCCCCGATCAGCACATCGGCGGTGGCCGTGCTGCCGTCGGCGAACTCGGCCGTGATGCCCGACTCGTCCTCCCGCACGTCGACCAGGCGCTTGTTGTACTCGAACGGAACGCCCGCCGCCTCCGCGTGCCGGTGCAGCGTTCGGTGCAGCTCACTGCGATCGACCAATTGCAGCGGCGGCATATCGGGGATGCCGGGCATCTCCAGTACCTTGGCGCCGACGGACATGTTCATATTGCGGACCGGCAGCGCGATGGCGCGGACCGGGTCGCCCGCCCCGATGATGTCGAGCGCGGCGACGCCGTTGGGCGCCAGCGCGAGCCCGCTGCCGATGCCGTAGGAAGGGCCGGGATAGGCCTCGTAGACGCGGGCGTCGATGCCCGCTTTGCGCAGGGCCGTCGCGACGACGGGACCGGCGATGCCGCCACCGATCACCAGGGCGGTACGTGTTGTGGACATGGGTGTCTCCAGGATTCGTGCGATACGGGTTTCGGTTCCCGGACCGACCCACGCGCCACCCACCCGGTTATCCTGTGGTTGCCAGCCTTGTAGCCGGGTGCGCGTTCGCGGGCGCGGTTCGAGACTGTTCGATCGGGCCCGGCGGCGGTGTTGCCGCACCTTCGCCGGGTCCGGTTCTCGGCTAGTTCTCGGCCATCCCCCTCTCCACCATTTCGGTGACCTCGGACGGCAGCGTGCCGCGCTCGTGCCACTCACGCCATTGCGCCAGTCCAGGGAAGGTGCCCTCGGTCAACTCCGCGCGCAGCGAGCGCGTCCAGGCCGCTTCGGCTTCCAGCATCGCCAACCCGAACTCGGACTCGACGATGAACAGTCGCGGCAAGGTCCCCGCGAGTTCGCCGAGTTCGCGACGCACGGTCTCGATCGTCCGGTCCAGCGCTTCGAGGCGGGTGCCGAGCAGTTCGATCACCTCGGCGGGCGGAAGCACCGCGAGGATCGACAGACCCGCGACGAACCGGTGATGCTCCGGTTCCGGAGTCGACAGCAGTTCCCTGGTCCAATCGGCCATCTCGGCGCGACCGGCGTCGGTGATCCGATAGATCACCCGCTCGGGCCGGGCGCCGGCCCGTTCACTGCCCACGACCTCGAGGAAGCCGACCTTGGCCATGTTCTGCACGACGGTGTAGAGCGAACCCCACTTGATCGCCATGTCCTGGTCTTTGCCTCGCTCGCGCAAGGTCTGGGCGATCTCGTATCGATGCATCGGCCGTTCGATGATCACCGACAGCACCGCGAGCGCCAGCAGGTTGTCGACCTTGCGTTTCTTCATCGCGGCACCTCCTCTTACTCGTCTACGAATATACGCCTACGAGTAATCAGCCGCAAGAGGGTCAGGCAGGTACTGTTTCCTCCGCGCGCGCATGGTCTTCCAGCAACTTCGTGGCGATGTTCGTCAGCGCCTGATCCAGCAGCGCGCGATCGGCGGGATCGGCCTCGTTCCAGTCGTCGAGCCTGGTGTCGAGCCAGCGCCGCCAGGCCGCCTTGATCCGATCCATCTCGGTGGCACCGGAGTCGGTGAGCCGCAAGCGTTGCCCCTCCCTGGTCAGATAGCCCTCCGCCCCGACCTGGTCGTAGATCGGCTCGATCACCTCCTCGGGCACTCGATGCGCCCGGGCGATTCCGGCCAACGTGGCCTCGCCACGCACCCGGTCGCGCAGATACACCTGCCCGAGCGCCCACGCCTCACCGCGCGTCAAATCGCTGTCCGCGTCGGCCAGGATGCGCGCGCCGATCGGATCCTCCGACCCCGCCCGGTGCATGGTGCCCGCGATGGCCCGTTCCAGTTGCACCAGCCGATCGGGCGAGTCGGGCACCGAGAACCCTTCCCCCACATCGCCCGCCCCCGCCCGCGCGCTGTCGCGCAGCGGCACCTCGGGCAGGAACCACGCGACCACGAATCCGACCAACGCGATCGGCACGACCCAGAAGAACACGTGGTCGATGGCGTCCGCGTACGCGTCGATGATCGGCGCCGACTGCTCGGCGGGCAGCGCGCGCAACGCATGCGGGTCCGCCGCGACCGCGGGCGGCACCACGCGCACCTGGGCCAGAGCGGCGGCGAGGCCGGGCCCGATCTCGTTGCTGTAGAGCGTGCCGAAGATGGCCGTGCCGAAAGCGCTGCCGAGCGTGCGGAAGAACGTGACGCCGGAGGTCGCGGTACCAAGCTGGGCGTACGGCACCGTGTTCTGCACGACGATCGTGAGCACCTGCATCGCCAGTCCGATGCCCGAGCCGAGGATCAGCATGTACAGCGACTCCAGCCACGTGCCGGTGGTCCGGCCCATCGTCGACATCAAGTAGAGGCCGAGCGCCATGACCAAGGTGCCCGCGATCGGGAAGTACCGGTAGCGCCCGGTCTTGCCGACCACCTGCCCGGACAGAATCGAGGTGGCGAACAGGCCCGCCACCAGCGGCAGCGTGCGCACACCGGACACGGTGGCCGAAACCCCGTCGACGTATTGCAGATACGCGGGCAGGTAGGTCATCGAACCGAGCATCGCGAAGCCGACGATGAAACTGAGGATCGAGCACACCGTGAACACCCGGCTGCGGAACAACCCCATCGGCAGCATCGGTTCCGCGGCTCGCAACTCGACCGCGACGAACGCCGCGAGCAGGAGCGCCGCCGCGGCGAACAGACCGATGATCGTCGGCGAGTCCCACGCGTACTGCTGCCCACCCCATTCCAGGCCGAGGATCAGGCAGGAGACGCCCAGCGCCACCAGGCCGATGCCGAGGTAATCGATGATCGGCTCGGCCGCCGCCCGCACCCGCGGGATGGTGCGGGCCGCCAGCGCGATCATCACCACCGCGACCGGCACGTTGACGTAGAAGCACCAGCGCCAGCTGGCGTGGTCGGTGAACAGGCCGCCCAGCGTCGGACCGATCACCGTGGTCACGCCGAACACCGCGCCCAGCGCGCCCTGATACTTGCCCCGCTGTCGCAGCGGAATGATGTCGGCGATCAGCGCCATCGATGTGACCATCAGTCCGCCCGCGCCGAAGCCCTGGATGCCGCGGGCGAGTACCAGCAACAGCATGCCGTTCGCCAGGCCGGCGACCATCGAGCCGACGATGAAGATCACGGCACTGATCTGGAACACCAGCTTGCGGCCGAACAGGTCGCCGAGCTTGCCGGCCAGCGCCGTCGCCACCGCCTCGGCGAGCAGGTAGGAGGTGACCACCCACGCCATGTGCCCCGCCCCGCCGAGGTCGGCGACGATGGTGGGCAGCGCGGTGGACACGATGGTCTGGTCGAGCGCCGCCATCAGCATGCCGAGCACGATGGTGCCGAACACGATGTTGGTCTTGGCCCTGCCCATGGGGGCAACAGGGTCCGCGGCGACAGCAACCGAACCGGCCATCAGCTCAGTATGGGCTTTTGCCGCTTGGATGGACATCCAGCGACACGGCAGCGAATCAGGCGGGCGCGCCCTCCGGCGCTTCGTCCGGCCGCTCGATGAGCGACATCGCGATGGGGACGAGCAGATCGACGAGTTCGGCGACCGTCGGACGCGGGTCGGCGAGCACCCACTCGTGCGCGAGCCCGTTGATCGCGCCGATCAAGGCGCTCGCGCCCCACCCCGGCGCGCCGCGCACCCGCGAACCGGGCGCGACCACCGGTACCACGTGCGACTCCAGCACGGCCGCCCACGCGTGCCTGCGTTCGCGGCGGTGCCGCTCCATCCGGTCGCTCACACCGACCACTTCGATGAAGGCGACCTTCGCGCGATAGGGATCGGAGCCGATGGATTCCAGATAGGCCGTCACCACGGCGGTCATCGCGGCGCGCAGGTCGAACGCCGGGTCGAGCGCGTCCATCCGTGCGACCACGGCGGCGGCGGCCTCGTCCTGGATCCGGTCGTACGCTGCGACCAGAACGTCCTCTCTGGCCTGGAACTCCTCGTAGAACTGCCGCTTGGACAAGCCTGCGGCGGCGCACACGTCGGCCAGCGAGCAATCGGCGTAGCCGCGTTCGGCGAAGATCCGGGTGGCCGCCTCGACGAACCGCAGGCGCCGCTCGGCTTTCCGCTCCACGACGGCACGCCCGCCGTATTGCCTGCCCACTGTCGCCGTCACATCTCTCACCGTAGCGAAATCACGGCGACCGGGAACCACCTCGGCGCGCCTGGGCCCGAGCCGATTCGTTCTTGTGATTCGGATCATCGCACCGCATACTCATGGCCAGTCTGAAACCGATGGGGCTCACAAATAGGGCTCACCGAACGAAGAGGTTCTCGCGTGGTCATCTCCCGCAAACACGCACCGAAGCTGCTCGCGGCGTTCGCCGCGGTGGCCGCGGGGCTGCCCTTCCTCCCGGCCGGGCCCGCTGCCGCCGAACCGGTGCCGAACGATCAGGTCACGGTCCAGCCCGCGCTGCCGTTCCCGATTCCGCCGCTGCCGCCCGGCTTCGACCCGGCGTTCTATCGCCCGCCCGCGCAGACCTACGCCGACCTGGCTCCCGGCCAGATCATCGCCGCACGCCAGGTCGATCTGGCCAACCTGTCGCTGCTGCCGGTGAACGTGGACGCCTGGCAGCTGTCCTACCGCTCCACCAACTCCCGCGGCGAGGCCATCCCCGCCGTGGCCACGGTGATCAAGCCGCGCGGCTACGTCGCCGACCGGCCGCTGTTCTCCTACCAGATCGCCGAGGACTCGACCGGCAACTACTGCATGCCGTCGTATCAGCTCCGGATGGGTTCCATCCCGGCGACCTTGACCGGCTCCACCCTGGTGGCCGCGCAGTTCCTCGAGGTGCAGGCGGCGCTTGCCCAGGGTTGGGCCGCGGTGATCCCCGATCACCAGGGACCCGACTCGGCTTACGCCGCAGGGCCTTTGGCAGGCCGCATCACGCTCGACGGCATTCGCGCCGCGGAGAACTTCGCGCCGATGCAACTGTCCGGGACCTCGACCAGGGTCGGCATGATGGGCTACTCCGGCGGCGCGATCGCCACCGGCTGGGCCGCCGAGTCGAAGCGCGACTACGCACCCGAACTGAACGTGGTCGGCACCGCGGAGGGCGGCATCCCCGCCGATCTGTCGGCCGCGTTGCGGATGGCCAACGGCAATCTCTCCGCCGGGCTGATCTTCGCGGGCGCGCTCGGCGTCTCGCGCGAATATCCCGAACTGCGGAAGTTTCTCGACGAGAACGCGAACGGCCTGGGCAGACTCATGATCGCGGGCAAGGAACAGCTCTGCGCGAGCTACCAGGCCGCGCTGTTCCCGTTCGCGGACAACCTCGGGATGCTGGCGAAGAACCCCTTCACCGACCCCGCCGTCGTCGACGTGCTGAACAAGACGAAGCTGGGCCAGGCAGTGCCGGACATGCCCATGCTGATGTACCAGGCCAATGCCGACTGGTTGATCCCGGTCGGGCCAGTCAACGAGCTGGTCGGAACCTATGCCGAGGACCCGGGCGCGCGGGTCGAGTACATCCGCGATCACTTCAGCGAGCATCTGACCCTCGACCCGATCGCGGCGCCGCGGGCACTGCTGTGGCTGAAGGACCGGTTCGCGGGCGTGCCGGTGGCCGACGGCGTCACCATCACCGATGTCGGTTCGATGACGTTGGATCCCGCCACCTGGCAGGTGTGGAGCGATACGGTGGGCGCCGTACTCGCAGCCGCTTTCGGGCAACCCATCGGCAGCGGCCGCTGAAACAGCCCGGCAAAGGGTACCCGTGTCGCGGTCGCGTTCCGCGACACGGGCACGCGCGTCTGAGACGATCGATGTCGACATCTACCCCTGCAACTTACTCCAAAGTAAGGTTGACCCATGGCGTGGAAACCAACTGAGATCCCGGATCAGACGGGACGCACCTTTGTCATCACCGGCGCGAACGGCGGGCTCGGCGCCGTCACGACCGAAGTCCTGGCGTCCAAGGGCGCGACCGTGATCATGGCCTGCCGCAACGCGGTCAAGGCGAAAGAGGTCGCCGGCGGCATCGACGGCGACGTCCGAGTGGCCGAACTGGACCTGGCCGATCTGGCTTCGGTGCGCAAGTTCGCCGGGGAGACCGGCCGATTCGACGTCCTGATCAACAACGCGGGCCTGATGAACCTGCCGTTCTCGCGCACCAAGGACGGTTTCGAGACCCAGTGGGGCGTCAATCACCTCGGACACTTCGCGCTCACCGGCCTGCTGCTGGACCGGATCACCGATCGGGTGGTCACCCTCTCCAGCATCGCGCACAAGCAGACACCGAAGCTGTGGATCGACGACCTCGACTATGAGAATCGCCGGTACCAGCGCAACCTCGCCTATGCGCAGGCCAAGCTGTGCAATCTGATGTTCGCCCGCGAACTGCAGCGCAGGCTGCGCGAGTCCGGCTCGGCCAAGCGCTCCTACGCCGTGCATCCCGGTGTCTCGGCCACCGACCTCTTCGCACACACCGAGACGCCGCTCGATCACATCTCGAAGCCGTTCATCCGCTTGATCGGGCACTCGCCCGCCAAGGCCGCGCACTCGACGTTGTTCGCCGCGACCATGCCGGACGCCGACCCCGAGACCTACTGGGGCCCGACCCGGCTCTTCGGCACCCAGGGTCCGGTGAAACCCTCCTCGTCCACCCGCCTGTCGAAGAACAGGGAGCTGTGGCAGCGGCTGTGGATCGAGTCGGAGCGCAAGACCGGCGTCACCTACTCGTTCTGAGCCGGGCGACGCCGGCAAGGCTCGGCCGTCTCGAGGACACGGCGTATCGGGCGTCCGTCCGGACGGCGCGCCCGATCGTCTCGGCAATCGAGGCCGCCGCGGAGCTGGTTCGATCCGCGCCGGTCCCCGCCGCGATGACCGTGGTCACAGCAGGCGCCGGACGGCGTACCTCGTTCTACGGCTCGCGTAGTAGAACGGGTACCGTAGAAGCCGTGTCCGCCTCACCCCGCCGCTCGGCACACAACCGCCCGGCCCTCATCGCGCTGGTGATCGTCGCCGCGCTGGGGTGCCTGGGGCTGGCCTGGTGGCAATGGGAGCGATACGAGTCCGCGACCGGCACCGCACAGAACCTCGGCTACGCACTGCAATGGCCCCTGTTCGCGGGATTCGCCGTCTTCGCCTACTTCCGGTTCGTCCGGCTCGAACGCGAGGCAGCCGAACCCGAGGAAAAGAACGATCCCGCCGCGGCCCCGCGGCGCGATTCCGCCCCAGCCAGGCGTGCCACCAAGCCGCTCACGCCAACGGAACTCCCGGCGGGGCTGCTGCCCGAGCGCCCCAAGGCCGTCCGGGATGAGGACCCCGTGCTCGCCGAGTACAACCGCTACCTCGCCGCGCTGCACGCCGACGACATCGAAGAACAGGTCCGCGCGGCAGGCCTGCACACCCGCGAGAGGAGCGCCGGTTGACCACCAGCGAGAATTCCACCGAGACCACCGCCGCCCCGGCCCCCGCCGGGAACGCCGCCAAGATCGGTCCGGCACTGCTGCGCTATCGAGCGCTGGCCTGGATCACCGGTCTCTGGCTGCTGCTGCTCACCGGTGAGATGATCGCCAAGTACGGTTTCGACGTGGCCACCCCGAGTTGGATCGCGGTCGTGCACGGCTGGGTGTACTTCGTCTACCTGCTGGTCACCGCCGACCTCGCGGTCAAGGTCCGCTGGCCGGTGCTGCGCACCGTCGGCACCCTGCTCGCGGGCACCATCCCGTTGCTGTCGTTCTTCGTCGAGCACGTCAACGCCAAGCAGGTCAAGCAGACCTTCGGCGTCTGAGGCCGCCCGCGTCAGCCTTCGGCGAGCGCCGCCAGCGCGGGCGTCAACTGGGCCAACGCCCGGCCGCGATGCGACACCGCGTCCTTCTGGGCGGGCGTCAACTGCGCCGCGGTGATATCGCCGCCTTCCGGGACGAACAGCGGGTCGTAGCCGAAACCGCCGTCGCCCACTGGCTTCCGCCCGATCGAGCCGGGCCATTCACCGCGCACCACGGTCTCCGCGCCACCGGGCACCACCAGCGCGCAGGTGGACACGAACCGCCCGCCGCGGCGCTCGTCCGGCACGTCGGACAACTGCGCAAGCAGTAGCGCGTTGTTTGCGGCGTCGTCGCCGTGCCTGCCCGACCAGCGCGCCGACAGCACGCCGGGCATGCCGTTCAACGCGTCCACCTCGAGACCGGAATCGTCGGCCACACAGGCCAATCCGGTGGCCGCGGCGCCGTCGCGGGCCTTGGCCAGCGCGTTCTCCTCGAACGTCGCGCCGGTCTCGGGCGCCTCGTCGTACGGGGGGACGTCGTTCAATCCGACGATCTCGATCCCGGCGATGCCCGCCTCGTCGAGGATGCGGCGCAATTCGTTCAGTTTCTTGGCGTTGCGGCTGGCTACCAGCAGACGACGGCTCATCACTTCTTCTTCGACTCGGCGGGCTCGGGAAGCACGCCGGGATACGGCAGCGCCAGCGCCTCTTTCTGGACGACGAACAACTGCTCGCAGCTCGCGAGCGCGGCATCGAGCAGCTTGTCCAGCGTGGAGCGCGGGAAGGTGGCGCCCTCGCCGGTGCCCTGGATCTCCACCAGCGTTCCGGTATCGGTGGCGACCACGTTCATGTCCACCTCGGCGCGCGAGTCCTCCTCGTAGGGCAGATCCACGCGCACCCGGCCGTCGACCACGCCGACGCTCACCGCGGCGATCGCACAGGAGATCGGCTGCGGGTCGGCCAGCGCACCCGCCGCGCCGAGATAGGTCACGGCATCCGCCAGCGCGACGTAGGCGCCGGTGATCGCGGCCGTCCTGGTGCCGCCGTCGGCCTGGAGCACATCGCAGTCGATGGCGATGGTGTTCTCCCCGATCGCGGCGAGATCGATGCAGGCGCGCAGCGAGCGGCCGACCAGGCGGCTGATCTCCTGGGTCCGTCCGCCGATCCGGCCCTTCACCGATTCCCGCCCGCTGCGCGTGTGCGTCGCGGCGGGCAACATCGCGTACTCGGCGGTGAGCCAGCCCAATCCGGAGTCACGCCGCCACGGCGGCACCCCCTCGGTGACGCTCGCGGTGCACATCACCCGCGTCTGCCCGAACTCCACCAGCACCGAACCAGCTGGATGCGTGGTGAAACCACGGGTGATCCGGACCTCGCGGAGCTCATCGTCCGCCCTGCCATCGGCTCGTCTCGACACGGCCACAGCCTACTGGGTTTGTTTGGCCGCGCCTTCGGCGCGGCGTGTTCGCGGCCCCTTTGTGGCTCGCGTTCGCGCGACGGGCCGCGAACGGAACAGGCTTGGTCTCGCTTCGCTCGAAAGACGTAGTGGAGGTGCGCTGGGCGCGTCGCAACGGGACAGTTGCTATCAGAGTCTGCCCGCCCCGGGCGTATCGGTGGAACGGCCGGGCCGATCGTGGTCGGGCCGAGTGTCGGCGCCCGGTTCGTGTCAGCCCGAATCGTGGCCGACGCGGCATGCGGATTCGCCGATCGGTGTGTCATTCGGTCGACGGCGTGCTGCGGCACCGTGAGTCGATGTCCGGTATTGGGAGCCCGCTCGAGTTCATGCCGACTGCCGTGCTCGGATTCGGTCAGATATCGAAGGTTTCGCCCGGGGCCACCGCGTGCACGGGGCCGGCGAATTGTTCCTTCGCCTCGGCGATCACGTCTTCGCGGGAGGTCCACGGGGGGATGTGGGTGAGCAGGAGTTCCTTCACGCCTGCCTCGGCGGCGATCTGGCCCGCCTCGGTGCCCGAAAGGTGAATGCCGGGAGGGCGATTCGCCGGGTCGTGGGTCCAGGAGGCCTCCGCCATGAGGATGTCGGCGCCCTGCGCGAGTTCGTGGACCTGGGGGCACAGTGCGGTGTCGCCGGTGTAGACGAAAGTACGGCCCGCGGCGGTGACGATGCGCAGACCGTAGGACTCCGGCGGGTGGAACATCCGGCGCGCGGTGACGGTGTGACCCGGCCCGAAGGAGACGGGCTCGCCTTCGACCCAGCGCCGCATGTCGATCACATCGGACCAGTCGTCGCATTCGCCGCCGACCTCGGCGGAGGCGTTGCCGATGCGCAGCGAGGTGTCCGACGGGCCGCGCACGATCGCCTTCCCCTCCGGGGGCGTCGGGTGATAGCGGCGCCACACCAGCAAACCGGGCAGGTCCAGGCAGTGGTCGGCGTGCAGGTGGGTCAGGAAGATGTCGACCTCACCGGGATCTGCGTGGCGCTGCAACGCGCCGAGCACTCCCGGACCGAAATCGATGACCGTCGGCCGCATGTCCGGGCCGGTCAGCAGGTAACCCGACGCGGGGGAGTCCGGGCCGGACACACTGCCCGAGCACCCGAGGACGGTAAGGCGCATTCCCCCATGCTGCCACGCGGAATTCTCACTCAAGAAAGGATCCCCCCACATTTCCGGCGGGCCGCCCGCTCACCGCGGCGACGCGCCGATTCCGGCTCGGTTCCCGCGGCGGTTTCGTCGTGCATCTCCAGAGAGTACCCAGCTGGCCAGCAATCCACTCAACGCGCCGAATAGATGCCCCTGCCAAGAGATTCCGGGCTGTCCGGGAAGAACGCCCCACAGCAGCGACCCGTAGAGGGCCAGCACCACGAGGCCGAGCACGATCTGCCCTGGATTGCGAGCGAACCACCCACGCGAGATGAGAAAGGTCAACCAGCCGAAGACCAGCGACGACGCGCCGATATGCGTGCTTCCCGTCGCTCCGGTGAGCCAGACGCCGAGCCCGGCCCCCAACCAGATGATCGCGGTCGCGGCCAGCCCGCGTCCGATGCCCGCCAGCAACACCAGGAAACCGAGTACCAGCACCGGGAGCGTGTTGCCGATCAAGTGCCCCCAGCCGCCGTGCAGCAACGGGGCGAACAGGATGCCGGTCAGCCCGTCGGCGCGGCGCGGCTCGATGCCCGCGTGGTCGAGTTGTCCGCCGACCGCGTGGTCGACCCCTTCGACGCCGTACAGAACACCCACGAATCCGACGATCAGCACTCCGGCCCGCAGCCACAGTTGCTTGATCGCGGCGAAACCTCCGGCGGCGGGCGGCGTGGACGGTCCAGGCGCCCCGACGGGCTTGCCCAGTCGGGCACGAAGCGCCGCGATCCGATCCGGGTCGAACGACGGCCCGAGTCCCGCGCCGGTCATGGCCACCTCCTCGCCGTGGCGGGGGCGTGGCCCCGCCTCACCGAGGGTACCGGCGCGGCCGGGGGATCAGGCCCAGAGCTGGCCGTCGAGCCGCTCTTCCGCCTCTTCGAGCGTGCCGTCGTAGGCCCCGGTCGACAGGTACTTCCACCCGCCGTCGGCGACCACGAACGCGATGTCGGCGCGCGTGCCCGCCTTGACCGCCTTGCGGGCGACACCGAGCGCGGCGTGCAGGATGGCGCCGGTGGAGATGCCTGCAAAGATGCCCTCTTCGAGCACCAGTTCCCGGGTGCGTTTCACCGCGTCGTACGGGCCGACGGAGAAACGGGTGGTCAGCACGCTCTCGTCGTACAGCTCGGGGATGAATCCCTCATCGATGTTGCGCAGGCCGTAGACCAGTTCCCCGTAACGCGGCTCGGCGGCCACGATCTCGATGCCGGGCACCTTCTCCCGCAGGAAGCGGCCGGTCCCCATCAACGTGCCGGTGGTGCCGAGCCCCGCGACGAAATGGGTGATCTCGGGCAGGTCGGCCAGGATCTCCGGGCCGGTGGTCTCGTAGTGCGCCGACGCGTTCGCCGGATTGCCGTACTGGTAGAGCATCACCCAGTCGGGATTCTCCGAGGCGATCTGCTTGGCCAGCGCGACGGCCTGATTGGAGCCGCCCGCCGCCGGGGAGTCGATGATCCGCGCCCCGAACATGGTGAGCAACTGCCGCCGCTCCACCGAGGTGTTCTCGGGCATCACGCAGATCAACTGATATCCCTTGAGCTTCGCGGCCATGGCCAGCGAGATGCCCGTGTTGCCGCTCGTGGGTTCGAGAATCGTGCAGCCGGGCCGCAGCAGGCCGTCGGCCTCGGCCTGCTCGATCATCCGCAGCGCCGGCCGGTCCTTGATCGAGCCCGTGGGGTTGCGATCCTCCAGCTTCGCCCACAGTCGCACATGATCGTCACCGTCCCATTGCGGGGACAGGGTGCGCAGGCCGACCAGCGGAGTATTGCCGAGGGTCGCGATCAGCGATTCGTAACGCGCCACGGGACGGGTCAGCCTCCTGCCACGGCGGGCAGGATCGTGACGCTGGCGTCCTGGGGCACTTCGGCGTCCAGCCCACCGGCGAAGCGTACGTCCTCGTCGTCGACGTAGATGTTGACATAGCGGTTCAGCTTGCCGTCCTTCAGCAGGCGCTCGGCGAGTCCGGGGTGGTTGGCCTCGAGGTCGTCGATCAGCGCCGACAGCGTGGTGCCTTCGGCCTGCACGCGCTTCTCACCCCCGGTGAGGCCGCGCATGATCGTGGGAATGGAGACGGTTACCGGCATGGGTACTCCTCGGTTTCGCGAACAGTCATCGGTCTAGTTCTCGTACGCGTCGACGATCCGCACCGGCTCCTCGGTGACCTCGCCGTCGACGATCCGGTAGCTGCGCAGCTCGTGCTGCTCGGGGTCACGGGTGGAGATCAGCACGTAGTGCGCGAACGGCTCGGAGGCGTACGACACGTCGGTCCGGCTCGGATAGGCCTCGGTGGCGGTGTGCGAGTGGTAGATGACGACCGGCTCCTCGTCGGCATCGTCCATCGCGCGCCACACCTTCAACTGCTCGCCGGAGTCGAAGCGGTAGAACGTGGGCGAACGCTCGGCGTTGACCATGGCGATGAAGCGCTCCGGACGATCCGAGCCCTCCGGCCCCGCGATGACACCGCAGGCCTCATCGGGGTGATCGGCGCGCGCGTGCGCCACCATCGCCTCCACGAGGTCGGCCCTGATCACCAGCACGAGTCGCACACCTTTCCACAACGCCGACCCATCGCAGTCGACAACGAGCCAGGATATTCGGCTATTCCCCCGGCGGCCTCGCCCGGTCCCCGGTAAGACACCGAGGCGCAGTGCGGGCGGGCCCGTGGTGGCGGGCCGGTCGGGCCGGCGCGAAGCCAGACCGAGCATGCGCGTTCGCGACGAAGTCGCGGCAGATCAAACCCCGAACAAGTCTTCGTAAGCCGGGATGCCCGCCACCGTGTGCGCAGAGCGGATCGCGTCGACGATCGCGCGCTCGACGCAGACGGCGGCGGCCGTGCAGATCTGATCCAGGACGAGCAGATCGGCGGGGAAGGCGGGCGGCAGCGGCAGGTCGGTGTCCTCCTCGGCCGTCCCGGTGGCGAGCACGAAGAGCGTGTCCCCATCCAGCGGCGAGTGCGCGGGACGGATCGCACGGGCCAGCCCGTCGTGCGCGGCGACCGCGACCCGCTTGCATCCCGCCGGATCGAGCGGAGCGTCCGTGGCCACGACGCCGATCGTGGTGTTGAGCACGGCGCCCTTCACGGGCAGCGCGTTCGCCGCCGCCAACTGCTCCGCCGTCGCGGGCCGCAAACCGAAGAAATCCGGCCCGTCGGTGCCGCACCCCCACGGCAACCCGGTGCGGGGATCGAACACCGAGCCGACGGGATTCGCCACGACCAGCGCCGCGACGGTGATTCCCGCGGCCGCGCCGTCGCCCAGCACGATGCTCGCCGTGCCCACCCCGCCTTTGATCGAACCGGCGCGTGCGCCGACGCCCGCACCGACCGAACCGCGAGCGAAGTCGACGTCCGCCGCCGCGGCGGCCCGATAGCCGAACTCGGCGGTCGGGCGGATGCGCCACGCGCCGACCGGGAGATCGAAGATCACCGCACCGGGGACGATGGGCACGACCCGGCTCGGGTCCGCCGGGTCCATCACGATGCCCGCGCCGTTCTCCTCCAGCCACCGCATCACCCCGTCGGCGGCGGCGAGCCCGAAGGCGCTGCCACCGGTGAGCAGGATCGCGTCGATCCGGCGAACGGTGTTCATCGGATCGAGCAGATCGGTCTCGCGGGTACCCGGCCCGCCGCCGCGCACGTCGACCGCCGCCACCGCGCCGCCGGGCACGCGCACCACCGTGCATCCCGTCGCCGCCCCGGAGCCCAGCGTGGCGGCCGGATCGAGGACGTGATGATGACCGACCAGCACTCCGGGCACGTCGGTGAGCGAGTTGTGCTCACCCGGTTCGGCATTCACCATCTGGACTCCTCACGGCGCGGGACTGCTGGTCGTTTCGCGCCGATCTTCGCAGCGCGCCCGGTCAGGGCGCCAGCGCCTGGAGCAGCGAGTCCTGCATCCAGGTCAGCCAGTGGTACACGTCGAGGTGCGGAGCGCGCGGATCGTCGGGGTCGAGATGGTCGGGCGTGTCGGCGTCGATGTTCAGCACCGTGCCCAGCGCCAGCCGCACGTCGGTGAGCGCGGTCAACCACGCGTCGGCCTGCTCGGGGGTGAGGACGATCTTGCCGCCCGCGCTGGGCACGGTGTCCAGCACGACCGAGCCCGCCGCCAGCTTGGCGTCGATGATGTCGGGCTCGTGCAGACCGCGCAGCGCGCTGTTGAGGTCGGCGCGCTCGGCGTCCGGCGAGCCGGGCTCGCTGCGGTGGAAGTCCGGCAGCAGTCTGCGCAGCCGCGGATCCTCCGGCGGGGCGGTATTGCCGGAGCGCAGTCCGGTGAGGGCGGCCAAGTCGTCCTCGGGGGCGGACCCGGCGCGCTCGGTGAGCAGCCCGGAGACCGCACCGACCAGTGACCGAAGCACGTTGGCCTCACGTGCGTCCATTTCGGATCGCAGTTTGAGACCGCTCAGCGAGTTCTTCCTGCTCCACTTACGCACGGCGTCAGGGTAGTCGGGCCGGTCAGTCGTCCCGCTGCATGGTGGCCCAGAGTCCCGCGGCGTGCAGTCGCTGGACATCGTGTTCCATCTTGTCGCGGGAACCGGACGAGACCACTGCCTTGCCCTCGTTGTGGACCTTCAGCATCAGCTCGGTCGCCTTCGCTTTGCTGTAGCCGAAAAGCTTCTGAAAGATGTATGTGACGTAGTGCATGAGGTTGACCGGATCGTCCCAGACCACGGTCACCCACGGGCGGTCCTCCGCCTCCAGGATCTCGGTGTACTCCACCGCTTCGGGTGTCGCCTGTGCCGCCGACAATGTCGCGTTCGCGGCGTCCACAACGACGTCACCCCGGACTGTGTTGCACAAGGCCATAAGGTCAAGGGTACGACTCGACTCCGGATAAACAACACCCACGCAGCCCCGATCGGGGTTTTCGGCGGTTCACCGGGCCGATGCCGGACACCGTGCGCCGACCGTTCTGTCTACAGTGACAGCGTGGACCTGCGTGACGGCGCGACCAGCACGGCGCTGCTGACCGACCAGTACGAACTGACCATGCTCGCCGCGGCGCTCGCCGACGGTTCGGCGCAGCGGCAGTGCACCTTCGAAGTGTTCGCTAGACGTTTGCCAAACGGTCGCCGATATGGCGTCGTCGGGGGTACCGGCCGGGTGCTCGACGCGCTGCGGCAGTTCCGGTTCGGCGAGGCGGAACTGGCCGTCGCCGCCTCGTTCTCGGATCGGCGGACGCTGGACTGGCTGCGTGACTACCGGTTCACCGGTGACATCGACGGCTACCCAGAAGGCGAGCTGTACTTCCCGGGCTCCCCGATCCTGTCGGTGCGCGGCAGTTTCGCCGAATGCGTCGTGCTGGAGACGCTGATCCTCTCGATTCTCAATCACGACAGCGCCATCGCGGCCGCCGCGGCGCGGATGGTCAGCGCCGCGGGCGGCCGCCGGATGATCGAGATGGGTTCGCGGCGCACCCACGAACTGGCCGCCGCGGACTGCGCACGCGCCGCGTATCTCGCCGGTTTCGACGCCACCTCGAATCTGGAGGCGGTGCGCCGCTACGGCATTCCGGGCGCGGGCACCAGCGCGCACGCGTTCGTCCTGCTGCACAGCGGCCCGGACGGCGCACACGAGGCCGAAGCGTTCCGCAGCCAGGTGCAGACGCTCGGAGTCGGCACGACGCTGCTGGTGGACACCTTCGACATCACCAGGGGCGTCGCGACCGCCATCGAGGTCGCGGGCACGGAGCTGGGCGGCGTGCGCATCGACTCCGGCGATCTCGGCGTGCTGGCCAGGCAGGTGCGCGACCAGCTTGACGCGCTCGGGGCCACCAAGACCCGCATCGTGGTCTCCG
The DNA here is from genome assembly GCF_000308435.1 of Nocardia araoensis NBRC 100135. Lineage (GTDB taxonomy): Bacteria > Actinomycetota > Actinomycetes > Mycobacteriales > Mycobacteriaceae > Nocardia > Nocardia araoensis. The sequence continues at coordinate 34,680 of NZ_BAFR01000043.1, read as the reverse complement.
GCGATCTCGACGAGTACGCCATCGCCGCGCTGCGCGCCGAGCCGGTCGACGTCTACGGTGTCGGAACCGCGCTGGTCATCGGCTCGGGCGCGCCGACAGCCGGGATGGTCTACAAGCTGGTCGAGGTCGAAGGGGTGCCGGTCGCCAAGCGCAGCAGTCACAAGCAGTCCCGCGGCGGTACGAAGAAGGCCGTCCGCTTGGCCCGCGACACCGGCACCATCGTCGAGGAGATCGTCTACCCGGCGGCCGGGCCGACGCCGCCCCGCAACGGCTTCGAAGCCCGTGAGCTGCTGGTCCCGCTGATCCGGGAGGGTAAGCAGGTCGATGACCTGCCCACCCTCGCCGAAAGCCGCGACCTGGTCGCGCGCGGGTTGATCAGCCTGCCGTGGGAGGGGCTCAAACTCTCGGCGGGTGAACCCGCCGTGGTGACCACTTTCGTCTGAGGTCAGCGCCTGCGCTGGTCGACGCGGGTCACCAGCCGCAGTCCGACGGCGAACAGCAGCGCGAACACGACTCCGGTGATCCCGAACCACACCCATGCCGACGGCTCCGCGGGCCTGGAGCCGAGCAGGAAGAAGACCGCCAGGAACACGGTGGTGGCGACGATTACGGTGCGGAACAGTCGGGCAGGGCTCATCAGAGGTCTCCGTGCTGGAAGGCGGCGCATCCGGCCGCCGATGAAAGGGGGCACCCGGTAATCACCGTGGGCGCGGGCCGCGTTTACATCGCGCGCAGGCGAATTTCCCGCGAGTCGGCGGAACGAGCGTCCGCCCGGAGCGGCAGAATCTGAAACAGTTGTTCAGCCACACCGCGGGAGGTCGCCATGACCCGGGCCCTGATCATCGTCGACGTCCAGAACGATTTCTGCGAGGGCGGTTCGCTCGCGGTCGCCGGCGGCGCCGCCGTGGCGGCCCGGATCAGCCAGCACCTCGCCGCGGCGAACTACGCGGTGGTCGTGGCCACCCGCGATCACCACATCGATCCCGGTGCGCATTTCTCCGACGAGCCCGACTACATCGACAGCTGGCCGCCGCACTGCCGGGTCGGCACGCCGGGCGCCGACTTCCACCCGGCCCTGACCACCGAGCCCATCCAGGCGATCTTCTCCAAGGGCGCGTACTCGGCGGCCTACTCCGGGTTCGAGGGCACGACCGAGGACGGCACCGGGCTGGCCGACTGGCTGCACGACCGCGGCGTCGACGCCGTCGACGTGGTGGGCATCGCGACCGACCACTGCGTGCGCGCCACCGCACTGGACGCGCGCATCGAGGGCTTCGACACCCGCGTCCTGCTCGATCTCACCGCGGGCGTCGCAGCCGAGACGATCGGCGCCGCACTGGACCGCATGCGCGGGGCGGGCGTCGACCTGGAAGGCAGCATCACCCGGTAGACCGTTCGGTCTCGGCGACCGCCCGGTGCTGTCGGAGGGGCCGAGTAGGCTGCTCGCGTGCCCGAACTGCCGCCCGTTTCCGACCTTTTGGCCACCGCCGTGCAGGCCCTCGGCGGCAAGGAACGCGCCGGGCAGGTGACGATGGCCGCGGCGGTGGACCACGCGATCGACACCAAGGAGCACCTCGCCGTGCAGGCCGGAACGGGCACCGGCAAGTCGCTGGCGTATCTGGTGCCGAGCCTGCGCCACGCCGTGCGCACCGGCCGCACGGTGGTGGTCTCCACGGCCACCATCGCGCTGCAGCGTCAGCTGGTCGACCGCGACCTCCCCCGCTTGGCCGAGGCGCTGAGCGGCCCCCTCGGCCGCACGCCGAAGTTCGCGATTCTCAAGGGTCGCAACAACTATCTGTGCCTCAACAAGATCAACAGCGCCGTTCCGGACGAGCCCGCCGAAGCGGAGTTGTTCGACGCGTTCGCGATCTCGCGCCTCGGTCGCGAAGTGCAACGGCTCAACGAGTGGGCCTCCGACACCGAGACCGGCGACCGCGACGAACTCGCCCCCGGCGTGACCGATCGCGCCTGGCGGCAGGTCAGCGTGTCGTCGCGGGAGTGCCTGGGCAAGTCCCGTTGCTCCTTCGGCCAGGATTGCTTCGCCGAGCGCGCCAGGACGGAATCGGCGCAGGCCGACGTGGTGGTGACCAACCACGCGCTGCTGGCGATCGACGCGATCAGCGGCATCCAGGTGCTGCCCGAGCACGACGTGGTGGTCATCGACGAGGCGCACGAGCTGGTGGACCGGGTCACCGGCGTTGCCACCGCCGAACTGACCTCCGCCGCGATCAGCGCGGCGGCCCGGCGCTGCGCCAAACTCATCGACGAGCAGGAGGTCGATCGGCTGGAGGGCGCCGCGGAGGCCTGGCACACCGCGCTGGAGGAGCTGGCCGCCGCCCGGTGGGACACCTTGCCCGACGGCGTCGCCCCGGTGCTGGCCTTGGTCCGCGATGCCGCGTGGAACGCGCGCACCGCACTCGCGCCGCCGGGCAGCACCACCGCGCAGGGCGATCCGGAGACTTCCGCCGCCCGCACCATGGCCTCGGCCGCGCTCGACGAGGTGCACGACAGCGCGGTCCGCGCGCTGACGGCGTTCGACGAGCCCGATCCCGCCGCTCGCCGCGACGTCATCTGGCTGGCCGCCGACGAGATCCGGGGTGTCGCGCGCCGGTCGCTGCGGATGGCGCCGCTGTCGGTGGGCGGGCTGCTGCGCAGCAGGCTCTTCGGCACCGCGACCGTCGTGCTCACCTCCGCCACGTTGCAGATCGGCGGCTCGTTCGACGGTCTCGCGGTCACCTGGGGCCTGCCCGCCCAGTCGGGCAATCGCACCGACCCGGCCACCGCCAACGGCGCGCAGGCGCCCTCGGACGCCGACGTGGTGCGCTGGAGTTCGCTCGATGTCGGCTCACCGTTCGACCATGCCAAGTCCGGCATCCTCTACGTCGCCAAACACCTCCCCGCGCCGGGCCGCGACGGGCTCGCACCGGCCTACCTGGACGAGATCGAACGACTGATCACGGCGGCGGGCGGACGCACCCTCGGCTTGTTCTCCTCGATGCGCGCCGCCCGCGCGGCCACCGACGCGCTGCGCGAACGGTTGTCCACCCCGGTGCTGTGCCAGGGCGAGGATGCCACCGGCGCGTTGGTCCGCAAGTTCGCCGACGACCCGGAGACTTCCCTGTTCGGCACGCTGTCGCTGTGGCAGGGCGTCGACGTGCCCGGTCCGTCGCTGAGCCTGGTGATTCTCGACCGCATCCCCTTCCCCCGGCCGGACGATCCGCTGCTGGCGGCCAGGCAACGCGCGGTGGAGATGCGCGGCGGCAACGGCTTCATGACCGTCGCCGCCAACCACGCGGCTCTGCTGCTCGCCCAGGGCACCGGACGCCTGCTGCGCAGCGTCGACGATCGCGGCGTGGTAGCCATCCTCGATTCCCGCCTCGCCACCGCTCGCTACGGCGGATACCTGCGCGCGTCGCTGCCGCCCTACTGGGAGACGGCCGACCCGGAGGTCGTGGTGAAAGCATTGAGCAGGCTGGCCGCCGCGGCGAAGGTGTGATAGATCACACTCCTCCTTCGTTCGGCAAGTGCCACAACATCAGGACGACGATCCGGCAGCCCGCGGTGTGACAGAAACGAGCGGCGCGACGACCGAGATCGCCGCGCCGCGAATCCGGCTGCGTCGCAGGGTTCTACAGCACCCACTTCAGGATCAGCGTGAGCACGCCTGTCACCACGGCGAGGATCAGCGCGCCCACACCCCACACGAATCCGTGACGCTCCCATGGACGCCCGGCGTCCAGCGAGAACTTGCCCGGCCCCGTGAAGGGAAGTGCGGCGCCGACCACCGCGAACAGCAGGCCCATCTCGTATCCGCCCAGCAGTCCACCGGCCCAGGTGGCGTTGATCGCGTTGATCATCGTGCCCAGCACGATCGCCCCGGCCAGCGGCGTCAACAGACCGAGCAGCAAAAGCAGGCCGCCGCTGAACTCGCTGAGACCCGCCAGCGTCCCGAATACTTTGCCGGGGTTGTAGCCCATCTTCTCGAAGCCGTCCGCGTTGGCTTGCAGACCTGGCCCTCCCCACCAGCCGAAGAGTTTCTGCGCCCCGTGTGCCGCGAGCAGGCCGCCGAAGACGACGCGCACGATCAGCAGGCCGATGTCGGGGGCGATCCGGTCCAGCTCGGTGTCGGTTCCGGTTCTGTCGAGTACGGATTTGATGGTCATGGTGGTCCTCATCCCTGCGCTGTCGTTCCCGGACACGATCGTTACTTCGGCGAAGAAAACGGACTATGGTCCGATTATCGCACGACGGGGGCAACTGCCCGACCTCTCGGTCTATTCCACGGTCGGACGGGAAGGTTGGTTCAGCCGATGGTCATTCCGCGAGGAAGAAGAAATACCCGAGGAAGACCAGCATCAGTGCCCACATCGCCGGATGCACATCCTTGATGCGGCCCTTGGCCACCATGACGATCGGATACAGCAGCATGCCCATCGCCAGGCCGTTGGCGATGGAGTATGTCAGCGGCATCATCACGATGGTGATGAACGCGGGCACGGAGTACTCCAGCCGGTTCCAGTCGATCTCGCCGAGCGAGCGGGCCATCAGGATGCCGACCACGATGAGCGCGGGCGCGGTCACCTCGCTGGAGCCGGCGACCACCGCGAAGATCGGATAGCAGAACATGGCGAGGAGGAACCAACCCGCCGTGGTGACAGCCGTCAGCCCGGTCCGTCCGCCCGCCGAGACGCCCGCGGTCGATTCCACATAGGCGGTGGTGGTGGAGGTGCCGATGACCGCGCCCGCCATGGTGCCCACCGAGTCGGCCGCCAGCGCGCTCGCCGCGCGCGGCAACTTGCCGTTCTCGTCCAGCAGCCCGGCCTGGTTCGCGACGCCGATCAGCGTGCCGGAGGCGTCGAAGAAATCGACGAACAGCATGGTCAGCACCACCACGGCCATCTGGCCGGTGAACGCGTCGGGCAGATGGACGATCGCCTGACCGAAGGTCTGCTCGAGCCCCTTCGGCGCGGCGAACAACCCCGTGGGCAGCGCGACCAAGCCGCTGACGATGCCGACGATCGTGGTCAGCACGATGCCATAGAGCACGGCGCCGTGCCAGCCGCGCACCAGGAACACCACCGTCACCAGCAACCCGAACAGCGCGAGCAAGGTGGTGCCCTTGGTGAAGTCGCCCAGGGTGACCAGCGTCGCGTCGCTGTTGACCACGATCCCGGCGTTCTTCAGGCCGAGGAAGGCCACGAACAATCCGATGCCCGCGCCCACGGCGAGTTTCAATTGCATCGGGATGGCGTTGAGGATGCGTTCGCGAACTCTCGTCACCGCGAGAACGAAGAAGATGGCGCCGGACAGGAACGTGCCCGACAGCGCGACCTGCCAGGGAATCCCCATGCCGAGGACCACCGTGTAGGCGAAGAACGCGTTGAGTCCCATGCCCGGCGCGAGCGCGATCGGATACCGCGCCCACAGCCCCATGACCAGCGTGCCGAACACCGCGGCGACGGCGGTGGCGGTGAACACCGCCTGCATCGGGATGCCCTTGTCACCCAGCGCGCCCTGATCGCCGAGCACCGCGGGGTTGACCGCGAGGACATACGACATGGCCAAGAACGTGACCGTCCCGGCCATGAGTTCGCGCTTGACGGTCGAGCCGGTCGAGCCGACTCCGAAGTATCCGTCGAGGCGTCCTCGGGTCCGGTGCAGAACGTCGGTGACCATGGGGTGACTCCAGTCGAGGAACGATTCGGGGCGGGCCAAGGGCACGGTAGCCGACGGTTCACTACCCGCGACACCCGCGGCGGCGCCACCGTGACCGGAGCCACCCCGGTTACGCGTTCGGGGCGGAGACCAGCCCGAACTCGGCGTCGGAGGCCAGCAGATCGTTGTGCGGCAGCACACGCACGGTGTACCCGACCGCACCGGACAGCGGCAGCGGCGTGTCCACGGTGAACAGCTCGGCGCCGGAGTCGGATCCGATGTGCGTCATCGGGACGGTCGTGGTGTCGGAGAGATCGTCGGTCGCCGACACCCGGCCGAGCACCGCCTGTACCGTCACGTCCGGCACGCTCAACCCACCGAGCTCGACCCGCGCGGTGAGCGACAGCCGCGCCCCGATCACCGGCGTATCCGGCAGCCCGGCGCTGTCCACCTGGACCACCTTCACCGAGGGCCACGCCGACTCCACCCGGTGGCGGTACTCGGCGATGGCGCGTGCCACCGCGAAATCGTCGGCCGTCGCCCGCTGCGACGCCGCGGCGGCGGGAGCGTAGTACTCCACCGCGTAGTCGCGGACCATCCGCGACGCCAGCACCTTCGGTCCCAAGGTCTGCAGGGTGTGGCGCACCATCTCGACCCAGCGCACCGGCATTCCGGACGAGTCGCGCTCGTAGAAGCGCGGCGCCACCGCACGCTCGAACAAGTCGTAGAGCGCGGCGGCCTCCAGATCGTCGCGGCGGTGTTCGTCCCGCACGCCTTCCGCGGTCGGAATGGCCCACCCGTTCTCGCCGTCGTACATCTCGTCCCACCAGCCGTCCCGGATGGAGAGATTCAGCCCGCCGTTCAGCGCGGATTTCATGCCGGAGGTGCCGCAGGCCTCCAGTGGGCGCAACGGGTTGTTCAGCCAGATGTCGCAGCCCCAGTACAGGTAGCGAGCCATCGACATGTCGTAGTCGGGCAGGAAGACGATCCGGTGCCGCACCTCGGGATCGTCGGCGAAGCGGACCACCTGCTGGATCAGCGCCTTGCCGCCGTCGTCGGCCGGGTGGCTCTTGCCCGCGACGACCAGCTGCATCGGCCGCCGCGGGTCCAGCAGCAGGGCGCGCAGCCGCTGCGGATCGCGCAGCATCAAAGTGAGACGCTTGTAGGTCGGCACCCGGCGCGCGAACCCGACGGTCAGCACATCCGGGTCGAAAACACCGTTCACCCAGCCGAGTTCGGCCTCCGCCGCGCCGCGTTCCAGCCAGGACGCGCGCAGCCTGCGGCGCACCTCGTCGACGAGGATGCCGCGCAGGGTGTTGCGGGTCGACCACAACTCGGTGAGATCGACGTCGCGCAGCCGCTCCCAGCCGCGCCCCTCCTCGACCAGTTCCGCGCCGATGTGCTCGCGCGCCTTGTCCACCCACTCCCGCGCCGCCCAGGTGTTGGCGTGCACACCATTGGTGACCGATCCGATCGGCACCTCGGCCGGATCGAAGCCCGGCCACAGCGAAGCGAACATGGAGCGGCTCACCTCGCCGTGCAGCTTCGACACGCCGTTGGCACGCTGCGCGAGCCGCAGGCCCATGTGCGCCATGTTGAAGACCGACGGGTCGGCTTCCCGGCCGAGGGCCACGATCCGGTCCACCGAAAGGCCCGGCAGCAGAGCGGATTCGGATTCTCCGTGCGCACCGCCGAAGTAGCGGCGGATCATCGGCATCGGGAACCGGTCGATACCCGCGGGGACCGGCGTATGCGTGGTGAAGACCGTGCCCGCTCGCACGGCGGCCAGCGCCGAATCGAAATCCTGCCCGGCCGCGACGAATTCGCGAATGCGCTCCACGCCGAGGAAACCCGCGTGACCTTCGTTCATATGGAACACGTCGGGATCGGGCAGTCCGGCGGACGCGGTGTACGCGCGCACCGCCCGCACACCGCCGATGCCTGCGAGGATCTCCTGGCGGATGCGATGCTCTTGGTCGCCTCCGTACAACCGGTCGGTGACCGCGCGCAGTTCCGGATCGTTCTCGGCGATGTCGGAGTCGAGCAGCAGCAGCGGAACCCGGCCGACCTGCGCGATCCACACCCGGGCGCGCAGCACCCTGCGGTCGGGCATCGCGACGTGGATGAGCACCGGCGAACCTTCCGAGGTGAGCGCCCGCAGCGGCAAGCCCTGCGGATCCAGCGCCGGATAGTGCTCGGCTTGCCAGCCGTCGGTCGTCAGCGACTGCCGGAAATAGCCCGAGCGGTACAGCAATCCCACGCCGATCAGCGGCAGGCCCAGGTCGGAGGCGGCCTTCAGATGGTCTCCGGCCAGGATGCCCAGACCGCCCGAATAGTTCGGCAACACCTCGGTGACGCCGAACTCCATCGAGAAGTAGGCGATGCCGCGCACCCCTTCCTCCCCCGCCCGGCGCTGGAACCAGCCCGGCGCCGCCAGATACGCGCGCAGGTCCGCCGCCGCGGCGTCCACCCGCGCGACGTAATCGGGGTCGGCGGCCAGCTCGTCCAGCCGCGCCGCGGGCACCTCGCCGAGTATCCGGACCGGGTCGTGCCCCATCTCCTGCCAGCGCCGCGGGTCGAGCGCGGCGAACAGGTCCTGCGTCGGCGGATGCCACGACCAGCGCAGATTCGTGGCGAGTTCGCCCAGAGCCGCCAGGCGCTCGGGCAGATGGGCACGGACGGTGAAACGACGCAATGCCTTCATTGGGTAGAACCTACACTGACACGGGGCGATCTGCTTTCAGCTCCACTAAGCTCCACTCGTGCCTCTACCTGGGGATATCCAAGCCTTTGGACACCGACGTCCGAGGTCACAAATCACACGGAGTTAGTCGAGCTGAGTGGAACTCAGCCTGAATTGCTTCACCAAAACGGCCACAAGAACCGCCCGGAGGCGCTTCACAGCAAACGAACGGCCAGCCGCGGGTTCGGATCCAGCTTGTCGACGTCGACAACCTGGGCGACCAGTCATTTTGTCGGCGTCAGCAAGATGATGTCGCCGGAGTCCGGCCGCTAGGTCAGTGCGGTACGTCGTCGTCTCCGGCGGCCGCGCGGCGCCACTTCGCCGCCCATTCAGCCTTGGCGTGATCCTCCGGCATCGACTGAAGCGACTGCGCCACGACTTCACGGCTGCGTTCGACATCACCGAGAGTGCGAAGCACCCGGGCCCGTTGCAGGCCGAAGAAACCCGGCGTGTACCAATACCCCGCGTCCGGTGGTGGCTCATCTGCTGCCGCGTCTGCTTCCGAGTCGGCGAGCAGCAGGGCACGCTCGGCGCCGTGCCGATCGCCCGCCACCGCGAGCACGCGGGCGTGCTGATAGCGCTCGTACACGCGAATCAGCGGGTGCAAACGAGGCACGGACAGCACGGCTTCGACCATCTGTGCCGCTTCGTCGAGCCGCCCACGCTCGAGGCGGACGTACGCGCCGAAGCTGAGCCCGTGCGCGAGCTGGTCGCTACCGCCAGCATGTTCAGCGAGAGCAATGGACCGGTCCAGGCTGCGCAGGGAGGCTTTACCGGCGCCCGTCGCGTGCTCGAGCCAACCGCGGTACTGGGTGACCTCGCTCGCCAGCGCCGCGGCGCGGGAGGCGTGACGCGCACGAGCCTGGTCCGCGAACTGCTCGGCCATCGACGACATGCCTTGCACGACTGCGACAACCGCAGCCGGTCCAGCTGCGTCCTCGATGCGTCGCGTTGCCGACAGCATGACCGCGACGTCGCCCAGGCTGCTCGAATCGACCTTCGCGGGCGAGTCCGAGACTGCCGACAGCCGCTCGAGATCCGTACCCAGCGTCCGCTCGTAGGCGCAGACAACCTCATGTGGCGCAGGCCGTTTCCCGGACTCGATGAGGCTCAAGTAGGCCGGGGAGTAGTTCGTCATCCGCGCCATCGAGCGCAGCGACACCCCTGCCGATTTGCGCGCCGTGCGCAGTAGCGCCCCCTGGTCCATTTCCCCACGGTAGCGATGGAAAACAGGTGTCAACACAGCAACGGGGTCACAACTAGGTGAACCGGCTGAAACTGAGATCAGCACCCGGTGCCGGGTCGACACCGCCCCCCGAAGCGGTAGTCCTCGGTGCCGGGTGTACCCAACCCACACCACACTGCGCCGAAGGGTCACCGTATGACCACAGAGCTTGCAACCGTCCTCATCGTCATGGCCGCTGTCGGCGGTCTGTTGATCCTGCTGTTCTGGGTGCTGCCGTGGCTACTCGAGCTCGGCGGCGATCCCGACGAGCGGGTGCCGTTCCGGGAGGTCATGGAACGCATCGACCGCGAGGACCGGCGGTGACGACGCGACGTTCCTGGGTACAGGACTACTGCGAGGACGGGAACATGCCCGCGGACGAGAAGCACGCTCGCGGCCTGCTGAAGATTCACGCCACCTGCACACCGCCATGCCCCCGCAAGGTGTCCGCGGAGCGGTTCCTCCGCGAGCTCGACGGAGGCGACACGACCGGCGGGAGGTAAGCTGAAGACCTGGTTACGTCACGTGACGGAAGCCGGGTCGCGGGGAGCTAGAAAACCGGGGTACTCAACAACGAGTACCCCGGTTTCGCCGTCAGAGGACCCTGCCAAGCATCCGGGGGACTGGATGTCCCTCGGTTCCAACGGGCACAACATTTGTAACGGTCGCCACCGTCAGATCGCGCCCCAATCGAACGGCTCATCCGGAGCGGCCCGCAACACCTCCAACACCCCGGCGAACTCCGCCACCTCACCACCCGGCCACCGATTCCCCGCCTCAATCCACTCCTCCCGCGCCTGCATCCACTCCTCCCGCGACGCCCACACCGCAGGATCACGCAACTCCGGCGGAACATGGCCAGCCATCCCACCCGACTCGATCCCCCGCCGCTCCTCCTCCTCAGCAATCAACTTGTTCAGCTTGTTCAGCTCGTTGCTGTACTGCGGGCGCGTGTTCTCCTGCGCAGACACCAGCGACTCCGCGATGATCTGCCGTTGCCGCTTGGCTTCGGCGACCGCTGATCGCCACTGCGCCACCGCACGGCCCCGCGGGAGACCCACCTGTTCCGCCCACGCTCGACGCAGCTCGCACCAGCGCCGCCACTTCGCCATCATCAGCGTGTGTCGCGGTTCGTCTTCCACGTAACCACCGCGGTGGAACCGGCCGTCGGCTGTCGCCAGCGCCAGCGCTTCGGCGGGCACCGGTGGCAGCCCGAACGGTTCGGGTCGCTTCCTAGCCATGACGTTCCCTCTCCCGATCCCAGCGCACCAGCGCTGCCCGGACATGCCGCTCGGACTTCGCCGGGCCCTCACCGACGGGGTTCAACCGCGCGACCAGATCGGCCTGCGCTCGCTCCAGTGCACGCAGCTCCGCCGAGAGGCGAACCACGTGCATGGGTCGCGGTTCGTCGCGGGACAGTTCGCGGTCGAACTGGGCTTGCACGATCTCGACGCGGTCCGCGGCCCGGCCGGCGAGGGTCAACAGCTCGAGCTCCTGCTCTGTCCAGTCCATACCGGGCCCCAGGGCCGCATCCATCCGCTTACGCAGCGCGGTGGACGGCTTCATGCGCGGCATACGCTCTCACCTCCTGATGTAACGAATAACCGTCTCTGACCAGCGGATACACCGAGGCTCGGGGATCGGCCGGACAGGCTGGGGAACGGGGAATGCCCCTGACCTGGGGCGATGATTCCGGGTGCATTGCAGCCAGCCGGAGCGTCTATGCCAAGGGGGGGCGGATCGGCCGCCATCCGCAGTCCTCCCCCAGGGGGGTCTGACTGCTTCCGTGGCGGCCCTGAATTGGCTTGCGCGGGTATGGGATTACCCCGCTGACTGCCTGGCCTGAGGATACAGCACAGACCCCTCTTTGGGGCCTCTGGCCTACATGTGGACGTACCGCGGGGCGTCGACGGCTGGTTCGTGCGCGTCGGCCCACTGGTCGATCTGGCGGTCCGAGGCGGCGCCGAGTTCTTCGGGCATCCGGATGCTGTGGCCGACGTTGTTCTCGAGATTCTGTGTGCGTTCGTCGGGCAGGGATCCGAGTTCCTTGGCCTTGTCGAGCACGCCGGGGTTCTCGGCGTCGGCCGCGTAGATGATGGGCAGCCATGCGCGGTCGAACGCGCGGTGCAGTAGGGCTCGCATCATGTGTTCGTCGCCGGTTATGCGGGCGCGTTCGGCGGCCCTGGTGCAGGCGTCTTCACCGTCGAGTGCGGCGACCCTGTCTTGTGCGTCGCGGTAGGCCATGATGGCGGCGGAGTCGCTGTTCTTGGGCAGGCCGAACAGGTCGCGTTCGAGGGTGCGCTTGAAGGTGTCGGTGTCGGCGATGTGCTGGTCGCGGAGTTGCTGCGCTTCGCGGCGGGCTTGGCGGTAGGCCGAGGCTATGGCGTTGCGCTTCCCTTCGGCGGAGTAGCGCTTGTCGTTGCGAATGTTGTTGGTGGCTTCGGCTACCTGTGCGCGGAGCTGGTCCATGCGGGCCTTGTTGATCGCGGGTCGTGGCATGAGTTTTTCCTTTCGGGATGGGTGGGTTAGCGGCCGAAGCCGCCGGATCGTTGGGTTGCGAGGGTGCGTCGGCGGACGACGCGTTCCACTGCGGCCGCGGCGCTGTTGGGGTCCATGCCGTTGTTGATGACGGTCATGGGTGGCATCCCGCTGCCGAACCCGCCGGAGGCGCCCATGCCAGCCACGGCAAGGCCGGTGTCGAGCATCTCTCGCCAGTTGTTCTGGATGAGGCTCTGGAAGTCGCTGCCGGTCCTCTGGGCGAGGCCTGCGGCTTGGCTGCCGAGGTTGGCGAGCGCCTGCTCCGGGGTGGCGGCGAGGTACCAGGGGGCGGGGCCGTCGAACAGCTTGCCGACGCCGGGGATCGGCAGACCCGCAAGGGGGTGCTTGCTGTCGGCACCTGCGTTCGGTGCCACCGTGCTCGGTGTGGTGGTGGGTGCGGTCGCGGCTGGACCGTAGGTTGCCGTCGACAGTTCACCGGGCGCCAAACCTGTAGTGGCGGGCCCGCCCACGGACAGCTGCGGGGGCCAGTTGGTGACCAGCACCGGGGTAGCTCCCGCGGCGTCGGTGCCCGACGCGTCAGCACCCGCACCGGTAGCGCCGCTGCCGGTCCCGGTCCCGCCGGTGCCCGCGGAGCCGCCGAGCTTGCCCGGGCGGCCGCCCTTGGTGGCGCCGCTACCCCCAGAGGTGCCGAGGTCGCCGCCGCGCAGCAGTTCCGGCGGGATGTGCATGTGCTTGTCGAACATCTTGTGGGTGGCGCCCACAGGGCCGCCGATGACGACACCGTCGCTGCTGTTGGATTCGACGTTGGTTCCGTCGCCGAGGGTGAGGGCGGTGTGCCCGTTCGCGCCGCCACCGTGGTCGAACCAGCCGATGTTGATCGAACCGGCCGGGCCGAGTCCGGGCTTCGCGCCCTTCGCGGCGAGCCATTGGCCTTCGTTGATGGTGGACATGCGCGGCGAGAACGGGTCCAGGCCGAGGGCGTCGTTGACGACGGCGGAGACGATGCCGGAACAGTCGATTTGCTGCCGGTTGTAGCCGCCCATGAGGTAGGTGGCGGAGTCCATGCTCTGGGCGAATGCCTTACCCGGTACGAGGCCGCCTTCGCGGAAGCCGGGGATCATGCCGTGCAGGAACTCGGCGGTGGGGATCCATCCGGCGTTGATCGCCTCGAGCAGGGGCAGGTTCGCGGCCGTGGCGCTGGCGTTGACGATGTACTCCCCGGTGGAGGCGGCGATCAGCATGGAATCGCTGGTACCGGTACCTGGTCCGCTCAGTAGGCCGCCAGCGGCCATGTGCGCGTTGGCCCACTCGGTGAGGGAGCTGCCGTATTCGGCGGCTTTGCCGCGGCCGGGGAACGGGATCGGGGAATCGCCTGCCTTCTGGAGGATCTCACCAATCGAGCGCACGCCGATGGCGACGCTGCGGACGATCCCGTCCCAGATCTGCGCGACGGTGTCGCCGAGGCCACGGAAGAAGCTGCCCATTTTGTCCAGTGCGCCGCCCCAGAAGTCGCGGGCGGTGGTGATGGCTTTCGAGACGCTTTCCAACTGGTCGGTCAGGTACTCCGACATTCCCCTGATCGCGGGGATCAGGATCGGGACGATGACGTTGTTCGCCAACCAGGTAAACGCCTTGGTCAAGTCGATGACCTGCGGCAGGATCGAGACGAACAGGTCCAGCATCGGTGGGAGAAGGTCGGCGACGAGCCGAGCCAGTTCCGGCAACAGTGGGGTGAACGCCATCACCAGATCGGTGAACGCCTTCGCCATGTCAGGGATGTACGGGGAGATCTGCACCAGGGCGTCGGCGAGCGCGTTACCGAGCGTCGTGGCGACGTCGGCGAGGATCGGCTGCAACTGCTTGAACGCTGGCAAAAGCAGGTCGCCCCACTGCTGGATCACCGGTGCGAGCGCATCGAAGATCGTTGTCAGCGCGGGCGCCAACGCTTGCAGGATCCCGGAGGCGATCTCGGCGAGCACGGGCAGGATCGGCGAGATCGCGGTGAACAGGGACGCGAACGCGTCACCGATCGGCCCGATGGATGGGGCGAGCGCTGTAATCGCTTGGGACAGGGCGGTTCCCACGACTTGAGCGATCTGCGACAGCGGTCCGATGAGCGGGGTGAGCGCGGTCATCATCGACTGGAGTAGGTCACCGATCACGGGTAGGACGGGTTCGAGGCCCTTGGCGAGTGCGTCGATGAACTTCGACAGGTCCGGCAGGATCCCGGTCAACGTGGTGGAGAAAGTGGCGCCCAACTGCCCCAGCGAGGGGCCGAGCGCGCCGAGGGACTCCCCCAAAGTCTTGAACAGCGGCCCCAGGGTGGGGCCGACGATGTTGCCCATCTGGATCAGGCCCTGGATCAACGGGTTCAGACCTTCACCCAGTCCTTGGAGGGTGTCACCGAACGTTGAGATGAGCTGCGTCAGTTCCCCGTTCTGGAACGTGGTAGTGAACGCTTGCCCGATCTGCCCGAGCATTCCGCCGAGCTGGGCGCCGACTTGGTTGGCGACCGGCTCGAATGCCTGCCCGAGGGACAGGAACCCTTGGGTGGCTTGCTGCAGGCCGGGGCCGAGTCCGTCGATGAAGTTGGAGGCACCCGCGAACGCCGCCTGAACACCGGCGAGGTTCTCCGGTGCGGCCCAGAACGCCGCGAATTGCTTGGTCAGCCCGTTCATGCTGGCGGCGACGTCGACCATGCCCGCCTTCAACGTGGGCATGGCTGCGGTCGCGAGTTCGGTGATGCCCTGGGCGGCGTCGGCGAACAGCGCTTCCTGGGTGGCGTTCTTGAGGTCCTTCCACAAGGGCGCGAGGTCACGGGTGGCGAGAACGGCCGCTTGCGCCGCGGGCGACAGCTTCGCCAACGCTTGCGCGGCTTTGTCCTGTGCGGAGGACCCGGAGTTCATCGCATCCGTCACCGCCTGCTGTGCCTTCGCGACCTGAGCGTGCGCCTTCTCCACCGCACGGTCCGCGTCGGCGACACGCTCATCAGCCTTGGCGGCCTTGTCCTTGGCGGCGACGACCTTGTCCGAGCCCTCGACACCCTTCTGGAAGGCTTCGTTCGCCTGCTCCTGGGTGTCTTTGTTCTTCTCGACGGCTTCCTGGTAGCGCAGTTCGGCGCGCTGCAACCGAAGCGCCGCCTTCTCCCGGTCCTCGGGTTTGGCCTTCGCCAACTCGTCGCGGGCTTCCCGGACCGCGAGCGCCGCCTCCTGCTCCGACAGGGCGGCGTCCTTCAGCTTGAACTGGTAGTCCTCGAGCTCGTCGGCGGCGTCCTTGTAGGCGCGGGCGATGTCCTGGTGCGCATCCTTCGCGTCCTTCACCGCGTCGGCTTGCGAGCGTTGCGCGGTGGCGACACCCTCGATCGCGGACTCGAGCTGATCGTTGGCCGCGGACACGGCTTTCGCCTGCGCAGCCATATCGGTGCCCGCGGCGTCCTCCGCCGCGGACAGTGCTTTGAACGCATCCCCCACGCCTTGCATACCGACGGCGACGGTCGCGATACCAGCGGCCGCAGCGGGGCCCAGGGAGGCCAAACCGACACCGAGCGTCCCGACCGCACCCACAGCGGCACCCGCAGCGCCACCGATCGCGGCGATACCAGCCGCTACGGCGGACAGTCCTCCGGCGGCCGCACCGACCGACCCCAGGCCGGACACGAGAGACCCCACCGTCGCCGCTCCGCCGCGGCGGTCGACATCGACGTTGACCTCTTGATGGATCGGGGACGCCATCCCTTGCAGGGCAGCGTGGACCGACGACATTTGCGCGAGCGCGCCGGCGCCGTCGACATCCACTCCCACGTTGACCGTCCAGTTGTGGCTGGCCTGCGCGATCGCCAACCCCACCGACATGCGGTCGCCGAAGTCGCCGAAGTCCGGGACCACATCGACCGCGACGTTGCCGACGTGGGAGACGTCGACGTTCGCGCGGATGTCGATCGGGTGCGCGGTGGCGTAGGTTTGCGCCTCGCGCAGCGCGTCACGGATCCCAGCGTCGAACCGCGTCGTGTCCACCAGGGCGGGGATCTCTACCCCACCGATGTGGGAGACATCGACGTTGGCCTTGATGTTGATCGGGTTGCGATTCGCGTACAACTGGCCGCCGCGAATGGCGTCCTTGATGCCCCGGGCGATCTTCGAAGTTTCCGGGACCACGGACACGTAGGCCACGGCTAGTTCCACGGCGTTGGCGGGCGCGGTCATGCGGCGCGCCGTCCGATCGGCGCAACAGTGCCGTCGTCAGGGTCTGGTTCCGGGGGGCGTGCACGCAGAAGGATCAGTTCGAATTCGGGTTCGGACAGTTCGCGCAAGAATGCGACACAGCCGTCTATCAGATAGTCCCGTGGATCTCCGTGCATTCCGATTCACCGTCCCGCGTCTATTGCGGGAACGGTTCACAGGGAAATGATCGACCTCAATCTCCCTGTGAACCGTCTACCCGCCGACCTAACCCGAAACTCCCTGCTGCCAAGGTGGGCAATTCCGACGGTATCGATGCGGTTTATCGGCGTACAGAAATCAGTCCGTGCGCGGCAAATTCGGACATTGTCTGCGGCGGGGGGTGCGCGCGAATTCTTCGACCTTCTCCCGGTCGAATACCCAGCGCCCGGAAATGCGTCTGCCACCCAATTCCTGAGCGCGTGTGCGTACCAGTCGTTCACCACAGTGCAGGATGCGGGCGGCTTCTCTCGCGCCGATCAGTTCGGAGGTCGCGCGCGGTGTCGCGTCGCGGAGTTCCGCCTCGAGGCGGTGCATGAGTTGGGCGAGGGCGGGCGGGATCGGTTCGCGGGCAAGGTTGCGGCGAACGACCGCGTAGTCCAGCCAGGAGAACGCTACGCGGGCTTCGCGGTCATCTAGGTGCATCCGGTGCCCCCTCCCCGCTGCGGGTTCGTCTCCGCGCTCGGGTTTTTCGGGCGCGCTGGGCACGGCGGACGAGATCGCGCACGGTCGGTCGGGCGATGGTGCGACTAATCCCGAACGGGCACAGGTGCGCTTGCGGGCTCAGGATCTCGTTGAGGGCGCGGACCAGTCCGGCAACGACGTCGTCGGTCGCCCATTCCTTGCCCGCGATCTGCATAACCCAGTCGAGCGTCTGCGCGGCGGTGAGGCACTCCTCGAGGTCGATCTCGTAATCGCCGCCCGGGAGGTCGAGCACCACTTTTCGCACTCCGTGGATCCGCAGGGCGTAGTTGTCGGCGTCGAGTTCCCACGGACCCCAATTGGTTTCGCTCATCTCAGATCTCCAGCTCTGCCGTTTCCACCGGTTTCTCCGGAGCCGCCATACCCATGTACTTCCATGCGCGTTCGAAGTCCGACCTCCGGTATCCGCGCGGCGCATTCTTCGGCGACGACGGCCGCCAGGAGTTGATCCGGTAGTTCGTGGACAACATGCGGCCCATGCGCTGAGCAGTGATCGCGGTGCGATTCTTGAACGCGTCCGCGGCCCACATGTCGGGGTTGCCGCGTGCCAGCCGCTCCAGCAAATCCGCCGTCGGCACATAGGGCTCTTCCCCGAACGCCTTCCGCAGATCGGCGAGCAACACCACATGCGGGCGCACCTTGATAGCTCCGTCTTCACGCATCATCTCGTTGCGCTCCAAGTCCTTGACGATGATCTTCTCCAACCTCGACGGCCAATCGCCGCCAGCCGCCGACGCGATCCGAGCCAACGGCCGCCACACCTCCTTGCGGCGACCGGTGAGCTTCGCGGGTAGCGCGGGACGGGCTCCACTGATCACGACCAAGACCTCCTCGACAGCAAGGCCCAAGCGCCTACCCAGTTCGGTTGCCTCGTCCTCGATCAGTTCCCAGTCGGTCTCTTCGACCTCTCCGTTGTTCGCCGGGACGCACAGGATCTCGATGCAGCGCGACACCGTGTCCTCCGGTAGGTCGGGGGCGTTGCCTGCCATCGCGACCGGAGAGTAGGTGCTCATCTCCTCCACCGACCATCCGCCGTTCTCCTTGTCGGGAACGAGCACGGGCCGCGTGGACGATCGCTTGTATCCGGAGTTGATGATCGCCAGCACATCTTCGACTCCCGGTTTCTTCGGCGACAGGGACCGGTCGCACTCGTCGATCAGCAGGGTGCGGATCTCCTGGTTGAGGATGCGCGGCAGCAGCGCCGAGGAGGACACCGTGGACATCAGCAGCGGGTCGCGCGCCAGGTGCTGGATGTGTTCGAGACCAGTCGTTTTGCCACTGCCCGGCATCGGGGAATCGAACTTGAGCCGGGGGCTGGTGTAGGTCTCCTCGCAGGCGTAGGTGTGCGCCACCCACAACGACAGCGTGACCGAGTCGTCAGGGTCGGCGGTGTAAACGTAGGCGGCGAAGTGCTCCCGGACTTCCTCGAGCACTCCTGCGAGTGCTGCCTCCAGGAGTGGATCCGGCCCTTCCTCTGGAGTAACCGGAGTAAGTGGCGGAGGCGGAGTAACCGGCTCCCCACCCTGCCCCGGAGTAACCGGAGAATCTGGCGGAGGCGGAGTAACCGGCGGCTTCGTATCACCAGTTCCGCCACTTCCACCGGTTACTCCGGTTACTCCGGAGGTCTCCGCCGCAGCCGCGGAGACGGCACGCTCCCTCTCCGCGCGGAGAGCACGGGCGTACGCGCGGGAACAGGCGGGGCAGTGGTCGGTGAACCTTCCGCCGTGCTCGACACACCCCGGATAGGTCGGCACGCCCGAAGGCGCTGATTCAGCCGCATGTGAGAAGTCGAGTCCATTGCTCATGCACGTCTCCGTTCTGCGGACATCAAGGTCCGCTCGATCTCGGGGGCGCTGAGCCCCGCCGTGGCGGCCGCGGCGCGTAGCAGGTCCATCAGGCCCGGGTCGGCGCCCTGCTCGAATGCGCGGCACGCGGCCCAGAACAGCGCCTGGTTCCGGTTCCCCGGGGCAGCCGTGGCCACGGTGCGAATGAGTCCTTCGTTCCGGTCGCTGGACGGCCGGGCCCGGTACTGCTGGCGCACCGGATAGGCCACCCGCTCCACCAAGTGATCAGGCAGCGGCGCGATACGGGCACTGTTGGCCCACTCGTACCGCCGCCCCGACGGGTGCATGCTCGGCGCGACCACGAGATATCCGGCGGCGGTCTTGACGTCGACCCCCACGGCGTCGGCGAGCTTGCCCCGGCAGCGGCCCCGGTATCGGAACCACAAGTGCCAGCCGCCCCCACCCGTGTGGGCGGTCCACGTCTCCGGAACCTCTCCCAACTGTTCGAGGGTTCCGCCTGATCGCGGGTCGATGTCGAGCACCACTGTGGTGTCGGAGGGGCGGATGCCGACGTTGTAGCGCGGGTTCTGGTGCCACCACGCCCGGATCACCTCCGGGTCGGTGGTGGCGTCGTCCTTGCCGTGCGCGCAGGCGGGGAGCTTCCCGCGCGGGGCCAGCGGCAGCACCGACAACCCCGCGCGGGCGTAGGCCAGCGCGTATTCCAGGGGGAGAGCTTCCACGGTCACGCGGCGTCCCCCTTCTCGATCGCGAGCTTGCGGCGGCAAACCGGGCCCAGGTGCCACGCAACAGATTCCGCGGCGACAACCCATTGCCCGCACCTGTTGCAGCGGACCGCGAGACGGAATCCGCGCTCACGGGCAGCGGCGAGCACCGCCGCGTCCAACCGGTCCTCGTACCGCTCCGTCGGGGGAACGCCCGAAGGCGCGACCGAACCGGTCGCGCCTTGGGTCATTTCGTGGTCACTCAACGGCCACCTCCGAGAGTCCGCTCCGCGTGGTCGCGGCTCTCGACCAACTTCGCCCGTAGGTCGGCACCGAGCGACGGTGAGAGCGTGTCGAGCACCTGCAACAGCGGGTCCAGGACGTTGCGCACCATCAGCGACAGCGCGCCCGCGGCGACGTAGCCGAAGAAATCGGGATCCAGGGCTTCCGCCCATTCGGTGCCGATCCGGTCGAGTGCGTCGTTATCGCTTGCGACGGCGGCCATCTGGTACATGAGCCGGGTCGAGTGCGCCTGCATGTCGGCGAGGTCGACGACGCTGCGCGGCAATCCGTCGTCACCAACGATCACGAAACGATCAGGGTTTGCGGTCATGCCTGCGCCCCCTCGGTGGAACCGGGCACGGTGGTCTTTTCGGCTTCGACCTGATCGGCGACCTGGAGCAAGGTGGTCGCGATCCGCCGCGCCTCGGACACCGTCATGTCCAGGTCGCCGCCCGGGCACGCCAAGTAGACGCTGTCGCTGCCGCCCCACCTCCGATGGGGAGTGATCTCGCAGGCGGGCATCTGCTGGGGGTGGGTCGGGGTTTCCAGCGTCAGCGGGATCACGACGTCACGCCCCCAGCAGACACGGTCGGCGTCGAAGTACTCGCCGCGGTGGCCGGTACCGTCGGTGCACCAGCTTGCGCAGGTTGCAGCGCGGCTGCACTGCGCGCATTTGACCGGGACGTCCGGCAGCGGGGCGGACACGGTAGCGATGACCGTCTTGCAGACCGAGCAGGCCAGGTCGATCCACTGGGCGGGGTTGGTAGTCTTGTTCATGACACTTCCTTGTGGTGAGGATTTGGTGTTTCCGACCCGGTTGAGCGGCTGGTACCCGCTCGCCGGGTCGCTCCCGTCTATGGGCTTGTGAGCGACTGTCACGCCGCCCCCGACGTGCTCGTAGCCGTATTCGCGTCGACCCAGGCGTATACGTCCTCCCAGTCGTACAAAACGCGCCGACCGAGCTTCTTGAACCGCGGACCGGTACCTGTGTGACGCTCTTGCTCAAGCGCTCCGACGGTCGTGCGCCGGTAAGCAGCAACCTCTTTCGGCGTTGCCAACGGCTTGCGGACATCCACTAGACCGAACCTCCATCTCTGATCACTCGAATTTGTGTGACTAGAGATAACCATGCACCCCAGCAACCCTCCTGTCAACTCACTCGAACTGAGGTAATCTCAGCTGTCATGACAGACATCAGCGATCTCGCCGCCGTCGTCGGGGCGAATGCCCGGCGGATTCGACTGGCCAGCGAGACCACGCTCGAGGAGGTGAGCCGCGAGGCGCGGCATGTGGGACTCAGGTGGACAACGGGCAAGGTAGGCGACCTCGAAGCCGGCCGCATCAAACCGACCCTTCCAACTCTGCTCAGCCTCTCGATCGCTTTGAGTTCAGCGACCGATCAGGACGTTGCGCTGAGCGATCTCGTTGCACACGACGGCAATATCCGCATCAACGACGAACTGATCATGACCGGCCGGGCCGTGGCGGCAGCGCTACGAGGGGAGCCCGTCGAGCGTCCCGGTGTCGACGCCACTGGGGTGGTGTCCGATGCATTGCGGGAGCTGTCCGAGTTGCCCGCTTGGCTACGGCAGGGGGTGCGCATGGGAACGGTTCGACAGATACACCACGACTCCACCGAAACCGACGCGAAGGTCAGCCGCGAACTCGGCGTATCCGATCTCTTCATGGTCTTTCTGTCCGCGAAGCTCTGGGGTGAGACGTTCACCCAGAAGCGGAACGAACTCGCTGGCGCTGACGCAAATGCGCAGAAGCGCGGTCGGGTGACGCGCGAACTCAAGGCAGAGCTTTCCAAATTTATTGCGCAACAGAAGGATTTGCACAATGCCCCGTAGGCCACTCGCGCCGGGTGAGCACGGCGATTTCAGCGAACCGAAGTGGAATGAACAAAGGCAGTGCTTCCAGATCTACTGCCTCATCGGCGAACCCATCGGTCGGCCGTCCCGGCTATGGGCATCTGGGGAGACGAAGCGCAAGGCAAAGGACGCACTGAAGGAACGGGTCAAACTGTGGCGTCCGCGGCACACCGCCCTCAGCGCGTACAGCCCTGACGCGACCGTGGCCGAAGTCGTCCTGTCCTGGCTGAAGGCGTACGAGAACAACACGAAGAAGCGACCGCAGAACTCGCGCACCTACCGCCGCGAGATCGAGGCATCGACGGGTCCACTCGCCAAGAAGGACAAGGTGGTCATCGTCGGATCCGACCTCGGCCGGATGAAGGCCGTGGATGTGAAGCCGTTCCACATCCGGTTGCACCTCGAGCAACTGAACTGGTCGACCACCAAACAGGCCCTACAGAAGACGATCCTCAGCCAGTCGTTCCAGATGCTCGTCGACGACGGACTACGGGACTACAACCCGGTCACGGCATTGAAGGGGTACCGCGGCGAGCACGGGCAGCGGGCGCACCGCAAGAACATCGTGGTGAACCCGTACTTCCCGGAGGAACCGCAGCCGTTCACCCCTGAAGAGATGGCGTTGTACTGGGAATTGGAAGCCGCGTACTTCGGCCCTGAGAACCGTCGGTACCGCCGTGACCCGAAGTACCGCGACTACACCAAGCTTGTCTACGACGTGGCCGCGCGGCCGGGCGAAGGCGTGGCAATCCGCTGGACCGATGGCGTGGACTTCGACGCCGGTACGGTCACGCTCGGCGCCACGGTCGTCGACACCGAACTGCGCGTGCGGCAGATCCGGAAAGTCATCGGGGACTACCAGCTCGACGAGCACGAGATAGTCGTTCCGAGCGGCTGGCGAGAGATGGACGACGACCGCGTGCTGTCGGTGGTATATCGGCAGCCGTTCACGAAGACGTTCGAGTCCATGGGAAAGACGGTCAAGGTGACGACGGAGTCACTTGCGATGCTGCGACGGCGTCGTCTGGCCGCTGCACCGGGACAAACCCTCGTTATGCCGAGTAGGGCGGGGAAGGTGCTCAGCGCGGACCAGATGGGGAAGATCTGGCGGCGGATCGTGAAGGGCACCGAGATCGAATGGTCGACACCACGGACACTGCGGAGCACGCGCGCAACCCGCGTCGCCGAGGCACACGGCATCGACGCCGCTCGGCTCATCCTGGGCCATGAGAAGAACTCCCCGGTGACCACACAGCACTATGTCCCGGGCCGCGCCACGGCCGTCGTGGTCGACTTCGCGGACGCACTGTGACGGTTAACCGGCCCAAAGCTGACACAAAACTGTCACAGGGCCGAATTTCGCCTGATCAGTCTGTGGGCTAGACGCAGGTGAGGGCGGGTTTCCACCGCCCATAGGCGTTGCATCGACGCAATGCCTTCATTGGGTAGAACCTACACGGCGACCGCGGGACGCGCCCCGCGTGACCAGGGCACGGAACAACCGTCCGACCAGCGTGTTTCCCGGCGCTGCGCGTCGATCCGAGCGACGAACCCGATCTTGCGTAACGCTCTCCATCGTCACGGAACGGCCACGCCGGGCGCACCGGTACCCGCGTTCCCGCTACCCGATCGAGACCCGCGCTCGCTTGTGAACTCCGGAACGCCGGGCAAACCCACAAGCTGTGCGGACCAACCGGCCGCACCAACCGAATCAGTACGGGAGTGATCGAGATGTGGATGACAGCACACCCAAATCGCGCCCGCGATCGGCGCTGGTCGCGCGCTGGAGCAGCGATCACGGGGTTCGGAGCTTTCGCGGCGGCATTCGTGCTCGCCGCACCCGCCGCGGGCGCTGCGGTCACGACCGCGACCGCGAGCCCGGCACAGGGCACAAGCTTCGGCTTCGGGAACTACGGAACCAACTGCCAATACCGAGTGACTGCGACCGTGGACAACAATCCCTCGACCGAATCCGTGCACTTCGCCGACAGTGCCGGGGGCACCTTCTCACCGAATCCCGCACCGGTGGTCGGCAACCAGGCCACCACGGTCTGGATCCCGGAGGCGACCGGGCAGCACACCATTTCCGCCACGCAAGGCTCCACGCCCGCTTGGACTTCACCGGCAATGACGGTGGGCAACGGAATGAACCTCGGCTTCGCGTGCATGGTCATGCCGTGATCGGCGTTCCGGGCACCGCAGGTTGAGCGCCCGGGTGGCCACAACGGACAAGCGGGCCGTGGCCGCCCGGGCAGCTCTCCCCTCGGCCTGGCCGCCGACGCACGCTGACCGGACCGCCCGGCTCGGCCGCCGCCGTGACAGGCCGCGACGGCGTACGAAAAATCGGCTGAGCCGGTCCGAAAGTTCGGTTACCGGTAGGTTGGGGACCGTGACCGGCCGCATCGCTATCGATGACACTGCCCCGTCCATCCCAGGCGGCCGGCCCGCCAAGGCGGTGGTCGGCGAGGTATTCCCGGTGCGCACAGTGGTTTGGCGAGAGGGACACGAGGCCGTCGCCGCAACACTCGTCGTGCGTGCCCCCGGCGCGTCGCGAGCCACCCGCGTCCGCATGACGCCGGACTACGAGCCCGACGTCTTCAACGCGACCTTCACGCCGAACACGCCGGGGGTTTGGACCTACCGGATCGAAGGCTGGAGCGATCCGATCGCGACCTGGCGATCGGCGATCGAGGCGAAGCTGGCCGTCGGGCAGAGCGCCGCCGACCTGGCCAACGATCTGGAGCTGGGCGCCCGCCTGTTCGACCGCGCGGCACAGGCCGTTCCGAAGAAGCAGTTCGAGCGCTTGCGCGGGGTCGCGGCGGCGTTGCGCGGCGACGAACAACTGCCCGCGCGGGTGGCCCCGGCCTTCACCGAGGAGGTCGCCGAGATCCTGCGCGCCACGCCGCTGCGCGACCTGGTCACCCGGGGGCCGCAACACACCGTCCTGGTCGAGCGGCACCGCGCGCTCTACGGTTCCTGGTACGAGTTCTTCCCCCGCTCGACCGGCGGCCGTGACGCCACCGGCAAGCCGGTCCACGGCACCTTCGTCACGGCCGCCAAGGACCTTCCGCGCATCGCCGCCATGGGCTTCGACGTGGTCTACCTGCCGCCGATCCACCCGATCGGCGAGATCAACCGCAAAGGCCGCAACAACACGCTGACCACCGAGCCGGGCGACGTCGGCTCGCCGTGGGCCATCGGCTCGAAGCACGGCGGTCACGATGCCGTGCATCCGGATCTGGGCACCGAAGCCGACTTCGCCGAGTTCGTCACTACGGCGCGGGAACTGGGCTTGGAGGTGGCGCTGGACCTCGCATTGCAGTGCGCACCGGATCATCCGTGGGTGCAGGCGCACCCCGAGTGGTTCACCACCCTGCCCGACGGCACCATCGCCTACGCGGAGAACCCGCCGAAGAAGTACCAGGACATCTACCCCGTCAACTTCGACAACGATCCCGACGGTCTCTACGCCGAAGTGCTGCGAGTGGTCAAACACTGGATCGCGCTCGGCGTCAGGATTTTCCGCGTCGACAACCCGCACACCAAGCCGGCCGACTTCTGGGAGTGGCTGATCGCGAACGTGTGGCGCACCGACCCGGATGTCATCTTCCTGTCCGAGGCGTTCACCCGCCCCGCCCGGCTCTACGGGCTGGCCCGGCGCGGATTCAGCCAGTCCTACACGTATTTCACCTGGCGAGTGGCCAAATGGGAGCTGACCGAATTCGGCAACGAATTGGCCGCGAAAGCCGACGAGGCCCGCCCGAACCTCTTCGTGAACACCCCGGACATCCTGCACGAGAGTCTCCAGCACGGCGGGCCGGGGATGTTCGCCATCCGCGCCGTCCTGGCCGCCACCCTCGCCCCGACCTGGGGTGTCTACTCCGGCTTCGAGCTGTTCGAGCACCAAGCGGTGCGCCCCGACAGCGAGGAGTACCTGGATTCGGAGAAGTACGAGTTGCGCCCGCGCCCGTTCGCCGAGGCGCTCGCGCGCGGAGAATCGCTGGAGCCCTGGCTCACCCGGCTCAACGAGATCCGCAGGGCGCACCCCGCCTTGCAACAATTGCGCTGCTTGCATTTCCACCACGTGGACAACGACGCGCTGATCGCCTACTCCAAGATCGATCCCGGCAGTGGCGACGCGGTGCTGGTCGTGGTGAATCTCAACCCCTTCGGCGCCGAATGGGGGATGCTCTCGCTCGACCTCCCCGCGATCGGCCGCGAGTGGCACGACCATCCGGTGGTGTACGACGAGGTCAGCGGCGAGGAATACCACTGGGCGCAGACCAATTACGTGCGCTTGGACCCGGCGCGTTCCGTCGCGCACATCATCGCCCTGCCCCCGGTGTCCCAGCAGGCGCGCACCGAGCTGGCCTACCGCAGGACCTTGCGATGAAACGTCGCGACCTCATGCTGCTCGCGGCGGGCACCCATTCCGACCCGCACACCGTGCTCGGCGCGCACCCCCATCCCGAGGGCACGGCCGTCCGGGTGCTGCGCCCGCACGCGGAAACCGTGTCGGTGCGCGTCGGCGGCGACGACCATACGCTGAAGTCCCTCGGCCACGGCGTCTTCGCCGCGGTGCTGCCGTACCCGGAGATCATGGACTACCGCGTCGTGACGACCTATCCGGGCGGCCAGACCATCATCGCCGCCGACGGCTACCGCTTCCTGCCCACGTTGGGCGAACTCGACCTGCACCTGATCGGCGAAGGACGCCACGAACGCCTGTGGGATGTGCTCGGGGCACACCCGCGCCGCTACACGACCCTCGACGGTGACGTCGTGGGCACGTCGTTCGCGGTGTGGGCGCCGAACGCGCGCGGCGTCACCGTGATCGGCGACTTCGACGGCTGGAGCGGCAACACCGCGCCGATGCGCGCGCTCGGGTCGTCCGGGATCTGGGAAGTCTTCGTCCCGGGTGTCGCGCCGGGCGCCAAGTACAAATACCGCGTCCACGGCGCCGACGGGCGGACCGTCGACCACGCCGACCCGCTGGCCTTCGCCACCGAGCATCCTCCGGCCACGGCGTCGGTGGTCACCGAAAGCCACCACGTGTGGCAGGACAGCGCCTGGCTCGAGCAGCGCGCGGCGACCGACCCCACCCGCGCCCCGATGAGCGTCTACGAAGTGCATCTCGGGTCGTGGCGACCCGGCCTCGGCTACCGCGAACTGGCCGATCAGCTCGCCGACTACGTGCGGGCGACCGGATACACCCACATCGAATTGCTCCCCATCGCCGAGCATCCGTTCGGCGGCTCGTGGGGCTACCAGGTCACCTCCTACTACGCGCCGACGGCCCGTTTCGGTTCCCCGGACGACTTCCGCGCGTTCGTCGACCGTATGCACGCGGCGGGCATCGGCGTCCTGCTGGACTGGGTCCCCGCCCACTTCCCGCGCGACGAGTGGGCGCTGGCCCGATTCGACGGCACCCCGCTCTACGAACACGCCGACCCGCGCCGGGGCGAGCAACTCGACTGGGGCACCTATGTGTTCGACTTCGGCAGACCCGAGGTACGCAACTTCCTCATCGCCAACGCTCGCTACTGGATCGAGGAATTCCACATCGACGGCCTGCGCGTCGACGCGGTCGCCTCCATGCTCTACCTGGACTACTCCCGCGCCGAAGGCCAGTGGGAGCCCAACGTGCACGGCGGCAGGGAGAACCTGGAGGCCGTCGACTTCCTGCAGGATCTCAACGAGACGTTGCACCGGCATCACCCCGGCGTCGTGACGATCGCCGAGGAGTCCACCACCTGGCCCGGCGTCACCCGCGGCATCGACGTCGGCGGTCTCGGCTTCACCATGAAATGGAACATGGGCTGGATGCACGACACCCTCGGGTTCCTCGGCCGAGACCCGGTGCACCGCTCCTGGCACCACAACGAGATCACCTTCTCGCTGGTCTACGCCTGGAGCGAGAACTACGTGCTGCCGATCAGCCATGACGAGGTCGTGCACGGCAAAGGCACGCTGTGGACCAGGATGCCGGGCGACGATTTCGCCAAAGCCGCGGGCGTGCGGGCGCTGCTGGCCTACATGTGGGCCCACCCGGGTAAACAGCTGCTGTTCATGGGGCAGGATTTCGGCCAGTTCCGGGAGTGGTCGCACGATCGCGGCCTGGACTGGCACGAACGGGACAACCCGCTGCACCAGGGCATCACCACCCTGGTGCGCGACCTGAACGCGGTCTACCGCGCCCACCCCGCCCTGTGGAGCCAGGACACCACCCCCGGCGGTTACGCCTGGATCGAGGCGAACGACCGTGCGAACAACGTGCTGGCGTTCCTGCGATACGGCTCCGACGGCTCCGTGGTGGCCTGCGTCTACAACTTCTCCGGGTCGGCGCACCACGCCTACCGAGTCGGCCTGCCGCACCAGGGCCCCTGGCTGGAGATCCTCAACACCGACGCCGCAGACTACGGCGGCTCCGGCCTGGGCAACCTGGGCGAGGTGACGGCGACCGACGAGCCGTGGCACGACCGACCCGCCTCCGCCACCGTGACGCTCGCACCGCACGGCGCGGTCTGGCTACGCCCCGCGTAGCGAACGAGGGGCCGCACCCGACACGACCCCGAATCCGCGCGCTCTCAGTACAGTGCCGCGGCCAGCTTGCGGCGCGCGGCCACGACGAACGGCTCGGCCTGATCGAACAGCTCGAACAGCTCCAGCAGCCGGGTGCGCGCCTTGGTGCGCTCGTCGCCGGAAGTGCGCTTGACGACGCCGATCAGCCGATCGAAGGCCGCTTCGGGCCGCTGCTGGAACAACTCCAGATCGGCGGCGCGGATCGCGGCATCGACGTTCGACGGGTCGGCGTCGGCATCCGCGATCGCCGACTCCGGCAGTTCCTGGGCCCGGGCCAGGAAGCGGAGCTGCCGCAGCGCGCCCTTGGCCTCCTCGTTCGCCGGTTCGGCGTCGAGAATCGCTTGGTAGGCCGCCTCGGCGCCGGCCAGATCACCGTGCTCCAGCGCCGCCTCGGCCGCCGCGAAACGCGGGTCCTCCGCTTGCGGCTGCGGCTGCCCGCCGTCCTCCAGCTTGCCCGCCACCGCGTCGACCACGGCGTTCAGCCATTGCCGCACCTGCGGCTCCGGCTGGGCGCCCTCGAAATCGGCCAGCGGCTGCCCGGCCGCGATCGCGATGACGGTCGGGATGCCCTGCACCCGCAGCGCCTGCGCGATACGCATATTGGCCTCGGCCTCGACGGCGGCCAGATCCCAGGCGCCGCCGTCGGCGGCCACCAGACGTTCCAGCGTCCGCACCAGCTCGACGCTGCCCGGACTGCGCTGCGAATACAGCACGACCACCACGGGCACCTGCATCGAACGGCGCAGGACCTTGGTCTCGAAATCGGCCTCGGAAACCGCGTAGTCGCCACCGGCCGGACCGCCCGCGCCTCCCGCGGGCTGCTTCAGGCTGGACAGATCGACCGCGCCGGACATGGCGGCGGCGACAGCGGGCGAAGGACGGCGTGCGGCTGGTCGATTCACGACCTCCAGTTTGTCACGACGTGGCGGATGCGGGTGCCCCGGACTCGACCGAATCGGCGTTGCTCAGCTCACCCAACTGCCCCGTGCGCACCGCCCAGACCTCGAACAGCACCGTGCAGAACGGCGGGATGCTCGACAGCAGCGCCAGAACGGTGGTCTTGGCATTCCAGCCCAGCTCGCGCGCCGCCATGATCGCGGTGATCACGAACAGCACGAACACGATGCCGTGCGTCATGCCGAACACCTTGACCGGCCACAGCACCGGCTCGGGAATCCGCTTGAACACCATGCCGATGATCAGCAGCACCCAGGAGATCGCCTCGAGCACCGCGATGAAACGAAACCGCTTGGCCACCGTACTCAGGTCGAAGACATTGCCCATGCGCCCATTCTGCCCGATGCACTACAGGCTGTCGTAGTGAGCTGTGTCTAATTGGCGGCGCCTTCGGCGCTGGGTGTTCGCGGCCCATCAGTGCCAGGCCGGACAGGACGGCCGATGGCCGCCCACGTCGGGGCGGCCATCGGTTGACGATTCAGGTCGGGGACTCGCCCCGCCGGGCTCAGACGCGGACGATCAGCGCGTCGCCCTGGCCGCCGCCACCGCAGAGCGCGGCCGCGCCGACGCCGCCGCCGCGCCGCTTCAGCTCCAGCACCAGGTGCAGCAGGATGCGGGCGCCGGACATGCCCAGCGGGTGGCCGATGGCGATGGCGCCGCCGTTCACGTTCACCTTCTCCGGGTCGATGCCCAGTTTTCGAGTGGAGGCGATGCCGACGGCGGCGAACGCCTCGTTGATCTCCACCAGGTCCAGGTCGGCGGGCGAGATGCCCTCGCGAGCGCAGGCTTTGGCGATCGCGTTGGCGGGCTGATCCTGCAAGGTCGAGTCCGGGCCCGCGACCACACCCGCGGCGCCGATCTCGGCGATCCAGCTCAGACCCAGCGCCTGCGCCTTCTCCTTGCTCATCACCACGACCGCCGCGGCTCCGTCGGAGATCTGCGACGCGGTGCCCGCGGTGATGGTGCCGTCCTTGCGGAACGCCGGACGCAACTTCGACAGCGACTCCACCGTGGTGTCGGCACGGATGCCCTCGTCCGTGGTCACCAGCACCGGATCACCCTTGCGCTGCGGCACCGCGACCGGGACCACCTCGTCGTCGAAGACGCCGTTCTTCCACGCCGCCGCCGCACGCTGGTGCGAAGCCGCCGCGAACGCGTCCTGATCCTCCCGGCTGATCCGATCGGCCTCGTTGCGCTGCTCAGTGAGCGCGCCCATGGCCTGATCGGTGAAGATGTCGTGCAGGCCGTCGTAGGCCATGTGATCGCGCAGGGTCACGTCGCCGTACTTGAAGCCCTCCCTGCTCTTCTCGAGCAGGTGCGGCGCCTGGCTCATCGACTCCTGACCGCCCGCGACGACGATCTCGTACTCGCCCGCCCGGATCAGCTGGTCGGCCAGCGCGATCGCGTTGATGCCGGACAGGCAGACCTTGTTCAGCGTCAGCGCGGGCACGTCCATCGGGATGCCCGCGGCCGCCGCCGCCTGCCGGGCCGGGATCTGTCCCGCGCCCGCGGTGAGCACCTGACCCATGATCACGTAGTCGACCTGGTCGGGCGCGACACCGCCCTTCTCCAGCGCCGCCTTGATCGCGAACCCGCCCAGATCGGAACCGCTGAAGTCCTTCAGACCTCCGAGCAGCCTGCCGACCGGGGTACGCGCACCGGAGACGATCACGGAAGTGGTCACGACGAGCCTCGCATTCGTAGATCGGACCTGCTCGCGCCCATACCGGCAGTGCGAGAGCAGGTGTTCTACTCAACGGTAGCGGGTGTGTCCCGCGCACCCCGTGCCAGGTCGCGCTACTTTCGAATGGTGAGCAACGTTATCGAACAGTCATCTTTCATCCCCGCGGATTACGTGACCGCGGTGGACCACGTCGGCATCGCGGTGCCCGACCTGGACGCCGCGGTCGCCTGGTACGCGGAGAACCTGGGCATGATCGAGACCCATCGCGAGGTCAACGAGGCCCAGGGCGTGCACGAGGCGATGCTGTCGCTGCCCGGCGCACCCGACCGCGCCACTGCCCTGCAGTTGCTGGCGCCACTCGACGCGGAATCGACGATCGCGAAGTTCATCGACCGCAGCGGCCCCGGCTTGCAGCAACTGGCCTACCGGGTGACCGACATCGAGGCCGTCTCCGCGTACCTGCGCGCCAAGGGTCTGCGTTTGCTGTACGACGCCCCACGGCATGGAACGGCCGATTCCCGCATCAATTTCATTCACCCGAAGGATGCTGGAGGTGTGCTGATCGAGTTGGTCGAACCGAACGCGAATGTTACGCACTAGTATCGGCGTCAGGTCGGGAAAACTCGTTGGAATGACATTCGCAGTCGAGTCACCATCGGCTGTCTTCAGGCTGTAGTTTGTGTGCCATGTCGTCACCCGAGTCCGATCGCAATCGCTTCGTTGCACTGCCCTTCACCGTTGTGCGCAAGGGTTATGCGCAAGACGAGGTGCGTAATTACTTCGACCGCTTCGACGCGGAACTGAGAGTCACCGCCACCGACCGCGATGCGGCTGCGGCCCAAGCACGTAACCTCGCGAGCCAGTTGGAAGACGCGCGCGACGAGATCGACGAACTCCGCAAGGAGGTCGACCGACTCTCGGTGCCGCCGACCACCGCGGAAGGCATGTCCGACCGCATTTCCCGCATGCTCCGGCTCGCCTCCGACGAGGCGTCCGAGGTTCGTGCTCTGGCACAGGCCGAGGCCGCGGAAATGGTGTCGATCGCCGAGCAGCAGGCCACCGAGATGCGTGGCAAGTACGAGTCGCTGCTCGCGGAGACCAAGGAGAAGCGCGAGGCGCTCGAGATCGAATTCGAGCAGACCCTCGCGAACGCGCGCACCGAGTCCGCCAAGATCATCGAGGCCGCCCAGGCCGAGGCCGACCGCATCGCGAAGGAAGCCGACGCGAAGCGCAAGGCCACCCAGCAGGACTTCGAGGCCACCATGGCCGAGCGTCGCACCAAGCTCACCCGCGCCATGGAGGAGCTGGAAGCCACCAGCCGCGCCGAGGCCGCCCAGCGGATCAAGGACGCGACCGACGAGGCCAACCGCCTCATCACCTCCGCCACCCAGACCTCCGAGCGCAAGATCGCGCACGCGAAGGAACTGGCCGAGGAGATGCGCGTACTGCGCGGCCGCGTGCTCGCCCAGCTGCTCGGTATCCGCGGTCAGCTCGACTCGGTGCCCGCGATGCTCGCCGCGGTCAACCGGGAAAGCGAATTGCTCGACGGCGTTCCGGATCAGCGCAAGTCGATCGGCGGCAACACCAAGTCGGTCACCGGCTCCCGTCAGAAGGCGATCCCCGAGGTCGCCACCGAGGACGACGAGATCGACTCGGAAGAGCGCGAGAGCGCCGACATCAGCAACTGACGTCGGGCCACGGCGACTGCAGCACACTGAACCGAATTCACCGAAGGCCGCCCCATCGGGGCGGCCTTCCTCAATTCCGGGTCGATCCGGACCTTCCGGCCTCAGGACCACCGCCGGGTGATTCGCCGAGTGCGGCGACCGTTCCAGCACCCACGATGCCAATGCCTGCGGTCGTCTTCTCCGCCATAAGCCGGCCACGCGACGATGTGCGCGACGCCGGGCGGAATCTCGTGATCGCAGCCGGGGCAGCGGTAGGTCTTTATCGCACGGGCACCCGGAATGGTGCGGACCACATACGCCTCGTCACCATCCGGACCCGATTCGGTTCGTCCGAAAACATCCCCGATCGGCGCGCCCCCCGCCCGCGAGTGATCAGCGTGGCGATCCGAACGCGGTTTCCGGCGGGGCATGCGACAAGCCTATTACTCGCCCGCGCGAGCCCCGCGCGCCCCCGAGTTCAGAACAAGCGGAATTCGTTGCTCTCCGTGCCGCGCAGGGCGTCGTAATCGAGTGTGAGACAGCGGATGCCGCGATCCTCGGCGAGCGTGCGCGCCTGCGGCTTGATCTGCTGGGCGGCGAAGACGCCCACCACCGGAGCCAGCAGCGGATCCCGGTTGAGCAACTCGAGGTAGCGGGTGAGCTGTTCGACGCCGTCGATCTCACCGCGCCGTTTGATCTCCACCGCAACGGTGGCGCCGTCAGCGTCCCGGCACAGCAGATCCACCGGGCCGATCGCGGTCATGTACTCGCGGCGGATGAGGGTGTAGCCCGCGCCGAGCGTTTGCACGTGCTCGGCGAGCAGCTCTTGGAGATGAGCCTCCACGCCGTCTTTCACCAAGCCCGGGTCTACGCCCAGTTCGTGCGAGGAGTCGTGCTCGATGTCCTCGATGGTGATGCGAAGTTCCTC
This sequence comes from Nocardia araoensis NBRC 100135, assembly GCF_000308435.1. Taxonomy (GTDB): domain Bacteria; phylum Actinomycetota; class Actinomycetes; order Mycobacteriales; family Mycobacteriaceae; genus Nocardia; species Nocardia araoensis. The sequence goes on along the minus strand of NZ_BAFR01000043.1, from coordinate 1,159 downwards.
ACCGGCCTTGTTGGCAACGACCCACAGCGCCTTCGCTCCATCCGGGAGCTGCGCATCGCCGTTGCGTTCTTCCAGCCAGCACGGCGGGCTCATCCAGTTCAGCGGCTTGTACGAGCCGCCGTCGGAGTGCACGAGCACCGAGCCGTCCGCTTTCATCAGCAGTAGCCTGCGGGCCATCGGAAGATGGGCGGTGAGTCGCCCTACGTAGTCGACCTGACAGCGAGCAATCACTAGGCGCACCCAAGCACTGTAGGCGAACGCCGGTACGCCCCTGTCGTCAGCCCATGAGCAGAATCGCCGCGAGAACCACGCTGACGGCGAGCAACGCGCTTTCGATCCGGGTGAGCTGCCGACGAGTGGTCGTCCTGGTCCAGATCATGAAGAACCCGACCACGGTGCCGATCGTGAACGCCACCAAGTGCCCGACCTGGGTGAAGGTCTGCTCGATGAGCACGCCCTCCACCCCGACGATGAACCACAGCGTCGACCAGGCGGCCCGCCACCGGTAGGGCAGGGCAGCCACCAGCGCCCCGATCAGGGCCATGGCGCCGTAGCTGACACCGACGTCTTCGGCCCAGCGGATGCTCGCGGGCGCCCATCCGGCCTCCACACCCACCCACAGACCCGCCGCGACGAGCAATGTGGCGCCGATGTGACCGGCCAGGAAAACGCGCACCAGCCTCAGCGCACCGAAGCGCAGCTCGGCGAGAGCCAGCAAGCAGGCCAGCAACGGAATGATCACCCACGACCCGACGACGTCGCCGATCACGAATGCGCTTGCCAGCAACGTCCCGATCCGCCCGTCGAGCAAGTTCTGCAGGTTCGTGCTCGCGTGCAGAACCACCCGCGTCTGCGCGGAGTCGCTCAGTACGGAGAAGACCGCCGAGACGACGACCAGCCCCGCCAAGTACACGGCCGTCGCGGGCAGCCGCGGCCGCCACCACCGCGGCCGAGCCGACGTGGCGGACTCGGCCGGCGCCGGGTGACCCGGCGTCGTCGCGACGACCATGCATACCTCCGTTGTTCGCGCGGGGCGGCGATCCATCCCACCCTCCATCATCGTCGTCCGCGCGCTGTATGTGCTTAAGGTTCCCTACGAAATTGCTGCGAAACGTTCTGGCCCGAATACGACGAAAGGCCCTCGACTGTGTCGAGGGCC
>NZ_BAFR01000044.1 GCF_000308435.1 Nocardia araoensis NBRC 100135 | reverse complement strand
TTCTCGCTCGCGGTCTCGGCGATGTAGCGCAGGATCGATGGGCCGTCCGCGATCGACTTGGCGTCGCGCCACGGCTTGAACGGGTAGCCGAGGGTGAACATGTCGGAATCCGAGCGGATGCCCGGGTAGCGAAACAGATCCCAGGTGCCGCCCAGCGTTTCGCGGGCCTCCAGGACGGCGTAGGACTTGCCTTCGCACTCGGTCTGCAACCGGTAGGCAGCGCCGACACCGGACAGGCCTGCGCCGACGATCACGACATCGAGGTGTTCCGGTGCTACCGCGGTCTCCGTCATGTCTCCAGTGTGCGAGCCGAGGCCGCCGCTTCCTTGACTTTGCGCGACAACTATTTGATTCTGAACGACATGTCGGTGATCCGATCCGCGGGATTGCGCGGCTTTCGCGCGACCGTGGCCGAACTCGGCGGCGACGCCGAGGCGCTGGCCACGGCTTGCGGCCTGCCGGTGGCCGCCCTGGACACCGACGACCTGCTCGTGCCCGACGAGCGCGTCGCCGCCGTCCTGGAGCTGGCCGCGCACCAGCTGCGCTGCCCCGACCTGGGCCTGCGGATCTCCCAGCGGCAGGATCTGGACATGCTCGGCCCGCTCGCGCTGGCCATCCGGAATTCGCCGTCGCTGGCCGACGTGCTCGAGTGCTCGGCGCGGTATCTGTTCCTGCACGCGCGGTCGCTGAGCCTGACGCTGGAGCCGGACCCCTACGGAGATCGCGGCGTGATCGCGCTGCGCTACGGGGTGCGGCCGGGACGCCCGACCCCCGTCCAGGGCACCGACCTGGGCTTGGCATTCGTGCATCGCACCATTCAGCGCTTGGTGGACGACCGATACGGGTTGCGCTCGGTCGAGCTGCCCTATCGACCGGAGGCGGCGGTCGCCGGTTACGAGGAATTCTTCGGCGCCCCGGTGCGGATCGAGCGGCCGTTCGCGGCGCTGCGCCTGCCGAGCAGCCTCGCGGGCAGGCCGCTCACCGGCGGTGACGAGAACCTGCACCGGCTGGCGATGGCCTTCCTCGCCGAGCAGTCCGGTACCGCGACCGCGGCGCTCGCCCCGCAGGTGCGCGCCGCGGTCCAACAGCTGCTCGGCACGTCCGCGCCCGAGATATCGGCGGTGGCACGGCTGCTCACGGTGCACCCGCGCACCTTGCAACGACGTCTCGCCGCCGAGCGCACCTCGTTCGCCGCGATCCTGGACGAGGTCCGCCGGGACGCGGCGCGGCGGTATCTGACCACGACGGACATGCCGATGAGCCAGGTCGCCTCGCTGATCGGACTGTCCGAGCAGGCGACTTTCACCCGCTGCGCCCGAAGATGGTGGGGCACAACGCCTACCGTTCTGCGACGCACGGAAGCACACGAAAGATCCCAGCAGCACGACACTTTCGGGTGACATCTCGACAACGGTCCGGTGTCCGATCCGCCCGTTTCGATAACGGTTGCCCCCGAGACCCTTCGGCTCGTTCCCTTACCGGCGCGGTGTCTTTACCGTCGAAGACGGGGTAGGTGTGCACCGGAAGGGGACTCCATGAACACCTGGCTTTCGCGTGTCACGGACACGCTGACCCACATCTCCGGCCTGACATCGTTCCAGCGCACCTTTCTCGCCGACGCGCTGGCCGAGCCGGGCCGATACCTGCTCGTCCACCGGAATCCGGAGCGCCTGCCCGCTGACCACGCCCATGCGCTGCTGGCCTGCGGCACCGGGCTTTTCGCGTTGCGGTTCGCCGAGGGCGTCCCGGCCGAACTGGACGACATCCGCCGCGATGTCGAGACTCGTTTCGGCAGATTGCAGTTCGGGCGGGAGAAGCTCGTCGCCCACGACGTGCAGCTCGTCCTGCTCGTGCCCAGCGGAGTGCGCGTGCGCGAGGACGGCCGGTTCGCCGTGGCCGGGCCAGGCGAACTCGATCGAGTGATCCGCGCACGGCAGCGGCACCTGCGACCCACCCGGGTACAGGCCATCGCGAACACCGTGGCCCACCAGTCGGCCCGCGACTACGACCTGCTCGAGCTCGACGAAACGACGCGGGGCGTACCGGAACCGGCGCTGCTCGACCGGTCGGAAGTGCTTGCGCCGCAGCGGGACGCGGCGCTGGGGATGCCGTTCCAGCACTGGATGACGTTTCTGGATCCGGAACAGGAAGTCCTGGTCACGCGCAAGTACACCGGCCCAGCCCGGCTGACCGGCCCGGCGGGCACCGGGAAGACCGTCGTGGCGCTGCACCGAATGGCCAGGCAGGCGAAGCGATCCACCGGCCGTCAGCTGTACACGACGTTTGTGAAGACGCTCGCGAACTGCCAGGAGACCTACTTCCGCAGGCTCGCGCCGGGAACCGAGAGCCGCGTCCGGTTCGCCGGCCTGCATGCCTGGGCCCTGGACTTCCTCGCACAGCGGATCGCGGCGCCGAAACTCGACCCGCACGGAGCCGACCGCGTGTTCGCCCGGGTCTGGGAGCGGGCGCGAGCCGACTTCGAGGACATCGAGCCGCACGAGAGCTATTGGCGGGAGGAGATCGACCGGGTGATCAAGGGGCGCGAGATCGATGATCTGGACGTCTATCAGCGTGCGGACCGGTACGGGCGCAACGGCGTTCGTCTCGACGACGGCCGGCGCGCCGACGTGTGGCGCAAACTGTACGTGCCGTACGTGAGCGAGATGCGCGAGCGGGGCATCTCCGATTACAGCGACGTCATCGCCATCGCGCTGGCCGAGATCCGCAACGAACCGCTGTCCGAGCCCTATGACGCGGTCGTCGTCGACGAGGTGCAGGACATCACGCTGGCCGGGCTGCGGCTTGCCCACGCCATCGCGGGCGGCAACGGGTCGAGTCCGCTGCTCCTGCTCGGCGACGGCCAGCAGCAGGTGTACGCCGGGGGCTGGCGTATGGCCGACGCGGGCATCGACCTGCGCGGCCGCGGCGAGGTCCTGCGGGTGAACTACCGCAACCGCCGCCGCGTCTGGGAGAACGCCGCGGGCATCGATGCGGTGGACGAGCTCGGCGATTTCGACGACGCGCCCGGCGTGCCGCTGCGCGATGCCGACGTCATCCTGCCCGACGGCGTGGTGCGGATCTGGCGCGGACCCGATCACTACCTGGAGGCCGCGCTGGTCGACGGTATCCGCGGATGCGGGAAGCCGTTGTCGGACATCGCCGTACTCACCCGGACGCGGCACGAGGCCGTACGGCTCGCCGGCGCGCTGGACGCTGTCGGCATCGCGACACTGCCCCTGGAGGACTACGACGGGACGCCGCACGCGGCGGTCAAGGTCGGCACGGTGCACCGCGCCAAGGGGCTCGACTTCGCGGCCGTGTTCCATCCGACCTGGCCGGTCGACGCGCGATCGCGCACCGGCGCGGGACGCGAACGAGCCGAACTCGCCGACCGGCAGAAGCTCGTGGCGATCACCAGGGCGCGGGACTACGCCTGGATCGGCATTCGGGACGACCGTTCGGAGATCCAGCCCGGCCGGTAGCGCCAGGGCGATCGGACGGGTCCGTGCCCAGCGGCGAGGCCGGACATGATCAACCACCCCACGACGGCGACAACCTGCCGCTCAGCGCGATCGAAGGGCGGTCCGAATCGCCACTGGGAAGGCGCGATCGGGCCGCTAGACTCTCCGATCGACTGGGAAGGGGGCCGCGATGGACGCGGTTATCAAGGAGGTCGCCGAGGAGGGCAAGCGGCTGATCGACCGTGCCTGGCTCGGCGAGCTCAGCCGCGACCAAGCGGTGCACATGTTCGTCCAGGTCGGTGACGGCATGGTGCGCTACGAGACGGCGCTGACCATCATCGACGACGGTGTGCAACGGCTGGCCGCCAACGCCAGGCGGCTGCGGATCCTGCGCTGGTGCGCGGTGCTGGAGTTCCCGGTGTTCGGCGCCTTCGCCGTACTGTCGGTGCTGGTCGGGGATTTCACCACCGCCGGACTCTCCGTGCTGTTCCTGCTGATCTTGCAGATCATCCACCGCACGATGCTGCCGCATCCCCAAGCGGTGCCCCGCCAACCCCGCACGCAGCCGTCCGGGCAGTAGTGGTTCCCGCCCGCGCCCGACGGTGGAGATTAGTGTGCGTTCCATGGAACGCAGGACCGACGCCTCCGGCGCACATCCGCACGAGCCGCACGGCAACGGCTGGGCCTCCAAACTCAACTGGCTGCGCGCTGGCGTGCTCGGCGCCAACGACGGCATCGTGTCCACCGCCGGTCTGGTCGTCGGCGTCGCCGCGGCGACCACCGACACACCGGCCTTGTTCACCGCGGGCATCGCGGGCCTGTCGGCGGGAGCGATCTCCATGGCGGTGGGCGAGTACGTCTCGGTCAGCACGCAGCGCGATGCCGAGCGGGCCTTGCTGGCGAAAGAGCGCAGGGAGCTGCGCGACGAGCCGGATTACGAACTGACCGAACTGACCGGGATCTACCGGGCCAAGGGGCTGACGGCCGAAACCGCGCGCAAGGTCGCCGAAGAGCTCACCGCGCACGACGCGTTCACCGCGCACGCGGAGGCGGAACTGGGCCTGAATCCCGCCGAGCTGACCAACCCCTGGCAGGCGGCGTTCTCGTCGGCGGTGGCCTTCACACTCGGCGCGCTGCTGCCGTTGCTGGCCATCCTGCTGCCGCCGGTCACGGCGCGGATTCCGGTGACGTTCGCGGCCGTGCTCGCCGCGCTCGCGCTCACCGGGTCGGTCAGTGCCCGGTTGGGTGGCGCCCCCCGCGGCCGCGCGGTGGTCCGGGTGGTGGTCGGCGGCGCGCTCGCGATGGCCGTCACCTACGGCATCGGACAGCTCGCCGGCGTCGCCGGAGTCTGACTCGCACGCGCGGATTCGCTCGTGCCCTTCCAGAGAACACGCCGGTGCCGGGCGAAGGCCGACGGCCTTCGCCCGGCACCGGCGTAGCGGTGGGCGGTCAGCGCTTGAACGCGTCCCGCAGTTTGTCCCCGGCGCGTTTCAGATTGCCGCGGGCCTGCTCCCGCCGCCCCGCGGCCTCCAGCCGGGAGTTACCGGTCGCTCGGCCGACGAATTTCTTCACGCTGCCCCTGGTCGCTTGCACTTGGTGCGCGAGGCGATCTTCGAACTTCATGCGGAATCCCTAGTAATACCAGCGGCGGCCACCGACCGGACGACCCACCGAACCGGCCACCAGCAGCACGAGCCCGATGATCAGCACGATGATGCCCGCGGTGGTGAGCAGCCCGATGCCGAGCAGCCAGCCCAAGACCAGGAGGATGAGGCCGAGAATGATCATTGTCGTATTCCTTTTCTTCTCAATTATTTCGCGGTCACGGGTTTCGAGGTCGAGACCGTGGCGCCGCGATCGGTGCGGGCAGTACCCGAGCCGCGTGTGCGCAACCACCGCCGCCAAGACGGTTCCTGCGGTGCCTGCGCCGCCGGTGCGGTAGTGTCCGCCGCCAGATCACGCCGTACCGCCGCCATCTCGCGGCGCGACCGTGCGAGTTCACGACGCGCCACCACGCCGCGGCGGGTGACCCGCCAGGCGCCGGACAGGACCAGGGCCAGTCCGAGCATCCCGATCGCGCCGAGCGTGATTCCGTAACCGAACAGCGCTCCGGCGGAACCGTGGAAGTGATAGTCGAAAACCGAGAAATCGCTCGTCAGTTGCTGAGCGGGGCCGGTGTTGCCCACTACGGCGGCAACTCCGATGATCACGGCCGCGATCAAGGCGACGAGCCCGATGATGATCATGGCAATCCCTGTTGCGTCGAGTCGTTTGACAACTCCGCTATTCCCGGGGTCCCCGCGATCAAACGGGACAGAAAAGAAAGTTTGACCGTGTGGAATCGGTCAAAGCGATTTACATGACGTACACGGTTACTCTGCACAACGTTACCCGGGAGTCCGCCTCGGCGATCGAATCGTCACTGCGCGGTGTCAACGGCATCGATTCCGTCGACATCGACGTGACCTCGGAGCGCGCCCTCGTGAACTCGACCACGCTCACCTACGGTGAGGTCCTCGACGCGATCCGGCAGACCGGAGCCGCCGCCTCCTGATCGGCGCGCCCCGCGCCCACCGGCAGACCTGGGCAGCGGCCCCGATTCCCGCGAATCGGTGCGGGATGATGACGGAGTGACGGATGTGTTCGACTCCGACTTCGCCCGGAACCCGTGGCCCACGCTCGAGCGCCTGCGCATCGACGGGGGCGTGCACCGCGTTCGCACGCCCGACGGGCCACCGGCCTGGCTGGTGACGCGCTACCGGGATGTCAGGGCCGGGCTGCTGGATGAGCGGCTGTCCACCCGGGCCCGGTACGCGAAGGGAGACGACTACCGGGGTTTCCCGGTGCCGCCGCCACTGGACGTGATGCTGAGCGCCGCGCCGGCCGATCACGCACGGCTGCGCAGCCTGGTGACCGCCGAGCTGTCGCCACGCCGGTTGTCCGAGTGGACCGAGCGCGCGCCCGCACTGGTGGATTCGCTCCTGCACGACCACGATCCGGGCGAGACCGTCGATCTCGTCCAACGACTCGCGGTGCCGCTTCCCGCAGCCGTACTGGCCGAACTCCTCGGCCTCGACAACCCCACCGCCGAACGCCTTCGCCGCTGGGCGAACTCGACTTTGCTGCCGTCGGCATCGCCACCACGCGCCCGGGACACCCTCGCCACCATGCTCGCGATCATCGCGGACGCCTCCGCGCGGGCGCGGCATGCCGACACCGCACTCGGGCGCTGGGCGAGCGCCCGCCTGTCCTCCGGATCGCCGACCGGTGACGAGCTCACCGGCCTGCTGTTCTACCTGCTGTTCGTCTGGTACGAAGTGCTCGCCGACCTGATCGCCGGTTCCGTGCTCGTCTTGCTCGGCCGCCCGGATCAGTGGCGAGCCTGGCATGCCTTGGACGACAAGCAATCCGCCGTCGACGAACTGCTGCGATTCCTCTCCCCGCAGGTACTGGCCGGACCGCGCTTCGCGACCACCGACCTGGCCGTCGGCGACACGACGATCCCCGCCGGGCAGACGGTACTGCTGTGCCTGGCCTCGGCCAACCGCGATCCCGGAATCTTCGAGCGCCCAGCGGAACTGGACCTCACCAGAGACCGCACGGACCAGCTCGCGCTCGGCTACGGCGTGCACGCCTGCTTGGGCAACGCGCTGGTACGCACCATCACCGCGGCCGCCATCGATCACGTCCGCACCCGGTGGCCGGATGCGGCGCTCGCGGTGGACGAACGAGAGATCGACTGGCGCTCCGGTTTCCGCCATCGCGGACCACTGGCGCTGCCGGTGAAACTCCGATGAGATGGGGCGAGCGACGATGATCGCCCCACCTGCTACCGCTCTGGTGCCGGGCCTCTCGCGGTCGGAAACCCCTCCGGGGACGACCACACCGGCATGCGCCGACGGAGCAGGGACGAGTATGATCTACGCCACACACCCTGTCAACAACAGGAGACACAGCCGTTATGGGGGACGACTTACACCCGTTCACACGGGCTCTCAACACGCTCATCAACGGAATGCACCCGCCCACGGGCAAAGACGGGCGGACGCAGGAGATCACGCATCGAGCGCTGGCCGAGGACATCCACCGCACCACCGGAGCGCGCCTGTCCGCCAACTACCTCTGGAAGCTGCGCACCGGGCAGGCGGTGAACCCGTCCTACGAGACCCTGGAGGTGTTCCGCGGTTACTTCGGTCTCGACAGCCTCGACCCGTTCACCGACCCGCGACTGGCGACGGCGCGCGGCAGCGAACTGGCGTTGATCAACGCGCTCAAGGGAAATGCCGAGCACGAGGTGCTCGAACTGGTGCTGCGCGACGGGCTGCAACAGGGTACGGTCCGCGCTGAATCGGTGCTGGCGATGCTGGACATCCTGCGGCGCATCGAGAACGAGCAAGACGAGTGAGCGATGCGGATCGCGGCTTGGAGCAGGGACGGAGGTGACCGGCCGGTGCTGGATCGTCGCCGACTGCGCAGGGAACTGCGGGCCATGGGTCTGCCCGGCCGGTTCACCGTCGGCGAGCTGGCCGAGGCCGTCGCCGAGCGTCGCGCCCGTCCGCTGCGGTTGCGCCCGGAGAACTTCCCGGTCACCGGGCTCACCGGCGGCCTGCTGGTCACCGATGCCATCGATTTCATCGCCTATCAGAGCAACACCTCGAAGGTGCATCAGGACCACATCGTCTGTCACGAACTCGGCCATCTGCTCGCCGGTCACCGCACCGTCGATGTTCGCGGCGCGGAAGCGGTGCGGCTGCTCGCGCCGAACATCGACCCCGCGGTCGTGCGGCGCATGCTCGGGCGCACCAGCTACGCGCATCCGCAGGAGCGCGAGGCCGAACACATCGCGAACATGCTGATGGCCGACCACATCACGCAGTGGACGGCACGGGAGGAGTGGGTCCTGCCCGATTCCGCGCCGGTCACCGCACGCAGACTGCTGGACGCACTGGGGCCGGGGCGAGCCTGAGCATGTGGTTCGCGCTGGTGTACGGCGGCGTCGGCGTCTTCGCGTCCGCGGCGTTCCTGTGGCGGACCGGTCTGGCCTTGCGCAACCCGGGCAGTCCCGCTCGCTGGGCGGTGGCGTTCGCCATCCTCGCGGCGGCCATCGGGTTCGAAGCGGCGGTGCCGCGGACCTACACCTGGATCGATGACGTCTCCGGCGTGCCCAATCTGGCGTCGCTGGTGGTGTACGGGGCGATCGCGAGCGCGGTGCTCGCCCAAGTGGTCTGGACCGGATTCATGGTGGCGGACCGGGAACCGGACGCGGGCGCGGCGCGGCGCGTGCTCGTCCTGCCGGTGCTGGCGCCCGCGGTGCTGACGGCGCTGTTCGCGGTGGCGCCGGTGCACGACGAGAGTCATCCCACCGACTTCGACGACCACTACGCGAAAGTTCCACTGGCGTGCGCCTTTCTCGGCGTCTACCTCGCCGTGTACTCCGCTGCGCTGATCCGCATCGTCGTGCTGTGCCTGCGATGGATGGGTGAGGTCGACCGGATCTGGTTACGCCGCGGCCTGCGGCTGCTCGCGCTCGGCAGCACCATCGCGCTCGGCTACAGCGCGGGCAAGCTGATCTCGATCGTCGGGGCATGGTCCGGCATCGACCTGCGCCGCCTCAGCACCGACATCGCGCCCGCGTTCGCGAGCCTGGGCGCGACCCTCATGCTGATCGGCTACCTGGCCCCCTCGCTCGCGCCATGGCTGCTGCACACCACCGCCCGGCTGCGGGCGCTGCCGCGGCTGCGCCCGCTGTGGCTGGCCCTACGCGAAGTGGATCCGGAACTGGCGCATCCGCCGGACCGGCGCGGTGCGGCGGCACGAGACCGGGTGTATCGCAGGGTGATCGAGATACGGGACTGGCTGTTGCGGTTGCGGCCGCATCTGTCCGCCGAGGCCGTGGCGGTCGCCGAGCGCTTGGCGAGCGAACTGGCGATCCCGGGACGCGACAGAGCCGCCGCGATCGAGGCCGCGCGCATCGCCGCGGCACTGCGGTCGCACCGGCTCGGCCTGCCGCCCACGGGCGAAGACCAGTCGTTCCGCGAACCGAGTCAACCCACACTGGCCGCCGAGCTGGCCTGGCTCGTCGAGGTCGCCGTCCAATTCGACACGGGGCCTTTGACTTCCGCGACGCTGGCCGAGCTGGAGAACACCGGCGATCCAGCGCGCTGAATTCAGTACGGGCGGCTGGGCACCCGCGTCCGCCGGATCGGCACCACCATCCACCAGGTGACGCAGCGCCACGCCCATTCCAGCGGGCCGTGCTCGAAGAACCGCAACCACACCGCACTGCATACCGCCTGCGCCACGATGATCCCGACCGCCAACCCGAGTACCGCCGCGTAGCTCCCGGAGCCGGGCAGGCCGAGACGCGGTGCGGCGAGCAGGATCACCGCGGTGGCGGTGACATAGTTCGTCAACGCCAGGCGACCCAGCGGACGCAACACCTCCGCCAGCACCTGGCCGGGCTCGATGCGCAGCAACAGCAGCAGCCCCGTGACATAGGCCAGCGCACCCAGCAGACCCGCGACAGCCACGGCGGGAGTGGACCACAGTTCCAGATACGGTATGCGGTATTCCCACCGGCCCGCCACTACCGCGGCGGGCACGGCGAGGGCGAAGACCGCGGCGATCTGCCAGCCCCGCTCATCGAGGGTGTCCACGATCCCGGCGCGCGCGGTGGCCAGACCGAGCAGGAACAACCCCGGCGTCAGGGCCAGCCCGCCGCCGAGCGCCAGCGCGACGCCGAAGGTGCCTGCCAGCCCCGCCGAGAGCAGAACCCAGTTCGGCAGCGTCGAGGCGGGCAGCAGGATCGCCAACCCGACCAGCGCGTACGGGAGCAGTACCTCACCCGGCTGGAACTGCTGATGGACCAAGCCGATCACCCCGAGTGCGAGCAAGCGGCGGATCAGGACAAGCCCTGGGCGCTCGCTCCGCTCCGCGGCACTGTCCAGCAGCAAGGCGAAGCCGACCCCGAACAGGAACGCGAAGATCGGGAAGAACCGTCCCTCGAACACCACCGACAACGCGTGCCGGACCGGTAGCACCACGCCCGATTCGTCCGTCGCCGGGATGTCGGTGATCCGCCAGATGTTCACCACGAGCATGCCGCACAGCGCGAAACCACGAACCGCGTCGAGTTCCTGGATTCGTGGCGGACCGGCGTCATGGTGCATGCATCTCACGGTATCCAGCGACGGCCCCGACGCCGGGATCTCGCGCCGAGATGTCGCCCACATTGATTAACGCACTAACTATTCATGCGCTAACTTGGAGGCGACAAGCGGGACCGATGGATACCGAGATCGAGGATCCGCTGCGCCTGGACCGGCAGGTGTGCTTCGCGCTGGCCGTGGCCAATCGCGCGGTGCTGGCCGTCTACCGCCCGCTGCTCGAACCGCTCGGGCTCACCCACCCGCAGTATCTGGTGATGCTCGCGCTCTGGGGTGAGGCGCCGATGTCGGTCAAAGCCATCGCCGAGGCCATCCAGCTCGACTCCCCCACGCTGTCCCCCCTGCTCAAGCGCCTCGAAGCCGCCGGGCTGATCAGCCGCGAACGCGACAGCCGGGACGAGCGCAACCTGGTGGTGAACCTGACCCCGGCCGGAGCCGCCCTGCGCGCCGAGGCCGAGCGGATACCACCCGCCGTCGTGCAGCGCCTCGGCGTGACCCTGGCCGATCTCGAGCAGTTGCGCGAAGTCCTCACCCGGGTGAACGAGGCGGCCCGCCGGTCGGTGCTCGCCGAGCCCGACGCCCCGACCCCCAACCGAGGAGCCCGGTCATGACCAGAGAGCGACGACGGCCCGGTCCGATCCAGTGGATCGGCTACGCCTTCGGCCGCCGCCTGCCCGATTCGATGCGCGATTGGGTGCGCGACGATTTGACCGGCAGGTTCGCCGCCACCCGGCACGTACTGCGCGGAATGGTGCCGTTCACTCCGCTGTTCGCGGTGTTCCTGCTCTTCCCCGGCGAATTGTGGCTGCGCGGCGCGATGGTCCTGCTGGCGCTGCTGCTGGCGCTGTTCTACACCGTCGCCTTCATGCCGATGAACCGGGCGCACCGGCTCGCGAAGCACGGCTTGCCCGCGGATCTGGAGAACCCGCGGCGAGCCCAGCGCCGAGCGCTGGAACGAGCCAGGTACGCGGCCCAGCACCCGCACTGAGCGGTAGGCGGTTACCGAACGCGGCTGGGGCGGACCGGTCCCCCGCCTTCGCGCCGCTACCGGCGCACCGATTCGGCGGTGGCCGCGTCGGCGCTCACCTGAGCCGCCCGCTATGGGCTGGCGGCGAGGCCGACGAACGCGGCGAACACGGCCAGATGGACGCCGCCCTGCAGCAGCGTCGCCCGTCCCGGAACGATCGTCAGGCCGCCGACCACGACGGTCAGGGCCAGCAGCACCATCTGCGTCGCTCCCAAGCCGAGTACCAGAGGCCCATCCAGCCAGATGCTGGCCACGGCGATCGCCGGAATGGTGAGGCCGATGCTCGCCATGGCCGAACCGAGCGCCAGATTGAGACCGATCTGCACCTGGTCGCGGCGCGCGGCCCGTACCGCGGCGATCGTCTCGGGCAGCAGCACCAACAATGCGATCACCACACCGACCGCCGATTGCGGCAGGCCCGCCGACTGGACCGCCGATTCGACGGCGGGCGAGACCACCTTCGCCAGCCCCACCACGCAGACCAGAGCGACCAGCAGCAGGCCGAGGCTGGTGACGGCGTCGCGCGCGGTGGGCGGCTCGGCGTGCTCGTCGTCCTCCGCGACGACGCCGTCCGCCTCGACCGGCAGGAAGTCGTCCGGATGCCGCACCGTCTGCACCATCACGAACAAGCCGTACAGCGCGAGCGAGGCCACCGCGGCGAAGGCCAGCTGCGCGGGCGAGAATTCCGGACCGGGCTTGCTCGTGGTGAAGGTCGGCAGCACGAGGCTGAGCGTGGCCAGCGTCGCCACGGTGGCCAGCGCCGCACCGGTGCCTTCCGCGTTGAACACCGCCACGCGCCTGCGCAAGGCGCCCACCAGCAGGCAGAGACCGAAGATGCCGTTGCAGGTGATCATGGCCGCGGCGAAGACCGTGTCGCGGGCAAGGGTCGCCGTCTTGTCGCCGCCCTGGGTCATCAGCGTGAGAATGAGCGCGACTTCGATCACGGTCACCGCGACGGCCAGCACCAGCGACCCGAAGGGCTCGCCGACACGGCGCGCGACCACCTCCGCGTGATGAACCGCCGAGAGCACCGCCCCGATCAACGCCACCACCACTATCGTCACCGCGACACCGGGCAGACTCCGGCCCCAAGTCGCCACGAGGGCGACAACAGCGAGCAGTGGTACGAGCACAGTCCAACGGGCGATCAACAGACGGAACATGCCCACCATATTCCCAGCAAACCGCCCGCATCCCGATGGTGATCCCGCGAGTGGCACATGGCTGCGGCGAATCGCGAGAGGGACGCACGATGGTGCGCCACTCACAGACCGAGACGGGATGCGGCGGGTTCAGTCGTCGAGGTCGATGCGCACTGTGAGGAGGTCGGTGCCGACCAATCGGACGGCGGCGCTGTTGGCGCGCGGCAAGGCGGCCAGGCGGGCGCGCGGGTCGTCGTCGGGCAGCAAGTGCGCGGTACCGGTGTGCCAGCGGCCGTGCAGCCGCAGCCGGACCCGGTTGTCCGCCTTGATGTTCCGTACGTACTGCGAACGCTCGCCGAACTCGGAGACCAACCAGAATTCCCGCCCGATTCTCCGTCCACCGATCGGAGTGACCCGCGGCTGCCCGCTGACCCGGCCGGTGGTCTCGAGAAGCGTCTGGCCGGGCAGCGTACTGAGGATCGGATTGCCCAATCGGCGCTGGAACGTCGTCACCACCCGATGCTGGATATCGCGCAAGTTCGGCATGCCGCGACCGTAACACCGGGCGCACCCGTCGGCGGGCTTGGCGACGTGCGCGATTCGGGCGTTCACCAGGGCACCAACGGGCGCGCGATGGACCATGTCGGCCACAGGCACCGGAACGCAAACGCCCACCCGTCGTGTCGCGCAGTATCGACCGTCCGCGCCGCCGCACCGGGTCCGGTCGGGGCACGCGATGAGCAACCGGGCGAGGAGCCGTGCGCCGCAACAGCACATTGTGATGCGCGTCATAAATGTCCGGGCGGGCAAGGCATCTCCCGATCCCCTCGACCCGCACACATTCGCGAATGCCACCCTGCGTTGCGCGCCGGTCCGCCGCAATGCCGTTCCGGACGCGAGAACAACGGCGCGACCAGCACTTCCCCGTCCATCGCCCAGCGCGGCGATCGCGAGAGCCCCGGCGCTCACCCGCGCGACGGCGCGCCGAGGCGATGTCTTCACCGAGGAACATCCGGCAAGGAATCGACCCCACCCCGATCGATAGGTGAGAATTTGGCGGTGCGCACCCAGTTCACTGCCGAGCTCATCGCGTTGACCAATGATCTGACGCAGATGTGCACGCTGGCCCACGACGCCGTCGAGCGTGTCACCGACGCGCTCGTCGACGCCGACCTCACCGCAACCTACGAGGTCTTCGCGCTCGACGAGCAGTTGCAGAAGATGTACGGCGCGTGCGAGGCGCGCACCGTGGTCCTGCTCGCCTTACAGGCGCCGGTGGCCCGCGACCTGCGGCACGTGGTGACCGCGATCCAGATCGCCGGTGAACTGTCCCGCATCGGGTGGCTCGCCAGCCGGGTCGCCGATCAGGTATACCGGAGCCACCCCGGACACGCTGCCGAGCAACCCATCCAGGACATCCTCGCCGCGATGGGCAAGCTGGCGGCCGAGCGCACGGCCTTGGCCGGACGAGCGGTCGCCGGTCAGCACCCGCTGCCGGAGGAGGAGACGCCCGCGGACCGCTCGATGGAAACGCTGCACCAGCAGTTGCATTCCGCGCTGCGCGATCCTGCCTCCCAGCCGCCCACCGCGGTAGCGATCGATATCGCGCTGCTGGGGCATCACCTGGAACGCTGCGCCGATCACACCGCGCGCATCGAGCGGCTCATCCGTTTCCTCGACACCGGGGTCCCGCCGACCGCCCAGCCCACCGACGACGAGTGACTCCGCGTTCTACAGTGGAGCCGTGCTGTTCGACCCCGCGGCGGGGCCACTGATCTCGGACGGCGGATTGGCCACCGAGCTGCAGGCGCGCGGCCACGACCTGTCCGACGCGCTGTGGTCGGCCCGCCTGCTGGTGGACGATCCCGCCGCGATCCGGTCCGTGCACGAGGCCTATTTCCGGGCGGGCGCCGACATCGCGACCACCGCGACCTACCAGGCTTCCTTCGAAGGTTTCGCGGAGCGCGGGCTCAGCAGGGCGCAGACGGTGCGGCTCTGGCGGCGCGGTGTGGCACTGGCCCGTGCGGCATGTGACGCATGGGCCGATGATCGGCGCCGCTGGGTCGCCGCCTCGATCGGCCCCTACGGCGCCTCGCTGGCGGACGGATCGGAATACCGTGGCCGGTATGGGCGCACCGTGGCCGAACTGCGGGCCTGGCATCGACCGCGCATGGAGGTGCTCAGGGAGGCGGGCGCCGACCTGCTCGCCCTGGAGACCGTTCCGGACGTCGACGAAGCCGAAGCGCTGGTCGACGTGGTGAACGATCTCGGCGTGCCCGCCTGGCTGAGCTACACCGTCGACCGTGCGCGCACCCGGGCCGGGCAACCGCTCGCCGACGCCTTCGCGGTGGCCGCGGGCTCGGAGTCGATCGTCGCGATCGGCGTCAACTGCTGCGCGCCCGCCGATGTCGCCGCCGCGGTCGAACTCGCCGCCCGCACCGGGAAACCGGTGGTCGTCTACCCGAACAGCGGTGAGGGTTGGGATGCGGCGCGCCGCCGCTGGACCGGCCCCGCACGATTCGCACCGGGACAAGCCCGGGACTGGTTCGCCCGCGGCGCACGGATCATCGGCGGATGCTGCCGTGTCGGCCCCGCGGAGATCGCCCGCCTGGCAACAGAACTACGGGGCACCCCGCCCGGCGCGGAAACACCGGGCTGATCGCTCATCGGCCGGACGACGCGGCCGGTTCACGTCTCCTCGAGCATGGGGAAACGACCGGAACCGAGCAGCCCCGCGATCGCGTCCATCTTCGCCTGCGGCGCGGCGTAGTCGGGGTGGGCGCGCAGCACCGACGCCGCGTCGTGCAGCCGGATCATCTGCCGTTCGGCCTCGGCCGCGGTGCGTCCGCCCGCGCTGACGGGGTGGCGCGCGTACACCGGGCGGCTCCGGTCGATTCGTCCCAGGGCGAGGGCTTTGTCCACGCGTCGCGAGCAGCGGCAGAACGCTGCGGGGTCGACCAGGCCGCAGGTCGCGTTCAGGAAATCGCCGAGCCGTTTCTTGGC
>NZ_BAFR01000045.1 GCF_000308435.1 Nocardia araoensis NBRC 100135 | reverse complement strand
AAACGGGCCCTCGCGCCGGTTCTACGACCGTAAACGCCGTGAGCGACTCATCCATACCCAAGCCCTTCTAGCCTTGGCCCGGCGCCTGGTCGACGTGTTGTGGGCGCTGCTGCGAGACGGGCGCGAATTCAGCCTCGACACACCGACTCCCGTCACTGCTGCGGCTTGACACGGTCATTGAGAGTCCTTTCATCGAGCGCGGCGGTCGTCGATGCCGCTGTCGACAACGACTCTGCTGACCCCGCCTTACGGTTTGTTTACGGTCGGTCCGCCGCCGTCGGACGGACAGGGTTCGAGGTTGCTTTCTACCGCACGAACGGCGTTTGGGCCCGTGCCTCGCGCAACGCGCGCGCCCACCACATGAGCTGGTCGAGCGCGGCGTCGAGGGCCTCGTCCAGTTCCGCGTCGCGGCGCGGCCAGCTGCCGTCGCCGGCGAAGCGCTGCCAGACCTTGGTGATGGTGACGGTGCGGCGAATGGGGACCGCGTTCAGTTCGCCGAACACGGGGCGCAACTGGGCGGCGGCGTGACCGCCGTCGGCGTCGCCGCCGTATCCGACCACCGTGACCGGTTTGGCGGCCCACTCCACGTCGAACCAGTCGACCGCATTCTTCACCGCGGCCGGAAAGCTCCGGTTGTACTCCGGAGTGACCAGGACGAACGCGTCCGCGGCGGCCAGGCGTGCACCGAGCGCGCGGGCCGCGGGCGGGAGCGGCTCGTCGGGATCGGGCAATCGATCGGGCAGCGCGGCCTCCGCGAGATCGATCCGGTCCAGTTCCATATCGCGGCGGCGGCCCAGCCGCCCGGCGAGCCAGTCCGCCACCGTGGGACCGAAACGACCCGCGCGGGTGCTGCCCACGATCAGCGCCACTCGCACCCGCCAGGGGCCGGTCATCGCGCGTCCCGTGGCGCCGCATCGGCTCCCGGCTCCGTCGGCCGGTCGGCGGCGGGCGCGTCACCCGGCGGCCGGGACTGTGCGTGCGCTCGGCGCCGCGCCGGGTGGTTCCCGCGCGATCCGTGCATGCCCGCAGGCGTCGCCTCGGTGGCACCCGCACCGCAGCCGGTTCGGAGTGCGGTAGTCGTGATCAGTCGCATGTCGGGCTCCTTTCCGCGAGTTCGGTATTCGGTGTCCTCACTGTGGGCGCCCCACCTTCCGATTTGTTTGCGGTCGCCTTCCGCCGCCGCTCGCATAGGCTGCCCCCATGCGTTTCGGGGTGCTCGGTCCGTTGACGGTCTGGACGGACGAAGGCGCCGTAGTGCCGATTCCGGGGGCCAAGGTGCGGGCGCTGCTGGCCGACCTGCTGGTCACGCCCGGCCAACCGGTGTCCGGCGACCGGCTGGTCGACGACATCTGGATCGAAGACCCGCCCGGCAATCCGGCGGGCACGCTGGCGGCGAAGGCCTCGCAGTTGCGCAGGGCGCTGGAAGACGCCGAACCCGGCGGCCGGGACCTGGTGGTGTCCCCGCCGCCCGGGTACCGGCTGGCCACCACCGACATCGACGCGCAGGACTTCCGCGCACTGGTGGCGTCCGCGCGGGCGACGACCGACACCGCCGAGCGGGTCCGTGCGCTCAGCGCGGCGGTCGCGCTCTGGCGCGGGCCCGCGTTCGCCGATTTCCGGGACGCGCCCTTCGCCGAACCCGCCATCGCGCAGCTCGAAGAGCAGCGCTTGGTGGCGGTGGAGGAGCTGGCGGAGGCGCGGCTGACGCTGGGCGAGTACCGCCGGGTGGCCGGCGAGCTCGCCGAATTCGTGTCGGCCCATCCGTTGCGCGAGCGGCTGCGCGCGGCGCACCTGCGCGCGTTGTACGGCGCGGGCAGGCAGGCCGAGGCGCTGGACGGTTACGAGGATCTGCGCAGGCACCTCGCCGACGAACTCGGCATCGACCCGAGCCCGGAACTGGTCGCGCTCCAGCGCGCGATCCTGGCACAGGATCTGCCGCTCGCCGCGCCGCCGCCGGAACTCGTGGTCGCCCGGCGGCGCAGCTCGAACATTCCGGCGCAGCGCACCGAACTGATCGGCCGGGAGACCGACCTCGCGCAGTTGTGCGATGCCGTCGAGAACGCGCGGCTGGTCACGCTCACCGGGCCCGGCGGCGTGGGCAAGACCCGCCTGTCGCTCGCGGCCGCGGCGGCGCTGTCCCAGCGATTCGGCAACGGGACCTGGCTGATGGAACTGGCCGCGCTGCAACCGACCGCTGCCGACGCCGCGACGTTCCTCGCCGACGCCGTGGCCGGTGTGCTCGGCATCCGCGCCGGCGACGGCGCCGACGTGACCGCGTCGCTGTGCGAAGCGCTGGCCGACCAGGAACTGCTGCTCGTCCTGGACAACTGCGAGCACGTGGTGGATCGCGCGGCGGATCTGGCCGAGCTGCTGCTCGGCGCGGCCCCCGCGTTGCGCATCCTGGCCACCAGCCGGGAACCGCTCCGGCTGCCCGGTGAGGACATCGTCGCGCTGCAACCCTTGGCGGTGCCCGCCAGGGACGCGGCGTTCGACGACATCGCCCGATCCGGGGCGGTGCGCCTCTTCGTGTCCAGAGCCCGCGCGGGCGCCCGCGATTTCGCGCTCGACGCCGACACCGCCGCGCCGGTCGCGACGCTGTGCCGCAGGCTCGACGGCATACCGCTCGCGCTGGAACTCGCCGCCACCCGGGTGCGCGCGCTGGGGGTGCACGAGATCGTCGCGCGGCTCGACGACCGATTCAAGCTGCTGGCCACCGGGCATCGCGGCGTGCCGCCGCGGCAGCAGACGCTGGCGGCGATGATCGACTGGAGCTGGGGACTGCTGGACGCGACCGAGCAGGCGGTGCTGCGCAGGCTCGCGGTGCACACGGGCGGCTGCACCATGGCGGCCGCGGAGGCGGTGTGCTCGGCGGGCGCAGCGCCCGCGGTGGACGCGTCGCTCGTCGCCGACATCGTCGGCAGGCTGGTCGACCGGTCGCTGGTGCACCCGGCGGGGCGGCGCTACCGCTTGCTGGAATCGGTGGCCGCGTTCAGTCTCGACCGACTGGCCGAGGCGGGCGAATGCGACGCGGTGCACCAGGCCCATCATCGGTATCACTTGGCGCTGGCCGAGCGTGCCGAGCCCGAGCTCTACGGCGCCGACCAGCGTCGCTGGCTGCGCAGGCTGGACGACGACTCGGCCAATCTGCGAGCGGCACTGGACGGTTTCGTGCGTGCGGGCGACGCGGACCCGGCCCTGCGGCTGGTGAACGCGCTCGCCTGGTACTGGCAGCTGCGCGGCAGGCCGACCGAGGCGCGGCGCTGGCTGGACGCCGCGCTGGCGCTCGGCGGAGCACCCCGGCACCGGGCGCGTGCGATGGCGTGGAGCGTCGGATTCGCTTTCCAGCAAGGAGATTTCGGCGACGGTGCCGCCAAACGTGCCGCCGTGTTCGATGTGTACGACACGATCGACGATCCGGCCGGACGGGCGCGTGCGGAACTCTTCCTCGGATTCTCCGCGCTGGAGTCCGGTGACGTGCACGAACTGGAAGCGCTGCTGCGCAAGGCGCTTCCGGTCTGTACGGACCTCGGCGACCGCTGGGGCGTGGCCTCCGCGCACGTGGCACTGGCCAAGGCGGCCCACAATCGGGTCGACCTCCCGGCGCTGGAGCGGCACGCGCGCACGGCCGCACGGCTGTTCGCCGAACTCGACGACCGCTGGGGCAGGCTCCAAGCCGCCGAATGGCTTGGCGGCCTTGCCGAACTCACCGGCGACCTGACCTCGGCCGCCGATATCCACGCCGAAGCGCTCGGCTTGGCGCAGGAGCTGGAGCTGTGGGGGCAGGCGTGCACCCATCTGTGCTGGCTGGGCTGGATCGCCATGCAGAACACCGACTTCGCCCGGGCACAGGCGCTCGGCGAACAGGCGCAGCGCATCGCGGCCGAGCACGGGTACGAGCCGGGCCGGTTGTTCGCCGCGCTCGTGCTCGCGTTCACCGCGCGCCGCGACGGCCGCACCGATGCCGCCGAGCGGATTCTGCGCGAACTACTCGCCCTCCCCCTGGCCGCGGGCGAGGAGACGCCGCTGTTCCTGCCGATGCTGCAGGTCGAGCTGGGTTACATCCTGGAACAGCGCGGCGAACCGAGCGCCGCCTTCGACCTCTATCTGACCGCGTTCGACGGCGCGCAACGCATCGGCGCACCGCGCGACACCGCCTTCGCCCTGGCCGCGCTCGCCTCGGCGCTGACCGAGCTGGGCCGGCCGGAGATCGCGGCGCAGTTGCTCGGCGCCGCGGCGGCGGTGCGCGAGGCCAACGGCATCGCGCTGCTCGCGGCCGAACGCCCCGACATCGAGCGTCCGGCGAAACGCGCCACCGTGGCGCTCGGCGAGCACGCCTTCACCGAGCGCCACGCCGCGGGAGCGCGGTCGACGCCACTCGAAGCGCGCGACCTGGCGGCCCGCGCGGTTCGCGTCAGCCGACGATCGAGTTCATGATCGTGCCCGCGCTGGTGGCCACCGCGCCACCGGCCATCGCGCTGGCGACCATCTTCGGCGACTGCAGGGTGCCGCCGTTCCATTTCTCCCACGCGAACCTGCCCCCGCCGTACGTGATCGCCGTGATGCCGGACAGCTGCACCAACCAGGTGAAGTAGCGGCCCATCTGCATCAGTTTGTCCGCCAGCGGCGGCTCTTCGGCGGTCGGATTTTCGAATTGCTGCGCGATCACGGTGTCGTGCAGCGCGGCGAGAATCATGCTCACGTTCGTGCTCCCTTTCGCATGCCGAGGTGATACCGGAGACAAATCGAGAGAAAGAGCTGCGCTACCGAGAAGTTCGGCGCGCTAACGGGCACTGCGACGCCCACGGCCGCCTGTCCGGCGGTGCCGCGTCGTGATCGTATATCGTTTGCCGGATGATTGCCGGAAAACGTGACAAGATCGATTAGACCGCACGCCGAAGGCGCGTTCCGCGCGACACACCGCGGTGCGCATGATTCAACTCACAGCCCTTCCCCGTGCCGGACAGGGCTGCGACCTCTAGGATTTCACTAGGTGCAGGGGCTGACATGATGTCGGTGCAGTGCGGCGCCGAACCTTCCGCTGAGATCACCGTGACCGCGGGGAGGGCACAATGCACACCGCTTTCTTGATTCCACTGCTCATCACACTGTTGATCGTCACGGCAACGGCCGTTGTGGCCGGTTACGCCACCGTCGTCGCAGCCTATTGGTTCGAGCTGCGCTCCACCGAAAGGCACGGCGGCCGTCCGAATATCTCGCCGCGCTGACTTTCGCCGGCGCGCCCGAACGGGCCGGAAGTCGCCCCGGCCCGTCCCTTTCCTCCGATTACGCTGTTACGCCGGACGCGGCGCGCACCGTCTCGCCGATCCACGGCACGACCGCGTCTCGTACCCGCACCGTCCGCGGCAGCAGGCCGTTGGCGGCCAGTAGATCGGCCGCGTGCTGCTGTTCGTCGAGAAAATCCTCCGAGACCGGTTCGACACCGAAGGGCCTGCCGCGCAGAGCGGCTTCCCATGCGTCCAGGCTCGCGGTTCCACCGCGGGCCACCACGTCGTCCACGAAGTACTGGGCGGCGGCGCGGGGATTCTCCTCGATCCACGCGTCCGACTGTTGCAGAGCCGTGATGATCGCCGTCAGCGCCGCACGGTTGCTCTCGGCGACGTCCCGGCGGGTGAACCATAGCGAGGGGTGGCTGAACAGCGATTCGGTGTCGACGAGCGTGCGCAGGTCGGCGGCCGCCTCGATCGCGGCCAGACCCGGATACGCGCCGACCCAGGCGTCGAGGTCGCCGCGCAGCAGTGCGGCGCCGCCGTCGTGCACGTCGGTGTCCACCGGCTCGATGTCCTTCCAGGCCAGACCCGCCCGGTCCAGCGCGAGCAACGCGAGGGTGGTCTGCCAGGAACCGTGGGCGATGCCGACCCGCTTGCCCTTCAGGTCCCGCACCGTCTCGATGCCGGAATCAGCCTTGGTGACCAGGCGGCCGTTCTCCACCCGCGGCCCGGAGACACCGACGTAGACGATGTCGCGGTCGTTGGCGAGCGCGGTCAGCGGCGGGGTGAAGCCGGTGCCGATGAAGTCGTAGCCGCCGTCGAACAGATGATCCGAATGCAGCGACGGCAGTCCGCTCTTCGGGTCCACCGGCGCCGGACGCGGTAGCTCGCGCAGGTCGACCCACTCCACGTCGGGCAGCAGGTTCTCCAGTATGCCGCGGTGGCGCAGGACGAACAGGGAGTTGTTGTGCGGGAAGTAGCCGACACGAATGGTCATGATCGTTCCTCGATCTCGATGTGCGGGGCGGGTCAGATCAGGCCGCGGCGGCGCGCCTCGTCGGCGAGACCGGTGCGGCTCCACTGCACCGCGAGGTTGGACGGATCGAATTCGACCGAGCCGCCGAGGGTTTCGGCGATCGCCTGATATTGCGCGCCCTCCTCCAGCAGCACGACGAACTTCGCCAACTCCAGCAGCCCCGATCGGCCGATGACGTTCGCGCCGCCGTTGGCCTCGAAGATCGCGACCAGATCCGGGTCGTCGGCCAGCTGGGACAGGATGAAATCGCCTGCGCCGACACTGCGGTCGATGTGCGGAGGGACAGCCCTGGACAGGGTGAGCCGCTGCACGGCCGCGTAGCGGATCGGCAGCGTGCGATGGGTCTGCGCCCACCCGCCCAGCCACGGCGTGTGGATGTGCACCACGGAGGTGATCTCCGGATGCGCGCGGAACACTTTCGCGTATCCGGTGACGAATCCGGCGGATCCCGTGCCGGACAGCACCTCGCCGTCGAAGGTGGCGATCACCGGCGCGACGGTGCGGTCGTCGGCCCACGGGCCCGGTTCGTTCAGCGCCACGGCGATCTCCTCGCCGGGCACACGCTCCACGAAATTGACGGTGCCGTTGCCGGAGACGGTGCCGGTCTCCCGGAACACCCGGAACGCCTTCTCGGCGTCGCGAGCGGCGGCGGCGACGAAGGCCGTGACCGATTCCGGCAGCCGGGTCTCGGTGGTTGTCATGGTCTCTCCTGAATCTATCGAGCGGGGGAAAGGGATGCCGCGGCGGCGGACGCGGTGAGCCGAGACCGGCCGAGGAGCGGGAGCACCTCTTCGCCGACGCGGTAGGCCTCCTCGAGGTGCGGGTTGCCCGCGAGGATGAACGCGTCGACGCCGAGGTCGATCAGCTCGTCGAGCCGCTGTGCCACCTGTTCGTAACTGCCGACCAGGCCGAACGCGGGACCGCCTCGGATCAGGCTGAATCCGCACCAGACATTGGGTTGTACCTCCAGGTCCCGGTACCCGGTGATGGTCTCCGGCACCCAGCCCTGGATGCGGGCGGCGCCGACCGAATCGCCCCTGGCGGCGCGCTCGGCCGCGCCGCGATCGACGAACGCCCAGCCTTTCTCGATCTCCGCCCAGGCCGCCTCCTCGGTGTGCCGGGCCAGGATGTCGATGCGGACGGCGAATTTCGGTGTGCGGCCGATGTTTTCCGCGTGCGCGCGCACGCCGTCGAATTTGGCGCGCAGGTCGGCGAACGGCTCCAACCAGGACAGGTAGTAGTCGGCGTGCTTGCCCGCGGCGTGCACCGCGGCCGCGGAGGACCCCGAGAAGTACACCTCGGGGAACGGCTGGCCTGCGATGCCAGGGGCGAGCGCCGCGCCCTCGGTCCGGAAGAACCGGCCGTCGTGGTCGTAGGGATCGCCGTCCCACACGCCACGCAGCACGTCGAGGAATTCGCTGGTGCGGGCGTAGCGGTCGTCGTGGGCGACCTTGTCGCCCCACCACAGCTGGGCGGGCCCGCCGCCGCCGCTGATGATGTTGTAGACCAACCGGCCGCCGGTCGCGCGCTGCAGGCTCGCCGACATCCGCGCCGCCTGCACCGGATGCAGGAAGCCGGGCTGGAAGGCGACCATGAACCGGTAGGTGGTGGTCTCCCTGGCCAGGGCCGCCGCGACCGCCCACGGGTCCTCGGTCACGGGGAACGACGGCAGCAGGCCGCCGAGGAAACCGGCCGATTCGGAGGCCTTCGCCACGGCCGCCATGTGGTCGATGTAGCCGTAGCCGTCGAGCGCGCCGCCGCGGATGGCGGGTGCGATATTGCCCGGTCCGTATCCGTTGGCGTGGCCGCGGTTGTAGCGGCGCGGCGTACGCAGCGACGCGTGGTCGCCCTCCATGCCGATGCGCCAGTAGATGTCGATGGTCATGCGGTTGCCTCCTGCGCGGTCAGCGTGCGGCCGACCGGGTCGGCGAGGAACAACAGGTGTTCGCCCACGCGGTGCAGTTCCTCGATGTGCGGGCGCCCCGACAGCACAATACTGTCGACGCCCGCTGCGATATAGGACGAAAGCTGTTGTGCCACAGCCTCATAACTGCCGACGAGGCCGATGTTCGCGGCGTATCCGAGCTCGGCGAATCCCGCCCAGCGGCCGTCGCCCAGATCGTGGCGCCGCGCGCCGGGACCGCCCGGGTGCACCTCGCGCCACTGACGTTCGACCCGCGCCCACGCCTCGTCGTCGGTTTCCCGTGCGATGACCGGCAGTTCCAGTCCCGCGCGCACCGTCCGTCCCGCCGCCCTCGCGCGTTCGCGCAGGGCGGTGATGGCGCCACTCACGCGCGCCGCGGTCTCGGTGAAGACGTGCACGTCCCCGTGTTCGGCCGACAGTTCGAGCGCCGCCGCGGAGTCACCGGACAGGTAGACCGTCGGGAACGGCAGCCCGGAAAGGATGCCGCGGAAGCCGCCGTCGATCACGTCGTAATACGTGCCTTCGTAGTGGAATCCGGTACCGGCGAATCCGGCCGAGGGCACCGGGGCGTCGTTCCACACGCCCCGGGCGACGGTCAGGAACTCCGCGGCCCTCGCGTAGCGGTCGTCCCCGGTGACGCGATCGCCGCGTGCCCGCGCGTCGGCGGGATCGATGTCCAGGGCCGGCCGCCAGGCCAGACGGCCACCCGAGAGGCGTTGCAGGGTGGCCGACATCTTCGCGGCGTAGACCGGAGTGCCGAAGGCGGGCTGGAATTCGACGACGACGCGCGAGTGCCGGGTGCCGCGCAGCGCGCCGCCCGCCACGATCCACGATTCCTCGCCGTGCGGGTCGTAGGGCGCGAGCACACCGTCCAGCCCGGCCAGTTCGGCGGCGTCGATGATCTGGGCGAGGTCGTCGAACGGACCGAAGCGTCCCGGTCGCGGATCGGTCGCGGGAGTCACCGGCGCCGGTCCGCCGAATCCGCCGCGGTTGCGTTGTTCGGGGCGGGCGTGGCGGCCGTCTCCGCGGGAAGGCAGGCGCCACAGGAACTCTGTCATGCGGGGACCTTCCCGGACGCGACGAGCTCGCTGGCACGGGCCAGCGGTTCATGCGCGACCCAGGAATCCAGGTCGAAATCGGCGGCGAGGAAGCCGTGCGTGTAGAGGAATTGCTTCTGCACGCCGATCAGTTCGATCCGCTCGTCCGACAGTGAGGGATGCAGATCCCGGTGGAAGTCCTCGCCGTACGCCGCGACGACCCCCTCCGGGCCGGACAGCGTTTCCCGCTGGAGCACGTCCCGCACTCCCGGCAGATTGCCCGCCGCCCAGTCCGCCGCGCGCAGGCTTTGCGCGAGGAACTCGACGACCACCTCCGGACGCGCCTGGAGCAGATCCTCGTGCACGGTGATGGGGCGCGGCGTGCCGTTGTTCACCCGGAAGCGTTTCGCCTCGGTGGCGTCCAGATCCACCGCGACGCGCAGGCCGTGCTCCCGCGCTACCTCCTGCGCGCGGGCGCCCTTGACGTAGATGGCGTCCACCTCGCCGCGCAGCAGCTCCTCGACACCCCAGGTGACCACGCGGCGGCTGGCTTGTACCTCCGCGCGCACCTGCGGATTCCGCTCGACGCCGACCTCGACCACACGGACATCGGCGAGGGTGTGTCCACCGAGTCGCAGGGCGTTCGCGAAACCGTGCAGCGCCATCGCGCGGGGGAAGCTGCGCGGCTGGTCCTGCGCCCAAGCCGGGACGCCGATGCGCAGACCGGCCAGCTCGGCGGGGCCGGCGACGGTGGATTCCGGACCGACCAGAATGGCTTGCGCCTCGTCGATCCAGGTCAGCCCGATCAATCTGGTCGGCGAGCCCTGGGCGCGCGCCGCCAGCGCCGGAACATTGCCGCCCTCGCGGATCAGCCCGGACAGGTCGTGCAGGAAATGGTGGCCCGCCAGCTCCGGGCCCGCGTCCTGGAGGACGCCGAACTCCAGCCCGGCCCGTGCGGCGGCGTCGCCGAGCCAGCCGAGGCTGTGCGCGAGCCCGCTCGCGGTGGGCACCGGGCAGCGGGTGTACCAGAGGGTGTCGGTCATGAGGCACTCCTTGGAGCGGACGTGGTGCGACCCACGCCGAGCTGACTGAGGAAAAGGGATTGGTAACGCAGGGTTTCGGGGTCGGAGCGGTCGCGCGGACGGGTCACGTCGATGCCGACGTCCACGGCGAAGCGCCCTTCGTCCAGGATCAGCACGCGGTCGGCCAGGCGGATCGCCTCGTCGACGTCGTGGGTCACCATGAGCACCGCCGGGCGGTGCCGGGCCACCAGATCGCCCACCAGATCCTGCATCTGCAGGCGGGTCAGCGCGTCCAGCGCGGCGAACGGCTCGTCGAGCAGCAGCAGTTCCGGTTCGCGGACGAGGGCACGGGCCAGCGCCGCGCGCTGCGCCTCGCCACCGGAGAGCGTGGCGGGCCATTGCCCGGCTTTGCCATCGAGGTTGACCTCGGCCAGCGCCCGCAATCCGGCTTCGCGGTTGCGCCGGGAGCGGCGCTGTCCGACGATCACGTTCGCCAGCACCCGTTTCGAGGGAATCAGCCGCGGCTCCTGGTAGACGGTGGTGCGCCGCGCGGGGACGAGCACCTCCCCCGCGTCCGGCGCCTCCAGCCCGGTGAGCAGGCGCAGCAGCGTGGTCTTGCCGGTGCCGCTCGGCCCGAGCAGGACGACGAACTCGCCGCGCCGGATGGTCAGATCCACACCGTCGAGCACGGTCTTGGCGCCGAACGACTTGCGCAGGCCGCTGATCGACACGGCGACCGGCTCGCCTGCCCCGGGCGCCGCGGTCACCTCCGCCCCTGGTTCGGTGACGGCGGTCATCGCATCGCCACCTGTCCGCGCCAGGGCATCGCGAAGCGCTCCGCCACCCGCACCAGCCCGTCGAAGACCAAGCCGAGCAGCGCGTACAACACCACGCACAGCACCATGTAGTCGGTGCGGTTGTACTCCTGCGCCAAGGTGACGAGGTAGCCGACGCCCTCCTTGGTGCCGACCTGCTCGGCCGCGATGAGACCGGTGATGCTGATGGACAGGCACACGCGCAGCGCCATCAGCACGCCGGGCAGGGCGGAAGGGAGGATGACCTCCCAGACCAGCCGCGGACCGGTGAGCCCGAAACTCCGGGCGGCCTCGACCATCTTGCGGTCGACGTTGCGCACGCCGAGATAGGTGTAGGCGTACATGGGCGCCACCGTCGCGACGGCGATGAGCAGCACCTTGTACAGCTCGTCGATGCCGAACCATGCGATGAACAGCGGCACCAGCGCCAGGAACGGCACGGCGCGCAGGATCTGCATGGTCGAATCGACCAGTTCCTCACCGAGGCTGGACAGTCCGGAGACCAGACCCAGCAGCAGCCCGATGGCCACTCCGATCCCGACGCCGAAGGCGGCGCGGGTGAACGACGCGACCGCGAAGTCCAGCAGCTGGCCGGTGCCGAGCAACTCGGTGAACGCCGTCCACACCGCGGGCGGTCCCGCCAGTACGCGCTCGGAGAGCGCTCCACTCGCGGAACCGGCCCACCAGCCCAGCACGATCAGTGCCGGGAGCAGGAACCGCAGCGGCACGGAAAACCATGCGGGCCTGCGCTTTCCGACGCGCGTACGGGGCGGGGCGAGTTCGCTTGGCCCGAGCCCGGCCGCTACGACGACCGCCATCTCAGCTGCCCGCCTTCACCGATGCCAGCTGCTCCGGCGTCAGCTTCGACCTCAGGTCGTAGAAGATGTCGGCGGCGGTGATCTTGCGGGTGATGACGCCGTTGTCGAAGAAGGTGTTCACCACGTCGGCCAGCGCGGTGGCGTCGGCTTCGTTCGGCAGGTGCGGCACCGTGGCCTCGGCTCCCACCCGGTAGGCGTCCGACAGCCGCTGACCCGACAGGGCGCGCGGCCCGGTCTTCTCGAAGACGTTCTCGAAGTCCGCGGGGTTGGCGCGCTGCTTCGCCGTGAGGTCCTGCAGCACTTCGAGATACTTCGCCGCGACGTCGGGACGCTGATCGAGCACCTCGGTGCGGAACACGACGACCGAGTTGTCGTTGGACCCGATGCTCTTCTCCGTGGCGATCTCCACGCCGCCGTTGGCCTTGGCCTCCTGGTAGGGCACCAGGAACGAGGCCCAGCCGTCCACCTTGCCGGTCGCGAACGCCGAGGCGGCGTCCTTCTGCTGCAACGGAACCCTGGTCACCTTGTCGGCCGGGACGCCCGCCTGCGCGAGCGCCTTGAGCAGGATGTATTCGCCCTTGGCCGCGGGGTTCACCGCGACGCGCCTGCCTGCCAGTTCCGCGACCGAGTGCACGCCCGATTCCGGCGTGACGATGATGCCGCTCTGATCCTTGCCCGCGGGATCCTGTACCGCGACGATCCGCACGCCGACATCCTTGGACAGCGCGCCGACCACGGGGCTGAACGCCGCGCCGGAGACGTCGAGTTCCTTGGTGTTGAACAACTTCAGGTTGGAGCTGAAGCCGGGGGTGATGCTGACCCACTCGATCTTCGCGCCGAGCGGCGCCAGCGCGGCGTCGAAGGTGCCGTCGCGCTTACCGACCGCCAGCGGCCCGGAGTTCCCCGGGTCGGCGACCTTGAGCACGAAGGAAACGCCTGCGCCGGTGTCGCTGTCGGTGTCCGAACCACACGCGGCGACGAGCGCGACTAGGGGAACGATCGCCAGCGCGATGCGCATGAGGGCTTGCCGCCACATCGTGAGGACTCCTTGTCCGATTCGTCGATCAATGCCCTCGCAGAGTAAGGACGGCAACGCGTGGTCACGAGGTAATGCTTTCCGTAGATCGGAAAGCTTGACATATCGAGCTCTTTGGACTGCCCGCGTTGACGCGGCCGAGAATGCGAATCCGACTGCGCCATCGCCGGTAGGGACATGCCGCCTGCGGCAGGGTTTTCCAAATAACGGAAAGCGCAAACTCTCTGGTCCGCGATCCTGTGTTACCGTCACATGCGTGGAACCCTCCGGCGTGCAGACCGTCACCCGCGCCCTCTCCGTCCTGGACTGCTTCCGCGACGGCCGGGAGCGCGGAGTCTCGGAGGTGGCGCGGCAACAAGGTCTGGCGGTCAGCACCACACACCGACTGCTGACCACGCTGGTGCAGGCGGGTTTCCTGGAGAAGAACGCCGAATCCAGCCGGTACCGCATGGGCGGCGCGCTGGCCGAGTGGGGGCAGATCGCCTACCGGCAGCACCGGATCTACCTCGCCGAACCGTGTCTGGAACAGCTCGCGGGCACCACCGGAGCCAGCTGCTCGGTCGCCACCCGCCACGGCATCCACGCCGTGCTGCTCGGCACCAGCCGGTGGCGAGAGACCGACGGGCACGAACTGCAGGGCGTTCGGCTGCCCCTGCACGCGAGCGCGCTCGGCAAGGCCCTGCTCGCCTGGTCCGGGGCCACCGACGAGCAATTGCGCGAACTCCCCTACGACGAGGGAACCGAACGCTCGGTGTCCGGCCCCGGCGAGTTGCGCGCCGAGTTGGTCATCACACGGGAGCGCGGATACGCCTACAACGACGAGGAACTCGACCCCGGCTTCCGCACCATCGGACTGCCCATCCTCGATCCGGCGGGCCGCTGCCGGTTCGCACTCGGTCTGCGCGGCCCCACGACGCTGATGATTCCCGAACGGGTGCCGTTCTTCGTCGAACTCGCGAAGGTCACCGCGCAGGACATCTCGGCCAGGTTCGCCGCCGCCGGCTGACTCTCCCGAGAAACGGACCAATCGGCCGAATCACCGCTTATTGTGGATGCGTCATCTTATTCTTGACGCGTAATTCGTAGCGAGAGGTCGCCTTTGGAGGCGACAGCGGTGTGGCGCCTCCGCCGGTCCGGCGCCGCCCGGGAAGGAGTCGCCATGCCGGACGGTCACGCGCAAGTGCGCGCCGGATCGTCGACCAAGCTCGATACCAGCCTCCCCCACGAGGCACGGGTCTACGACTACTGGCTCGGCGGCAAGGACAACTATCCCGCCGACCGCGCTCTCGGCGACACGGTCGCCATGCACATCCCCGGCATCCGCGACATGGCCCGCGCCAATCGCGCGTTCCTCGGCCGGGCCGTGCGCCATCTGGTCCGCGAGGCGGGCATCGATCAGTTCCTCGACATCGGCACCGGCCTCCCTTCGGCGGGCAACACGCACGAGGTGGCCCAGCGCGTCGATCCCGCCGCCCGCGTGGTCTACGTCGACAACGATCCGCTCGTGCTCGCCCACGCCAGAGCCCTGATGGTGGGCACACCGCAGGGCAGGGTCGCCTTCCTCGACGCCGACCTGCGCGATCCGGGCGCCATCCTGGACGCACCGGCCTTGGCCGACACCTTCGATCCGGACCGGCCCATCGCGATCTTGTTGGTCGCGGTCATGATGTTCTTCCGCGACAGCGACGACCCGTACGGCGTCGTCGCCCGGCTGCTGGAGGCGGCCCCCTCCGGCAGCTACCTGGTGCTCAGCCACTTCACCGGCGATTTCGACCCGCGACCCATGGCGCGCGCGACGGCCGCCGCCGAGCAAGCCGGCATCGCCTTCCAGCCCCGCAGCC
>NZ_BAFR01000046.1 GCF_000308435.1 Nocardia araoensis NBRC 100135 | reverse complement strand
CCGGCAACGCCTGGAATACGTGCTCGGCACACCGCCCGCGCTGAGCGGGATCAGCCACCTCACCAGGTTCAGCGACCACGGCCGTTACCGCACCCGCCTGCGGGACGGACGGCTGCTGCTGGCGGGCGACGCCGCGCACAGTCACTACCCACTCGGCGGCCAGGGCCTCAACACCGGCATGCAGGACGCCTTCGCGCTGGGCTGGCGACTCGCCCGCGTGATCACCGGCCACGACGGGACCGCCGTCCTCGACGAGTACTCGCGCGAACGGGTCGCCGTCGCGGCGGCGGTGGTCGCCAACACCGTGCTGCAATCGCGGATGATGAACCCCCGCGAACCCGAACTGCGTGCGGCGATGCTGGCCATGCTCGCGGTCCCGGCGATCCACGACGCCGTCGCGCAGCTCATCAGCGGGCAGTTCCAGTCCGGATTCCAGCACGATCTGGTGGTCACCGAGGCCGGCGGCGGCGTGCGGACCCTCACCGAGTTGCTGCGGGCGGGCCGGTTCGTGGCGATCCGGCCCGACGAGCACGTCCCGGTGCCGCACGCCCCCGCCGACGCGATCACGGTGACCGGCAAGGTGTCTCCGGACCAGACGTGGACCTGCGCGTTGGTCCGTCCGGACGGCTACCTTGCCGACACCTGGTGAGACGGCGCTCAGCCCGGCCATCGCTCCAGCACCTCGCGCACCTCGGCGATCGCCTGCCCGGCAGTACGGAACCGCACCGCCTGCCAGCCGGATTCCCGTGCCGCGGCACAGTTCTCCGCGAGGTCGTCGACGAGCAGGCACTTACCGGGGGCGACGCCCGCCTCCTCGGCGGCGAGGGCGAAGATCTCCGGATCGGGCTTGCGGAACCCGACTTTGCACGAATCGACCAGGGCGCTAAGGACCCCGTCCAGATCGATCATCTCGTGCCAGTAGGGCTCCCATTCGATGACATTGTTGCTGAGCACCCCGACCGGGGTACCGCCGTCGGCCAGCTCGATCGCGAAGTCGCGGACCGCGCTGTTGACCCGGTGGCCCGCGAACCACTGCCTGCCGAAATCGGGTTCGCTGCGCGAGAGGTCGAGTTCGGGTTGCTTGGCCCTGAGCACGGCGTGCAGCTTGCCGACCCATTCGCGTTCGTCGAGCAGCGCCAGTTCGATCGGGGCCAGCGGCGCAAGCCCGTATTCGGCGCCCACCTCGGCGATGGCGAATTTCAGCAGGTCGGACGGAATGCCCGCGACCTCCTCGTAGCGCAGGAACAGCTCGTCGAGCGGCGGCGAGAGCACCCCGCCGAAATCGAACCAGACGAACGGCCCCGTCGTCTTCGCGGCGGTCACTGGACCATCGTCCCGACGTCGGCCGGGCGGAAGCGCAACTCCACCTCACCGGCGGCGATCACATCCGCACCCTGGGTCAGGGCCACCTGCGCCCGCACGCCGCCGCCCGCACCGGGAAGCGGGGCGACGGTCGCCGCCACCAACGCGCTTGGGCCACTGAGCATTACGGGCTCGCTGCCGAGCAGATGCGCGGAGTGAGCCGTCGGATCGATGACGATGTGCTGGCGCATATCAGTCCGGCGCACAGCGAGAACATCAACTTCTTCGGCGCGATCGAGGTCGACATCGACGCCGAGCTCGCCCAGTTGGGGCTGACCGGCTACCGGCCGCTGCGAGTGCGCGACACGTTGTTCTGAGCCTGCTCATCGCAGCCGGGCACCGGCGGACTTGTCCGCGGTAGGGACCGCGGCTGGTGAGTGCGGTCGAGACCCGGCTCAGTTTTCGAGGTAGGCGACTATGCCGCCGATGAGCGCTTCGATAGCGTCGTCGAGGTCGCCGTATGTGCCGAGAGTTCGCTCGGAGGTGATGCCGCGCATGGCGGCCGGGATCAGCGCCGCGACCCGGCGCACCTTGACCGGATCGAGTTCCAGATCAGCGAAGGCCCGCTGGCATGCGTCGTCCCAGTGCGGTTTCCAGGACGCCAGCTCGGCGGCGGTGAGCGGGTAGTCGCGTTCGAGTTCGGCGTGGTCGCGGGGCAGCGCCGCGCGCAGCGTCTCGATGGCCAAAGACTCGGGGCGGCGCAATCCGATGGCCATCGCGTGGATGAGCGCGGCGACGCGTTCGCGCAGGGTGCCGTCCGGTTTGGCTGCCGCGGGCAAGTCACCGCGCTTGTCGGCGGTGTAGCGCAGGACCGCGGCCCACAGGCCGTCGATGTCGCCGAACTGATATTTGACGACTCCCCAGGTCGCGCCGATGTCGCGGGCGATCCGGTTGCCGGAAACCGCGGCGGGGTCCCCGGTCGACAGCGAGGCGATCGCCGCCTCGAGCATGGCTTCCCGCGATTGGATCCCGCGTTTGTTCGCGCGCCTCATGCCCGCCGCTGCCTCCGTCACGAGGGCCGATGCTACCTCGATCGACCCGGGGAATCCAGTTTCAACTAACCCTCTTGCATTCTTTCAAAGAGGGTTCTATCGTCGTGTTCGCCGGGCGTGGCACCGACGGTCCGCGCCGACGCGGACAGCCCGCGAAGACGTGGAGGATCGAGATGGCCAAACCACCGCTGTCGATGGAGCCGACGGGATGGTTCCAAGTCGCGTGGTGCACCGAGATCGAGGTCGGTGCGGTGCACAGGATGAAGTACTTCGGGCGTGAGATGGTGGCGTGGCGATCGGCTGCCGGCGACCTCGCGGTCTTCGACGCCTACTGCGAGCACCTCGGCGCGCACCTGGGCTATGGCGGGCAGGTTCAGGGCGAGAACCTGGTGTGCCCGTTCCACGGCTGGGAATGGAACCGCGAGGGCCGCAACGTGTGCATCCCCTACGAGTCCCGCCCGAACAAGGGCCGCCGCATCCGCAGCTACCCCGTCGTCGAACGTAACGAGGCGGTGTGGATCTGGTACGACACCGCAGGCCGGGCACCGTATTTCGAGGTGCCGGACATGTTCGAAGCGTTCGGTGACGGCAAGACCGCCGCGGACTACTACCCGCCGGTGCCTGCCGCGACATTGTTCCGGCCGGGCCTGGAACTGCATCCGCAATATGTGATGGAGAACGGCGTCGACTTCGCGCACTTCAAGGTGGTGCACAAGACGCCGTTCGTGCCTGAGTTCACCCGTCACGATTTCTCCGGCCCGGTGTCCTACGTCGATTTCACCATCGCCTTCGACGAGGACATCGCCGAGGACCAGGTCAACAGTGGTGTGGAATCGATCAACGCCGGATTGGGCTGTTCGATCACCAAGAGCTGGGGCATGGTCGACAACCGCACCATGCCCGCGGTGACACCGGTCGACGAATACACCTCCGATGTGCGCTTCACCGTGTGGATCGGCCGCAAGCCCGGCGACGAACGCCCGGAGATCGGCCGCTACGGCACGACCATGGCCGGTTTCGTGATCGAGCAGTTCGAAGCCGACGTCCACATCTGGGCGCATCAGCGCTACTGCGACCCGCCCGCCCTGTCGCAGAAGGAGTTCAAGGGCTTCAAGGCGCTGCGCGAATGGGCCGTGCAGTTCTACCCCGACGGCGGACCCGCGGGCACCGCCCCACACTGCCCCGACAGCGGCGCCGTGCGCCCGGCGGCCACCACCGCCTGACCCGTCCCCGACCCAGCAACGGACGCGAAAACGTAACAGCCAGAAAGGCACTGCTCATGAGCACCTCCGACAAGATCCGGGTATTCCAGGTCGCCACCGGCAACCTCGGCACCGAGATGATCGGCCGCATCCGCAACCACCGCGATCTCGAGCTGGTCGGGCTGCACTGCTATTCGCCGGACAAGATCGGACGCGACGCGGGGGAGATCGTCGGTCTGGACCCGATCGGTGTGATCGCCACCGGCACGGTCGAGGAGATCATCGCCGCCCGCCCCGACGTGCTCACCTTCCACGGCGTGTTCCCCGACGAGGACCTCTACGAAAAAGTGCTCGAGGCCGGCATCGACGTGGTGACCACCGCGGACTGGATCACCGGCTTCCACCGCGACCGCAACCACTCGCATCCCTCGGGCCGCAAGGTCAGCGAGGTCATCCAAGCGGCCTGCGAGCGCGGTAATTCCACGTTCTACGGCACCGGCATGAATCCGGGCCTGTGCCAGATCCTGGGCATCGTGCACACCGCCGACGTCGCTGATATCGAGAACGTCACCGTCACCGAATCCGTGGATGTGTCCTGCCATCACTCCGTGGACACCTGGAAGGCCGTCGGCTACGGCCGCCCGATCGACGATCCGACCATCCCCGATTCGCTCTACAAATACACCGCCGTGTTCGCCGATTCGGTCTACCTCATGGCCGACGCCTTCGGCCTGGAACTCGACGAGGTGAAATTCAGCTACGAACTCGGCGCCTGCACCAAGGACGTCGACCTCGGCTGGTACTTC
This sequence comes from Nocardia araoensis NBRC 100135, assembly GCF_000308435.1. Classification (GTDB taxonomy): domain Bacteria; phylum Actinomycetota; class Actinomycetes; order Mycobacteriales; family Mycobacteriaceae; genus Nocardia; species Nocardia araoensis. Next base: position 12,638 of record NZ_BAFR01000046.1, on the reverse strand, counting down.
ATGCCCAAGGGCTCACTGGGTGCCAACTACATCAAATACCAAGGCATGGTCGACGGCGTCGCGCGGGTGGAGACCCATCTCGAATGGCAGATGACCCCGCACACCGACCCCGCATGGAACATCAAGGGCTGCTACATCACCCAGGTCACCGGCGACCCCAACATCTACAGCAAGCACATGATCCTCCCGCGTAAGGGCTTCGACCTGTCCAAACCGGAGAACTTCGCCTCCATCGGCATGACCGTCACCGGCCTGCCCGCACTCAACGCCATCAAATCCGTCGTCGCCGCCCGACCCGGCATCATCACCAGCGCCGACCTTCCCCTCCGCGGCTTCGCCGGCCGCTTCAACATTTGACCTCGAGTCCCTGGCCTGCGGCGATTCCGCCGCGGCGGCGACGTGAAGCCGCCCTGTTATCCGGGGCAAGCCAGGAGGTGGGCCGACGGTGGCGACCGTGACCCGCATCCACACCGCCCCGCCCCGCACTCTGCGCGGATCGGCCGAGACGTTCCTGGACACCCTCACCGCGGCAACACCCGCCGCGCCTACAGCAGCGCGGTCGTCAAGACCGTCGACCAGCTCGACGGCCGCGGCCCCGACGGACTGCCTGGCCCCAGCCGGGCCCTGGACTCGGTCACCGACTCCGAGATCGGCGCGGCCCTGGAAACCCTCTGGGCCGAGCCGCGGTCAATACCTGGAACGCGCGCCGCGCCGCGGTCGCGAAATGGCTGTCCTGGCGCCGCGAGCAAGGCTGAGACGCCCCGAAGGTGCCGCCCTCGGCCGCGCGATCGACGCCGCCGGATTCGGAGACACCAGTGCGGTCGCGGACCGCGATCGACCGGCTCATCTCCCGCCGCGACATCGGCCTGTGGGAGAAGACCCTGTGGCGGCTGTATGAAACCTGCGCCCGCACAGAGGATCTGCTCCAGATCAACATCGAAGACCTCGACTTGGCGCGCCGGTGCGCCCGGGTCAAATCCAAGGGCGCCAAACCCCGTACCCGCCGCCGCGGCGCCGCCCACCACGAACACGTCCTGGAAACCGTGTTTATCAGTACACGCCAGGCTTCCGGATCCACACCTCCCGAAGATGGATTGTTCTAGGACGCAAGCACCCAGTCGAGCAACCACAGCGGTTGTGACAGGCGTTGAAGTCTGCCGCTGCACATGGGTCGCGAGCCGCGCATTCGGGCTATTGTCGTTTCGTCTTGCGGCCATCGGATCGGCGAGTCGACCGTCCAGCACAGTTGCTGTGGGGTAACTTCGGGCGTCATACCTGCGGCGGTAGAGGCGAAAGGGCCGGTAATCGGTCGGTGTGAGCGGGTGATCACCGGCCTGCACGGACCGGACGCCGACGGCAACGTGCGTACGGGTCTGCTCCATCGAAAAGAAAGGTGCGGAGCCCAGTCGCCGACGAGAATGTCGACACCGGCAACGTTTCTGTCCACAACGCCCCGAGTTGGCCGGGCGCCGAGAGCCGAAAGTTCGCTCATGCCACAATCCATGCGCGCGCTCGTAGCCGGAAAAATCGGCGAGCCAACCGACGTCCTGCGGCTGGAACCCCGGCCCGTTCCCACGCCGGAAGCCGGTCAGGCGTTGATCCGCGTGCAGGCGACACCGATCCACGCCAGCGATCTGCACGTGCTACGGGGCCGCTACGGTTTCTCCCCCGAGTTTCCCACCGTGGTGGGTATGGAATGCGTGGGCCGAATCGAGGCGCTCGGTCCGGATACCGAGGGGCTGCAGATCGGCGAGCGCGTGGTGACCGTCGGTGTGACCGGCACGTGGCAGGAATACCTTGTCACCGATACGCGAAGGCTTCTGCCGGTCCCCGATGACCTGAGCGACTCCAGTGCCTGCCAGCTCGCGGTCAATCCGTTGACCGCGCTGTTACTGGTGACTCACGAACTCGACGTACGGCCGGGTGAATGGATGTTGCAGACGGCCGCGGGCTCCACCGTCGGCCGGCTCGTCATCCAACTGGCTGAACATCTGGGTATTCGGACGATCAACGTCGTGCGGAGACGCGATGCCGTCGAGGAGATCAAGACGCTCGGTGGCGACGAGGTCATCTGCACCGCGGATGAGGACCTATTGCAGCGTGTCGCCGAAATCGCAGGACCGGCCGGCGTGCGCAAGGCCATCGACTGTGTCGCGGGCGAGGTAGGTGCCCAGGTATCCCAGGCATTGGCCCCCGGCGGAGTGGTCGTGGTCTACGGCGCACTCTCCACCCATCGGCAAGCCGACCCGGCAGCGCTGACGATCCCGCTGCTAGCACGCTCGATCATCTACGAAACGAAAACGCTCCGCGGCTTCTGGCTCTACCACTGGTTCAGTGCTACCTCACCACAGGATGCGTTGCGCGCGCTCTCCCGGGTTCGCGGTCTGGTCGCTGACGAAGTGCTGCACATCCCTGGCGGCCGACCGTTCCCGCTTGAACACTTCACCGAAGCCGTCTCGCTCGCCGAAACACCCGCACACGGGCCCAAACCCCTTTTCGTCTTCGAAGAGGGGCGCGGCCATGGCGATGGTAGAACGTCACTCTGATCAGGTGCGTTCGCCTGCTCTCGCGTGATCGCGTGGACGTGGCCCGGACGAGAGACCGACTGCGTCACATGGCAGCGAGCATGCGACACCGCCGCCGACCGGCGGCGTCCGTTTCTCGGGCGCCGTGACCGCTGTGAAGTGCTACGTTGTCCGTGCAGTCTCGTGAAACCGCCGCGCGTCGACGACGCTCGGCGCTTCGTACAGCACCGGGCACCTCTCTGGTCAGGAGGCAACGCGTGAGTACCTACACGGTCGGCTACATCGTAGGCAGTCTTTCCAGGGAATCCGCCAACCGAATCCTGTCCAAGGCTCTGATCCGGCTGGCGCCAACCCGGTTGTCGTTCACCGAGATCCCGATCAAGGATCTGCCGCTGTACAACCGCGACTACGACGTCGACTACCCGCCGGAGGGCCGCGCACTCAAGGCGGCCATCGCCGCTGTCGACGCTGTGCTGTTCGTGACGCCGGAATACAACCGCTCGATCCCGGGAGCGCTGAAGAACGCCATCGACTGGGCCAGCCGCCCATGGGGCGACAACTCGTTCGCGCTCAAGCCGTCCGCCGTCATCGGCGCCTCGCCGGGCAAGCTCGGCACCGCGCTCGCTCAGCTCAGTCTGCGCAGCGTGCTCGGCTATTGCAATTCCCCGCAGATGAATTCCCCTGAGGCCTACATCCAATTCCACCCGGACGTCTTCACCCCTGATGGCGATGTCCTCGACGACTCGACGAAGCGATTTCTCACCCGGTTCATGGCGGATTTTGCCACTTTCATCACCCGCGTGCACAGCGTGGTCCCCCAACTCGGATGACCCGATCTGCCCGGCCCGTGGCACGTGGGTCGCCTCCGCCAGCGCCGGATCGCCTCACCTTCAACGCCGCCGGAAAGGCCAAGCGCCTCGTGGTGAACCACCGGTCACGTAGCTCGGTGCTGCTGTTGTCCTGTGTGATGCTCGAGCGGTTCGCCGGCACTCCCCTGGCCGAACATTGGGAAAACACACCGTGAGGAGCGAGCATGAGTGCGCCCTTGTACCTGATCACCGGGGCGGGTGGTGGCACCGGTGGCGTGAGCCAGCAGGTAATCGCGCGATTGCGGGAACGGGGGGACCGCGTTCGCGCGTTGGTGCACCACGACGACGCCCGAGCCGAGCCGCTGCGTGCACTGGGCGCTGAAGTCGTCGTCGGCGATTTGACCGAGCCACGAGATGTGCTCGAGGCAATGACCGGTGCTGATCGCATGTTCTTTTCGATGGGGGTCTCGCCGGACTACTTGCAGGCGACGGTGGTCGTCTGCGACGCCGCATTGGCATACGGCCACCTCGAGGTGGTCGTGAACATGTCCCAGATGACCGTCTCTCAAATGACGCTGACCAGTGTGGGCGAGTCTCGCCAACATCGGTTGCATTATCTCGCCGAGCACGTCGTGAACTGGTCGGGTGTTCCGGCCGTGCACATCAGGCCGACGGTGTTTCTGGACAATCCGATCTTCACCGGATTCGCGGCACCGTCGCTACACGAGCGAAACGTACTGGCCCTTCCCTTCGGAACGGGTCGAACATCACCGGTGGCGACCAGCGATGTGGCGCGCACGGTTGCGGCAGTACTTGCAGATCCCGCTCACCGTATCGGCGACGTCTACGAATTGACCGGTCCGCAGAGTTTGGACGTCGATGGCCTGGCCGCCGAGTACACCCTGGGACTGCACCGGCCGATCCGCGGCACCGACATTCCCCAGGAAACCTGGGTCGAGCAGGTCCTCGAGCCCCGAGGTCTGCCCGCGCACGTCGAGCAGCACCTGGCGACCATGGCACTGCTGCACCGCGCTGGGCGCTACGACCGAGCCACCGACGACGTCGAGAAGATCACAGGACAGCCGCCATCCACGGTTGGACGGTACATCGCCGAACACACGGAGCTGTTCTCGTAGTGTTCGTCAGGTACTGGGTCGTGAGGATGCTCGGGACGGCGACCACGTTCACGGCCCAGGATCCACGGGGGGCTCGGTGATGATTGCGCAGACGCGGCGGAAGACCGCGAGGCAGAGAGCTGAGCCGGGCGTAGCGTCTTCGGAGTCACAAACCGAGCTGGCGATGGGAGAACGTATGGATCTACATCTGTCGGGCAAGATCGCCGTGGTGACCGGCGCCAGCAAAGGTATCGGGCTGGCGATCAGCCAGGCGCTGGTGGACGCCGGTGCCCACGTCGTGGCCGGATCACGCAGCCGAGGAGCCGGCCTCGGGGCGCTGGTGGATGCCGGGAAAGTGACCTTTGTATCCGCCGATTTGTCGCTGCCCGGCGGCGCGGATGACCTGATAGCGGCTGCGGCGGAACACGGTGGCATCGATGTATTGGTCAACAACGTCGGCGCGGTCACTGTCCAACCAGGCGGTATCGCGCGCGTTACCGACGACCAGTGGCAGGCGTCCTGGGATCTCAATGTGATGGGGACTGTGCGGCCCACCCGCGCCGCGCTGCCACAGATGTATCGCCGTGGCGGTGGATCGATCGTCATCATCGGATCGGTCAACGCGTACTATCCGGACCCCGGCATCTACGACTACTGTGCCACCAAGGCCGCCGTCACCAATTTCGGCAAGGCATTGTCGAAGGAATTGGGTCCGAAGAATATTCGCGTCAACTCCATCAGCCCCGGACCCGTGACGACAGGGCTGTGGCTGGACGAAGGTGGGGTGGCCGACACGATCGCCGACGCCAGCGGTCAGAGCCCGGAACAGGTGCGGTCCGCGACAGCCGGTGCTGCCGCCATGGGCCGGTTCACCACTCCGGATGAGGTTGCCGACCTGGTCGTATTCCTGGCCAGCGACCGGTCCGCGAACATCACCGGATCCGATCTGCGGATCGACGGCGGCTTCGTCACCACAATTTGAGGGCCTACCAGTCACATGGCGTTGCCCACGGGTAAGTGGCGAGCGTGGAGTCCGACCAGGGGCCGTGCAGGCAGTGCTCCAGTCCCGGCCCGAGTTTCGTTCGGGCCGTTGTCCTTCCCGGGTTAGGCGGGCCGGAGCTGGGCACCGTCGCGGTATTGGGGCCGCGGGGACCGTAGTCGAGTTCGGCGCCTCTGTTGCTGCTGGCGGTGACCGGGGCGGGGGAATCGAAGCGATCGATGACCGATCCGACGAAGGTGCAGCCTGGCGGGAGTTGCAGGCCGAACAGCGCGTATGACGTGCCGTTGTCGACGAGGATCGGCGAATCGGTTTCGAGGACCCTCTCCTCACGGCAACTGGGGAACTGGCGTCCCAGCCCACCCGTGAATCGGGTTGTCCGGGTCCTGCAGGGGTCACGACAGGATCTGGTTTCGGTCGCGCTGAGCGGGCACACCGGTCGCTGCGGCGAATGGTCCTTCTGCGCGCCTTTCAACTCGAACGCGACCACGATCTCTGTGATCCCCCGGAAGAGCGCCAAGAACCCGACGTAGCGACCACCCCCAGCCACCGGACACTGTTCACGACCCTGGACTCGACGGACGGGATCAGAACGTGAGCCCATGCAGGATGAAAAGCACGCCAAGCGCGGACGTCAGACGGGTCGCACCGCCGCCCCGACCGCCACGGCGTGAACCTGAGCCCGATCCGCCGCGGGCAGCCCGCAACGAGCTCGGGCCAATAACCCGGACAGGACCGCGCTTCGTGCTCATCGCGCACCGGCGTCACTTTGACGAGCATTACAGTTACTGCCTGGTTAAATGTTGCTCACGCACCGTTTCGCGCAACTGTGAGATCTGTAGTCTCGGATCCGGATGCCACCCGACCCAGGGGCACCCCAGCCGCCCGATCGACGACTCGCAGATACTCGCCCCGAAGGGCGGTCCAACGTCAACTGCATGGGCGAGGGCACCGACACCGACACGATGCATGCAAGGAAGACCCGCACCATGACCGGTTACGCCCCCGTTGACCGTCAGATCCCGTCCCGCGACCAGCTACCCGACGAGTTCTTCGCGCAGTTCCTCGACCCGACTCGCACCTACAGTTGCGCGTACTGGACTCACCCGGACGACACCCTGGAACAAGCCCAGTCCGCCAAGATCGACCTTGCGCTGGCCAAATGCGATCTGCAACCGGGGATGACCCTGCTCGACGTCGGCTGCGGCTGGGGTTCGACCATGCTGCGCGCCATGGACAGCTACGGCGTCAATGCGATCGGGCTGACGCCCCACCGCAACCAGCACCGGTACGTACGCGACCGCCTCGTCGATCGGCTCGTCCGCGGTTGCCCCTACGGCGGTGTGCGACGGCAAGGCTGGCAACAATTCGACCGCCCCGTAGACCGCATCGTCTGCATCGGCGCACTCGAACACATCCACCACCAGCGATACCCCGACTTCTTCGACTCCGCCTACCGGATGATGCCCGACGACGGCGTGCTGCTGGTACAAACCGTCGTCGCCCATGACCCGCACGAGGCGCAAGCGCACCAGGCACCCGGCCTGACGACCGAAACCGAATTCGCGTTCCTACGCGGCACCGTCTTCCCGAGTAGTCAGCTCCCGCGATCAACCGGCCACAACCCCAGGGGAATCAACGAGTACGCGCAGGACGCCGGATTCACCCTCGCCCACATTCAGGAACTGGGATCCCACTACACCACCACCCTGGACAGTTGGGCCACCTCTCTGCACGAGCACCGCGACCGGGCGATCGAACTGGCCGGGCAACACACCTACAACGCCTACATCAGCTATCTGACCGAGTGCGCCGACCACTTTCGCCGCGGCCACCTCAACGTCATGCAGTTCACCTGCACCAAACCCGGCGCAATACAACCCCCACCACATTGATCGTGCCCGCGACACTCGATTTGGATGTCCCCTGGAACCGGCAAGGAGTCGGTTCCTTCGCGCTCAATTCCCCGCAATCGCAGTCCGCGCCCCAGCCCGTCGCCGAGCAGCCCACCGATGGGGTCCATGGGCAGGTGGGTGAGCACCACGTCGGTCACGGATGCGGTGTCGATGCCGGCGGCCTTCAGTCGCGTGGCCAACCGCCCGGCTTGCTGGAAGTCGGGGAACTGCTGGCCCAGCCCGGCGTCGATGAGGACGGTGCGGTCGCCGCTGCGGACCACGACAACGTTCAGCGGCCAGTCGAGCATGTCCGGTGGCAGGAACATGTCCTTCAGCCACGCCGCGAGGTCTGCCGCGTCGGCGTTGTAGGCGATCGTCTGGGCGGCAATCGGTAGCACCCCATCGCTGCCGTCTCCGCCGTCGTGCCGATTCCGCTGACTACCCTTCACGGCGTCCGGTAAACCGGGGCAACCTCCAACGAACGCCGGTAGGCCGCAGGGCCACAGGGAAGGGGCACTGGCGCACATGATCGTAGAGCCTGACCTGAAGCTGGCGGCGTTGTGCGTGTGCATGGTCGCCCTGACAGCCGCGTGGTACAGGGTGGCGCAATTGGGGCCGCCGCCGGTGGCGCCGCGCGCCGCGGCCCGCGGCGCGGTGCAACTCGGAGTCGTCGCGCTGGTACTGGCTGCGGCACTGTCACATCTATGGTCCGCGGTGCTCGTGCTGGCCGTCATGTTCGCCGCCGCGGTCGCAACCGCCGCGCAGCGATGCTGTGCCGGCTGGTCGGGGATGTGGCTCACCCTCGCGCTCGGGGCGGGAATCGGGACCGTGTTGCCGCTGATGCTGATCACCGGCGTGGTCCCACTCACCGGTGTCGCAGTGGTCCCGATCGGCGGGATCGTACTGGGCGGGACAATGACCGCGACATCGCTCGCGGCACGTCGTGCCCTCGACACCGTCGAGCAACGCCGGGGTGAAGTCGAGGCGGCGATGAGTCTGGGCTTCACCGAACGGGAAGCACGACTAGAGGTCATCCGACCGAGCGCTGGTGACGCCCTGCTCCCTGGCGTCGATCAGACCCGCACCGTCGGATTGGTCACCCTGCCCGGCGCTTTCGTCGGTGTATTGCTTACCAGCGGCTCAGCCCTGCAAGCCGCCGCAGTACAGATGTTGATTCTCACCGGCCTGCTGCTGGCCCAAGCGACCGCGGTCGCGGTGACCACCGAACTGATCGCACGATCGAAAGTCCACCGCACACCGCAGTAGCGACGGTTCACCGCAAGCAGCTGAAATCGACGACGACGCCGGCCTTTCCGATGCCTATCGGGTCCTGACCAAGCTGGAGAAGTCACATCCGGGCGCAGTCGAGGCACTGCTGATCTATCCGCACACCGGGGTATGGCTCGGCCGCGTCCTCCAGCGCTTGCGCAACGTCTCGGACGATCGGGAACCAACTCCGCTAGTTTTCATGCGTTTCTACGGCGACCAAACCTCAGCAGGTGTGGGTCCGCATCACTTCCGAGGTGTACGCACACCCCGCCTTCCTGTCGGCGTCGGTGTAGATGCCTTCTTCGTCGGCGCCGATCTCAGGCGGGGTCGGAGCACCAGGTCCGCCGATAGGGATGTATCTCCTGTGGTATTGCCGACCCCGGCCGGGAGCTCACGGCAAGTCGGCGAGGGCTGCGACGACAGCCCATGCGTCGGAATGCGGTTCCGAGGTCCAGGGGGCGGTAGGTTTGTGGATACGCAGCGAAACCACACCGTGCAGGGCGCACCACACACGCAGCGCGAGGTCCGGGGATTTCTCGGCGGCGGGTAACAGATCGGTGAGACGGTCCAGCAGATCCAGCCCTGGCCCGGTGCCGGACTCGATCGGGGGATCGGGACGCTCGAACAGCAATTGGTAGGCGCCCGGATGGTTCTCGGCCCAGGTGAGATAGGCATCGACCAACGAGCGCAGTCGGTCGGCCCGAGTGCTGTCCGCAGGGACTGCGGCATCCAGCGCGTGCCGCAGTCGACCGAACAGTTCCTCGGTCACGGCGTAGTTCAGCGCGTCCTGAGACGGGAAGTGCATGTAGACCGCGCTGGGCGCCACGCCGCAGGCCCGGGCGATGGCCCGCAGCGACGGCGTCGGCAACGCCTGCGGTTCCAGCAGCAGTTCGATCGCGGCGGCAACCAACTCCGCGCGCAGCCGCTCGCCCTCTCCACGTACTCGTCGCTGGCGTGTATCGGTCATCGAGCCTCCCTTGACAAGCATCACTGAACAGATGTTAAGTATTGCTAGCTTAACACCTGTTCACCTTCGGGAGGAAAACATGAGGAACTGGGAAGGCGCGACCGCGGTCGTGACCGGCGCCAGCAGCGGGATCGGCGCGGCGTTCGCCACAGCATTGGCCGAAAGACGTTGCGACCTGATCCTGGTGGCCAGGCGCGAGGATCGGCTGCGCAAGCTGGCGACAGATCTCGAACGCACCTTCGGTATTCGGGCTCGGGTCGTCACCGCCGACCTTGCGATCCCCGCGGACGTCGAGCGGCTCGCCGACGTGCTGAGCGCGGACGCCAACCCGATCGACCTGCTGGTCAACAATGCCGGTTTCGCAACCCACGGCCCGCTCGTCGACCACGACTCGGCGCGAACGCGCGAGGAGATCGCGGTCAACATCACCGCCGTCGCGGAACTGACCCGGGCGGTACTGCCGGACATGATTCGGCGCGGCGATGGAGCGGTGATCAACATCGCCTCCACCGCGGCGTTCCAACCGATCCCGTTCATGGCCGTCTATGGCGCGACGAAGGCGTTCGTGCTGTCGTTCACCGAGGCTCTGTGGGGCGAACTCGAAGGCAGTGGCGTCACCGCCCTCGCCGTGTGCCCGGGCGCTACCGACACCGAGTTCTTCGATGTCGCGGGCGAGGCCGCCAGCGTCGGCCGACGGCAGACATCGGAGCAGGTGGTGGCCACGGCACTCCGCGAACTGGACCGCCACGCGCCCCGGCCGAGCGTGGTATCCGGACTGGCGAACGCGGTGTCCGCGCGTCTGCCGCGATACCTGCCGCGCCGCACCACGATTCGCCTGACCCGTAGATTGGTCGCCGCGAAATGACGATGTACGCACTGCGGCCGAGCAGCCTCGACGACATCTCTGCGATGCGCTCCCACCTGCGCAACGAACGTATCGTGACGGCATCGGCGCAGCGCACCTTCGACATTCTCGCCACCGGCGAAGGGCAACTGGAGTGGGCCGCCGGATACCGGGCCACCACCTGGTACGGAAGTGCCCCGCACGACGTGGGAACGATCCGCGACATCCACTTGCGCTGGATCACTGTGCGCGAACGTTTCCTGGCCTGGGAGCCCGGCGCTCGATTCACGTTCTCCGCCGACGCCATGTCGATCCCGTTGGCCCGCAGCATCATCGAGGACATCACCTTGGATCCGGTCGGACCCGACCGCTGCCGCCTGGTCTGGCAGGTACACCTGGACCCGGCATCGGTTCTGCGCCCGATCGAATCCCTTGTGATGCGACGCGTTTTCGAGCCGATGTTCGACTCCTTTGCCGCTGGACTCGCCCGATTCGCCTGCGCGCACCCTGATCGACCATCGGAACAGCCGCCCGCAGGCCCATGAAGACAGCCTGGGCGCCACGAAACATCGATCTCACGGGTTCCGCCGTGGCTGGGCGTCGTTACGGTTGGATGAGGGCCACGTCGTGGTGGGCAAGAAGCGGGCGCACCGGCTGTAGCAGGAGGAAGGCCTGCAGGTGCGTGAGCATCACCCACGCAAACGCGCGGTGTTTCGTCGATGCCACCGATTTCTTCATGTCCGGATCTGTGGGGTTCGCGTCATTGCAGACGCTCCTCGCTCCAGACAGACTGAGCTCATGGAATCGGACCGCAATGGTGTGTTGGTGGCACTGTCCGATGGCGCAGTGCTGCTGGATATCGCCGGTCCGGCGCAGGTTTTCCAGTGGGCCGGACGGCGTGTCCGGTTTGCCTCTCCCGACGGCCGATCGGTGCGCACGGATGTCGGTGTGCCATTGGGCATGGACGGCGCGATCGGCGATTTCGTCGAGCGCATCGACACCCTCGTTATTCCGGGATACGCGGTGGAAAAGGAACTTTCGCCTGACCTAGTACGGTCGGTACGCATTGCGGCGGCCGGTGCGCGACGGGTGGTGTCGGTGTGCACCGGGGCGTTCGTACTCGCCGAAGCCGGCCTGCTCGAGGGCCGCCGGGCGACCACACATTGGATGGCATGTGCCGAACTGGCACAACGCTATCCGGCGATCGCTGTTGACGAGGACGCGATCTATGTGCGGGACGGGCCAGTAGTCACGTCCGCAGGGGTGACGGCAGGGATCGATCTCGCACTGGCGCTCGTGGAAGACGATGACGGCCCGGACCTGGCCCGGTCGCTGGCGAAATACCTGGTGGTGTTTCTGCACCGGCCTGGCGGGCAGTCGCAGTTCAGTGTGCGCACCGGTGTCGGGTCGCCGCGCAGTCCCGGTCTACGGTGTGTGATCGACGCCGTGGCCGCCGACCCGGCGGCCGAGCACAGCCTGACGACGATGGCCAAGCTTGCCGCGGTCAGCGAGCGTCATCTGACGAGACTGTTTCGCCGGGAACTCGGGATGACACCCGGGCGGTACGTCGAGCGGGTCCGGGTAGAGGCTGCTCAGCATCTCCTTGCGGCATACGGCGACGGCGTCGCCGCCATCGCCCGGCGCTGTGGGTTCGGTTCTGAGGAGACGATGCGCCGCACCTTCCTCAAAGTGCTCGGTACCACACCTACCGATTACCGCGCTCGATTCCGCGCCTCGTCGGGCTGAATACCCCCACTCCCCTGTCCAAAGAGAGGACATCGTACGTCCACCACCCGCCACGACGCACTTGGTGACGGCCCGACCGCCAATACCGATGCTGACGGTCGGGTAACAGCACCCGATGATTCGCTGGCCGTTCCCACGACCCCTCTGGCCGACAGAGCAAGTGATCTCATCGCGCGAGAGCTTCCTGCGCACTTGCGCAACCACAAAGTGCGCGGCCATCAGTTCGGTCGCGAGATCGTCGCCCAGCAGGGGCCGCGGCCAGACACCGACGACGATGAAGACTATGCACCTGTTCCTGGGCGTTGCACGCTATCAGTTTGGCTGGCATCGCCAACGGATTGCAGCGATTCGAACGAAGTCGACGGTGCCCGACACCCCGATGCGCCGCACCCGACGTGGGATGTGGTCCTCGCCTCCAGCATCTGGAACGGCTGACCTGACTCGAAACCCTCCGCGCATACTTTCGAAAGG
>NZ_BAFR01000047.1 GCF_000308435.1 Nocardia araoensis NBRC 100135 | reverse complement strand
ATGTCCGATCCGCCGCCGCGGCCGAGCGCTCAGGTCGATGGCATTCCCCCCGCCTTGGACGAGGTGGTGAGCCGCGGTATGGCCAAGGACCCGGCCGACCGCTACCCGACCGCGACCGCGCTGGCCAGGGCCGCCCGCGCCGCCCTCGCCTCCGCGCCCGCCGCCGGGCCGACGCTGGTGGTGCGCGCGCCGGACCGGTCGCAGCAGGCCGGTGCCGTGGTCGCGCCGGAATCGACCGGCGAACTGTCGCTGCCCGCGGTGATCCATCCGAGCGCGCCGACGGTGGTGCGGCCGACGGAATTCCAGTTCACGCCGCTGCCGTCGACGGAGGGGCCGGAGCCGTCACAAGCGCCGTATCCGCCGGAAGTGGAATTGCCCCCGATGCGTCCGTTCCCGGACGCGCATCTGTATCCGGAGACCCAGGCGTATTTCGAAGCCGCGGGATATCCGCAGGCGCCCGAGCCTGTTGTCCCGCCGACGCAGGTGTATCCGCAGGCGTCGGAGCCCGCTGCGCCGCCGATGCAGGTGTATCAGCAGAATTACGCCGATTCCGCCGCACAGGAACATTTCGATCCCGCCTACGCCGATCCGGATTCCACCCGCGTGTATCCGGAGCCCGCCGCCCCGCCGACGCAGATGTACCCGCAGGGCCATGCCGGTTCCGCCGCATCAGAGGATTTCGATCCCGCGTATCCGGGACAGCCGAATGCCGCGTACGCCGATCCGAATTCCACGCGGGTATACGCGGAACCGACTGTGGTGCAGGCATTTTCCGATATGCCGCCGCAAGCGTATTCGCAGGCCCCCGAGCACACCTTCGCCGAGGGGCATCCGGGACTCGGGAATTATCCGCAGACACCGCAATATCCCGATGGTGCACAGCCGCCCGGCTCGGTCCCGCCGCATGGCACATCCGACTACCTTCCCGCACCGGACTCGGAGCCGACTCGATATCTGGCGCCTGCGGAGCAGGACGCACACGCGGCTCGCACCGGCGACTACCCCGCGCGCACCGGCAGCCCACTGGGCCGCGAAGAACCGGAATATTCCTACGACGATTACGACGAGCCCGATTACTCCGATTCCCGACCGAGCCGCTCCATAGCGCTGCCCATCATGGTGGCCGTTTTCGCCATAGTGGCGCTGACCGTCGTCGGAGCGATCGCCTGGCAGTCGTTCGGCCGCGGTCAGGTCGAGACGACCTCCGCCACCGCGCAGTCCGAGGCGTCCGCGCCCGGGCCCATCACCCAGGCGCCGCGCCGCACATCGGCCCCGCCCGCCACCTCCACTTCCGCGAAGCCGTCGCAGGTCACCCTGCCCGCCGGGGCGAAACCGTGCGGCCAGGGGCAAGCCGCCGCCGGGACGTTCACCCAGTCCGCGACGGGTACCGCCGTGACCAGCTGCGCGTTCGCCGAAGAGGTGCGCAGAGCCTATGCCGCACTCGGCCAGGCGCAGAACGCCACTCGCGACGCGCCGCGCACGGTCGTCGCGACCAGCCCCGTCACCGGCCGGACCTACACCATGAACTGCCTGCCCGAAGGGCCGCTCGTCACGTGCAGCGGCGGTGAGAACGCGGTGGTGTACGTCTACTGACCGTCACGACTCGCTGGAGGCGACGCGCCGAAGGACGCTGAGGGTTTCTGCTCGGCGGTGAAATCAGTCGGCGATCCGGCTCGTCGCCCGATCGGGCAGGACCCCGGCTCGTACGAGTTCGTCGTAGATCCGCTGCTGCTCGTCATCGAGATTCGAATACAGCATGTCGTAAGCCAGATCTTCCTCGGCGAGCACCGCGACCGGATCCCAGTCGTCACCGAGCGCCGCGACGACGGCGCTGCGCCGTCGCACCTCGTCGAGCGTGAGATCGTAAGCAAAATTGTGGTCGGCCATTCGGGCTTCTCCAACCGGGTTCTTTCCGAAAACGAATTGCCGACGATGCCCAACGGCGCCTATCCGGGCAATGACCTGGATCACGTTTCACGGTTGAACTTCGTCACATGCGACCCGTGCCCGGACTGAGTCCCGGAAGTAGACGCGACCTGTCTTCAGCCGGACATTACGGAATCGGCAGAAGAGCGCCTGCTCGGCGGAATGCGCTGCGGGTTCGTGCCGAAACCGAGCGCCGCCGCCAGCACCGGATGCGAATCGTGTTGCAGTGGGCCGACATCCCAGCGGCGATTCGCGCGGGATACAGCGAGGCCGGGGTATGGGAACTCGCTCGGCGGAACGCGTCATTCTTCGAGGATGTCGGTGACCTGGTCGACAATCTGAATGCGGCCGGCCTTCCGGCGCGGCCCGGTGTGATCTGGGACCGGCAAGCTGCGAGCGAGGTCATCCGGCTCCTGTGGCCTCAGGAGCGGGCCAGTGCGTGGCCGCGCGAAGAACTGGGCACTTATCCGGGTGATCTGGGACCGTTATCTACCGTCCCGGCGGCTGGGAACAGCTGGACGGCGACACCGCTACCACCGTGCGGCGATAGCGGCACGATTACTACGGCACGGCCGGGCTTCCGCCCTCGACCACCGGCAAGCCCGCCGCACGCCACGCTCGGAAGCCGCCGACGAGGTCGGTCACCTGACGCAGTCCGAGACGCAGCCCGTCGGCGGCCGCGAGACTGGAGGCGTAGCCCTCGTTGCACACGATCACCACCGGAGTGTCGGCGGTGAGTCCCGGCAGCCGGTGCTCGCCGTTCGGGTCGAGACGCCACTCCAGGACGATCCGTTCGACCACGACCGCGCCGGGGATCTCACCCTCAGCGCTCCGGTTCGCGTGTGGCCGGATGTCCACGATCAGTCCTCCCCCGGACTGCAGGGAGGCGGCCTGCTCAGGGGTGACTCGCTCCAGCTGGGCCCTGGCCAGGGTCACCATCTCCTCGGCGCCTGTACTCATCGTGTCTCCACTCCGCTCGCTGACGTCCCTGCGAAGTCAGCCAGCGTACGGTATTCGCGCACCGGCCGGAGCGGGGGAGAGTACGCGTGCACCGAGGCCGCGGGCCACAGCTTGTCGTTGCGCAGCTGGTGCGCTCGATCGGGACCGAAGCCGACCGTGTCGCCCGCTCGTCGTTCCGCCTTCTGGATCGCTCCCCCCGCGTGCAGGTATTCCTCGCTGAGCTCCCCCACGGTCATGGTGAAGGAGCCGGACGCACCGCCGTGGTCGTGCGGTTCGGTGCCCTGCCCCGGAGCCCAGGACAGCAGCCACAACTCGACGCCCATGGTCAAGGCCAGGCGGGTCCACCAGCGCTGTCGGGTGTCGAATCGCACGATGTCCAGCAGCGGGGTCGCCAATTCCGCGGCCACCAGGCTGGTCAACCGGTGTAACTCGGCGGGTGACCACAGCGTCCGCTCCGGGTGGATGGCGTCTCGAACCAGCGGCACGTCGATGTCGGGATGGATGTCGCGCGCGTGCTTGAGGTTCACCGGAACGGATGTGGTCACATGTGCTCCTGACGGAATCGATCGGACGAGCGCCTCGCGGCTGCCGCGTGGATTCTCCGCCATCGCGGCCGGTTTGCCACCAATCACGATCAGCGCGAACAAAATTCATCGATCACCGTCCGGGCCGCGCACCGCCCCGGTCGCCCCGTGGCGAAGGTCGCCGTTCGTCTACCCGAACCCGGGCATGGGCGGGGCTTCCGGGAAGACGACGGGCAACGACACGAGTGCGCGGTGGAAAGGGCCCGGACGCCAGGAGAGCTCTTCCGGCTCGACCGCGAGCCGTATCTCGGGCAGGGCGTCCAGCAGTTGGTCGATGGCGTCCTGCGCGATCAGGTACGCCATCGACCTGGCGGGGCAGGAGTGCGGTCCGGCTCCCCATGCCAGGTGGGCCCGGCTGTCGGTGTGTTCGCCGGTGTGGATCGCCGGATCGTTGTTGCACGCGGCCATGCTGATCACGACCGGTTGGTGCGCGGGCAGCCACACGTCGTCGATGAGGATCGGTTGCTTCGGGTAGCTGAAGCAATAGTTCGCGCCGGGTGGGTCGTCGAACAGCACCTCGTCGAGTGCGTCGCGCGTCGACAGGCTGCCGCCGAATATCCCGCCCGCGAACCGGCGGTCGGTGAGCATCAACCGCAAGGTATTGGCGATCAGGTTCTGCTGAGGCTCGATTCCCGCCCCGTACAGGGTGACCAACTGGTGGATCATCTCCATGTCGTCGAGGCCTGCGGGGTGCCGCAGCAGTCGAGTGGTGATGTCGTCGCCCGGATTCCGCCGCTTCCTCTGCACCAGATCGAACAGCGCGTCGGCGAGCATCGCGTTGCCCTTGTCCGCGTTGACGCCCTCGAAGATGGCGGCCATGCCGATCGCGACCTGCTGCCCGATCTCCGGCGGGCAGCCGAGCATCGAGTTGAGCACCGCGAACGTGAGCGGGAACGCGTACTGGCTGATCAGATCCGCCGCACCGTCCTGGCAGAAGGCATTGATCAGCGGGCCCGCGATCTGTTCGCACGTCGCGTGCACCGCGTGCATATCGACCGCGTCGATCGCCGCGACATTCACCTGGCGGTAGCGCTGGTGCTCGAATCCGGTGGTGCGCAGCGCGTTCGGTCGCCACTCCATCATCGGCAGGATCGGGCACTCGCCGGGGATGCCCTGCTGCCAGGTGCGTGGGTCCGAGGGAAAGTGCAGCGGGTCGTTGAGGATTCGAAGCGCCGTGTAGTAACCGATCACCAATGTCGCGGGCACATTCGGCGCCAGTTCGATCGGGACGAGCGAACCGTATCGGCGGCGCATCTCACGGTAGGCGTGATGCGGGTCGGCGGCGAATGCCTCCGTGTACAGCGCGAATCGCGGCCCGTCGGTGTCGATCGGCGAATTGTGCTGGACCGGGCAGGCTTTCCTGCTTTCCGGAGTGGATTGCGGGGACTGTGGCGTGGACAAAGGGCATGACTCCAGAAGGGGAGGCTCGTCGCCGCCGCGTGCGCGCACGCGGGTCGGCTGCGCGCCGGTCAGGTGCATGTTTTCCGATGTAGCTACGGGATCGTAAGCAGTTCCGACGCTGTGGTGGGGTGGTTTGAGCAGCCTGATCGGTGAACGCGGTGCCCACCTCGGTCATGGGCTCACCCGCGCATCCGCTTCTTCGTCGTCCTCGATGTGGCCGGTCGCTCGGTGGTCAGCGGAAGCATTGTGGCGGCGCGCGCCACACCTTTTCCGGAGGATGGGCCAGCCTGCGTTCGAACCGCAGGGTGGGGGCGCCGTCGACGGTGTGCAATAGCGCTCGGGACTCGCTCATGGTTG
>NZ_BAFR01000048.1 GCF_000308435.1 Nocardia araoensis NBRC 100135 | reverse complement strand
GATGCGATTGATCGCGCTCGGCATGGGCGGCTGGCGGCCGCCGAAGCAGCGCTGAACCCCCTCACTCGGCGGGCCGCGGCGCCTCGGCCCGGCCGCGTGCGGGCGCGGGGTCCGGCGAGCGCACCGGCAGCAGCACCGCGAGCCCGGCCGCGAGCACGACCAGCAGCCCCGCGATGCCCGCCCGGTCCGCGTCGAACAGCCAGACGAACAGGCCGAACAGACTCGGCGCGAGGAACGACACCGCCCGCCCGGTGGTGGTGTACAAGCCGAAGAGCTGCCCCTCGCGGCCGGGCGGCGCGAGGCGGGCCAGGAACGAGCGCGCCGCCGCCTGCGCGGGACCGACGAAGACGGTGAGCAGCAAGCCGAAGATCCAGAACATCAGCGGGCCGGACACCACCAGCAGCGCCAGCCCGCACACCAGCATGGCGGCCAGCGACACCACGATGACCACCTTCGGCCCGGCTCGGTCGTCGAAACGACCAGCCACGATCGCGCCCAGCGCCGCGACCACATTGGCGGCTATGCCGAACAGCAACACATCCGAGTCGGCAATGCCGTAGACGCGCACGGCGAGCACCGCACCGAAGGTGAACACCCCGGCGAGACCGTCCCGGAAGACGGCGCTGGCCACCAGGAAGCCGACCGTGCGCCGATCGGCGCGCCACAGTTCGCGCAAGTCGCGCCCCAGCACCCGGTAGGAGCCGAGGAATCCCGCGCTCGCCGCGCCGGGATCGGCGTCCGTCCGCGGCAGTTCGGGAACCGCGAACAGCACCGGCAGCGCGAAGGCCGCGAACCAGACGGCGGCCAGTACGGCGACCAGGCGGATGTTGAGTCCCTCATCGGTGGGCACGCCGAGCAGCCCGCGGTTGTCGCCCTCGCCGGCGATGAAGCCGAAGTAGCAGATCAGCAGCAGGAAGATGCCGCCGAAATAGCCCATCGCCCAGCCGAATCCGGAGACTCGGCCGACGGTCTCGGGCGTGGACACCTGCCGCAGCATCGCGTTGTACGGCACGTTCGCCAGTTCGAAGCAGGCAGACGCGAACGCCAGCAGCGCCAGGCCGAACCACAGGTCGTGGTAGTCGTCGTGCACGAAGAACATCAGCGTCATCGCCGCGATGGTCAGCGCGGTCAGCACGCCGAGCGAGCCCTTGCGTTTCGCCGACGCGTCGAAGCGCTGTCCGCTGATCGGCGCGGTCAACGCCACGATCAGGCCCGCGCTGCCCAGCGCCCACCCCAGCCACGCGCTGGCGGAGACACCGCCGGGCAGATCGTCGCCGACCTTGTCGGTGAGATACACCGAGAAGACGAAGGTGAGGATCACGGCGTTGAATGCCGAAGACCCCCAATCCCAGAACCCCCACGCCACCACTTGCCCGCGCCCGGCAGCCTGCCCGACCGTCTCCCGGGCGTTCACCTCGGTCATGTCGCGCAGCTTAATGCGCGAGACGGCTCCGAGTCCGGCCGAAATCGGGTCCGGCCGCGACGCAGACGGAGGATTCTTATGCACCTAGTTGCATAGTACCGAGTGTCACGGCTATCCTCGCCGCATGGCACTCGAGCACGCGTTGCTGGTATCGCTGACCGAGCGCGCCGGCTCGGGATACGAGCTGGCGCGCCGCTTCGACAAATCCATCGGCTACTTCTGGAGCGCGACCCACCAGCAGATCTATCGCGTGCTCAAGCGCATGGAGGAGTCCGGCTGGGTCGACGGCGAGACGGTGGTCCAAGAGGGCAGGCCGGACAAGAAGGTCTACTCGGTGAGCGAGATGGGGCGCGCGGAACTCGCCCGCTGGATCGCCGCGCCGAGCGATTCCGCGACCCCGCGCAATGAACTCGCCGTGAAGATCCGCGCCGCGGCATACGGCGACATCACCGCGTTGTGCGCCGAGGTGGCCCGCCACCGCGACCAGCACGCACGGAGCCTCGAGCTGTACCGGCACATCGAGAAGCGCGACTTCCCCGCCCCCGACCGGCTCGCCGGGACGGCTCTGCACCAGTACCTCGTCCTGCGCGCGGGCATCCGCGTGGAGTCGGGATTCGTCGAATGGTGCGACGAAGTTCTGCAAGCACTGCACCCGCGCGCGACAGCCCCGCACGCGGACGGAGAAAGGCGAGCACACCCATGAGCTCCTTCCCCCACTTGTTCGAGCCGCTGGACCTCGGCTTCACCACCCTGCGCAATCGCGTGGTGATGGGGTCGATGCACACCGGGCTGGAGGACCGCGCCTGGGACACCAACAAACTGGCCGCCTACTTCGCCGAACGCGCACGCGGCGGCGTCGGCCTGATCATCACCGGCGGTTACGCGCCGAATCGCGCGGGCTGGCTGCTGCCTTTCGGCGCCAAGCTGACCAACAAGACCGAGGCGTACCGGCACCGCACCATCACCAAGGCGGTGCACGAGCACGGCGGCAAGATCGCCATCCAGATCCTGCACGCCGGTCGCTACTCCTACATGCCCGGCAGTGTGTCCGCGTCGTCCATCAAGGCGCCGATCAACCCGTTCCGGCCGCGCGCGCTGTCGGCGAAAGGCATCGAGCGCACCATCGACGACTATGCCCGCTGCGCGCAGCTCGCCCAGTTCGCAGGCTACGACGGCTGCGAGATCATGGGCGGTGAAGGCTATTTCATCAACCAGTTCCTCGCGCCGCGCACCAACAAGCGCACCGACGCGTGGGGCGGCTCCCCGGAGAACCGGCGCCGGATCGCGGTGGAGATCGTGCGACGCACCCGCGCCGCGGTCGGCCCGGACTTCATCATCGTGTTCCGATTGTCGATGGCCGAGCTCGTGGAGAAGGGACAGACCTTCGACGAGATCCTCGCGCTCGCCACGGAACTCGAAGCCGCAGGGGTGAACATCCTGAACACCGATATCGGCTGGCACGAGGCGCGCGTGCCCACCATCGTGACCTCGGTGCCCCGCGCCGCCTTCGTCGAATTCACCGCGAAGATCACCGCGCGGGTGAACATTCCCGTGTGCGCCTCCAACCGGATCAACATGCCCGAGGTGGCCGAGGAGATCCTGACCCGCGGTGACGCGCAGCTGATTTCGCTGGCCCGTCCGTTCCTCACCGATCCGGAGTGGGTGAACAAGGCCGCGCAGGATCGCGCCGACGAGATCAACACCTGCATCGCGTGCAATCAGGCGTGCCTCGACCACGCCTTCCAGCACAAGACCGTGTCCTGCCTGCTCAACCCGCGCGCCGGGCACGAGACCGAGCTGAAGCTGCTGCCGACCCGCCGCAGCAAGCGCATCGCCGTGGTCGGCGCGGGCCCGGCCGGGCTCTCGGCGGCGGTGAACCTCGCCGAACGCGGCCACCGCGTCGAGTTGTTCGAGGCCGACGACAAGATCGGCGGACAGTTCGACATCGCCCGGCGCATCCCGGGCAAAGAGGAATTCAGCGAGTCGATCCGGTACTACACCCGGATGCTCGAACTCACCGGCGTCACGGTGCACCTGAACAAGCGGGTGGGCGCGGACGAACTCATCGCGGGAGGCTACGACGAAGTGGTGCTCGCCACCGGCGTACAGCCGCGGATCCCCGACATCCCCGGTATCGACCACCCCATGGTGCTGTCCTACGCCGAACTGGTGCGCGAGGAGAAGCCCGTCGGCAAGCGCGTCGCCGTGATCGGCGCGGGCGGCATCGGCTACGACGTCGGCGAATTCCTCACCGTGGACGGGCATCCCGCGCTCAAGCTGGACGAATGGAAGGAAGAGTGGGGCGTCACCTCCGACGACGAGCAGGTCCCCGGACAGCTCACCACACCGAGGCCCGCTCCCGCGGCGCGTGAAGTCGTACTGCTGCAACGCAAGACCAGCCCCTTCGGCAAGGACCTGGGCAAGACCTCCGGATGGGTGCATCGGGCCGCGCTGAAGGCCAAGGGCGTCGAGCAGATCGGCGGCGTCAACTACGAACGCATCGACGACAACGGCCTGCACATCAGCTTCGGCGAGAAACGGCAACGGCCCCAGGTGATCCCGGTCGACAACATCGTCGTCTGCGCGGGCCAGGAATCCGTGCGCGACCTGGAAGCGCCGCTGCGCGCCGCCGGAGTCAGCCCGCACCTCATCGGCGGCGCCGAACTCGCCGCCGAACTGGACGCCAAACGCGCCATCGACCAGGGCACGCGGCTGGCCGCACGGCTCTGACGCGGACCACCGTGCCGCGTCGCCTAGGCTGCATCGGGTGAGCCTGCCCTCCCCCACCTCCGAGAACCGCGCGGTAGTCACCGGCGCCTCCTCCGGCATCGGCACCGCGCTCGCCGCCGAACTCGCCGCTCGCGGCTACTCGCTGATCCTGGTCGCCCGCCGCGAGGAGCTGCTCACCGAGCTCGCGCAGCGGCTGACCCTGGCCCACGGCATCACCGCCGAGGTGCGCGCGGTCGACCTGGCCGACCGCGAGCAGCGCGGTGTGCTGGTGAAAGAACTGGCGACCCGCGAGATCGCCATCTTGTGCAACAACGCGGGCATCGCGACCTTCGGCGCGATCGCCGAACTCGACCCGGCCTACGAGCGCGCGCAGATGGAGCTCAACGCCGTCGCCGTGCACGATCTGACGCTGGCGGTGCTGCCCGGCATGCTCGCCCGCGGCAGCGGCGGCATCCTGATCAGCGGCTCGGCCGCGGGCAACATGCCGATCCCGAACAACGCCACCTATGCCGCGAGCAAGGCGTTCGCCAACACCTTCTCCGAATCGCTGCGCGGCGAGCTGAAGGGCTCCGGGGTGCACGTCACCCTGCTGGCGCCCGGCCCGGTCCGCACCGAGACCCCGGACCCCGCCGATGCCTCCATCGTCGACCGGATGGTGCCCGACTTCATGTGGGTGTCCTCGGAGTCCACCGCCAAGGTGTCCATCGACGCGCTCGCCCGCAACAAGATGCGCGTGGTTCCCGGCCTGATCAGCAAGGGGATGAGCGTGGCAGGACAGTACGGCCCGCGCGCGGTCACCGCACCCATCGCGGGCGCGTTCTACAAGAAACTCGGCAGCTGAGCCCACCGCGTCAGCGACCTGTCAAGAAGCGATACCGGGTGGTCAAGGATCCGCAAATGACTCGCCCACCCGCCCGGTACCCGGCGTAGTCCTGGCATCGGCCCCGCAATCAGAGAAAGCGGGGACGACCCAGGAGAACATCGTGACGCTGCTCGACATCCTCCCGTCATTGCGGTCGGGATCACCTGCACGCCTGGATGCCGCGGTCTGGCCGCGGGAGACGCACTACGACGGCGACGGCGCGATCACCCTCGGCGGCGTCGCCCTCGCCGATATCGCCGATCAGTACGGGACGCCCACCTATGTCCTGGACGAGCAGGAGGTGCGGTCCCGTTGCCGGGCCTACCGCAAGGCTTTCCCCGAGGCCGAGATCATCTACGCGGGCAAGGCCCTGATGATCCGGGCGGTGCTGGAATGGGTTACCCGCGAAGGGCTCTCGGTGGACGTGTGCTCGGCGGGTGAACTGGCCGTCGCGCTGGCGGCCGGTGTGGACCCCCCGCGCATCGTCCTGCACGGCAACGGGAAGTCGTTCGACGAACTGGCCGCCGCCGTGCGCAGCGGGGTCGGCCGGATCGTGATCGACTCGCACACCGAGATCACGCTGTTGTCCGCCCTGGCCACGACGCGGCAACAGGTACTGCTGCGGCTGTCCCCCGGCATCGATGTCCACGGTCATCCCGCCGTGCGCACCGGAGTGCACGACCAGAAGTTCGGCTTCCCGCTCGGCAGCGATTCGGCCGCCGAGGCGATCGACCGGGTACTGCGCCGGCCGAACCTCGACCTGGTCGGCTTCCACTGCCACCTGGGCTCGCAGATCGACAACCCCGACCACTACGGCGAGGCGGTGCGGCGCATGGTCGGCGCCATGGCGCAGGTGCGGCACGACCACGGCGTCGTCTTGACCCAGCTGGATCTGGGCGGCGGTCACGCGGTGGCCTATCGCGGCGGTGACGCCGAAATGAACCTCGCCGAACTCGCCGACATCCTGGAGGACGCCCTCGACGCCGCCTGCGCCCGTCACCACTTCCCGCGCCCGGTCCTCGCGTTGGAACCCGGCCGCGCCATCGTCGCTCGGGCCGGGGTGACGCTGTACCGGGTGCTGTCGATCAAGCACATCGAAGGCGGGCACACCTACGTCACCGTGGACGGCGGGATGAGCGACAACCCGCGCGTCGCGCTCTACGGCGCGCGCTACGACGTCGTCGTCGCCAACCGTCATCCGTGCGGTCCGCAGATGACCGCGACGGTCGCCGGTCGCTTCTGTGAGGCGGGCGACATCCTCGCCGCCGACGTGCGACTGCCCGCCGACCTGCGTCCCGGCGAGGTGCTCGCGATGCCGTGCACCGGCGCCTACCACCACAGCCTGGCCTCGTCCTACAACAGTGTCGGGCGGCCGCCGATCATCGCCGTTCACCACGGTCACGCCCGTGAACTGGTACGCAGGGAAACGACCGCGGACCTGCTCGCCCGCGAGGTCGGATGAGCCGCGTGCGGCCCGCCGCGATCAGCGGCGCCTGGTGCCGAACAGGCTGCGGGTGATCTCGCGCCCCGCCGCGGTGGCGGCCGAGCGCAGGAAGCCGCGCACCGCGGGATTGCGCATGATCCGCTCCGCGGCGGATTCCTCCGTAGGGGTCGTGCCACGGCCGGGGACGGGCGCCGGTTCCGGTTCCCGCGCGGCCTCGGCCACCTTCGCGGCCAGCAGTTCGTAGGCCGATTCCCGGTCGATGGTCCGGGCGTACTTGGAGGCCAGCGAGCTGGACAGGGCCCGCGATCGGATCGCGTCCGCGCCGATGGTGTCCATCAGCGACCGGGGCGGCCGCATCCTGGTCCAGGCCACCGGCGTCGGCGCGCCCTGTTCGGAGAGCACCGTCACGATCGCCTCTCCCGTGCCGAGCGAGGTCAACGCCTGTTCCAAGTCGTAGCAGCCGGTCCTGGGGAAGGTGCGGACGGTCTTGGCCAGCGCCTTCTGGTCGTCGGGGGTGAACGCGCGCAGTGCGTGCTGGATGCGTGCGCCGAGCTGGGACAGCACCGGATTCGGGATGTCAGTGGACAGCTGGGTGCAGAAGAACACGCCCACCCCCTTGGACCGGATCAGTTTCACGGTCTGCTCCACCTGATCCAGGAACGCCTTCGACGCGCCGGAGAACAGCAGGTGGGCCTCGTCGAAGATGAAGACCAGTTCGGGCTCGTCCACGTCGCCGACCTCCGGCAGGGTCTGGAACAGGTCGGCCAGTACCCACATCAAGAACGTCGAGAACATCACCGGCCGTGCCGCCGCCGCACCCAGCTCGAAGAGCGTGATCATCCCTTTCCCGTCCACCACCCGCACCAGGTCGGCCGGGTCGAGTTCGGGCTCGCCGAAGAACGTGTCGCCGCCGTCCGCCTCCAGATTCGCCAAGGCACGCAGGATCACCCCCGCAGTGGCTGCGGAAACACCGCCGATACCCTTCAGGTCCGCTTTCCCTTCGGGGCTGGTCAGATGGGTGATCACGGCGCGCAGGTCCTTCAGGTCCAGCAGCGCGAGGCCGTTGCGGTCCGCCCAGTGGAAGATCAGGCCGAGGGTGGATTCCTGCGTCTCGTTCAGCCCGAGCACCTTGCTCAGCAGCACCGGGCCGAACGAGCTGATCGTCGCGCGAATCGGAAGTCCCAGCCCACCGGTGCCCAACGAGACGAACTCGGTGGGAAAGCCGGTCGGCGACCAGTCGGCGCCGGTCTCCGCGATGCGCGCGGCGAGCCTTTCGCCGAATCTGCCCGGTTCGGCCAAACCGGACAGGTCGCCTTTGATGTCGGCCAGCACCACCGGAACCCCGGCGCTCGACAGCTGCTCCGCGATGCCCTGGAGGGTCTTCGTCTTTCCCGTGCCGGTCGCGCCCGCGACCAAACCGTGCCGGTTCATCATCCGCATCGGGATACGGACATGTGCGCCGGGATCCACCGTTCCGTCGACCACGACGGCGCCCAGATCCAGCGCGGCGCCCTCGAACGCGTAGCCCGCGGCGATCTCTTGTGCGGCGGTCGAGCCTTCGGCCGGTTCGTCCCGTGCCGCGACCGAACCGGCTCCGCCCGCTGTCTGCTCGGCCAGTTCGCGTTCCGCGGCCTCCGCGGCGGCGGAGGCCGCCGCCGCGATCCGCGCCGCCTCGTCGGCCGCTCTGCGCGCCGCGGCCGCCTTCTCTTGCGGGGTGGTCATCGCACGTCTCCGTCCTGACTCGGCTGGGACTGCTTCACTGACTGTTTGCCGCCGCACCGATAACTCAGCGTGCCGATCTGGAGAAACTGTATCGCCGCCGGTCGGATCCATGTCCGTATCGGCTGCTTCATGGTTGCCGAGCCGTATCGCGTGACCGGGGCTCCCGCCCGGCTAATGTTGCACGGGTGTCCGACAAATACATGGTGTGGATGGATTGCGAGATGACCGGCTTGCGCTTGGACAGCGACAAGCTGATCGAGGTGGCCGCGCTCGTGACCGACAGCGATCTCAACATCCTCGGCGAGGGCGTGGACATCGTCATCCACGCCGACGACGACGCGCTGGCCGCGATGCCCGCGGTGGTCGCCGAGATGCACGCGCGGTCCGGGCTGACCGACGAGGTCCGCCGCTCCACCGTCACCCTCGAAGAGGCCGAGCAGCGCGTGCTCGATTACATCCGCCAGTACATCCCCACCCCGCGCACCGTGCCGCTGGCCGGCAACTCGATCGCCACCGACCGCGGTTTCATCGCCAGGGACATGCCGCTGCTGGATGCGCACCTGCACTACCGGATGGTCGACGTGAGCTCGATCAAGGAGCTGTGCCGCCGCTGGTACCCGCGCATCTACTTCGGCCAGCCGGAGAAGGGCCTGAGCCATCGCGCCTTGGCCGACATCCAGGAGTCCATCCGGGAACTCGAGTACTACCGGCGTACCGCGTTCGTCACGCCGCCCGGCCCCTCCACCACCGAAATCGCCGCGATCGCCGCCGAGGTTTCCGAGACTGCCGAACAGCGGACCGAATCGGCGCAGGTCAACGGCTCGCCAAACGCCGATTAGGGAGTGGGCGGGTTGACACGCTAATATCTAGCCCGCCGGTTCTTCACCGGCGATGGTGAGCGTAGTTCAGTTGGTAGAGCACCAGGTTGTGATCCTGGCTGTCGCGGGTTCGAGTCCCGTCGCTCACCCCACGTGTCGCGGCGTGCGAACCGTCCCCCGGGGCCGGTTCGCACGCCGGACCAGCGAATTCCTCCCCTTCCCCGCCAAGGTCGATCCGACGAAGGCTTTCATCACGGAACGGCTCAACGCCGAATTCGACGGGTTTTCACTGCGCCCCAATCTTTTCCGTTCCCCGCGATGTGAAACGAAACCACTCCAGAATCCGTTGGGCGTCCGTAGACTGCGGTGCACGTGGGACGGTGTCGCTGGGGCGCCTTCCCGGTTCGACCAGAAAGACACCCTTCGTGATGCGTTCCGCGGTTATCGCAGCCTTCGTAGGCGCCACCCTCCTCACCGGATCCAGCGGAACCGCGGTCGCGGGCATCGGACTACCCCCGCTGCCCGGCTCCGGCTCGGCGTCGAGCGGATCGGCGGGCGGCCTGGCCACCACCGGCTCCTCCGGCACCGGTTCGGCGGGCAGCAAGCTGCTGTGCGCCGCCACCGGCAGCGCTATCGCAATCCTGGGCGACGCCCAACTGGGTTGCAACATGCTGCCGTGACCGCACCCTGAACGCCGAACGGGCCACCGGATTCGCTCCGGTGGCCCGTTCGGCGTTCTGCCTCGGCTCAGCGATTGTCCTCCGCGTTGCCCGCCTTCCAGACCGGCCACGGAATGTTCCAGTCGCCCAGGCCGTCCACCCCGGACAGGGTGCCGCCCACGGTGTTCTTCACGATCGTGATGTCACCGCGCTTGGCGTTCTGGAAGACCCACTGCGCATTCGCCGGGCTGAGATTCAGGCAGCCGTGACTGGTGTTGCTGTATCCCTGCGCACCGACCGACCACGGCGCCGAGTGGAAGAAGATGCCGCTGTAGGACAGTCGCGTCGCGAAGTCCACCGGCGTCTTGTACCCGTCGGGCGAGTTGACCGCCACGCCGTAGGTCGAGGAGTCCATGATGATCTTCTCGTGCCGGTCGGCCACGATGTAGACGCCGTTGTCGGTGGGCGTGCTGTCCTTGCCCATCGAGGTCGGCATGGTGCGGATCACCTGACCGTTCAGCTCGACGGTCACCTGCTTGGTGTTGTCGTCGGCGGTGAAGACCATCGCGTCACCGATGGTGAAGAACGAGTGGATGTTGTCCTGCCCGTACAGACCGTTGCCCAGGTTGCGCCCGTAGACGTTCACATCGACGGTGACCTTCGTTCCAGGCGCCCAGAAATGCTCCGGCCGCCAGCGCACCTCACGGTTGTTCACCCAATAGAACGCGCCCTCCACCGGCGGCTCCGTTGTGATCTTGATCGCGTCCTGCGCGGCCTTCCGATCCGGAATGTTCTCGTCGAACTGGACGGCCACCGGCTGGCCGATGCCGACGACCTCTGCCTCCCCTGGCACCAGGTAGGGCTTGGTCTGGTTACCGGGCGAACTCGTGGTGAAGCTCAGCGTCGCGGAGTTCGCGCCGCCGAGGCCGATCGCGTCCGCCTTCAATCGGTAGGTCTTGCCGTAGCCGAGCACCTCGGCGGTCTCCCACGACCGCCCGTCGGCGGCGAGCTTGCCCTCCACGGCCTTGCCCTGCGGGCTGACCAAGCTCACGTTGGTGAACTTGCCGTCCTCCACCTTGAACGCCAGCGGGACACCCGGCGATACGCCGACCTCTCCGTCCTTCACCGGCGACAACAGCTTGGGCTTGATCAATTCCGTGATGGGGTTGCGGTCGATGGCCACCTGTGCCGCGTCCTTGGCGTCGGACGCCGAACATCCGGTCACTGCCAGCGCGGCGACCGCGATGACGATCACCGGTCCCGCGAACGTGCGTAGCGACCATCGCGCGGCCGGCTTGCGCTCGTGCCGACCTCGACCAACACTCATTTCAACCCCGTTTCAAAGTCTCGGTGCTCCAGGACACACCGATGGCTTCGTGCCGACCGCCACGCCGCTCACCCCGCCGTGTACGCGGGCGGTCGAAACCACAATCGGACATTCTGCCAGTGCGTCACGTCCGGACCAATGTGAACACCATGTCCGTCACTGCAGCGTTACCACCTCTAGATCAACGCGGCGAACCCCCGCGTTACCGGCGGGGAAGGGCAGCGCATCCGCGCCGGTCAGGACACGATTTCACTTCTGCGGCCCTGGCCTGTTAAGGTTTGTCCCGCACCGGAACACGGAGCAAGCGCCATTAGCTCAATTGGCAGAGCAGCTGACTCTTAATCAGCGGGTTCGGGGTTCGAGTCCCTGATGGCGCACAACACGAAACCGTGCCCTTGTCAGTCATCGGCTGGCAAGGGCACGGTTTTCTCGTCTTCACGGCAGTCCGATATCCCGTGACATCACCGTGACCTGGGCTTTTTCCCAATCGCACCAGCAGTCTCAATTCGGACAGCAATACGCCCGTGTGAGCCCCGAAATCCAGCTGTAGGCCCGAAAAGTTCTGTGATGTACAGCACAAGAGGTTTAACGGCAAACTCCCAGCTTGGATAACGATTCGGCAACCGCCTCCTGGGCTTTCCAAGATCGGCAACGCTTGCCGTTCAGAATCAGTTCACCCTCCGTTAACTATGCGTGACCATTCTGCAATCAGGTCACAAAGCGACCTGAAGTTTGGTCAGCCCGAGGAGTTGTAGACACCGATTCGGTAACGATCACACGGCAGGCAATGCCCGCCACGTGATCGGCGGAGCGGAATCCGGCAACGGACCCGCAATCCCATACTTCCGCCCGTATCTCCGTATCGAGGATGCGGAGTCTCGCGCGACAAGCGGCCGAGCCCAGCGAGGGCGATCCGGTGCCGCACGCACGAAGCGTCGCGTTCCGGGGACATCAGCGTCCCCCACAACAAAACCCCACAACAGCACATGGCCATTTCGGCGAACGCCCACGAGCGTACGCCGCAGGATCCGTGCTGCCCAACCGCGGCCGGATCGATAAGTCCCCGATCAAGGAACCGATTCGCAATGCCTGACAGACGCCTTTCCACCCTTCGTCGCCCCTCGCTCCGCGAAACCCTCACCGTCGGCTTCGCCGCCGCCGGTGTCGTCGCCGTGGCCGCCTGCTCCGCGGCGTCCGTTGCGGACAACAGCGTCCCGTCTCGCATCGCCATGGTGGCCGAGCAGCAGCCCGAGGCCGCCGCCGCGCCGGTCGCCGCACCGGCCGCAGAGGCGATCCCCGCGCCGATGCCCGCCCCGGCTCCCGCGCCCGCTCCCGCCCCGGAGCCGGTCCCGGCCCCGATGCCCGCCCCCGCCCCGGCTCCGCCGGTCTACCCGGACAACCTGGACGGCTGGATCCGTCAGGCGCTCGACATCATGTCGGCGAACGGCATCCCCGGCAGCTACAACGGCATCTACCGCAACATCATGCGAGAGTCGACCGGCAACCCGCAGGCCATCAACCTGTGGGACTCCAACGCCGCCATGGGCATTCCCTCCAAGGGCCTGCTCCAGGTGATCGACCCCACCTTCGCCGCCTACCACGTCGCGGGCACGCCCTTCGACATCTGGGACCCGGTCGCCAACATCGTCGCCGCCTGCAACTACGCGGCGCACCGCTACGGCTCGATGGACAACGTCAGCAGCGCGTACTGAGCCACACCGCCACGCAGCCTCCCCATTCATCGATGGGGAGGCTGCTGCGCTTCAGCCGGTTCACGCCACCGGCCGGACGTACATTCGGCTGCGGCCATAATGGTCGACACACCTGCGACCCCTGGGACATGGCCGTGACCGACTACGCACACAACGACGCGGCGGACAAGAGCCGCGCCGAGAAGGCGCGACGGCTGGCGAGTTACCTCTGGCACCGTGGCATCACCGGCTCCGAGGTGCTCGCGATGCCCGCGCCGGTACGGCGCAAACTGGCCAGGGCCGCCGAAACGAATCCGCCGAGCACCGACGAGACCTGGACCGTGGTGGCACGGTTGCTGGCGGAAAAGGACGACTGGGCCGCCCGTCATCCGCGGCATGCCGCGGCTCGGCGGGAGCACACCGACGAGAAACTGCTCTGGGTGAAGCCGCCGATCACGCCGTGGGCTTGAGTTTCACCGAAAATCGTTGCAGTTCAACATTTTCCACGTCTACTACGGACTTCCGTAGAGTGGAGGTCATGCACCCGCCGACCTACCCGTCGCGATGACCGAGCGCAAGCCGCCGAAGCAGACCTTCGAATCGTGGGTCGACAAACAGATCCGCGAGGCGACCGAGCGCGGCGAATTCGACAATCTGCCCGGCACCGGCAAGCCGATTCCCGGAGCGGGCACGACTCCCGACGAGGACTGGTGGCTGCGCGCGTATCTGCGTCGCGAAGGGGTCAGCGGGGACGCGCTGTTGCCTCCGTCGCTGGTGCTGCGACGCGATATCGAGCACCTGCCCGAGACCGTGCGCGACGCGATCAGCGAACGGGAGGTGCGGGCCGCCGTAAGCGAACTCAACAAACGCATCGTGGACTGGCTGCGGATGCCGGAAGGACCGTTCGTCCCGATCGCTCCGGTGAACGCGGACGACATCGTCGAGCAATGGCGGCACGCACGCGCGGCCGCGCGGCCGAAGCGTGCACAGCCCGGCCTCGAATCCACCGTGCCCGCCCGAACACCGGAGGGCGGAGTCGCGCCGCGTCCACGCCGCCGGTGGTGGCGTCGATGGCGGCGGCACGACACCGAAGCGGGATAGCGCCGAGAACGAACCCGCGGTCAGGCGCCGAGTTCGGTCACCTGCTCCACCTCGGCGACCACTTTGTCCGCCAGCGCGCGCAGCGCCCGCGCCTCGCCCGGCGTCATCAGCTCCACGAAGACGCGTCGGACCAGATCGACATGATTGGGCGCGGCCCGCTCCAGCGCGACCCGCCCTTCCGGTGTGAGCTGCACGATGATGCCGCGGGCATCCTCCTCGGCCGGCCGCCGCTCGACCAGTCCGCGAGCGTCCATCCTGGCCAGATGCTTGGACAACCGGCTCTTCTCCCAGCACACCTCGGCGGCCAGTTCCTTGGCGCGCAGACACCCGTTCGGGGCCGCCGACAACGCCACCATCACCTCGTAGTCCGGCAAGGACAGGCCGTCCTCGGCCAGCCCGGCGGAAATCGCCCCGTCCAAACGCTGGCGCAGCCGCACGTAGGCCTGCCACGTCGCCTGCTCGTCGTCACTCAACCACCGGACCATGGGAATGAAGTGTAGTCACGGTTGGTTGACATGGACACCAACTCCTGAGGAGGTCCCGATGCCCGCCGTCACCGTTCCCGACATCATGGTCCTGCCACGCCTCCCCCGCCCCGACGCGACCTTGCGCCAACGGCCGGTCCGGAACGTGGTCACCGCGCACAAGCAGCGCGAAGGCGCGGGATTCGAGGTGCGCAGGCCGTTCCCCAGCATGAATCTGCGCACGGCGGATCCCTTCATCCTGCTCGACCAGATGGGCCCGGTCGCCTATGAACCGCACGAGGCGAAGGGCGCGCCCTGGCATCCGCACCGCGGCTTCGAGACGGTCACCTACATGCTCGACGGCACCATGGTGCACCACGACTCGCACGGCGGCGGCGGCGTCATCGGCGAAGGCGACACCCAATGGATGACCGCGGGCTCCGGCATCCTGCACGACGAAGTCCCGCCGGAGGAGATGGTCGCCTCGGGCGGCTGGTTCCACGGCATCCAACTGTGGGTGAACCTGCCGCGCGCGCTGAAATTCGCCACGCCGCGATACCAGGACCTGCGCGCTCGCGAACTGACGCTGGTCAGTTCGCACGACGGCGGCGCGCTGGTCCGGCTCATCGCCGGGGAGGTCGGCGGATTCACCGGTCCCGGTTCGACCTACACCCCGATCGCCTACGCCCACGCGTCGATCACGCCCGGCGGGATCCTCGAAACACCGTGGCCGCAGGAGTTTACGGCGATGGCCTACGTGCTCTCCGGCAGCGGCACGGTGGGCGGGGAGCGCAGGCCGCTGACCGAGGGCCAACTCGCGGTCTTCGGTCGCGGAGACGCGATCAGCGTGACAGCCGATGCGCGCCAAGACAATCGGACCGGAGCGCTCGAAGTCCTGCTGCTCGGCGGACTGCCGATCCGGGAACCAGTGGTGCAGTACGGGCCGTTCGTGATGAACACCCGCGCGGAGATCATCCAAGCGATGGAGGACTATCAGGCCGGACGCATGGGAAACATCCCGGCGGAACACATCCGCGGCGCCGGTACGACCGCCTGAGCGACAACACCGGGTGCGATCCCCTAATCCCCTAGTTCCGTCCCCCCGAGGTTGACAAGAGAGCGGCCCGTCACAACAGTGGATGCGGCGTCCGGTCGGACGCCCATCCACCGCAGCAACCACACAGAGGAATACATGAACGTTCGCCGGCTCTCCGTCAGCGCGGCCGTCGCGGGATTGACCTTTCTCGCGGCTCCCGCCGCCCTAGCCGCCCCTCCGTCCGGATCCGCCGGAACCGGCTCCTCGGCCGTCGACACCGGCTCCGCCGCGACCGGCTCGGCCGGTCTGTCACAGACCGGTTCGGCCGGTGGCGCCTTCGCCAACTGCGACGAAGCCCGCGCCGCAGGCCGTGCGCCGCTGTTCCGCGGTGAACCGGGTTTCGGCCCGCACCTGGATCCCGACGGCGACGGCTTCGCCTGCCCGACGGTCTGAACCGACCGCGAAACGACGACACCCGGTGGGCAATGCCACACCGGGTGTCGTCGTTTTTCCAGCTCAGCGGAAGATCTTGAGCAGCACCAAGCCGACGACGACCGCGGCGGCGCCGATCAGGCTGTACTTCACCTTCGGCTCGTTCAGCTTCGCGACCACGATCTGCTTGGTGTCGTCCGCGATGCGATGCGGGTCCGCGCGTACCGCGAGTTCGTCGAGCGTGCTCGCCAGCCGAGTGCGGGCGGCCTCGATCTCCTGCTCGATCCGCTCGGTATCCCTTGCCACGTTCCACCCTCCTGTTGTCGATTGCCGCACCCGGTGCACGAATCACGCCGCACGTTCGGCCGTTCGCAGAGCACCCGGGGCTCGCGGACGAGTCTATCCGCCGCCACGCCGCGCTATCCGGCCGCGCGAAGATCTCCGGTCCGGACCTTCGGATACCGTGCTGGAGGTGACCACCAACCAACGACTCTCCCCGGGCGACACCGCTCCCGACTTCACGCTCCCCGACGCCGACGGCAAGAACGTCTCGCTGTCGGATTACCGCGGTCGTAAGGTGATCGTGTACTTCTACCCCGCCGCGAGCACGCCCGGCTGCACCAAGCAAGCCTGCGACTTCCGCGACAATCTGGCCGACTTGGACGGCGCGGGCATCGACGTCGTGGGCATCTCCCCGGACAAGCCCGCCAAGCTGGCCAAGTTCCGCGACGCGGAGCGACTGACCTTCCCGCTGCTGTCGGATCCCGACCGCACCGTGCTCACCGCCTGGGGCGCGTACGGCGAGAAGACCATGTACGGCAAGACGGTCGTCGGCGTCATCCGCTCGACCTTCCTGGTGGACGAAGAGGGCAAGATCGCCGTCGCGCAGTACAACGTCCGCGCCACCGGCCACGTCGCCAAGCTGCGCCGCGACCTGTCGGTGTAGCGAAGCGGGCAACGAAAAGCCCGGCGCCGCAGGGGCGCCGGGCCGAGGTGGGGGTGGATCAGGCCTGCCAGACCTGCTGGGCTGCCCACTGCGCCATCAGACGAAGGTGCTCGTCCCACCAGTCCGCGGCCTCCGGGGTGAACACGGCGGGTGGTGGAGCCTCACCGGGGAACAGCAACGCACTGTCGGGCGCGCCCACCTTGCGATCGGTCGGAATCCCGGTCCCCGGGACGAGCGGCTCCGGGACTTCTTGCTCCGGCCCGGTTGTCGCGTCGGCTTCGACCAGCGGCAACGGCCGATGCCTCGGGGCATGCCCCGAGCGCTGCTCCGGAAGCCACACCCCGGACGTGGTGACATCGGCGCCCCCATCGAACGACTCGTCCGCCCCGGTATCCACGGGTTGGACCGGCGGGGCCGGATGCACCGCACCGGCGCCCTCGATCCGGGCGTCCGCCACGACGGTCGGCACCGGCTGCTCGGAATCGTTCAGCAGGTAGCTCCCGCCGACGACCATTCCGCTGGCCAGCACACCGGCCGCGGCGAACACCGCGACCCCGCCGCGCGCCCGAGTCGACTCGCTCACCGGTCCGGCGTAGCAGTCCTGCTCCAGCCGCGCGCTCAACGCCGCGCCCGCGGCGGAGGCGAAAGCGCCCACGGTGCAAGGGATCACCGGCGCCCCGAATTTCTCGACCGCCGTCAGCACCGCGGATCCGGCGCCCGCCGAGCCGATCAGCACCACCGCGTCCGGCCGCGCGTCGGCCGCGTCGAGCTGATCCCACGCCGCCGTGACGCCCATGCCCAGCGACCGCGGCGTCGCCCGGCCCATCTGCCCCACGGCGGCGAGCACCCGGCGGCGGCCACGGTCGACCAGGGTGAACGCGTGGTACCCGGGCACCACCTCGCACACCAGGAGGTTGTCGTAGGCGTCCAGCCACGTCATCATGCTCGCCACGCTCAGGTGGGCCGATTTCACCGAGACCATCGAGGCGCTGTGCCACGGGCCTGCCGCCAAACGGGTGACGATGGCGCGCCGCTCCGCGGCGTCCCGATAGGCGACCGCCACCCCACCGACTTCCCGCTCCGAGCTCAGCCCCGCGGCCAAGGCGTCCAGCGCGGTCTCGACCGCGGCGGCCACGTCCGCCTTACTGTCACCGTCCGTTCGCTCGACCCGGCGCAGCAGCACCCGATCGGCCAGCTTCCTGCCGTCGGCGAGCGCTACCGCGTGCACGGCACCGCGTTCGGTCGAAACGCCGAGAGTCACCACAGATTCAGCTACCACTGATCACGCCTTCCCCTCTGTGCATTGACCGAGCTCACGGGCTTGCCGAAAGCCATGAGCCCCATGGATTCCCCTGCTCGGAACACACGCCGCGATGCACGCGCGCTCGGTATATGTTCGATGCCGCATCGGTTACGGATGGGTAGCGGAAATCAAGGCAGCTGGACGCGAACGGCGGATGCGCGTATCGCACGCTTGTGCCTACCGTTAGCCTGGATGCGTGGAAGTACGCGCGGAGGCCAGGGTGAAGCACCGTCTGGACCCTGCGTTGGAGCTGCAGGACGACCCACAGGAGCTCATGCCGCGACGCCGGCCGACGCAGGAACGCAGCAAACGAAAGTTCGACGCCCTACTCCAGGCGTCCAGGGAACTGCTCGTCGAGGTCGGGTTCGAGTCGTTCACCTGTGAGGAGGTGGCGGCCAGGGCTGAGGTGCCGATCGGCACGCTGTATCAGTTCTTCGCCAACAAGTACGTCATCGTCTGTGAGCTCAATCGCCGAGATCTGGTTGCCGTTTCCCAGGAGCTGGCCGACTTCCACGGGGAGATTCCCTCACTGGACTGGTTGCGGCACATGAACCAGTTCGTCGACCACCTGGCCAACCTCTGGATGACCGACCCGTCCCGGCGAGAGGTGTGGCTGGCCATGCAGTCCACGCCGTCCACCCGGGCCACCGGAGCGATCCACGAGAAGCAGTTCGCCGAGGTCGTATCGCAGATGCTGCGCCCGCTCACGCCGCGCACCCCGCGCGCACGGCGCACCATGATGGCCGAAGTGCTGGTGCACGTGGTCTATTCGATGCTCAACTTCTCCGTGCAGGACGAGCAGAGCAGCGCCGAGGCGGTCGCCGAGCTCAAGCGGCTGATGGTCGCCTACCTGCTCGTCGCGGAAAAGGAATCGCGTACCGGCGGCCAAGGATAACGGGTGGTCCCGGCGGGAACCGGGACCACCGCGCGGCTCAACCGGCGCTCTCGCGCCCTTCGATGAGGTCGGCCAGTTCGCCCGGGTCTTCGAGCACCACCATCGCGGCGGCGGTGTCGCCGTCGTGCGTCAGCGAGAGGTGAACCCGCACCCGGGGCAGGAATTCCGCGGCCAGGCCGTGCAGTTTGATGCTCGGCCTGCCCCACGCGTCGTTGACCACCTCGATCAGCGGATAGGGGTTGTCCCCGATCTGCGGGCGACGGGCGAACCGCGACGATGCCCATGCTTTGAGCACCGCCTCTTTCGCCGCCCACCGCGCCGCGTAGCTGCGCGCCGGGTCGGTGCCTTTGCTCTGGCAGTAGCGCCGCTCTCCCGCGGTGAAACTTTCCCTGAGCATGGTCGTTCCGGCGCGTTCGAGCTGTTCGGCGAACTCGGAGATGGTCACCAAGTCCAAGCCGATACCGAGGATCGTCATAGGCGGGCAGCCTACGACGTGCTCGGCGAGCCCGCGCGCGGACCCTGCGCGGCGAGTTTCCCCGCCGCGCTTCCGCTTACGCGCATCCGATGCCCTTCGCGCGGTAGGCGCCGTCCTGACCGAGGCGCGCCTCCGGCGACAGCAGCACGTCGGCCTCCAGCTGCCGGGCCCGCTGGGACGGGGTGCCCTCCCCGCCGAGCCTGCGATCCGCGGGACGCTCGTACAGCGGCGCGCCGCCGCACATCGCCTCCACGAACCGCTGCCGACCGGCCAGCTGACGCTCCTGCGCCTTGCGCTGGTACTCCTCGCGCCGTCCCGGCTCGATGGCCTGGATGAACGCCTCCGGGTGCACGATCGCCAACAGACCGTTCACGTGGCCGAAGCCGAGCGAGGTGACCAGACCCGCCTTCAGCGGAAGGCGACCGCCCAGCCGCAGCGGTTCGCGCAGCCACACCAGGTGCGGGAAGGCCTGCATCTTCTCGTCGACGCAATCGAGGCTGCGGTTCGGCGGGATGACGCCCTGCTCCAGTACCTGGCACAGGCCGATGAGCTGGAAGGCGGCCGCGCCGCCCTTGGCGTGCCCGGTGAGGGTCTTCTGCGAGACCACGAACAGCGGAGCGCCGTCCGAGCGTCCGATGGCCGTCGCGAGCCGTTCGTGCAGTTCGGACTCGTTCGGATCATTGGCCGCCGTCGAGGTGTCGTGCTTGGACACCACCGCGATCTCGTCCGGGGTCACGCCGAGCTTGCGCAGCTCGCCGGCCAGCCTGGACTCCGGCCCGCCACGACCGGCGCCCAGCGCACCCAGTCCCGGAGCCGGGATGGAGGTGTGCACGCCGTCGGCGAAGGACTGCGCGTAGGCCACCACGCCCAGCACCGGCAGGCCCATCTCCAGCGCGACGCTGCCGCGGGCCAACAGGACCGTGCCACCGCCCTGCGATTCGATGAACCCGCCGCGGCGGCGGTCGTTGGCGCGGGAGAAGTAGCGGTCGCTGATGCCCTTGGCGCTCATGGCCGCCGAATCCGCGGTGGCCGACATGTCACCGAAGCCGACGATGCCCTCGATGCCGAGATCGTCGTAACCGCCCGCCACGACCAGGTCGGCCTTGCCGAGCCGGATCTTGTCGACGCCCTCCTCGACCGACACCGCGGCGGTGGCGCAGGCCGCCACCGGGTGCACCATCGCGCCGTAGCTGCCGACGTAGGACTGCACCACGTGCGCCAGCGCCACGTTCGGCAGCGCCTCCTGCAGGATGTCGTTCGGGCGCGACTCGCCGAGCAGGTTGTCGATGTACAGCGAGCGCATCGAGGACATGCCGCCCATGCCGGTGCCCTGCGTGTTGGCGACCAGCGAGGGATGCACCCAGCTCATCAACTCGGCGGGGCTGAACCCGGAGCCGATGAACGCGTCCACCGTGCAGACGATGTTCCACAGCGCGACCCGGTCCACCGAAGCGGCCATATCGGGCGAGATGCCCCAGATGGTGGGGTCCCAGCCGGTCGGGATCTGGCCGCCGACGGTGCGCGAGAGTTTGGCCCGGCGCGGCACGCGGATCTCGGTGCCCGCCTTGCGCGTCACCGTCCAGTCGCCGGAGTCGGCGACCGGCGTGATCACCGTGTGCTCCGGATCGGCGGCGTGGAAGGCGCGCGCCTCGGCCTCGCCGCCCACCGTGAACGACAGGTCCTGGTCGAGGAACACCGAGGTCATCAGCGGAGCCGAGTTGTCGGTCATGGCGCCGTCGTCCTCGTAGCGGCGCACACCGCAGCGGGCGACCACGGCGTCGTGGTAGCGCTCGGCCAGCTCGTGCTCGGGCACGTAGTCACCGGACGCGGCGTCGTACCAACCCGGCTTCGGGTCGTTCTCCCAGGTCACCATGCCGGTGGTCCAGGCGAGTTCCAGCACGCCCGCCGCCGACAACTCGTCGGAGACCTCCATCTCGAAGCGGGTACGCGCCGAGCCGTACGGGCCGAGCTCGCCCGCGCCGACGATGACCACCATGTCGGCCGGATCCGCGGTCACCTCGCCCCACTCGGGCACCGGCAGCGCGGAGGTCACGGTCGGCGGCGCGGGCAGCGCGGCGATCGTGCGACCGGCGTCCGCGCCGGTCTCGCCCTCGGCCTGCTCCGCGGCCTGCTTGGCCAGCGCGGGCAGGTCCAGCTTGGCCCTGGCCAGGCCACCGGTCAGGTCGATCTGCTGCGGGCCGGTCGCGGTCACCTGGCGGGCCCGCGAGGTGCACCACTTGAGCAGCTCGTCGGCCATCTCGGCGGTGGACCAGGTCTGCACGCCCGCCTTCTCGACCGCCTCGACCATCGGGTCGTTGTGGCCCATCAAGCCGGTGCCGCGCACCCAGCCGATCAGCGCGTGCACCAGGGTGACCCGCGACGACCACGACTTCTCGGCCCGCCACTTGGCGACCACCGCGTCCAGCGCCGCCTTCGACTCGCCATAGGCGCCGTCGCCGCCGAACATGCCGCGGTTGGGCGAACCCGGCAGCACCACGTGCAGTTTCGCGTCCACGTCGTGATCGGCGCCCAGCTTGGACAGGCCGCCGATCAGCCGCTCGACCGACCACAGCAGCACGCGCATCTCCATCTCGGCGCGCGCGCCCGCGTCCGCGAGATCACCGGCCACCCGCGGCGCCGCGAACGGCAGCAGCAGGGTGGGCGTCATCGCGTCCTTGATCTTGATCTTCGCGCCGCCCGCGCTGTCGACCTGCTCGGTGCCGATCCAGTCGATCAGGGCGTCGATGTCCTGGTAGGACGCCATGTTGGCGGGCACGACCCACAGGGCCGCGCCGTGGCGGGCGTTATCGCGGTAGAGCTTGCGGTAGAAGGCGAGGCGTTCGTCGTTCAGCGAGGAGGTGGTGACCACCACCGTGGCCCCACCGCTGAGCAGCCGGGCGGTCGCCGCCGCGGCGATCGATCCCTTGCTCGCGCCGGTGATCACCGCGATGTCGGAGGACCACAGCCCGGGCTCCTCCGTGCTGAGCGCGGCCTCGGCGATGCGCTCGTACAGCCCGGCCAGCACCGAACGCGCCTCGTGCATCGCCCGCTGCCGCCACCAGTTCGCCTGCGCCGCAACGGCTTCACCCGCACCGAGGAAACCGGTGACCGGTCCGTTCGCGCTGCCTGCGTCGTCGGCGAGCCACAGCCGGGCCAGATCCTCGCGCGCCGTGGCCCACCGGTCGTCCAGCAGCACGGCCTTGCGGGCGTCGAACGCGGGCGCGACCAGACGCGGCCAATCCGAACCGAGTTCGGCCGACACCAGATCGACCAGGGAGTCCTCGGTCGCTTCCGGCGCGGACACGCGCTCGGACAATCCGAGCTGTTCGAGCACGACGCGCGCGGCCGTGGCCAGCACGCCGTCACGTCCGGTGATCTGCTCGGTGAACTCGCCCAGCGCGGCGGCGTCCACGGTCGCGCCGCCACCGCCGCCCGCCGAGGGCAGCGACACCGCGACACCGCGACGGGCCGCGACGGCCTGCACGGCGGCGTCGATGGCCGCGTCGACCGAGGCGGCGTCACCCAGCCCGCCGGAGACCAGGCCGCCCAGGTCGCCACCGCGCACGCTGGTGCCTTCCCTGGTGCCGAGCGACACCTCGGCGGTCACGTGGCTGGCCCACCCGTCACCGAGTTCCCAGACCTTCTTGACCCGATCCGCGATCGCGGCCGGACGCTTGCCGGACGGGCCGAACACCTTGCGCAGATGGTCGCCGATGGCGTCGGTGAGCACCGTGCCGAACGGACGGTAGGTGCGGGCGAGCCGCTCCACCGTCGCGGACAGCGCACCCATGTCGGCGTCGGCCGCGCCGTCGATCGCGCCGAGCGAGAGCTCGGAGCCGAGGTCGACCAGCAGCTGGTTGCGCCGCGACGACACGCCGTCGCACAGGCCCTCGATGGTGTCCACCGGGCCGATCTGGTCCAGGCGCAGTTTGGTCCACAGCGCGATCAGCACGCGCGTGGCGTCGGCTGCGGTGAACGCGATGTCGTCCGGACGCGGGCCGCCCGAACTCGGGGCGGGCGCGGCAACGGGGGCCGCGGCGACGGCGGCTGCCGGAGCCGCCGCGGCGGCGGGCTCCTCCACCGGCTCGTCGACCGTGGCGGGATCGGTGTCGGTCGCGTAGACGATCGCCGCCTCGCGCTCGATGTTGAGCACATCCACCTTCGCGCCGCCGAAGGCGGGCAGCTTCAGCGTCTGGGAGGCCAGGTTGGCCACCGTCGGCGTCGCGCCGAGACCGATCTCGACGAACCGCTCGATACCGAGACCGCCCTGGGCCGGGTCGGTGAACAGCAGGTCCTGGGTCTCGATCCAGCGCACCGGGCTGGCGAACTGCCAGGCGAGCAACTCGATCAGCACCACGCGGCACAGCTCTGTCGGCCGGGCGGCCCAGCTGTCGAAGTCGGCCAGCACCTCCGCGAGCGGTTCGGACGGCACCAGGTCCGCGATCTCCTGAATGAACGCCCGCTCGAGCGAGAACAGCCTCGGCACCAGGTTCGGGATGTAGCGGCCGATCAGGGTCTCCGGACGCAGGTCCACCGGCAGGAGCTGTTCGAGCTTCTGCCGGAATTCCGGAACGCCCTTGCGCAGCACCGTGGAGTGGAACGGCACGTCGATGCCGGGGACCAGGATGAACGCCCGCTTGCCACCGAATTCGGCACGCCTGCGGTCGATCTCCTCCTCCAGTGCCTCCAGGCCTGCCACCGTGCCCGCGATCGCGTACTGCGAACCGCGCAGGTTCAGGTTGACCACCTCGAGGAACTCCCCGACCCGCTCGCCGACTTCCTTGACGAAGTCGACGACCTCCGCGTCGGGCACGCCGATCTGCGAAGGCCGGATCGCGGCCATCCGATAGTCGCTGCGCCCCTGCGCATCCCGCGGCACCAGCTCGTGCATCGCGGAACCACGTTGGAACACGACCTCGAGCACCGCCTCCAGCGGCAGCACTCCGGCCACGGCGGCGAGCGCGTTGTACTCGCCCACCGAGTGGCCCGCGAGCAGCGCACCCTCGACGAACGCCCCGGACTCGCGCAGTTCCGCCATCTGGGCGACACCGAGGGTCGCCATGGCGACCTGGGTGAACTGGGTCAGGTGCAGCACGCCGTCCGGGTGGCGGTGTTCGACGCCGCGCGCCTTCAGGTAGGTCGGGTTGTCCCGCACCACGGCGAGAATCGAGAAGCCGAGCGCCGCACGGGTGTGCTTGTCCGCGCGGTCCCAGATCTCCTTGGCCGCCTTCGACCGGGACCGGGCGTCCAGTCCCATTCCCTTGCGCTGGATGCCCTGGCCGGGGAAGGCGTAGACGGTCTTCGGCGCCGCGGTGCGACCGGTCGCGGTCATCACCAGCTCGCCCTCGGTGCGGCAGGAGACCTCGATGATCTCGCTGCCAGCGTCGAGCCCGACACGCTCGACGCGCACATCGATCTGCGCGCCAGGGCGGACCATGCCGAGGAACCGGGTGGTCCAAGCGGTCAGCGTCCGCGCGGGCGCCGAACTCGTGGGATCGACCGCCGACACGACGTGCTGCGCGGCCGCCGACAGCCACATGCCGTGCACGATCGGGCCGCCGAGCCCGGCGAGCTTCGCGGCGGCGTCGCTGGTGTGGATCGGGTTGTGATCGCCGGAGACGGCGGCGAAGGCGTGCATGGTGCGCGGAGCCACGATCGTGACGTCGCGACGACGCCTGCGCGGGGTGTCGGTGGCCGCGTCGGACACCGTGCCCGCCGCGCGCGGCGGATCGGTGAGTTCGCCCGCGCCGGTGCGCCCGCGGATCGCGAATCGCTCGGTCAGGGTGGCCAGCACCGGCATCGACATCCCGGTCTCGGGCTTGTCCAGCATGGC
This sequence comes from Nocardia araoensis NBRC 100135, assembly GCF_000308435.1. Taxonomy (GTDB): domain Bacteria; phylum Actinomycetota; class Actinomycetes; order Mycobacteriales; family Mycobacteriaceae; genus Nocardia; species Nocardia araoensis. The sequence goes on along the minus strand of NZ_BAFR01000048.1, from coordinate 55,450 downwards.
GGTGATCCGCACGTGCACCTCGACGACGCGGCCCAGGTCGGTGTCGACGGTCTCCCCCGCCTCCGCGCGCACCGCGAGCACACTGGTCTCGGCGGGCAGCTCACCGGCGAGATGCACCTGGTGGTCCAGGTGGACGAGGTCGAGCATGCCCTCGATGACGCTTTCGTCCTTCGCGGTGCGGGTCGCTCCGAGCACCGCGAACACGGCGGGCCAGCACGCGCCGACCAGCACGTCGGGCACGGTGCGGCCGAGCGTGCTCAGCGCGGCGGGCAGGCCGGAACCGGTGACTCCGGCGTGATCGGCGATCAGATCCGGCGTCCAGGCCAGGTTCACGTGCGCGACCTTGCCCTTGACCTCGGGCAGAGCCTGTCCCGCCGCGACCGCGAGCAGCGCGGCCATGGCCTCGTCGGCGTCGTCCTCGGTGACGACCGGAGCGCCACCGTTGTAGACCGAGGTGGGCACCGTGATCCGGATGCGCACGGCGTTGCCTGCCAGCAGCGGAACGGTCAGCTCCAGGTAAGCGTGCTCCGGCTCCGGACCGGTGGTCTCGACCAGGGTCGCGCCGCTGGGCGGATGCACCGCGCCCTTGCCGTCGACGACCCACTCGGACAGGTCGCCGAGCCGGTGCACCGGGTTGATCGCGGTGCGCCCGGCCCACTGCACGTCCGGGGCGGCGAGCACGGCGTCGATCGGGCCGCTGGTGACGCCCGCGGTGCGGCGCGCGTCCACCGGGACCGGCGCCACACCCGCGCGCACCAAGGAGTACGCGGTGTCCTGTTCGAAGCGGTCGAGCAGCTCACCGACCGGCTCGTCGACCCGGGTGATGCCCGCGACCGAGACCGTGCCGGGAATGACGCACACCTGATCGGCCGAGTAGCGCGGATCGTGCGCCTGCCACAGCGAATCCGAGCGCCACCAGCGGCGCACGTCGGCGTCCACGACCGGCACGAAGTTCACCGGCTTGCCCGGGGTCTTGCACAATGAGATGAAGAACGGGACGTCGGCCGGGTGCAGCAGCGTCTGCGCGGTTGCGGGGTAGGCGTCCTTCAGGGCGCACAGCGCCGCGACCGGGTCCTCGAAGTCGTCGTCACTGGCGAACAGGGTGGGGATCTCGCCGCGGTCGGCCGGATGCAGCCGGGATTCGGTGCGGCGCACCATTTCCGCGAAACGGTCGCGCCAGGTGATGTCCAGCCACACCGAACGGGTGGCCTCCGCGATCGCGTCGCCGAGATCGGTGCCGCAGTCGAAGTCCTTGCGACGGTCCAGACCGACCGCGAGCTCGACGTAGCGCTCCAGCCAGTCCTGGTAGGTCATGGTGGCCAGGTCGCCGAAGTACGGCTTGGCGGTGGCGTTCAGCGCCGCGATGATCTCGTCACGACGCGCCGCGACCGCCTCGCCGTCGCCCGCCACCTCGTCCAGCAGTCGGCCGGTGCGCGAGGCGGCGTTGTCGATCTCGTGGATGTCGGCGCCCAGCTGGCTGCGGCCCGAGGCCATGCCGCCGGACGCGGTGCCCGCACCGACCCAGTCGGGGGTGCCGGGGGTGTCCACGAGCAGTTGCTTGACCTCCGGCGCGGTGGTGGCCTCCAGCGTGGCCATGGCCGCCGTACCGACCAGAACGCCGTCCAGCGGCATCACAGGGTAGCCGTGCCGGACCGCCCACTGGCCGGTGAGGTACTCCGTCGCGCGCTCGGGGGTTCCGATGCCACCGCCGACGCACACCACCACGTTGGCGCGGTTGCGCAGCTCGGCGTAGGTGTCCAGCAGCAGGTCGTCCAGGTCCTCCCAGGAGTGGTGGCCACCGGCCTTGCCGCCCTCGATGTGCATGATCACCGGGTAGTCCGGAACCTCGTCGGCGATGCGCAGCACGGCCCGGATCTGGGCGACGGTGCCCGGCTTGAACGCGACGTGGGTGATCCCGACCTCGGTGAGCTCCTGGATCAGCGCGACGGCCTCCTCCAGCTCCGGAATGCCCGCGGTCACGATGACGCCGTCGAACGGGGCGCCCGCCGTACGGGCCCGCTGTACCAGCCGCTTGCCGCCCAGCTGCAGCTTCCACAGGTAGGGATCGAGGAACAAGGAATTGAACTGCACCGCGCGTCCCGGGTGCAGCAGCTTCTGCAACTCGGCCACCCGGTCGGCGAAGATCTGCTCGGTCACCTGACCGCCACCGGCGAGCTCCGCCCAGTGGCCCGCGTTCGCCGCGGCCGCGACGATCTTCGCGTCCACCGTGGTCGGAGTCATGCCCGCGAGCAGGATCGGCGAGCGTCCGGTCAGCTTGGTGAAGGCCGTCTCGACCACGATGCGCCCGTTGGGCAGCCGCACCGGACGCGGCGCGAACGCCGACCACGGGGCCGCGGGCTCCGGCGCTGCGCCGGGGGTGAGCAGACTGCGCTGTCCGGCGCGGGTGGCGGCCGCGACGATGCCGAGGCCGGTGCCCTTGAGCGTGCCGCCCGTGACGCGGGAAAGCAGGTCGCCGGGACCCAGGTCCAGAATCCACTGCGCGCCCGCGGAGATCACACCGTCGACGACGCCCACCCAGTCGACCGGATCCACCAGGATCTGCCGGGCCAGCTCGCCGGCCAGCTCCGCGTCCAGGCCGCACTGGGTGGCCCAACTGCTCACCAGGTCGACGGTGTCGGCCAGCGCCGGGTGGTGGAACGCCACGTCGACGGCCACGTCTTCGAAGACCGGAGCGAACACCGAGCCGCCGCGCACCTTTGCGTCGCGCTCGCGCGCCTGCTCATCGTGGATTTGCGCACACCGCTGCCGCACCCGCTCCAGCTGCGCGGGCGGTCCGGAGAGCACGGCGCGCCGGCGTCCGTTGCGGATCGAGACGACCACGGCAGCAGCGGGATCGGCTCCCGCGCACACCTCGGCGACCACGGCGCCGAGCTGCTCGGGATCGACATTGGACACCGCGACCATCGGCGAGCGCTCGCCCGCCGGCATCAGCCCGCGCCGCCGCGCCACCAATCCGGCTGCGGCGCCGATCATCTGGGCCACCGCGAGCAGCTCCGCGTCGCGGGCGCCACCGGCCTCGACCGCCGCGGCGGCGAGCAGACCCTGCGAATGCCCGACGATCGCGACCGGCGCGTGCTCGGCCGGGTCCAGACCTTGCAACCGAAGCGCCCGCACGGCCGCCACCTGGGTCAGCAGCACACCGGGCATGGACACCGCGGCCGAGCGCAGCACGGATTCGGCCGGGGCCGCGGAGGTCTCGCCCTCATCACCGTCGGCGAGCTCGTTCTCAAGCATCCAGCCGATCGGGTCGAAGCCGACCGGACGGACCACCAGCAACTGCGCCGCGACCGGCTCCAGCAGCGCCGCCGCCTCGTTGACCAGCGCGGTCAACTCCGGCTCCAGCGCACTGTCGCGCGCGATCTCCTCCAGCTCGCTCAGCCACTGCGCACCCTGCCCACCGAAGGCGAGCGCGTACGGCACGCCGCCGAGCAGACGATCCAACAGCGGCGACCGCGCCCCGCCCGACGCGGCCTTCCCGGCGGCGGCAACCACCTTCGTGCTCTGTCCGGCCTCGGTCTTGGTGCTCTCGTTGATCGTCAAGACGTTTCGACTTCCTTCTCCATGCGACATGCCTCGGCGACACGCCGGTCCCTACCGGTTCACGAGTGATCGCGGGTGATCGGCCTGATACGGGCGAGGATGACACAAAATCATGAGGAAATCCTCACGTTTCCCCTCGGGCGTGCCCGCTACTTCGGAGTATTTCCGTACGTACGTACCAGAATAGTGGTGAACATGACTCCGCCTCATGTTTGAACACGCTGGTCCATCGGGTTACCAACACGTACGAAACATGAGTGCCCCTCATATTGATGTTCACCAAATCGTTATAATCCCAGGTGAGGTTACTGACGAGTACGCCACGCCAACCCAATGCTTCGCTATGACCGTTTGGCCCGGTAGAGTTTGGACGGTCGTACCATCAAGCGCGAGTGGCGAAATTGGCAGACGCGCCAGATTTAGGTTCTGGTGTCCACGGACGTAGGGGTTCAAGTCCCCTCTCGCGCACAGATTCACGTCGGTTGTGACGCTCGCCCGAGCCGCGTGTCGGAGTACACCTTCACACACACAGGCACCCCGGAAAACCGCTCTGACCTGTTCCGATTCCAGGCAGATCTGCCGGGCGGCAACACACCTGCCCCGTGCGAAAAGTTTGCTGACAGAGGTGATCGCCGGTGATCGCGCCGGTCATCCCGTCGCGCTCGCCGTTGCGGGAACCCATATACAAACCGCAGGTCACGAACCGCGTGGTTCGTACCCCGACAGTGATGTCGTCTACGGAATCTGCACTGTCGGCGATCGCGGCCGCGTCCTCGACAAGCACACCGTCGCCACCTCGACTAGCAACAGAGCCTGCCCGGAGCTCACCTGCCTGGAAGCCGGTGTTCTCCTTGCTGACCGGCCATGGACGGGCAGACGCTCATCGCTGTGGGCCGGTACCCCGGTACGGACTGCGGCGCCGAGCGGGGTTCTCCGACGCCGACGTGTCGAGCAATGACGGCGGCGCATCGCGGGCAATGTCGCCCCGCGACTCCACCTCCATATCTAGAACGGGTTGTCGGCCGGAACCCAATCCCGCCCGACAACCTGTAGATCGCCTATCGCCACAGAGCGACTACTGGCGAAGATGGTCGTCTCAAGCCGTGGCCGCAAGTACCAGATCCCGGTAGGGCAGCTTGGTGATCGGATTATGGGCGATGCCGAGTTCTCCTTCGACCTGACCGAGGTGAATGGTTGCCACGTCCGTGTCGGCCGCCGTGATTTCCGTTTCGACGAATGTTCCAGCATCGGTGACGGCATCGATGCTGACGATGATGTCGTCACGCTCCGGGTGCTGATAGATGGTTCTGCGCTTTTCGACACGGACGAGTTCGACCATGCCGATCGCGTCCAGTAGCCGACTGGCCGACTCGGCTTGCTCCGGCCCGCTGAGGGTGACGTTGGTTTCGCGCTTGGCGATCACGTCGGCGGCGCTGTGTGTAGCAGCGTTAGACGGCGGCTTGTAGGTCATCTCGGCGAAGCCATCGCGACGCCGGATACGAAGGCATTCAACAGTCTTCATGTAGTCGACGTCGGGTCGGCTGTAGTAGATGTCGACCTCGGTGAGGTGTCCGGCCTCTCGATATCCGAGTTCGGTGAGGCGCTGCCGAAGGACATGAGGGTCGGGAAGTTCCCGTTTACGCTCGACCTCGATCAAGTGCATGTGCTGGATCATCCTCTCGCATGGATGGCGGTGTGTACGCGGGCCAGGTTGGGTTTGGAGCAGTGTCGACGGATCGTGCCGAGCGCCTGTTGCAGAGCGTCGGAGTCGGTGACAGGAACGTTCTGGAACAAGACCATCTGCTTGGCATCGACCAAAGGGTTCGCAAGACGCTTGCGCAGAAATCGGTTGTAGTAGTGGCGCTCTCGGACAAGCACGTCGGTGGCTTGCACAGGAACAAGCACGGACGGACTGGATTCTGCCTCCACGGAGTTGGTGGCGAACGCAGTCAGAAGCTCATCTGCTGTGAGATAGGCGTAGGTTTCTCGGCCCTCCCGCTCGAGCCAAGTACCCCATACGTGGCTGCAGTCGCCGTCGCCGCGCTCCACCGCGACGAGGAACAGACTGAGCGCTACGTCGGTGACAGTGTCGAAGATGTCGCTGTCGATGACGTGGTGACCGCCGTAGCGTTCGCTGACCGCCTCGATGGCGGCGCGGTCATTCTGCGATAACCATCCGTCACCGGTGAATGAGAAGTGCACACGTTTGTGTCCAGCGCGGAAGTCGATCCAGTCGCCCGACAGCTGGCCGTCGAGAGTCGGCGTGAATCCGAGGACTCCCGACCTCCAAACGTGATCGCGCAGCGTGATGTAGTGACGTTGCAGTTCGCGAAAAAGCCCGATCGGCGCATGGATGACCGCGCAGACCCGAGTGTCCAGTTCTGCTGCCGCCACGATGCGGGAGTTCTGCCGAATGACCAAGTCGTCGTCGTGGCGATGGTAGGGATGCGTGCCTTCCCGCAGATAGTGCGGCACGAACAGACGAAGAAACTGCAGCCACGACTGGGCGTTGTAGGACTGGACGACGCGCTCGTGCAGCGATACGGCATCGACTGCGTAGATGTCACGGTAGACGAAGAATCCATAAGACTTCAGTACCGTCGGAAAGGTCCGCATCAAGGTGTGCAGGCCACTGTATGCACCACCGTAGGAGTACACCTCGTGCAGCAGTGCCGATGCGCTGATGACATCGACGGGTTCGCTGACCATTGATCCGATGTTCTGGGCCCATCCATGAATCAGCTCGCAGGTACCGACTGCGTTGAACTGGTCGACAGCCTGCGTCAGCGACTGCGATGCGATTCCGGGTGCCTCTATCAGAGTCAATCGAACGTCGCGGGGCTCGTCACGGAGCTGAGAAGCGAGGAATTCGACCGCAGCACCGCCGCCAGGGCCGATCTCGATGATGTGCGGCTCGGCGCCTGCTACGCGCGAGAGAGCGCGGTGCACGAGCATGCCTTTCTCGTGGCCGTGGTCGTTTGCTGCGATATCGAGATAGGTCCGCTCCGCTTTTCGCTCGGAAGCGAAGGGGTTAGTTGTTCCGATCATTGCGCACCAGTGATGGTCGTTACGTGGTTTCGGGCGGTCGACCCGATGTGGCTAAGGCTCGAGGTAGAGGCGTTCATTGGGGAGCCGGGGCAGGTGCCGGGGATCGTCCGAGATCGGCGACTGGGACTGGGTAAGCATCGGCCCTCGCGAAGTCGACTTGATCCCTACATGGCACGCTTCGGTCCGCTACGGACGCGACCACACCTGGGTCCGCAACTTCATCGACGAATACGGCTACGACCTGTCCGACTGGTCCGGCTACAACTTGCTGCTGGACATGCGAGACCTCGTACAACTAACCGGCCCCCTTCGCCGCGCTACGAGTTCACCCGCATACGCCCAGCGACTACGCCAACGACTAGATGACATCCGCGCAGGCAACCGAGCGACACAGTGGAGCCAGTATCGAACACAAGGCAGCTGACCACGCCGACCCACCGCAACTCCGGTCCGGGCAGCCGCCACCCCAAGTAGGTCGGTGGAGAGCCAGCACGGCAGTTGGCAGGGTCCGCGACAGATCGACGGCACCGCCATCCGGTTCCCACACACCGGCGACACAGTGACCAGCTCAGTCGACACCACCGTAGTGCCGCCCCACGCTCCGCGAGGGGCGATCTCTTCTCGAGCTGCGGTGGCGCGATTGTCGATGATCGGCTTTCATGGAGATAGGGAGAATCGGCAGACTGGACCGAGAAAGAAAGTGTCCATGTCTATTCAGCCACGTGCAGGCCTCCCTCTGCCCGCAGATCCGGCCTTCGCCACACGCAAGCGCCAAGTAGGGCCTTCGACGATCGCGGTATCCATCATCAACGACCGTGCGCGACTATCCGGCCGCCGCATATTCGCTGAACTACGTTGGCCAGCAGGCCAACCCATCACCTATACCGTCGCTGGACATCTCATCGCCATCCGGTCGGCCCATCCCCACGAAACCCGCCATCGGATCAGCCGACTAGGACAGATACGACTGCCCGCAGCGACACGGCGCGCCACCGGCATCGTTCTCGGCGATCCCCTCCTTCTCATCGCCATACCCAATGCCGATGTCGTCGCCATCGTGCCGGCGCCGATCGTGTACGAGGCCCTGTCATCTGCTTTAGCACTCCTCCACGGTGCGGCATGATCCCCGACGACCGCGAGGTTGCCCGGCTGTTTCTGGAGCGTTTGGGAATCCACCCGGAAAGAACTACTGCGCACGACAACCCCCGCCAGCCGAACGCCAACCTTCGCTGAGTACGTACCGCGAGTCGCCGAGGCGGTCTCCGCCGGAGCCCGACGCACCTACCTTCCCTACTGGCGTCAACTCAGTCGGCGCTGGCCCGACCGTCCAATCGACCAACCGACGCACCTCGAACTACAGGAACTCGTCGAGCAAACCCGACGGACCGCCGTCCTGCGCCGCAACAACCGCGGAGGGCGATCCGCCGCCGAGCATATGGTCTGCGCGATTCGCTGCCTCTACCGTTACGCCAGCAACGACGGGCACATTTCCGCCTCCACCAACCCGTCCGCGCATCTGGAGAAGCCACGACGGCAACCCAGCACACGCCGCGCACTGTCCACCGGCCAACTCGAACAAATCAACAATGTCGCCGCAACCACAGGAGACGATCCAGAACTCGATACCCTCCTACTTCGACTACACCTCGAAACCGCCTGCCGCACAGGCAGCGCCCTCAAACTTCGCCCAGAAGACCTCGACCCCGAGCAATACGTGATCCGCCTGTCCGGCAAGGGCGGAACCCTGCACTGGCAGCCGGTTTCCCCCACCCTGATGACCCGATTGATCGACCACGGCGAACGAAGCCCCGATCCAGGACTCCAGCTGTTGCGATACCGACACGGCCGCCCGATCACACGGCGCCGCTACGACCATCTCTGGAATCGAATCGGTCGCCACCTATCCTGGGTCGCCAACCAGCAGATAACAACTCACTGGCTCCGATACACCACCCTCACCTGGGTCGAACGCAACTTCGGATACGCCACCGCCCGCGCGTTCGCGGCCCACGCCGGACCAACCGGCCAAGACGGGGCCACCTTCACATACGTCCGAGCATCCGTCGAAGAAGTCGCAACAGCCTTAGCCGCACTGACCGACGAGGCACACCCCCTCGCACCTCCACATGAAATATCTACGCCGATAGCCGATACCCGTAAGAGGACCGGAACGGAAGCGCTATGACACCAATCTCGAACTTCGATGCATATCGCGATCTACCACAATGATACTCCGCCTAAACGCCCCGCGAGACACGGCCGACACCGATAGCATCTAACGCAGGGCGACTTCCTTACTACTTCGAGCAAGGGCGGACGGGCAGCTCTGCCAAGGCGCGTCACAATTCTTAAAGCGGCCGCAACTCGTTGTCCTGCGGGACCGTACCGGGCGGAAGAGTGGTGATCAGCAGTTCGTCAGCGAGACGACGCCCGGTCCGGGAGTAAGCGCTATACTTCGTTCCAATCAGCCTCTTTGAGATCTGCCAACTATGTATTCCCAGCGCTTCCTTGTCTTCTTTGGACGGCGACATTCGCCCTGCGGCGTAATAGAGTGCACACTCGGTCAGCATCGGGTGCGCGTCGTAACTAAGCAACCACCTGAACTGCGCTTTCTTAGTGAGGTACGAAGCGAGTTTTTCGTGAGGCAATTGCTCATTCCAGTCGAGATCGTCGACAGGGCCTGCGGCATAGCCTCCCCGCGGGTCGAAAGACCGGCGATACAACGTCGCCGACTTCTCGATGTACGGCGGGTCGAGATAGGCGATAACACGCGACGGGATGAGTTGCGAGTAGCGTTCCGGAATCTCATCAAGCGTTTGACGCCAGTCCATGCACCACACGTCTACAAGACGCCCGGCTTTGTACAATGCGCCGACGTAACCGAGTCGTTGTTCGATGTCATCGACGTTCCATCGACAGCCCAGCTTGTATTGTGATTTTTGCGTGCGCCCGCCGATCGGACCGGCCTTGCCGTGAAGAATCCCGGAGAAAGTTGTCCGATTCAGGAAGAGACACCGCATCGCCGCGTCGAAGCGCGCGGATCGCTCAGTCGATCCGGCCGGCGGTGCCCAGTTTTTCCAGTAGTCCCATCGCGCAACCGCAGTCGACCCACCACGCGTGACGTATCGGGTCCACTCATCGCGGGCGCGATCGATCAGCCGATCGGTGTCCGATGCGGCGACCTGCCAGAATGCAGCTATTAGCGGGTCCGCGTCCGCGAGAAGTATTCGATTGACAATGCCCTCTCCGGCCATTCTCAACGATGTGGAGGCACCGCCAGCGAACGGCTCGACTAACAATTCGATATCTCGGACACTCGGAGACTGTTTGGCCGCACGCAAAATGCGGCCAATGGTAGGAGTAAGGGCCGACTTCGCACCCGGATAGCGTAGCGGTGATTGGTGTCGAGCCGACGCGACGGCGTGCTCGACAAGCTCTGGGCGCGCTATCAACTTCCGCGGCGCGTAACCGATATGTCTAGGCGCAACGCGACACTCAGCGCGTCTTGCATTCGCTTGGCCCGCAATGGTGGGTGGCGTCGTAGTCGCGGACGGTGTGGGCACCGCCGCATCTTCGCAGACGAACCCGTCGTCGACGTCCATTGGTGCCGCCATCCGTCTGTAGGTGGCGGCCCCGATCTCCGTAGACCGCCAACTTCCGCTGTGTTATCGAACAGCATAGTGCATGCTGTGTTGCCCTATTTCGGGTAGGCTGGCTGTTTTACTGCCTGGTTGTCAACCTTAAGTCCGGCAATGTTCTGTTGCGCCATCATCGTGAGTACGGAGTGACCGACACCCAGCGGGAAGGACGCTGCCGAGTGTGCCAACGCAACCGGCACAACCGCGTGCCGGTACATCCGGGTCCGAAGCGAATCGAGCACTTCGCATATCACCCGGAGCGTGGGATAGGATGACAGGTTCTCTGATTCCGGGTGACCATATGGTTCGACGCCAGGGCGTGGCAGCACGGTGATTACGAGCGGGTCGCCAGCTTGCGTGCGATAGATGAATCGCCGCCCGTAAAATTCGTCAATGCCATACTGGTTTTTCGGCGGCCTTCCCGTGATTCGGTTGATGTACTCATTAGTCAGCATCATGACATGACCGGGCTCGATGTAATCCTTTATGAGCTCGGCGTGTTCCACAAAGGTCTTGTTCTTCTCGATACCGACCATCAGCGGACCGGGATGGCGCTCCGTGTACGGGAAGCTCGCCAAATACTGTTGAAACCGTGTATGTATCGGTGCGACAGTCCCGTGCAAGGCAAGCGGGCCGTCGGTGATAAACAATGTATGCCGAAGAGCGTCAGGCAAGGTCCGCGCAAAGTGTTCCAGGTAGCACAAGGTCATGAGCCGCTCGGTGACGTTCATTACGCGAGTCAGAGGCGAGAAGTTCGAGCCCTCGATGTTGTATTCCTCGTGGGTTCGGAGAATGTCGGTCAGGTACAGCGCATTTCGACACCGGGGACAAGCACCGCCACTCGAGGTGACGACCAGTCGCCCGCTTCCGGAACCGCTTCGGTATGGGCACGACGGACACACCCTGAGCTCAATCTCTCTAGCTGGTGCTCCCGTGGCTCCGAATACGGTGAGCAGCCCATCCGCCAGAGTCATCGTTGTGTTTGAGTCGAAGCGTGAGTCCGCGAAGAAGCGGTCGAGTTCGCTACGCCAGGTGTCGACGCCGCTCATGCCGGGCAGTTGCAGTTGCGCACCCGGCAGAGCCACGTCGAATGCACACTCCTTATGGATCTTGCGAAAGACCTGGGGGTCGATGTACTGCTCGTTCCCAAGGCGTCGGTAGGTGTCGAGAAAGACCACAGAAGCAGCGACGCGCACGTACCCCACTTTGACGGTCGGGTGGTCACGTGTCGTCTCGACTTCCGAATCGGAGCCGTCGACGGTGATTGAAAACTCGACATCATTGAACGATCCGTGTTCTTCCAGACTCTCCAGCGGGCGGCAGTAGGGTTTAATAAGCGATTTACTATCGGGCCGCCGTGAGGTGATCGTCCATCGCTGCATTGCGTCACGCACCGCTTTGTTGTTGACGGTCGCCACATGACCGAGTCGTGATGCGCGCTCATCCTGGTACGGCATGGCTAGATAAGGTTCCCGTTCGTCGTGGTCTCCAGGTCAATAGGGGCGAGTCCCGCAGCCTGTCGAGCAGAGTTCACCATGGCGTGGTCGAACATCCGTACCTGAACGGGAACGATGTACTTACCGGAGTAGGTCTTCATGCGGACGAAGCCGACATCTTCGACCTTGATGATGCTCGGTGCCCATACGGCAAAGTCGTAATAGTGCGACAGTTCTTTGGTTTCGTGATCGGAATTCAGGTGAGCGATAAGCCAGTTCGATGTATTCGACAAGATACGCTTGTCGACCGAGGTGACCTCCTGCGTCGCATAGATGAGTCCCATTTTGTACTTCGCGGCTTCCTTCGACAGCCGGACCCACGGATCTTCGGATACCTGCTTGCCACCGCGTTCGAAGAGGTTGTGCGCCTCCTCGACGATGACTTGCATCTTGATCGGAAGCAGGCCGCTCCGGAATCTGTCGCTCGCCTGATTCAGTAGATTGAGTACGATACGCTCGGACATGATTTTGGCGACCTCGTCGTTACCAGCCGAGAGATCGATGATGGACAGCCGCCCTTGGACCATGTCGTCCCAAACCTGATCCATCACGTTTCCAGAGGCCGCGCTTGAGTGGAACTCTCGGATTCCTTTGACTGCTGCGGCTGCGCCGCGGCCACCGTAGATGCCCGTCAGCAGGTCGTTGAATGGACCGTCGTCTACCCATGACTGGAGCAGTTTGTCGCCAGCCTTCTTCGGTTTCGGACTGCCCGGTCCGTCTGGCCACTTGTCCGCTTGGTGCTTGCTCACCCAATCAAGCAGGTCGGACGCGGTCTGAGAGTCGGAGACCTCCACGATGTGAGCTTTGTAGCCCTTCTTCAACGTATCAATCGCCGCGAGGGCTTGATCTGCGGCAACAGCGTTGAGCGTCACCGAGATCGAGTTACGGGTTCCATCGGTCAGAGGTCCCTTGATGCCTGCCTTGTGCAGCAAGGCATATGCCGCGAGCCGATAGCGTTCGTGATACGCCATTGCCCTAGGATCGTTGGCCGGAGGTTTATCCATGGGCACCGTCCGGAACCCTGCGAGGTACTGCGCGCTCGCCGAGACTCCCTTCAATACCTGGTTCTGCACCAATGACCACACAAGGTCCAGGACGGCGGTGTCGAAGAAGTTGATCCGCAGCGGCTTTTCCCTGCTGTCAGACCGATCGGGAGAGATCTTGTATATGCACACGGAGTCAGCGTCGTCACCCAGTAATCGCAGTCCTGTTTTGTCCTGGTCCTGCACGTTCGCGTATTCGCCCTGGGGATCGAAGATCACCTGACCGATCTTCTCGCCGTGCTCCGAACCGTATTGATGGACTGCAGTCACCAGGGTTTTGATGGTGTTTGACTTACCGGTCCGAGTCATTCCGAACACTGCTGTCTTGCGGCCGACGAAGTCCGAGACATGGATTTTCACGGAGGACTGGTCGGTACCCGCAAGCATTGCTTTGCGTCGCGTCGCAGCAAAGCGCACCGCGCCGATCGTCAGGCGATCCGAGTCGTTCTCCGGCACCGGGTAGGACGCCAACCATGACAATACTTCCGGGGAAGGCAGAAAAACTTGGTATTTCGCCGAGGCCATCACGTTATCGATGTCCGCCCCAAACAGTATCGCCGCTGTCCGGTCGTCGGTCTCGGTGTAGAAGGTGCCCAGCACCTCACAATCGAACGCCGACTGCTCAAGCTCGATGCGTGTCAACGGGTCCTGCACATCGTCATAACTCACCCCTGAGGCACCCGCGTCCCGGACGACGGCCATACGGGTCTGCACGAGCTCGGCCTCGTGCGGCAGGCCTGCTGTGCCGCGTACACGCAGCAGGATGACCTCCTGCTCATCCAGCACGAACACCGTGTCGGTTGCCCGACCCGCCGCGGCTAGGAGAAAACCGCCGCGCGGAACGCCGCCGGCCTGCTTCTTCTTGAAATCGTCAGTGAGGACGACCGCCGAGTCGTAGTCGAGCCGATAGATACCCCCGACCGGCTGACAGTCCTTATTGATGAGTGCAGTCAGCGGCTTGCGCGCAGCTGTCAGGTTCTCCACGAGGGATGCGGGACTGGTCATACTTAGCTACTCCGAACTTCAAGATGGATGATTCCAGCAGGTGCGGAGACGGCCGAGCCCGCCGTGATCCACCCGCATGATGGGCGCAGGTGTGTCAGTAGGACAGGTACGCGCGACAGTTGCCATGAGACGATCCGACTGGTTCGGCTCATCATCGACGACTTCCCTTCTAACTACTGAGTCCAAGCAACAAGCTGCGGTAAGGTGCGCCGCGCCTTGGTGGAGCCGTATCCCGTTGATACCCAAGACTTCCCACCCTGACGCCCCCGCCTTGGTGCGCGCAAATGACAATAGCAAGCTCCTCCGACAACAACCGAGACAACGAGCAACATTCGCGGACCGCTCGCGCAACGACACGGCCTCCTGGCCAGTTGTGTATGGGTGGCTCCGCTTTCACCAGTACCGACATGGCCATCGCAGACCCCGCTGTCCGCATCGCAGCCGAGAACATCGTCTATGGCATGTCCACCGTGGGGGCGGGAGGGCGTCCTCGACAAGCTTTGTCGGCCGCCCTGGAGATGATTCCGGGTCAGGCCGCGCGATTAAGTGATCGCCAAGCGCACCACGCAGGGATACGTTGAGCATCTCCTCACCAAACCCTCATTCAACTCACGAGTCCAGATCGCAGCATGGTGTGTGGAGCAGAGGCAGTCGTCGTAGCCTTGCGACTCCCGTCGACCTGGACGCCGACCAGCCGAGGTCGCACTCGCCATCGGTCATTACGTCGCTCAAGTTCTCCTACGTGGGGCGACGAGTTGATGTTGTCCGGTTCGGGCTAGCTGTTCAGCCATGGCAGTGGTGACGTGATGACCGGAAGCGGTGAATTATGGGCGGTTCTTCGGCGGCAGACGGATCTCATCCTCGGGTGCTTACACCACACCGCCATACACGTCAGACACCCAACCCACCATGGCTTGGTTACCGCGATGCGCTAACGAATAATGCCTCAGCGCAACAGTTTACGACTTCGACCCCTACGGCGGGGGTTGACAGCTATCCAGTAGCGATCTAGCTTTGATATCACTCCAGCACTAATTCGCGTCAAGTCTGTCGGAACCCTGTGATCAAGTCCCCTCTCGCGCATTACTTGCACACGTATCCCCGTCACGCGTGACGGGGATACGCGCAAGAGCGCTCGCTCATCCACCCTCTCGCTCGCCCGCAGCACTCCGCGATGTCGAATACCCGCCGAAGCCGCTGCTCGAGGCACATATCAGCACCACGGATGACGTCCCCGTGCGCTCGGGTGATCATCTCACGCTCCTCTACCACCCGGGCTCGGCGCGACCGCGCGGCAACCGTGCACGAGGACCTCCTCGTGCACGCGGAACAGCACTCACTCCGGCACCGCGGGCCGACGCGAGCACATCGCCGGACACCACGCGGTCATCGCTCGTTCGAGGCGCTCCCCCAAGGGCCGGCCACGAACCGGCGTGTCGACTTCGGCCGATACTCGAATCAGCCACGCGACAGCAACCCTTGTTGTACGGCACCCCGAGCGGCAACCCACGCAGAGCGGCGATACTCGCTGACGTGCCGTTACACGTCGCCGCTGCGGTAAGCAATACCGAAAACCCTTACACCACAGGCCGTTCCGACTCCGACAATCTCCAGAAGCCCGCACCCACCTCAATACCAACCGGTCACACAATTCTCTGTCGAAGGCCGTCGACACTCGCTCATAGGAACGGGCGGCACCGCCACCACACGGCTAACCCACCCGCGCCCAAGTCGATCACCCACCCGTGGCCGACAAGGCGAGGATCGCGGTCGACATCGTCGGGACAGCGGCGACTGTCGTCCCCGGATTCCGTCGCGGTCACACCCGCCCTGGTCGGCGCGCCGTTGCGGTCACGGTCCTGTGCTGCACCGGAATCCAACACACAGTGCACGAACCCGATGGCACGATGAACCCGTTCCGCAGCGCGGAAGCCGAAACCACTGATCGACACGTTTACAGGTCGACCGCACCGGCCTGTTTCCACTCGTATGTCACCTCGGCTGTCACCTCGGCGATGTCGGCCTCGCGTCGGCGGTGACGGTTCGTAGCAGGGTCGTCGGTGTTGTTGTTGTGGTTCGGTCTGCCATATTCGTCGGTGGACTCGATCAGCAGTATTTGTGTAACCGAAAAGTACTGAGGTGCAATGGTGTTTCGTTGCGTCAACCATGGTCGAGGACGTTCGGAGACGATTTTCGATGTCGATGATGGAACTGGGCCCTGGCCCCGGCCGTAGCCATGGGATGATCAGTCCTATGGAAGGCGCTGGCCTGCGCGGGGGCAATTTGAGTGGCAACATCGGACACCTGTCCAGCTTCGTCTGGTCGGTGGCTGACCTGCTGCGCGGCGACTTCAAGCCTTCCGAGTACGGACGGGTGATCCTGCCGTTCACGGTGTTGCGCCGACTCGACTCCCTGCTGGCACCGAGCCGGCAAGCGGTGCTCGACGAAGCCGAGCGCACCGACAGCGAACAGGAGCAGGAGCAGCGCCTTAAGGCAGCCTCGGGTTGGCCCTTTTACAATCTGAGCCGGTTCTCCTTCCAGAGTGTGCTCAATGATCCTTCGAACGCCGACCGGGTGCTCTTGGATTATGTTCGCGGGTACTCCTGCAACGTCAGGGAAATACTGGACGGCTTCGAGTTTGAGCGGACCGTCATCTGCCTGCATGAGGCAGAGCTTCTCTACCCCGTAGTCAGGCAGTTCGCCTCGATCGACCTGGGACAGATGATCACTGGCGACCACATGGAGAACCTCTTCGAGGAGCTAGTCCGACGGTTCGCGGAGAGCAACAACGAGACGAGCGGGGAGCATTACACCCCCCGGGACCTCGCCCACCTGATGACCTCGCTCCTCATCTCCGCCGACTCGGACCTGCTGACGTCGCCACACGCCGTTCGCACCATCCTGGACCCGGCTTGTGGAGCGGCCGGCTTGCTGACCGAGGCGGCCTCGTTCATCACGTCGATGAACCCGAGGGCGGACGTCATGGTGTACGGCCAGGAGATCAACCGGGAGTCATGGGCGATTTCCTGTGCCAACATGATGATCAGCGGCCGTCCGGCCTCGACGATCGCCTTTGGGAACGTCCTCGCTGAAGATGGGCACCAAGGAATCGCCTTCGACTATCTCCTCGCCAATCCACCGTTCGGCGTTGGCTGGAAGACGATCGAATCCACAGTCCGGTGGGAGCACGAGCAGCATAGTTTCGCGGGCCGTTTCGGGGCCGGTCTTCCCCGGATCAACGACGGCTCGCTACTCTTCCTACAGCACATGCTGGCGAAGATGAAGCCAGTGGGCCCCTCGGGTGAGGGCGGCAGCCGGATCGCGGTCATCTTCAACGCCTCCCCAATGTACGCCGGCGCCGCTGGGTCCGGCGAATCAGAGATCCGGCGGTGGATCTTGGAGAACGACTGGCTTGAGGCCTTGGTCGCGCTGCCCGACCGACTCTTCCACAACACCGGCATCAGCACCTACCTGTGGGTCCTCAGCAACCGCAAGCCGGCACAGCGCAGGCGTCAGGTGCTGCTACTGAACGCGCAGGACCAGTACCAGCCGATGCGCCGCTCCATCGGCTCGAAGCGCAACTACATCACACCGGACCAGATTGCCGAGATCACCGGGCTCTACCTGGACACCCTGTCCGCCGACCCTGCCCAGCGGCCAGACGACCGGGTCCGCATCGTCTCCACCCACGAACTGATGTACCAGCACGTCACGATCGATCAACCGCTGCGGCTCCGGTACGAGCTGTCCGAGGAGGCCCTGACTCGGCTCGCCGAATCGCGTGCGATAAAGAAGACCCGTGATCCTGCCGGTCTGGTGGCCGCCCTGCGTCCGTTGGTCGGCTCGACGTGGACCAAGTGCCAGGAAGCCATCACGGCGTTGCGCCGGGCAGTCACCTCGGCTGGCGTAAGCTGGCCACGGGGGAAGGTCTTCGAGGTGGCGGTCCGCAAGGCCATAGGTGTGCGCGACGGCGAAGGGGAGCCGCAGCGGACGGGGGATGCTTACGAGCCGGATCCCGAGCTACGTGAGTCGGTCAGTCTGCCGCTTCATGTGGATCCGAGCGACCACCTCCAACGCGAAGTGCACCAGAGTGCTCCGGATGCCTGGATCGATGACAGCAGGACACGGGTGGGTTGCGAGATCCCACCCTCGCTCTTCTATCGACCGGAACTCGACGGCGAATTTGAATTGCTGCGCAACCTTGTCCGATTGGAGACCACTCGGGTCCACCCGCCGCGGCGCGGTGAGGAGCAGAAGGAGGGCGTTGACCAGCCCAAGCATCTGCGCGCCCAAGACCTTCACGATGCGGACTCTGCCGCTGACCTGCCCGATGCACCGGAGGACGGGGCGCCGTTGACTCTCTGTTCGGGCGGCATGCTCGTCGGGCGGCCGGGGAACTGGCGTCTACTTCCGAACGGCTTCGGCGAGGCGGCCACCTCGCTGTTTGTGCTGCAGCCGCTGCGCGGCTGTGGCCAGGCGCTATGCGAGTGGTTGAACTCCCGTAAAGACAACGGTCAGTATCCCAGCGCTCGCGACCTGCTGGATACGCACGTCCCCGTCGACCTGGTGACCGACCGCGAGGTGGAGGGCCTCCTGAGAACCGTACAAGAGGGGCGGCGCGCACTGCGGAATACGACGTCGGGAATACTGCCCAACGTCTTCAGCAGCGGCGAGCGGGACGTCCAGGGGGTTCGGAACGAAATCCGGTTCGCCGCCCATGAGGCACGCCTGATCGGTGAACTCGTGCGGCCCCTGGACGATCTTATCTCGCGCGCCGAGTGGAGCTTTCCGTACCACGCGGCCGCACTGTCCCGTCGGTACCGAATCAGCACGCACCCGGCAGAGCAGAAAGACGGACTGCTCAAGCTGGGAGAGGGTCTGGCCCGTGTGCTGGGCGTGCTGGCGCTCACCGAACTCGCCGCGTCGAGCGGATTCTCCCGGAACCTGCGCAAGCAGTTCCGGACCGGCGCCACCTTCGGTACCTGGCTCTGGTTCCTCGACCGGCTGGAGACTGAGGAAATCGTGCCCCGCATCCAACAGCTCACCACCCTAAGCGACCGAGGCAACGCACGCGCCCTCCTGGGCCGCATCAAGGACTTCAGGAACACCTCGCACCACGCGCACGGCGTCCGCGCCAGCCACCAACTGGCGGAAGACGTCGAACGGCTGGAACCACACATCGTGGGGGCGATCAGTGCAGTCAGATGGCTTTCCGGAACCCACTGGGATTGGGTCGAACGGTGTGAGTACCTCGACGAGGGCCAGTATCGGATCGTCGGGTTCCGACTGAGAGGCAGTCATCCGAACTGGGAGCCGTTCGATCGATCGAGCACTCGGCCGCTGCGTCCCGACCGCATCTACGTGGACAGTGCCCCCTACGGAGCTCCGGTCGACCTGTGGCCGTTTGCGGTCGTCAGCCTGTGCGACAAATGCCACACGAGGGAACTCTTCCTGCTCAACCAGGTCCGAGACGACCAACTGACGCTCCGCAGCCTGGAAGAGCATTCGCTGGAGATCACGTATGGCCAGCCCGAGTAGTGGCAGAGGCGAGGCTGCGTCTGATGCGGGGTGAAGGGGAATAGTCACAGCGGCGCGGCTTTACGGTCGAAGGCGACTTGCCGAGGAACGCGTAGACAGTAGTTGGTTATGACACGCTGCACCGAATCCAGCACGCAGCGCACGACCCCCGGCGGCACGGCAAACCCAACTCTGCGACACACACCGAATCACTAATCGGCAGATTGGCCACAGCCTCCGCTATCGCGAAGGCTTACGGCAGGTCAGGGCCCGATCCTGGACACCACCATCACTGCCAGTGCGGATTCGAGGACACGGATCCAGGTCATTTCCGAATGACGATGCATCGAGGGCGCTACAGCTCGCTCTGAACACGCAAGCGAACGACACGACCGGCTCGCTCTGTCCCGGTTCGGCGGCGACGAGTCGTCGAACCCAAATCCGTATATACCTTCCGTTGAGGGGAAACCCATCCGGCCGAGCATGTGCCGACGTCCGTGGCGCGCGGACCGAGACCGGCTATCTTGTACCGTTCGGCGGCCGACCGTGTCCTGGGAATGGCGACGAGTGGCTACCGACGGGTATTGCGCAGCAACGCCACTGCCAGTGCGCCGAGCTGCTGGGTGAGCGCGCTCTCGAACGCGAGTGTGCCGTCGGTTGTGCCGGTGCCGGTGTGCGTGAGTTCGTGCAGAAGGGTGCCGCAGAAGTCGGCGGGTGCGGTGAGTTGGTCGCGGCGGATGATGATGCGTTTGGTAGCTGGTTCGTAGACGCCGAGAATTTGTGTCCGATGCTGTTGAGGCGCATGGTCTCCGAGATCAGGATCTCGGAGACTCCGATGCGTGTGGGTACGACGCCAAGCGCCGCGAGTAGGGGGCCGGTCAGTGAGTAGACCTGTCGTTCATCTGGAGTCAGGCGGGCCGGATCGACGAAAATGAAGGTGAAGCTGTCGTTCCAGGCATCGCGGTAGCCGTCGAGGTCGTAAAGAGGTTCGCCCTCGAAGTCGGTGAGATTTCCGATCCGGTCGGCGATGTTGTGGGGGACAAGGACCAGCCGGAAGCCCTCGTCGCGCGCGTAATCCAGCTGAGCGGCACCGAATTCCAGGTCGCTACGGGACACGAAGACAACCTTCTCGTGCGTAGCCAGCACTCGGCAGGCATGGAGGGCGATGTCATTCCAGCCCAGCTCGTCGTGCATGCCACCGGTAGTGAACGCAGCCAGATCATCGGCGAGCCCCCGAGCGACGCCAGCTGTTCGACGCTCCTTGAGGATGGCCTTAACGCGGTCGGCGTATGCTCTGCGCCCGACATTGCTACGCTCGCGATTCAGCGCTTGCCGCAGTCCTTTCGTGAGCACTTCCGAGGGAACGGGTGTCAACGGCAGCAACTCGGCAAGCCCCTGCGAACCGACAATCTGCCGCTCGTATCGGTCACCCTCGATGAAATAGCAGATTGCTTGGACGAACTGGTACATTCCAGTCCTTCTCGGCATCTGCAGCTGGGGAAGACGGTGGGTTCGTTGTCATGACTCCGACCCGGATCGACGCGCGCGAACCCAGTGGCCATGCAACTGGCACAAGCGCCACCGACGACAGCCGAGCAGCCGAACCGCGACTGGCCGCAGAGGGGGGGTACGCCCGTGGGCTTCGGCCGCCGCTGGCCGACGTGGCCCTTCTTGATAGCCATTGTTGCCTTGATGAGTCCGACGATGCCCGCGCCGGCTTCGAGATGTCCGACGTTCGCCTTCGAGGACCCGATCAAACATGGCCGGTCGGCTGGCCGGTCGGCGCCGAAGACCGCAGCCATCGCTTGTGCTTCGATGGGCGACAACTACAACCTGTCGTACACTATCAATGCTGGATGACGAGCGGTGACAGGGAATGTCGGTGGTTGTCGCTATCGTCGGTATGGTGAGTTGGTATGGCGCGGGACGATTTCTGAGACCCGGTGACAGTCCGCCTGGTGAGTCGGTGATCGAAGGTGACATCTTCGCGATCCTGAACTTTGTGCTCGGCAACGGCGTTCGCCACTATCGGGTGGCCGGACGCTACGAACTACGAGCCGACCTGATGTTTCTGGTGGGCGCTCGCGAACACCCGCTCGTCATCGAATACGACGGCGGGTACTGGCATCGAGACCGCGAGGACACCAACCTCAGAAAGATCTGCGAAACTCTAGAACTTCGTGGCTTGCATGACATTATTCGTCTTCGCGTGCACCCACTGCGGCGCCTGCGACCTGCCGATATCAGCATCCCGCAGCGTGCCGATGCCATGACGTGCTCCCGCCTGGTGCTGCTTCACATCGCGCATCGCCCCGAACCCTACGAGCTCGATGACGACACCCTGGACAGAATCCACGAGTTCCTCGCGTTCAGCGCCACCGTGCTGACCGACGACAACATCCATGGTGACTTCTGTCTGGAGCTGAACTTCGTTCTGCAAGAGCATCGTTCAAGGACCCTTGGGAGGGTGCATCGCCTAGACAACCCAGGCGGCATCTCTTTCAGTGAGTTGGCGGCCGAGCTCGCACAACGCAGCCAACAGTACGAGGGTCTGTGGTGTCCGGATAGTCGTGAATGGGAGCAAGCAGAAGCTGCTGTCCATCAACGGTCCGGTTTCAGAGGCTGGTTGCAGCGGCAGCGAGCGGTCGCGCAACACGTGGCGCAGTCCAGCGAGGTGGGCTCCACTATGCCTCTGCTTACGAAATATGAAACCGGTTGGATCGAAGCCAGCTGAATCGATGCGAACTGTGAGCCACGAATCGACAAGCAGGAGATCCGATGTGCCAGCAGATCCTCATGAATCGCGCATCCGGGAGTTCCTTGCGCACCGACTCGACATCCTGGAACGTGGCCTGCGCCTTGTCGATCAGGAGTACCGGCTGCCGAACTCCAACGGGACTGGCGGTCGGATCGATATTCTTGCTCGCGACCAGCACCAGATGTGGGTAGTAATCGAGCTGAAACGGGCGAACAGGTCAGCCCGCGAGACAGCACAAGAGCTTACGAAGTATGCCGAACTGCTGCGTCGTGAGAAAGGGCTACCGCAGCATCGGATTCGAACGATGGCCGTCGCGCTGGAGCCGCAGTGGCGGGAACTTCTGGCGCCCCTGAGCAACCTTGCTCGAAAGTGGGACCACGATCTACGCGGCTACAGCTTGACCGTGGATAACGATGGCGTCCCGACAGCAGCGCGGAGGGTCGAGCTGCTCAGTGAGCCGGTCGAACAGAGGCTCACCTCAGCGCATGTCATCTTCCTGTTCGACGATTCAGCCAAACGGGATGCCTGCTGGCAGTGGACCGTGCGATCGGCAGCAGACGCACACGCGATCGATCTCGTTGGTGTCCATCTCGACTACGACGGCACTTCCGACATCGTCATCTATCCGCACGCCCTCTACTTGGCCTTCGGCCGCATCGATAACCGCGACGGTGAGTCGCCGCGTGCGCATTTGTGTCGTCACGGAGTCCTCGACGATGAAGAACGCGCCGAGTACGTATATCCCGACGAATACGATGCACTGACACATGTGTGCGCCACCATACGTTCGGATGATAAGGAAAGCGCAGGGCCAGATAAATTCACGCAGATCACCAACGAAGAGAACTGGACGATCAGCAAGATTCACACCACTGGCGCTTTCGCCACAGGCTTGTACGACGACGATGACATCGTCAGAGCTCTCCGCGGCCACGAGGGTGAGGCGAAGGTTCAGTACAAAGGCAGCGCCAGCAACAAAATCATCGGACAATGGCGCGAATTTAGAAAGGCAGTGATGACATGCCTGTCCCAGAACGACGACTGGACTGAACTCGTCGGCAACTGGCTCGACTGGCTGGCGCAAAAGGCCGAGGAATACGACGTCCATCTGCATATCTACAACCCCTGCGACATAATCACCACCCTCGTTTACGGGCTGCCTGACCAGTTGAAGAAGTACAGCCCTCTCGTCCTCGGCGTAGCGAAAGCCCGTGACGGGCATGCCGCCACATACTTCCTCCGCGGAGAACTGCGATGGAACGGCATACAGGTACCGCATCTCGGCGCACTCACCCGGATCGTATATCGAGATCCGATCTCCTGGCACATACAGAGAGGCGAGACGCACCCGCTAGACCTCCAGTTGCTTCGCTTCTGGGGAATCCACTACCTCACCCACGAATTCGCTATGGACCCAACCTCGCCCGCCGATGCGGTGCATGAAGCGTCGATTCATTTCCCAAGCAGCCTCACCACTGAAGACATCGGCGAATGGGGCGGCGTGTTCCCACTGGACACGTTCATCGATCACCACCTCGAACAGATATCGCTGCTTGTCCAGGACTACGGAAACAGGTCTATTTGGACAAGCAGATCGTAGGTGCTCGGCGGTCCCGCAACTGGCCAACCGTGTTCCGAGCCATTCCCCTTCTGGGCCATGAAATGCCACCTTGAAATGACTACTGGCTGAGGCGGAGCTGAAAAAGGCGGCTTTGAACGATACCGCGAAGGAAACTCGTAGACCCGGAACGCCGACGGGCAGCCGTGGCTCACCTGCAACGCTCGACCGCATCGCCGAGACGGCCTCCCGGGAGCGCGCGGTCCAGCTTCTCGCTAGACGCGAGCGTCGGCACAGCTTCCGACAGTTCAGGCAGGACAGCGAGGACGCCGATGCCGGTGCCGCCGAACTCGACAGCGTCAACACCCTCGCCTCCGCGATCTTCAGCTCTGTCTCGGGGCGCTCAGACTACCTCCTCCACCTGGAATTTTTGTTCGAGGTCGTTGAGCATTGCTTGTAGGGGCGCCCAGCAGAGTCCGACGCTGTCGTTGTCGAAGTCGGGGTTGTCGGCGAGTTCTTTGCCGGGGTGGATGTAGTTGCGGAAGTTGCGGACAGTGTGCATGAAGGTCTTGGCGTCGAGTTGTATCCATCCGCAGGCGTGGGCGGTGTCGATCAGTGAGGCGAGGTTGGGGTGTGGGTTGGTCGCGAACTTCCCCTTGCTGTCGACGAATTTGTTGTTGCGGCAGCGGTCGTCGCGTTCAGTGAGCATTGTCAGGAGCAGGCCTTCGACGAAGCTGCCGATCGCGATGACAGCCATGGTGTATGCGCCGTTACGTTGGCAGATTCGGGCTTCGCCGGCTCGTTTGATGAGCGTTTCCGCAGTGTGCTGGTCGCCGATGAGCCGACGTATGCGGGTATCCAGGTCGTGGGGTTCGGCGTTGAAGGCTCCGGTTCCGTTGCCGCCGAGCTCAGCAATCACGGGTCGGCCGCCGGTGTCGAGGATGATGAGCCCTTCGCCGGCGAGGACGGCATTGACGGCGTCGCGGAATATCTCTGCTGCCGTGTGCCCTTCATCATATTCGAGGGGGTCGCAGACCCGGCACAACAGACGTTCGAGATCACGATCGGGATCCTCGCGTTCATCGAGTTGCTCAATGAGCCAAGGGATCCGGGGCGTTCCGTCGTATTCAGGGGGATTCTGCCAACCGGCTTGTGCAAGTAGCGATTCGAGTTGGCGGCCGGTTCGTGCGTACGGGCCGTCAAGGTCGATGATGATCCGCGCCAGTCGTTCCACGGTCTTGGGGTCAAGAGTGGCCATTTACGATTCTTCCTTGTCTCGTATGCGCTGAGCCTCGTCCAGCGCGCTGCTCAAACGGGCGTCGATCTTGCGGCCGCGGCGTTTGAATCCCAGATCGGTGCGGATCTGCCGTGTCCGTTCCTCACCGTCGAGTAACAGTCCATCCGACATGCGCCACAGGAACATTTCGACGACCTGCTGGTGGGAATAGCTGTCGATCTGGAGTCCTGGGTGAACGTCGGGTCGCCGCAGGGTCGGGCGGGCGTGTGTCGGGAATTCAGGAACAGAGCGCTGCGGCCCGATGGTTTCGGGCGCGGGTTCGGCGTCACAAAGTTTTACGGCGTGTTCCCAGGCTTCGATGATGCGGCGCAGTTCTTGTTCTGGGTCGGCGAACCAGGCCGATGCCCAGACGCGGTGGAATCGCCAGCCGAGTCGTTCGAGGTGCTGTTGGCGCAGCCGGTCGCGGTCCCTAGCGCTGGCGGTGCGGTGGTAGCTGTCGCCGTCGGCTTCCACAGCCAGGACCATGCGGCCCGGCTCGTCGGGGTGAGCGAGTGCGAAGTCGATGCGGTAGCCCGAGACTCCCCACTGCGGGATCACCAGGACGCCGTGTCCGGTCAGCCCGTCGAGGATCGCCTGTTCGAAGCCGTTGAGGTCGGTGGCGCTCGTGCGGCCCACTGGATCAGTGCGACCATGGTGGCTTGCAGCTTCCAGATAGCGGCGCAGCATTTCGGTGCCGGTCGTCCGGCCATCGGGTTGCAGAGCGCCAGGTGGGAACGAGCAGACAACGGTCATACGCCGTTTGGCGCGGGTGACCGCGACGTTGACGCGTCGTTCGGTTCCTTCCTGGTTCAGCACGGAGAAGCCCTGCCTGTGGACACCACCGGTGGCGTTCTTGGCGACCCCGACACTGAGGATGATCGCGTCGCGTTCGTCGCCCTGGACGGTTTCGATGTTCTTGATGAAGAAGCGTTGGGTGGGGCCGCGGTCCTCGGCGAAGAACTCGTCCAGTTCCGGCCTGCGCTCACGTGCCCGCCGCAACGCCATGTCGAGTTTCTTCTGATGGGTGACCCCGAGAGTGATGACACCGAGACTCTCATGTGGCCGGTCCGCGGCATGTTCGAGGACCAGCTCGATAACTCGGTCTATCTCCGCGTCAGCGGATCCGCGTTCACCAGGTGGCACTCGACCGTCGACAACGTCGAGTCGCACTGGTGGGTCGGTGTGGGCTCCGGGGAAGGTGACCAGTTCGCGGTTGTAGATTTCTTCGTTGGAGAACTGGATCAGCCGTTCGTCCTGGCTGCGGTAGTGCCATTGCAGGCGGCAACGGTTGGCGATCAACGGCTGGAGTGTGGTGAGGATCGACTCGTAGTCGCGCAGTTCGACATTCTCGCCGTCCTCAGGCTCACCGTCATCGGTGTCGGAGCGGTCGAAGAAGGTCGTCGGCGGCAGCTGTTTGTCATCGCCAGCGACCACGAGGCGTCGGCCGCGCATGATCGAGGTGATCGCGTCGTGGGGCTGCACCTGGCTCGCTTCATCGAAAATGACCAGATCGAAAAGCTGTTTCGGGGGCAGCGCTTGGCTGACCACCAGCGGCGACATCGCCCAGCACGGCCGCACCGCCAGCATGACATTCGGCGCGTCGGAAACCAGTTTGCGGAGTTTGCGGTGGCTCCTCTTCTTCTTGGCCTCGCTGCGCAACAGCGCGTGCTCGGTGGGGTGGTCGATACTCACCTGCTGGGCGGCGCGTGCGACGTGGCGCAGTATTCGACGCACCGCAAGGTCGCGATGGTCCTGATCGGTCTGTTGGAACTGCTGCACCAGTCGGTTGTGTGAGTCGGCTCGGAACTCGCGCAACGGCTGGGAGGTGAGGATGAACTCTTCATCGAGCGAGTGCATCAGCGCATGCCGGAACAACGCCACCGACTGTTCGGGATCGACAGCGCGAGTGGCGATTTCGTTCAGAAGGGCCTCCAGCCCAGCGTTCCGGAGTCGCGCCCACTGCGCGGTGAGATCGGGCAGGAACGGAACCATCACGCGGTCTCCAGCCAGCACCTGAAGTTCTCGTTCGATCTCGTCGAGTGGCTGTTGGTCCAATGCCACATTCGCGCACATCGCGATTGCAGCCAGCTGGTCTCTCAAACGCCCGTACTGATGGCCGACCGCCCGGAAGTCACCTATATCTGCTGGTCCGGTGCCGGCGCCGGACATCCGCCGCCATTGTTCGAGCTGGTCAATGACCTTGGTGACCTCGACCCGCAGAGCGGACTTGTCGGTGATACCGGCACGGTTGAGCCGCAGCTCCTTCAGCAATGCTGATCGGCGCCG
Source organism: Nocardia araoensis NBRC 100135 (assembly GCF_000308435.1). Classification (GTDB taxonomy): domain Bacteria; phylum Actinomycetota; class Actinomycetes; order Mycobacteriales; family Mycobacteriaceae; genus Nocardia; species Nocardia araoensis. The sequence continues at coordinate 28,264 of NZ_BAFR01000048.1, read as the reverse complement.
CCACCCCAGTTTCGGTTCTCTACTGCGGCGCCCACGCCACGATGTCGTCGCTATCTGATACTCGATCAGCGGGCGCGCGAAGATATCGCCGCCCAATGTCGCCGCACTGTCCGACATAGCGCTCAGCAGGTTCAGAGTGCGGTCCCATCCCTGGAAATCGCGCGGCTCGGGCAATCCCACCTGCGAGACCAGTTCCCGCATGCTCGTCTGGCTGCGACTCAGCGTGCGAGTGGTAACCTCCTCCAGCTGCGCCAGCACCTGGCGTGCGTCCTCGACCGTCGCCACACGCGCCTTCCACCAAGGTGTCTCTCGACGGATCAGTCGCAAGCCACCGTTGGCCACGAAATGCCGAAGATCCTCTTCGACGGCCAGACGCACCTCCGGGGTGAAATGCGCCAAGTTGCCAAACCGGATGGCCGTCTCGATGCCGCCGCGTGACCGCACCAGCGCCTCCCGCACCTGATACGGGCTCAGCTGCCACGGTGCACGGCACGTGTGCACAGCCTGCACAAAGTCGTTCAACTTCCCACGACTGTGCTCCAACTCCCGATCCAGCTCCACGCCTGCGGCAACCGGAACGCGAACCAACTGCTCGAAGCTTTCGGCCAACTGCGCCGCCACCGCACGACCAGTGACTTTGGACTGGTGCAGATCCAGCACCAAACCACCCAAGCCGATCTCGGTGAGCCGATTGGTCACCGCTTCGATCGCGGCCCGCTTCTCCGCCACGAACAAGATCTTCGAACCGGCCGCAGCCCCCGCCGCGATCAAGTTGGCGATAGTCTGACTCTTCCCGGTCCCTGGCGGCCCATCGATCACCACATGGCGATCGGCCAGAGCCGTTGCTACCGCACGGTACTGAGACGAATCCGCATCCAACACCAAATAGTCATCTTGCGGCCGAACAGTGTCAGGCGCGGCAGGCGTATAGCGACCCCCTGCACCCGCATCCACACCACTGAGCCCACCACTGGCCAGCGCCACGATCAGGTCGTGTTCGGCGAGCAAGGGTGCCGCGGACATCAGGTCGTCCACCATAGGTAGTTTCGCGTAGTTGCAGATGCCGACCGCAACCATGGCCGCCAGATCGAGGGAGACTCCCTGCTCACCAGCGGCGTCGGCGATCACACGAAATACACGCTCGGCCAACCCATGCGGGCCGGATTCGAGGTCACCACCAGTCGTCAGTTCGTCGAGTACCGAACTGTCGACCCGCACACCGTATTCGCGCTCCAAACAGTGCCGAAGAACCGGGTTCAGCTCTGGCTCAGCGGTGACCTGCAACGAAAAATCATTCTCCGAGGCGGTTCGGGCTTGAATCGCGATCTGATACAGCAGCAGCGGCGCGCGCAACGCAATCGGTGCCCGCGCACCTCCACGCTTGCCCCCATCGCTGGACACGCGACCAAAAACCAAGCGTCCGACATCGACGCCCTGCTCTTCACTGAAACTCCGGATCATGCGCACCAGGTTGCGGGTGCGGGTACATGCCTCTCGGTACCCCTGCTCGTCGCCGAACAACTCCCCCAACCTCACCGCCTCACCCGAGAGCAACCGTCCCACAGCTCTTTCCGGACTCGACGTGAGATCCAGCGTCGCTGTCTTCGTGATCCTGAAATTCAACAGACTGTTACGGCTGTCGAGCTGAATAAGCTCTTTCGCCCACTCCTCGGCCTTACCTTGCAGCATACCTGCCAGATCCCGCAGCTGGCTCGTCATGGACAGCACCTCTCCAGAGGAAAACAAACTGAACAAGACTGCACAGACCACCCCGCAGCCACCCGGCCATGCCGAGTCCGACAGTATGACCGCACAGCGGGCGACTATTCAACTCGACTTTCAACGGCCCAGGTCACAGCGCTATCCCCGAACTTTGTCCAGACAAGGGCACTGGTCGGTATGTAATTTCCACTGCGAGCATTTATTTGGGCGCACGAATCGGCATCATCCGCCAAAGGTCGAATCGAACCGAAGTATTCATTCGGCATATGAGTGTGCGCCCGTGGAGGATCAGCGCGATCGTTGCAGCTGCTCTGGTGTTGCTACATCATCGAGACGCCAGAACCATGTCGGTCATGGCACACCGCTGCTCGGCGACACTCAGTTCAGCTCTCTGACAGCGAATTTGATCTTCCGTCATGTGCGTTGACAGCTAGAATTTCGCAGCGCTCCCGGTTCGGTCGACGAAGGACAGCAGCATGCCGCTAGAGGTCAACAAACACGTCCAACGCATACGTCGTTACCAGCCGTTCGACGTCGACACCTCTGAGATGATCTACGAGCTGCAGACAGACCGGACGCAGCCACTGTTCCGTGTCGTAACGCTCGACTATCTGCTGAAGGTCATCGAGCGGCCGACTGCGAAAACCATCGTCCTGACCGGGGACGCCGGGCATGGCAAGACGAGCCTGTGCGCCAGCCTTCTCACCGACCTGCGGACCGATGCCGAGGCGGTCACCCCAGATGTCCGGAAGGCGGTTTTCCGCGAGCTGTCCGAGGCCGGCAACGCCAGCCGCCCTATCGGCCAGACCCGGAACGGACGCCCGCTGTACATCATCAGAGATCTCAGCGAGCTCAGTGTGCCGACGGGCGCTCAAAAGCTCGTGGAACTGCTTGATCCTCCGGACGCGGGCGTCGCGATCATCTGCGCAAACGAGGGCCAGCTACGCAAATGCGTCGCTGAAGACGACAATCTCGCCAAAGGCGGCACTGGGCGCGCCAAGATTCTGGTAACAACTCTCGCGGAGGGCATCGACCGCGGGCAAGTCAGCGACCCCAATGGCACGGTCACTGTCATCAACCTCAACTACCAGTCCGTAGCGGCCGACAGCCCCAACGGCGGACTCATCCCTTGGGTCCTGAAGCAGTGGACGACAACGCAATGGTCACGGTGGAAGTCCTGCGAGACCTGCGATGCAGAGAAAGTCTGCCCGATCCTGGCCAACCGTAACGAACTAAACGATCCCACCCGCGGTCCTCAGCGCCGTGCAGCGATTCGGGACGTGTTCGCCGCGGCCGAGCGCACGGGTGCCGTAATCACCACCCGACAGGCGCTGTCGGTGACCAGCTACATGCTTACGGGCGGCCTGTCCTGCGAGGACGTCCATGCCAGGTACCGGCGGTCGCACTCAAACAAGTTGTGGCAAGCTCCCCACTTGTACCACCAGGCTCTCTTCGGTGACCGGCTTACACAGCAACAGCGTCATTCGGTTCCCGCTTTCTTTGCGATACGGAAGCTGGACCCGGGCAAAGTCTCTCGTCGCCAGGTCGATGACCGACTGGACCCGGACACGGCCAGCGACTTCCCTCCCGTGGACGCGAGCAGCTACCTGCAGAAGGTCCGTAGGAGTCGGGACGTTCAGAAGCAGGCCGAACAATTACGGGGCTTGTACACATTCCTGCGACGAGCTGACTTCTTCAACAGCGACGACGATAAGGACCGGTTCGCCCGCATGGGGCTGCAGGCTGGCGACGACTTCGTCAGTGTTCAGGACAAGAACCGGGACCTGGCGGACACCAGGGTGCGAGACCGCTTCCTCAAGGGCCTGGAAGCCGTCCAGGGCATCCACCGAGCGGGAAGCAACCCTGACTTCTTCATACTTGACCCGGCCTTCTTCACCCACCGCGCCCGTGCGGCTGTGATCTCTCGGCGAGTGCCAAGCAAAGGCGTCGAGGTGGTCGACCAGGTCACCCAGTGGCAGGAGGAAGTGGGGACGGGTGTCACCCCCGAGATGCAGGACGCCGTCGAGTGGCTTAATCGGGCAATCTACATCCGTATCCCGGCCGTCGACCCTGACGATGGCGCAGTCTCGGTGGAAGCGGACCTTCTGCGCTTCGAGTTGCTGACACGTTGGGCCGCGGGCCTGCGTAGCGAGGTCCAGCATGAAGCAGAGATCCGCGGCCTGAGTGGATCACTGGCAGAGCTGGCTGACTCGTCGAACAAGGACGACGAGATCCAGGTTCTGGTGGGCAACGTCATGAGAAAGCTCATGATCGACGTCGGCGACAAGATCAGATCGGTGCGTGCGTGATGGCTGATCGTTCCAAGGCCGAGGTCGTTTCTCGCCTGTTCGGAGTGAATCTCGAACAGCAGGGCCGCGGATTCTACGTAACACTCGAGATGCTCGCGATCGCCCGCGGCGTCTACCTGGCACATCAGGAAGATCCGGTAAGGTTCGCAGAGCTCCTGGACGATGGGGCCGAGACACCCTACAAGCGGACCTCGCACGACCTGGCCCGGCGGATTGCGACCAAGACTCGCATCGTCGAGGGCGACGAGGAACTCGGCAAGGCCGTCGAATTGGATACTTCCGAGACGTTGGAAACGCTCCACGCCCTGTTCTCGTCCCTCTTGGTCGAGATTCCTGGGCGTCGTACCCAGCCCAGTTGGTTCGGTGCGCACATCTACCCGTTCGTCGGTGAGCTCATCCATTACGACGCAGTCGAGCGACGAATCAAGCAAAGCGATGTTTCTCTCAGGAAGAGCGCCAAAAAGCGCGCGCAGGCCAGCAAGGTCGCTGTTGGCATCAATGCTCCAAGTATCGAGCGCTACCTCTTCCGCGATGGTGGGGGCTGGGCCTACAAAGTCCTACGCCGCGACCCTGATCCTGACCGCAAGGAGGTGACCCGACAGGGTTTGACCGACCTCGTGCAGGACAGCTGCACCGCGCTCGGCAACCTTGCCAAGGCCCTGAGTGCGCACGACTTCGACTACGACGAAGCGCCCGTGGAGGGCTCAGACGCAGGAATCGAGCTGCACGAAGATCTCAGCCCGTGGCCCGATCTACTGCGGGAGGGGACCTGCAACGTCGTCGCCCGGATTACGACGGTACCTAGGGCCAAGCGCACCGAGAGCCTCATGCACTGGGTACCCTACTGCTTGGCACGCCATCAGCTGCACCTGGCACGTACGAAGCTCGGTGTTACCGATCGCGAGTCGATCCTGTTGGACTTCGGCAACGAGGCAACCCCGCTGCGCAGAGAGTCGCAGAAAAACCTTACTGGCTGCCGCAATGACATCGTCAACGCGATCAATGTCCAGGCTCGGGAGATGATCAGCGAAATTGAAGGCGACGAGGCCAAGAAGCGCCGATATGAGAGATTCACCAGGGATGCCGGCAAGGCGATCGCCTCGCCCCGAGCGTTCTTCAGCGAGACACTCGCCGCTGTGGGAGCCCTGAATGCGACAGTCGGGCGCCGACACTTCACCATGAAGCCCCCAATGCTCGAGGGCCTGGTATCTGCCACCGTCCCACAGGGCACGGAGATGGAGTTCGATCAGTTCTGCACACTGCTGTACGAAAAATACGGGCTCGTGGTGGAGAACAAGGTCGCGGCCACGAGCCCGTTGGCCTACGAGGTCGACCAATCATTCCTAGACCACAACGGCAAAGCGTTCCGGGAGAAACTGGCCGCTATCGGTTTGCTCACGCAGTATTCAGATGCAACCAGTATGGTTCGAGGGGAACCCCGGTGACCGACAGCAGTGTCCGAGCACTTGGCCGGTTCGTCGCGGACGAAGCACTCCGCAAGGTCACTGAAATCAGCGGAGCCCGTGCTGTCCTGCGAGTCAGCGGGTTCGATCGGTCGACCGTGACCGAGGCTCTCCGTCGCATCGCCCAGCGTCTGTTGGAGTCGCCGGACCTCGAGGTTGTCGTCAAAGTCGGCACTTCAGGACCGATCGAGGGCGTGCCTGTCGAATACCTGCTGGATCCGCAGGACCAGCTGACCAAATGGCGAAACTCAGGACAGGGCACGGCGGTGTTGCTTTTCGAGTGGGGGGAATCGCCAGACGCACAGGGTCTGGCGGCCATGAACGCCCTTGACGATGCTGCAATACTGGGCGACTACCACGACTCCGCCGGCGAGCGCGGGTTCGACAGGTTGATGGCGGAAGCATGGCGGGAGGCGGGTGGCATCGGCACTGTTCCAGCCCCCATGGTCACCTCTCTGCCGGAGATCTGGCGTGCCATTACCGATGAGGAGCCCCGGTCCTTGCACCGCTGGGCAGCTTTCCTGGTCGAGACCTCGAAAAAGGTCGCAGCAACTGAGATCCACACCCCTGACGCGATCTACCCCGAGATCTCCGCAGCTCTGCCCGCTCTTGACCTCTTCCCGGACCGAGGACTCTTCATCAAGCCCGCCGCGCTGCCCGCCCGGATCAAGAAGAACGTCTCGGTCAGTGCCTTCAAACTGCCCACCGGCAAGGAGATCACCGAAGACGACTTGATTGACCGCATCGCCACGACCGAGTTCAGCGAGGAGTCCCTGGAATACATCGGTACGGACTCCGAGACTGCCAAAGCACGCATGCGCACCCTCGTACTCGACCTCAATCGCAGTGGTTCTACCCCACAGGATTCTCGTCAGCTGCGCTGCGAGCAGGACCTGACACTCTGGCTCGAAGTCTTTGAGCAGAAATCCAAGAAGATCGGCCTGGGTCAGCAGCTCCGGCAGGAGATCGAGAGGATCAGCGCGGAGCGGATCGACGAGTTCGACGCCATGCTGATCGAAGACGCACTCGACCACGGAGACCAGGAATCCGCACAGCGCTTCCTTGACGAGGCTCCCGCCAGTGGGGCCGAACCTCTGGCCGACCTGCTGTCCAAGCGGTCGCGTCGGAAAGTCGAGAAGCTTGCCTTCCCGGACTCTCAGTTCGTCCAGGACCCCCTGCGGGCCCTGCTGCGCGAGCTGACCTACTTCGCCGACGAAGAAGAGGGCTCCGTTGTCGTCGGGATTGAAGGAAACCAGGAAGCAGGGCGGTGGAGCCGCTGGCTTTTCGCATTCCTGTACGCACGCACCCTGCGTGATGTCCAGGACTCTACCGGACTTCGCCTGACCCTGGAGGTCAAGGACTGCCTGCTGGACTTGGCCAAGCCGCCCCTGCCCGCGGAGGACGAGCCATTCGACCCAAACACCGAGTGGGCGCCGCTGCGCATCCTGGTCGAGATGGATGGCGTCGCCCAGCGACGTTTCCGCTGGGACCCCCTGGGCATCCCCGGGCAGATCGCCCTGGCGGCCCTCATCCACAGCTGGCGATACCCACCTGGCCATGGCAGCAATCTGACCTTCGACACCTTCCTCTCGAAGTTCAATGACCCCCGCCTGTGGCAGGTATTCGAACGTGTGCCTGTCCCCGCAACACATTTCGCCGGCCAGCTGGAGCGCCTCAAGCTCGAGCACTTCGATCGGTTCTCCGACGGGCTTGACGCGGGGAAAATCAACGATTACGTACGCGAGTGGGAACGCATACTCCGCGAAGCTCGCACCACCTTGGTTCCCAACAACGCTCCGAACGCAGACCTCGAGGCAGTCGTCCTGACCGATGTCGTCGGACTGGCCGATCACCGCATGATGATGCTGGCCACCCACCCGCTGAAGCTGCGCTGGCTGGCAAAGAACTACGCCGAGACCGCCGGCAGCATCGAGACCGCTCTGAACACGGAGGGAGGTCTCAGCCTCAACCAGGAAAACGAGGACCTCTTCTTCGACGCCATCGACCGTATCTCCCCACATGGGACACCAGCGGTCCTCGTAGGGCCCGGCGGCACGATCGCCATTCCGATGCGGGAATCGGCCGGGCACGAGGAATACGCGCCGGTCCGCTACGGCGGCAACGAGTCCAAGGACTGGCTCTCCAGCGTGGACGAGACTGCGATCGACGAGATGATCCGCGTCATCACCGACTACCTAACGACCTACCCCCACAAGCTCGACGGTCTACGCGTACTGCTTCTGGACCGCAACGGCGACCCTGTCCTGCCCATGCGCGTGGCAATGCAGATGCGGGTCAAGAACCCTCGCCTGAAGGTTGATCTGGTCGTGCTGGCTCCCCAAGCCACCCATCACGAGATCATTCAGGGTTTCGACCTACAGTTCTCCAGCGCGGAGATGTCCGAGGACAGCTTCCTGCCCGACGTCCAACTCATCCTGCAGGCATGGGAGCCCGACCAGGAAGCAGACCTGTCAGAGCTGGAGAACACCATCGACCTCGCTCTGGCTCCGGCGCTGTTCGGCACCCAGACCACTATCAAGGAGAGCACCAAGAAGGAATCCCTGTCCGGCGCATTCAACTCATGGAAACACCCAGCCTCACACAACCTGGCGCAGACCAGCGAGAACGTCGTAAGAGCACTGCTGCCCGAAACCGCTGACGAGACTCTCGAGTCCTGGTCCACCTTGTGCGTGCGCTACGACCGCCGTTCCCCGGTCTCCCGGGAAAGCGTTGACGGAATCGACTACTTCGAGATGCAGGTGCAGTTCGACCAGCACCAGGACTTGTTCGCCACCCTGCACAGCGTAGCCCACTGGGTCGTCACCCTCGACAGCTTCATCGGCCGTGAGCAGATCGATGCCCTGCGTAACCGCCCTGACGTGATCCTCGTCAAGCCCAGTGTCGGCAAGAACGAGTCCTACACCCTTATTGTCAGCTCGCAGACCGGTCAGCAGTTCGTTGTCCAGCGACTGCGGCGCCGACTGGAGCAGATCGGGGTCGTCACCCCGCAGGATTCCGAAGGCACCGCCAAGCGCATCTACGAGGTCGGTCGCAATGTGGCTCCTGGCGCCGTGCTGCGCTCTCTCGGTATCGGCACCACAGTCAACGAAGTCGTCGGCTTGGTCGCCACACGGTTTGTCATCGACCAGCAGTTTCCAGTCCCTCGGCAGCGAATGGGCCTGGTCACCTGGATCAGCTTCGATGAGCACCACCGCTGGTTCGGCCGCGGGCATAAAACCCGTGCCGATCTAGGCCGGTTCGTGCTGACCGTCCAGGACGACGGCACGGTCCAACTGGATATCCTGGTCGCCGAGTCCAAGTTCCGCCAGACCTTCGACGTCGGATCGGCCGAGGAACAGCTCAATCGTACCACCGACCTGTGTGCGGATGCCTTCCGCTCGGACGGCGAGGCCCGCGATGACCGTCCCTTCTGGCTGGACGAGCTCGCCGCCGCGATCACCCAGACCAGTGGAAGCACCGTACAGGCCGCGGATCTTCCAGCCCGTACCGTTATCGGCAACGACGACAGCCGTCAAGTCGAGGCAAAGGTCCTTGACGCCCTGCGCTCCGAGGATGTCCTACTTGGTCAAGTCACCGGCGTCGCCGTGGCCATCTCCGCCGAGGACCATCAGCCAGCCCCGGCAGTCGGAAGCCTCGGTAAGCACACTTTGGTGAGGCTGAACAAGCACGAGTTGCTGAACCTCATCGGCGCTCTGCGCGCCAACCATGACCCCACCAATGCCGACCCCCTTGTTGTTGGCAGGAACCTCAGGGGGACCGTGGAGGTTCCTGATACTGTCGCCAAGACCTCCTCAAGAGGCATATCCGCCGAACTGTCCACAGCGGAAGTGCCGACTGCACCTGTCGCGGATTTCGGAGCGACAGCGCCCACAACTGCGCCGCGAGCGGTAGTTGAGCATCCTCCTAAAGCAGAGGTAGACCCTGTCTCTCTGAAGACTCGCCGCGGTGGGCTCCCAGAGGAGGAGATGAGGCTTAGATACAACAAGGTCGTCGACGTCTTCGCCCGCCACAAGGTCGGGGTCGCCGCTCCGAAGGTCGGCAAGTGGCAGGAAGGACCCGGCTTCTACATCTTCCGGTTCATTCCCAATCCGGGGGTCACCGTGGACAAGCTGACCAATCGACGCGACGAGATCTTCCTCGCTCTGGCACTGCCATCCGGGTTCAGCATCCGCACCCGCAGCGACCGCGGCTCCGTGCTCTTCGAGATCCCCAAGATCGACGACGAGAAGTACGGGGTCGACGCCAAGGCACTGTGGCAGCGGTGCCCGACCGATCCCGAGAGCCTCGTCGTCCCGCTGGGCACCGACATCGAAGGCAACCCGGTCACCATCGACCTGTCCTCTGCGGACTCACCGCACTTGCTGGTGGCTGGCACGACTGGATCAGGAAAGTCCGTCGCCTTAGACACGATCCTTAAGGGCTTGGTCCGGTACGACAAGAACACCCTGCGACTTCGCCTCGTCGATCCCAAGGGCACCGAGCTCATCGACTTCGAGGACGACCCTCACCTCGATGGCATGATCGGCATGGATGCCGCCGACGCCATCGAGATTCTCAAGGAAACCGTCGAAGAGATGGCTGTGCGCTATAGGGAGATGAAGGCAATCCGCACACGCAAGCTCGTCGAGTACAACGCCAAGGTAGACAAAGCAGACCGAAAGCCCTGGATCGTCATCGTCCTCGACGAGTACGCCGACCTCACAAGCGATCCCGAGGAGAAAAAGCAAATCGAAGCGCTACTCAAGCGCCTCACGCAGAAGGCCCGCGCTGCGGGCATCCACGTCATCGCAGCCACGCAGCGCCCCAGCGCGGACGTTATCTCGACCACCATCCGCTCCAACTTCCCCGCCCAACTCGCCCTGCGGGTCAAGACCGCGACCGACAGCCGCATCATTCTGGACGAGACCGGCGCCGAAGCTCTGGCCGGACAGGGCGACGCCTTCCTGCACACGGCCAAGGGCACCATACGAGTGCAGGTTGCTTACGACGGGAGCTGACCAGGCGCCGCTATCCGCCAAGCGCAATGGTCCGAGACCTCGCGTGGTTCTACGACAACCTTGGTGTGCTGGTCCACCACGACGTTTGTCGACCTAGCGCCGATGTCGGCTGCCTGGGCGGCTCCGTCCTGGATGTTGGCCGAAATGAAACCGCTTGTGCTGATGACTGGGCCCCGGGATTCGCGTTCCGCTAATCATGGGCTGAACGTTATCGTCACTACATGGGCGAGGAAGCGTCTGCCGACGATGTGGCTTGGTTTTGCCGACAGGTGCGCGCACGGTCGCAGGAGCACGAGGAAGCCATGTCCGTTGCGGCTCAACGGACATGGTTGTCCATCGCTGTCGGGATCTTGCGCCAGGAGCTGGACTCCATGGTCCGAGTCATCTTCCTTCTGAAACAACACGATCCCCGGCTACGGGCGCAGCTTCTACGACAATCCGTCTCTGGCGAGATATGGACGCTGCCCACGAGCAATGGCAGGTCGAGAAGGGTGACAGACCGGGACATGGTCGAACTTGCACAGAACCTTCATGATGGGTGGACTCAACTCGTGTACCGCTTCGGTTGCAGCTTCATCCACCTGTCAAATCTGCACGACTACCACTCGCGCGACCCGTTTCATGGCCTGCCGCAGGAGGAACGCGAGGACATTGCGCGGTATCTTCGGCAGTACCATGGCAGGCCAGTCTCGGCTGAGTCGTCGTTCGAGGAAATTGCTGCTTACGCCCCAAAGGTGCTGGGCAAGATTTCTTCCAATCTGGAGCTGTACCTCACCGACCTCGAACATAGGCTTGCGCGCTCGGGACATCACAGCTCATAGCGCTGCGTATGCCTGACCATCAAGCAGGCGCAACCGGCCGGCACGACTCCGACAGGCTTCAGATGGGTTGGGCAGTAAATCTTCTCAGCGGATTGCCCGGCCGCACCCTAAGCCTCGATCCGTGGAGTGAGGTTGTCGGTTGTCCGCGCGCCTGTGGCGTGCGGACAACCGGAGTATGGGTAGGGGGTAGCCGCTGGTCTGCCCAGCTTTTCCACTTCGGTGTCGGTTCGGCCCGTTCGGGGTGGGTGGTCAGGCGGCGACGGCTTGTGGTGGTGTGTGGCCGATAATGTTGTGCCACAAGGCAAGCCAGGAATCGGCCCAGGGCCATCGGGCGGGCGAGTGCAGGACGGGGCGGCGTTGCGGCCGCGCGAGCCGGGCGGGGATGTTGACGAGTTTGCGGCGCAGGGTGGCGCCGCGAGCACGGGTGTGCGGGCCGCCGGCTAGAGTTCCTGCGGCGCGTAGCAGGTTGTGGGCGATCGCGGCGCAGAGCACCCACGCGGAGTTGGCGGCGAAGCGTCCGGGAGGCTTCATCATCTGCCGGAGAGGAAGGAGTCGTGTCGTCGAGGAGGAAGGACGCGGCCGAGCTGCGTGAGCGGGCGGTGCGAATGTATGCCGAGGTTGCCAATTAGCATCGCCCACGCATCCGTGCCCTCTTGTCCGCCAGCCCCGTGGCCGGGCCACCTCCAACACTTGCAGACTCGAGCTGGAGTGGGCCGCGACGAGGGTGGTCGTCGAGTTGCTGGGTGTGGGGCACGAGACCCAGAAACCGTCCGTAAGCGCAAAATCAGTTTGATCGGCACGATTCTAATCTGTACGGAGCTCCGCCGAGGGCACGAACCTGCGGCGGACGCATGCACACGCGGCACCCCCTCGCCCGCGTGGTCGAATGCTTCCCGACATCGTTCACGCGCCCAGCGGTGCGGCTGATCGCACCGGGTCCGTGCGGTCGGGTGCCCCGACGCGGAGGTAAACCCTTGGCCCACAATGAAGTCGAGTACTCCAAACCCGAACACCCGGGTAGGACCGCAGGGCGGTGGCCCTCGTGCTGATCGCACCAGTCATCCCACCGTAGACAGCTCTGCACGAGCTCATCGAAGCTATGCGCACCACGCCACGACCGGTCGCCGCACCCATAGATCCCGGCATCGTCTACAGCATGTGCACCGTCGGCGCCGCCGGACGCATCCACGACCGAGCAGTCCTCGACACTCTCGACTGGCCCACCGACACCCGACTCGGGATCCGCAGCGGCAATGACGGGATCTGCTCGCCCACCGAACCGACCACGGCACAGCACACGTCACCGGCGGCTACTTCCGCATCCCCTTCCGGCAACGACGCCAAGTCGACCTCAACATCGGCGACAAAGTCCTCCTCGTCGCCGACCCAACCCGGCGGCAACTCGCGATCTACCCACCACCAGTACTGCACGCGTTCTTCGGCCACCACGTACGTGCGCTGGAGTCGTAGCCAATGACATCGATTGTTCGCACCGTCGCGAATCCAACGACCATCGACGTCACACGAATCCTGTTGTCGCAGATCGGCATCACAGCCATCGACCTACTCACCGACACCGCCGCAGCACCAACCTTCGGCCAAATCATCCCGAAACTCCGCGCCACCCTCACCCCAGGCACCCTGCGCACCTATAACACCCACCTCAACAACCTCGAAAACACCTGGCACAACCACCCACTCGACGCGGTAACCAAAGCCGACCTCGACGAGAAAGCCCGAGCGGTACAAGTCGCCAGCCGCGGCAGCCGCAACGGCACCAGCGCACGAGAACACTTCATCAGCGCTGTTCGCTGCCTCTACCGCTACGCCGAAGACAACAACTGGATCCACCCCACCCGAAACCCCGCTCGCCACCTGGCAATACCCACACGACCACCGTCACACCGACAGGCGATCTCCTCCCCGCTCCTCGCTGAGATCTGCCAAGTCGCCTCCCTCACCGGCAACGACCGCGAACTCGGCACCTTGATACTGCGGCTACACATCGAAACCGCCTGCCGCCGCGACGGCGCCCTCCGCCTACGCCCCTGCGACCTCGACCCACACCACTGCCTGATCCTGTTGCGTGAGAAAAGCGGAATCGACCGGTGGCAACCCATCTCCCCCACACTCATGCGACACCTACTCCGCCACGCCGAACAACGCGGCAGCCCACGCGACGGGCAACTCCTGCGCTACCGCAACGGCAAACCCATCACCGCCCGCCGCTACGACCACCTCTGGAACCGCCTCGGTGAACACCTCCCCTGGGTCGCCACCCAACACATCAGCACCCACTGGCTGCGCCACACCACCCTCACCTGGGTAGAACGCACCTTCGGCTACGCCACCGCCCGCGCATACGCCGGCCACCACACGCGAACTCACGGCACCACCGCCACCTACGTCAAAGCCAATCTCTACGAAATCGCCGCGGCACTCTCCGCACTCACCCGAGAACCCCACCCACTACTACTCACCAACCAACCCAACCACGCACCCTCCCCCACACACCAGTGAACGTGGTGCCGGTCGCCAGATTGCAGCGACCGGCACCACCACACGCTGCACGCGATAGCTGATCCGACGCACGCCCCAACACCTTTGACGCAATGACCGAGACACAACCATCCGAACCGAGGGCGGCCCACGACGACCGCTAAGCATTCAGCTACCTTCGCGAAATTCCTGAAACTGGCTGCAGTTCAACAGAATACAGACACACACCCCATCATTATCGAGCCTGTGCTATGCTCTAGCGGCACGCATTAGATGCCACTCCAACACGAATCTGCGTCAAACACGGCGTATTTCGGTGGCCAAGTCCCCTCTCGCGCACAGATTCACGTCATACGTGACACCTTCCCGAGCAGCGTGTGGGAGCACACGCGCCCACACGGAGCCGACCAGCTGAACACGCTCTGACCTGCTGCGATCCATGCCACAAGTGCCGGATCGCGACACATCCGCCTTCTGCGAAAAGTTTGCTGGCGGTGGTGATCAGCCGTGATCGCGCCGGTCATCCCGCCACAGTCGCCGTTGCAGGAACGTGTTCACAGACCGCAGGTCACGAACCGCGTGGTCCGTCCCCTCGACGATGACGTCGTCTACCGAGTCCGCACTGTCGGCGACGAAGGTCGCGATCTCGACCAGCTCGCCTTCACCGCTGTGGTCCGACGCCGCCCTGGGACCTCATCTGGAACCGACCCGCCCGGAGGCCGGAGTACTGCCGGTCCAGATCCAGATGGACTGCCATGACGGAGGGTGGGAAGGGAACTGCCGGGTTCCGTTCCGGCCAAGAGGCAAATCTCGACGGCGATGTCGATGCACTAGCGCCACGGGGCACGCAGGCACCCTCGGATTTGGCTTACAGCGGGGAATGCGGCGGGCATTATAGATCAGTGGAAGCGACAACTTCTACAATTGTGCGAAAACGCGTACAATTCGGGCAGGTCGGGACTGTCCCTGGAGCCCTATCATGTTCGACAGAAAGAATTCACATACAAAGTTCGCCCGGTTAGCGGCCGCCGCCGGTATAGCCGCAGTTGCCGCAGTTCCGGTCGTCGCAGCCGCGGCGCAAGCGCCTACCGCCCGCGCAACGACGCCCACGTCTGCGACCCAGCTCGTCGACAGCCCTGGTTGGGGTCACGGCGGCGGCTGGGGTTGGGGCGGCGGCGGCTGGGGCCGCGGCGGCTGGGGGTGGGGCGGCGGCGGCTGGGGCCGCGGCGGTTGGGGTTGGGGTTGGGGCGGTGGCTGGGGTAACGGTGGCTGGGGGTGGTGGAACCCCGGCTGGGGTGGCTGGGGCAGCTTCTAGCGCCGGTGACCGAGCCCGGACACGTACAGCGTGCCGGGCTCGGTCGCATCGAGCACGGCTCATGTGAAGCCCGAGTTCGACCGACCGTGCTGGAGCTGGTGACGAGATGAAGATTGTGTGCGTCGGTGGCGGGCCGTCCGGGCTGTACTTCGCGATTTCGATGAAGCGGCGCGACCCGGCTCATGACATCACGGTGATCGACCGCGATCCCACCGGGTCCACCTACGGCTGGGGCGTCGTGTATTGGGACGACCTGCTCGACATTCTGTATCGGAACGACCCCGACAGCGCCCAGGCGGTGCGTGCCGGGTCGGTTCTATGGCGTGAGCAGGAAATTCATGTGCGCGACGACCGAGCCGCGTATTTCGGGGGCTACGGGTTCAGCATGGGGCGCGCGGCATTGCTGGACGTACTTTCCCGGCGGGCGAGCGACCTGGGCGTCGATGTCCAGCACGGGCGAGAGGTGCACGATCTGTCCGGCTTCGGCGACATCGATCTCATCGTCGCCTCCGACGGCGCGAGCAGCCGGATACGGCGGCTGAGTAGCGATCATTTCGGCACGTCCGTAACACTGGGCGACAATCGATATGTCTGGCTCGGTACGGACAAGGTCTTCACCCGCTTCACCTTCGCCTTCGAACACACCTCGGCCGGATGGATCTGGTTCCATGCCTACCCGTCGGTTGCCGGAAAAATCAGCACCTGCATCGTCGAGTGCCAACCGCGGACTTGGCATGGGCTGGGATTCGATTCCCTGGACAACGCGGAGAGCTTGCGTGTTTTGGAAACCATATTCTCGCGCCTTCTCGACGGTCACTCCCTGCTCAGCACGACACGAGGCGAAGCCGCAAGGTGGAGCCGCTTTCCCGAGGTGACCAACAAGACCTGGTATCACGACAACGTGGTGCTGCTCGGCGACGCGGCGCATACGACGCACTTCACCATCGGTTCCGGCACCCGGTTGGCTATCGTCGACGCCGTCGTGCTCGCACAGAACCTGTACGAGCATGCCGAGGTCGCCGACGCGCTGGAGACCTACGATGCACAGCGGCGCGCCGCGCTGCGCCCGATACAGGCGGCCGCCCGTACCAGCATGATCTGGTTCGAACATGCCGACCGGTATCTCGACCGCAGCCCCGTGCGGTTCGCCTATGCGATGGCGGCTCGGCACGGGCCACAAATGCCTTGGCGATTTCAGCTACACCTGCTCACACAGGTACCCACGGTGCGCAAGATCCGGCGTGCCATCGACTCCCGACGGCGGTGGTGGCGCGCTGCTCGACGGGGGGAACTCGCGATGACGCGAGTGGTCTCAGCTCACCGGCCGCGTTTCCTCAGCCCAGCTCGCGAGTAACCGCAAGGCGGTTTGCGAGGCCGATCCGTCTTCGACTGTGTGCGCGATCAGCGCTTGGTCCGGGTCGTCCGGGAAGCGCAGGGTTTCGAAGCCGAGGTCCAGTTCGCCGACCACTGGGTGCCGGTAGACGTACCGGCCGTGGGTCTTGTCCTTGATCTGGTGCTCTGCCCACGCTTTCCGGAATTCCGCGCTGCGCGTTGAAAGCTCGTCGAGCAACGCCGCCGTTTCCGGGTCGTCCGGGTGACGCCCGGCGTCGAGTCGGAGGTAGGCGGCCACGTCGCGCGTCTTTTCCGGCCAATCAGCGTAGAGGCTGCGCATGCCTTCGTCCAGGAAGACGAGACGGGCCAGGTTCCGCTGCGCGGGTGGCAGTGCGCCGAAGTCCGTGATCAGCGCGGCGGCGAGTCGGTTCCAGGCCAGCACATCGGTGTTGCGGCCGACGATGTACGCGGGCACGTCGGCGGCCGAGTCCAGCAGCCGCCGCAACCCCGGCCGGACCCGCTGCGGCGCATCCGCGCGGTCGCCTTCCGACCAAGGTCGTGCGAGCCGGTAGAGGTGTTGCCGCTCGACGTCGTTCAGGCGCAGCGCCCGGGCGACCGCATCCAGTACGGCTTCGGAGAAGTGCAGGGTGCGCCCCTGTTCCAGCCGCACGTAGTGGTCGACGCTCACTCCGGCGAGCTGTGCGAGCTCCTCCCGGCGCAGCCCAGGAACGCGGCGCCGACCGCCGTAGTCCGGCAGTCCGAGCTCCTCGGGCCGCAAGCGGGCCCGCCGGGAGCGCAGGAATTCGCCTAGTTCCGCCCGTCTGTCCAATGGCATGCGGCCAGTATCCCCGCGCCCGCCGGAAGCGAGCCTGGTCATGCGGTGCCCAGGCTCCGGCTGGCACTGGGTAGCCCGGCACATGGCCGCCAAGGTTGGAGGCACCGGAAACAAACACCGACAAGAGAAGAGCACTGCGCAATGACTACCCTGACCACCGTCCCCCTCGGCGCCACCGGTATGGACATCACCCGGCTCGGCTTCGGTTCGTGGGCCGTTTCAGGATCGGGCTGGACCTTCAGCTGGGGCGCCACGGACGACGCCGAATCGGTCGCCGCGATCCGCCACGCGCTCGATGCGGGCGTCAACTGGATCGATACCGCCGCCGTGTACGGCCTCGGCCATTCGGAGGAACTGGTCGGCAAGGCCATCGCCGGCCTGCCGCAAGCCGACCGCCCGTACATCTTCACCAAGGTCGGCCTGGTCTGGGACCCGGAGAACCCGTCGGCCGCGCCTCGGCGGATCATGAAACCCGCCAGCGTGCGCCGCGAGGTCGAAGACTCCCTGCGGCGGCTGGGGGTCGATCACATCGACCTGTACCAGGTGCACTATCCCGACACCGGCGAATCGCTGGAGTACGCTGGCGGCGGCTTCGGGGCGGTGTCGCCCAACGCCACTCCGCTGGAGGAGTACTGGCAGGTCATGGCCGACCTGAAGGCCGAGGGCAAGGTCCGGGCTATCGGATTGTCGAACCACACGCCCGACCTGCTCGACGCCGCCGAGCGGATCGCTCATGTCGACGTCATCCAGCCGCCGTTCTCGGCGATCAATCGGTCGTCCGCCGCCGAGATCGCCTGGGCACACACGCACGAGACCGGCGTGATCGTCTACTCGCCGTTGCAGTCCGGCTTGCTGACCGGCACTTTTTCGGCCGAGCGTGTGGCCGGTCTGCCCGCCGAGGACTGGCGGACCGCTCACCACGACTTCACCACCGGCCTGACCGCCAACCTCCGGTTGGCGGACGCGCTGCGCCCCATCGCCGCACGACACGGCGTGACCGTCGCCGAGGTGGCCATCGCCTGGGTGCTGGCTTGGCCCGGTATCACCGGAGCCATCGTCGGTGCGCGCAAGTCCGACCAGGTCGACGGGTGGATCGGCGCGGACTCGGTGGCTCTGACGCCGTCGGACCTGGCCGAGATCGCCGCGGCGATCACCGACTCCGGCGCGGGCACCGGCCCCACGAAGCCGTGAAAACCTCGACCGCGCAGGAGATCATCATGTCGCTCACCGTCATCGCCGAGTGCCTGGCCGCGCCCGGACAGGAGGATAGGCTGCGCACCGCGCTGGAAGCGATGATCGAGCCTTCGCTGGAGGAGCCCGGCTGCCTGGCTTACCGCCCCTACCTCGACCCGAACCACGCCGGCCGGATGGTGATCGTCGAGGAGTGGACCAGCGCGCAATCCCTTGCCCGCCACCTCACCACCGCGCACTTCCGACACGTGAAGCAAGTGCTCGAACTCGTGCTCGCCGAGCCGATGACCATCCGCACACTGGTCACCGCCCCCATGGGGTGAACTGCCGAGAGCCGGCGACGGAACCCCGACCGCGATCCCCTGCGCGAGTTCGGGGTTCCCGCCCCGGAGGCGGCACAACAGATCGAAATGGAACGTATGACGCATCCGGCGAGCGCGACTTCTATGACGTCGGCAGCGGCTGTTCTCGAGCCGAGTCCCGGGCCGCCGGAATCGACCGGTCAGGAATCGAGAAGCGTCGCTCGCCGCGCGACGCCTAGCGTTGGCGTCATGAACCTCACCACTGATCAGGCCGCGATCGACTCCGTTGTCCTCGAGGTGGCCGACCCGGCCGCCGCCGAAGCCTTCTACGCCGCCGCGTTCGGACTCGGCGACAGGCTGCGCTTGCGCGCCTCCGAGGCTCCGACGAGCGGTTTCCGGGGCTACGTGCTGTCGCTGGTGGTGTCGCAGCCGAGCACCGTCGACAGCCTCATCGGCAGCGCGGTCGACGCGGGAGCGACGACGCTGAAGCCGGTCAAGAAGAGCTTCTGGGGTTACGGAGGCGTGGTCCAGGCGCCGGACGGCGCCCTCTGGAAGGTGGCGACGTCGTCGAAGAAGGACACCGGACCGGCCACCCGGGAAGTAGACGATTTCGTGGTGCTCCTCGGGGTCGACAACGTCAAAGCGACCAAGCAGTTCTACGTCGATCGCGGCTTGGCCGTCGGGAAGAGCTTCGGCAGCAAGTACGTGGAGTTCACCACCCCGGCCGCTTCGGTCAAACTGGCGCTGTATGGGCGCCGCGCCGCGGCCAAGGACGCGGGCATCGCACCGGAAGGCACCGGTTCGCATCGGATCGCCATCCGCGGCAATCTCGGTCCCTTCGTCGACCCGGACGGGTTCGCTTGGGAGGCTGCGGTCTGAGCCGGTCGCGGAATGCGTCGCTCCCCTCGCGGCCGAAGCATCTCGGCTGATCCCAAAGGTGTGCCCATCGAGCGAGGGTCCAGGTCGCTCGATGGGCACTTCGCCGCGGCGCGAGCCACCGCACGGGGCAACGTTTCGGTGCTCGCGCTACGCGGCGGGAGTGCGCCGGAGCCGGGGCAAAGCTCCGCGAAAGCCGCCGTCTCCGGCGCACGTCTGCGAAGGCGGTCAGAGTGAGCCGCCGCCGCCCAGCAGCCACGGGTTGAACGTGCACTCCAGATTCGGGTGACCCACCGGGTCCAACGCCCGCAGCGCGATCGACAGCGCTCGCGGCGAATACATCATCGTCAGATGGTCCGACACATCCTGCTCGCACCCGTCCTGCAACGTGATGTTCTGCACCGACACCCCGGACGCCGCCTTCAGGAACGTCAGGTCGTAGGGATTGGTGATCTCGTCGTACCGGGTACCGACCACGGTGTAGTCCACGCCGGTGATCGTGTCACCGTGCTCGTTGAGCTTGTTGACGAAGTCCGAACCGATCGTCTGCTGAATTCCCGCGTGTCCCACGAAGATCTCCACGAAACCCAGCACATCGATCCCGAAGTTGTTGATCGCCCGCCCCAACGCGCCGATCCCGTCCAAACTCGTCCCATGATGCGTCGCACCGAAGGTGACCAGATTCTTCACCTTCGCCGCACCGCCCTCGAACTTCGTGTACCAGTTCGACATCGACCCGCCCTGGGAGTGCGCCACGATATCCACCTCCGACGCCCCCGTCGCCGCGAGCACCCGATCGACGAACACCGCCAATTGCTTGGCCGAGTCCTGGATGTAACCGGTGCCCATCACCCCCGGCAACACCGATCCCAGACCGCCGCCCTCCAACAGATTCGACCGCCCGTAGTTGAACGTGAAGGTGCAGAATCCCGCATCTTTGATCGGCTGCCCCATGAACGCGAACCCGTTGTAGGCATTCATCCACGTCCCGTGCACCAACACCACCGGACGCGGATGCTCCGCCGTCGGCTTACAGTTCCAGTCGTTCGCTCCCGGCGGCGCCACATCCGGATGGGTCAGCCCGTACCCGAACGCCGCCAACCATGACGTCATCGGCGGACCGAACCCCACCGTGTCACTGGCGTAACCGCCCGACGACCCCGAACTACTGCCCGAACCGCCGTAGCAGTCACCGGATCCGTTCCCCGACCCCGCACCGCTCCCCGAGGTACACGCCGAACCCGACCCCGCACTCCCCGAATCCGCCACCGGCGCGGTCTTACGCCCCGCCGCGATGTAATCGGCCAACTGCTGCTCCGTCGGCTCCGCCGCCGGCGCCGCGTGCACCGTCAGTGCGCCCAGCCCCATTGTCATGGTCGCGGTTACGGTGAATACGGCGATGCGCAGTATTCGCCGACTGACGTTTGATCTCATCGAATGCCTTTCCGTATTTCGGCATGGTTGTCCTTGTCGGCAGGCGCGCCTCGCATGTCGAACGGCAGTAACGATAGAGCGGCAATCGATGAAAGCTGCTGGTCAGCAATGGATTCTGGGCGGCTCACTGCGAAGACGCAGTTCCGTATATGAGCGGCCACAGAACGGAAGAATGGGAGTGAGGGGACGGGACACCGCGGCGCGCTATCCGCTCTTTCCGGAACCGACAATCCGAAAGGTGAAGTACCGGAGTGACCCCCCGGATTCAGCGCATCAGCGAAATGTGAGCCAGGAACTGCCCGTCCATGCGAGCGACGATCACGGATTTATCGTGCGACACCGGATGTCACAGACCATCCCGCCATTTTGCGATGGCCCGTCCGATCTCGGTGACGGGCGGTTCCTGGTAGAGCCACTCACGCGCGAGCCGATGCCAATTGTTGGTGGCCCGCAGCTGACCGAGCACGGCGAAAGTGAACAGATCCGCGCGTCGTGAGAACACATGCTCCGACGGAAGCTGCTGTTGCCGCATGCCTTTGAACTCCGCGGCGCGAGGGTCGACAGCGAGAATCACCGCACCTGTCGCGAACTCGGGGGTGATCGCTATCCGCTCGTCGAATAGATGCCACCCTGCGGCGGCCCATACGTATTCCATGCATTCCTCGGCGGTGACGCCCGCATCCGGGTCGATGATGCCGCGTCCCACCCAAGCCTCGTACAGGTCCCGGGCGCGGTGTTCCCCCGCAGCCCGCAGACACGCGCGCTCGAAGTCGACATGGACGGGGTCCATCCGGTCGTACAGACCGAAATCGACGAACGCGAGCCTGCCATCGGCCGCGAGCAGAATATTTCCCGGGTGAGGATCACCGCAGAATTCGTTGTCGCAGAACAACGAACTGATATAGAAGCGGTAGATCAGCTCGCCGAGCCGATCACGTTCGGCGTCGGGCAGCGTCCGGAGCTGACGAAAAGTCGCACCCTCGACGAACTCCGTCACGAGAACTTTTCGCGCGCAGTATTCTTCGATGCTGTCGGGCACCGTGATGAAAGGATGGCCGCGATACCGCATCGCGACGCGATGCTGGGTCCTGGCTTCCCGCGGATAGTCCAGTTCGTTACCGATGTTGCGCGCGATCTCCTCCAGCACGGCGCTGTCGGCGGCGCTGGGCAGCATGGATTTCCACAGCTTGCTGAGCATTTCCAGATTGCGCATGTCCGCGTGGACGGCCTGGTCGACGCCGGGATATTGCACCTTGACCGCGACGGTGCGCCCGTCGTGCAGCTGTGCCCGATAGACCTGGCCGATCGATGCCGCGGCGATCGGCGTCTCGTCGAAGTCGGCGAAGACTCGCGCCGGCGGCCCGAGATCGTCCTCGATCACTTTCAGCATCGCCGAAAACGGAACGGCCGGCGCCTGATCGCGAAGTTCGGCCAGCTTGGTCCGGAACAGTTCCCGATGCGATTCCGGAACGAGATCGACGTCGAGGACCGACAACATCTGACCCAGCTTCATCGCCGCGCCCTTCATGCTGCCGAGCACCGTGACAACCTGCTGCGCGGTCGCGAGTGTGGAACGTTCGGCGAGTACTCGCCGGGCCTCTTCGGTCCTGCCGATCATCGCCAAACGCGTTCCGACCCCGCGCACGGCTTGGCCCGCCGCCAACCGGCCCAGCCTGCCGCTTCTGGACAGACGTCCTCCGGGCACTCGATCGGCCACCGCATGCACCTCCATGAGCATCCGCGCGGCGTGCGTCGCACGTCCGGATATTCTTCGCACTTCCGACGCGGATTGTCGAGGGTGCGACGGGGACTACCTACCGGGAGTCGGCCATCCGCCGGGCATCGGCCGGAAGCCGCCGGGGACCGTCGTCGGTCCAGACGATCAGTGCCGAGCGCAAGTACCACAGCCCCCTGGCATCGGCCGGATCGAGGCCGGTGAGCTGTGCGATTCGGCGCAGCCGGTAGTCGACGGTGTTCGGATGCACATGGAGTTGCCGAGCCGTGCGCTGACGGTTGAGGTCGTTGTCGATGTGGATCCGCAGGGTCTCCAACAGGTCCGGGTGCTCCATCAGCGGCGCGACCTGGGTACCGAGTACATCGCGGCCGATACCGGGGCGGGTGAGCTGGTATTGCAGCGCCAGTTCGGTGAATCTGTACAACCCGGGCTCGCGTCCGAGTTGCTCCACGGTGTCGAGCAACTCGTGGGCTTGGGCAGCGGCGGCGGAGACCTGCCTGGGTCTTGCGGTCACGACGGTGGCCGTGAGCGGCACTCGCGCCGCCGCGGACAGCTTCTCGACCACGCGGTCCAGATCCAGGGTGCTGAGCTGGGTGGTGGGGATGAGGATCGTTCCTCCGTCGACAGACAGCAGCGACAGCGCTCGGCCATCGAAGAGGTCGGCGAGGCCGGACTGGAGGCGGCGGAGTTTACGCCGGGCGACGACCCGGCTGTCGAGATGAGGAAGACTTTCGTCGGGATGCGCCGGTACGGCGACCGCGAGCACGAAATACTCGTCGGCGACCGGTATTCCGCATTCGCGAGCCATCATCGAGGACGCGTGGCCGCCGAGCAGCGCCGAAGTCAGAGTGTGCGTCGCGGTGTGGTCCTCGGCCACCACGGCTTTGCACTCGCGCACATAGGCTTTGCTGACCGTCGCGGTGATCAGGTTCAACAGCTCGAGCGTGACGGCGGTGCCGGTCACGAGATCGGCGCGATCCGCCGAGCCTTTGTGGGCGAACAGCATGCCAAGTCCGAATTTGAACCCGGCATGAATCGCGTGGAGGACGCCGTCGATCGGGATTCCCTTCCTGGCCCATCCCGCCGCCGCGGTCCGCAGGATGTCGGTCCGTCCGGTCGATGCCTGCCCGTTCAATCGCTGGACGGCCCACTCCAAGCACATCCCGACCACGGCAGCGACTTCCGCCTCGGCCGCGCCGCCGGGCAGGGCGGCGGAATCGATGAGATGCGCGACGACCTTCGCGGCCGTTCGGTGGGTTTTCGGGGAAAGCGGCGTGACCTGCCGCGCGTTGTTCGCTTCGAGGTGGGCGATGCTCTCGATCGTCACTGGTGACCTCCTTGTCGCCGTGGAGCCGAGGGTGCGTCGGGTTCGCGCGCGATCGGCGACCGTGACTACCTCGCGGTGTCCGCGGCGCTGAATGCCGTTCGGTCCGTGGGAAAACGGTAAACCGCAGGCCAACTCAGCTGCTACTCCGCTTCGTGCGACCGGAAACGCAACCGAGGAATGGGCGCTGATCAGGAAAGATCATGAAGAAGCGCCCGATTTGGGAAGCTCGTCCACACCACATACATGGTCAGGTGCTCACTTTTTTGCGCGCGGCGCCACACCCGCTCACACGGCGGCGCGCGCCGCGGCCTCGGCTTCGGCCCACGCTCCGATCATCCGCGCCGTCATGTCGATCGCCTCCGCCCGCGCCGGATCGTCGACTTCGAGGGCGGACGCGCGCAGAACCGCCGCGAAACCGGTGTTGATCACCACGAACGTCATCACGTCGTACTCGTGATCGTCGCCGGGACCGAGCACCTGGATCAGCATCACCTTCACCAGCAGGCGCAGCCGCGGCTCGAACTCGGGGATGCCACTGCTGTAGAACTGCACACCCGCGACCAGCGCGCGCACCAGCTTCGCGTTGGCCACCAACTCTTCGGTGATCACTCCCAGGATGTCGGCGGCTACCTGGTGCATCGTTTTTCCCGACAGGTCGAAGACGCGCTGGGTGAAACGCCGCTCCACCGTCTCCAGCAACCGCTCGAGCAACTCTTCGACCAGGACGCTTCGATCAGCGAAGTAGCGGTAGACCGTGCCGATGCTCACGCCTGCTTCCGCCGCGATCCGGTTCGTGGAGGTATTGGCGATACCGCGCTCGCCGAACAATCGCGCCGCCGTGTCCAGGATGTGCTCCCTGGTCGCTTTGGCGCGTGCCTGAGAGGGGCGACGACGTTGACCGACAGCCTTCGGCGGCATGATTTCCTCCCGCCCGTCCACTGAAAATGAGCGTCGCTCATCTTAACCGCAGCACGCGGCGTCGCACCCGAACTCTGGTGCCATGGCATGTGTTCGACCAGGCATCACCCGATCACCGACGGTCGACACTGGCACCCATGTCGTTAGCATGCTAGTTTGCTAGCATGACCGCCGAGGATATCGAGGCCGACCAGACGATCGCGCCGGACAGCACCGCCGTCCGGGTAGCGCTGTGGCGAGCCGTGCACGTACTCGACGACCCGCCTCCGCACGTGTTCGACGACCGCGTCGGCCTGCGTTTGGCCTCCCCCGAGGACGGCTGGCGGCACCGTCCGGATATGGATCCGCAAGCCACCGGACCTATGCGGGCGGGCATCGTGTCACGCGCGCGCTTCCTGGAGGATCTCCTCGCCGAGCAAGCCGAGCGCGGCGTGGATCAGTACGTCGTCCTCGGCGCGGGGCTGGACACCTTCGCACAGCGCAGGCCCGAACTCGCCGCACGGTTCACCGTCTTCGAGGTCGACCAGCCCGGACCGCAGGCATGGAAACGGCAGCGCTTGGCCGAACTCGGCTTCGACATCCCGCCGTGGCTGCGGCTGGTTCCGGTCGATTTCGAGGTGGACGCGTGGTGGCAGCGGCTCATCGAGGCCGGTTTCGACCCCACCCGCCCGGCGCTCGTCGCCTCCGCCGGTGTCTCGATGTACCTGACCCGCGCGGCGAATATCGCCACCCTGCAACAGCTGTCGGCGCTCGCACCGGGCTCCACCGTGGCCACGACCTTCCTGCTGCCGCTCGAACTCGTCGACCCCGATGAACAGGTACTGCGCCGGTTCGCCGAGCAAGGCGCCCGCCGATCCGGCACCCCGTTCCTCAGCTTCTTCCGTCCCGAGGAGATAGTCGAGCTGGCCGAAGACGCGGGCTTCGCCGCCGCCCGGCACATCTCGGCCACCGAGCTGACCGACCGCTACTTCGCCGACCGGACCGACGGACTACGACCGGCCGAATCGGAACAGATCCTGATCGCGACGACCTGATCGCATCGGTCCCGGGCCGTCCCGCTTCCCATGCCACAACACGGCGATGGACTCGATGCGGGACGGTCCGATCGGATTCCGCGCGACGCGGCTTCGCGAGCGACCGGAGCATGCCCGCGCGGTGAACGCGGTGCCTTGGTTGGACCGAATCGATGGTGGACTCGTGCTTCGGATTACGCCGCGACGTCGAAAAGAGTTAGTTCCTGCGCGGATCGGGCGCGCATTTCCGCGCGTTCACGGATCGCACACGTCGGGCCGATTCCTTCCGCGACCGATTGCGGCGACAGCAGCCAACCGTGACAGCGACGGCAATGCGCGACCAATCGCACCATGGGGCGGTCATCAATGGCGGCCAATTCGTTCTCCTCTGGCCAGGTGACTACGACGCCAGTGTGACACGGGGCACCGACATGTTCCGGCCTCGCTTCGTCCGCTGTTTCCTTCCGTGATCAGTCGCTGAGCGTGCCTTCCCACCGGTTTATCGCAGCCGCATGAGATATCGCACACGCGCTGAGGAAAGATGGTGCCCATGACCGCTTCTCGACTGATTCGTTCGTTGGTGGGTACCGTGCCCGCGGTGCTCGCCGTCGCCAGCTTCACCCTGGCCGGAGGGGTCGCGACCGCCCAGGCCGCGCCCGGCATTCCTTCGGTTCCCGGCGTCGTGCAACGCCTGCAGATCGCTCCCGGCCAGAACAGCATCGAGGCCAGCGGCAACGTCGCGCAGGGCAAGGCCGACAGCTACTCCATCGCCACGGCGCCGGGGCAGCGCCTCAGCTTCGACGTCGCGGGCAACGCCCGCGTCTCGGTGGCCCCGCTGATCGGACCGCAGGTCGCCGCCGATGTGCCGCATGCCGATCTCGTCGCCGACGGCAACGACTACCAGATCCTCGTCTCCTCCGCCGACGGCTCGGCGGCGGGCTACACCCTCAAGGTCACCATCATCTGACGCACCCCTTCCTGCCCGCCGGCCTGGCGTGTCGTGTCACGACCTTCAGGCCGGCGGGGAGAAGTCTCGTGACCCGCGGGCTCCGAGTCGACGAGCAGCGGGCACCATCGCGCCTCCGCTAACGCAGTGCCCTCGAGCACACCGAAGGCAAACACCGGCGTGCGACCGAGGGCATCGCACTATGGTGAGGCGGTGCTGCTCGAACCAGGTGACCAGTTTGCGGGTTTCGTCGTCCGCGCCCCGCTGGGACACGGCGGCAGCAGCCAGGTGTACCTGGCCGAGGATCCGGAGTGGTCGCGGCCGGTGTCACTGAAGATCTTGGGACCGGAGGACAGCCGGTCGCCCGAAGCGCGCGCTCGATTCGTGCACGAGTTCGACATCTTGTCGGCATTGCGGCACCCCGACATCGTGCGGATGTACACGCACGGGGAAACCGACGGCAGGTTGTGGTCGGCCCACGAGTACGTGGCTGGCGCGACGGGTTCGACGTTGGTCCGCTCGCCGCATCGGTACCCGGACCTGCGACGGGTGCTCCATGTGCTCGAGCATGTCGCCGCGGGATTGGATTTCGCGCACGCCAACGGCGTGGTCCATCTCGACGTGAAACCGGCGAACGTGCTGGTCGGGACGGACGAGCCCGCGACGGTCAAGATCTCGGACTTCGACTCGGCCCGGTGGCTGGATCGCCCGGAACCGCCGTTGGCCACTAACGGGTTCGTCGTCGTGTCGGTGCCGTATGCCGCGCCGGAACTGCTGCGGGCGGAGACAGTTTCCCCGGCGACCGATCAGTACGCACTGGCGTGTTCCGCCGTCGAACTGCTCACCGGTCACACGCCGTTCTCGCGCGGGAATCTCATGGCCACCGCCGAAGCTCAGCTGCACGAGCCGCCTCCGGCGCTCTCCGCGCGCCACCGCTGGATCCCGCCCGATGTCGACGCGATCCTGCACCGGGCACTCGCGAAGGCCCCCGGTGACCGCTACGACTCCTGCACCGAACCCGTCCGCCTGCTCGCCGAGGCGCTCCGCGATGTCGACCCCCGCCCCCTCGCCCCCATTCTGAACCGCCTGAAGGTGACGGTTACCGGCTCGCCCCTGATGAATGCCGCGCTCGGACGATTAGGCGGCAGAGCATTCGGCAATCGGCTCGCGCTCCACAAGGCTGTTTGATCCCGTTCCTGTGCTCCTCG
>NZ_BAFR01000049.1 GCF_000308435.1 Nocardia araoensis NBRC 100135 | reverse complement strand
AGGCACACCCCCAGGCAACCCCGCCTGACCAGGCACACCCGGCGAACCCGGCACAGCCGGACCACCAAGCGCCCCAGACGAACCCGGAACCCCGGCGTCACCGCCACCATTCGGCTGTCCGGACCCTGGCTGCCCCGCTCCGGGAGACTGCCCCGGCCCGGGAGAAGGACTGCCAGGCGACCCCGGCACCCCGCCCGGCCGCGGCCGCTGCTGATCCGGCCGGTTGGACCACGGCGTCATCGGCACCGGCGGCGCCTCGGCATCCTCGCCGGCTTCTATCTGGGGCTCTACCTCTGTTGGCGGCATCGCTTACTCATCACATCCCGCTGCCGAGTACTCGTTTCACCCGCACGTCGTACGTGCTCGGGATGGTCAGTTCGACCAATTCACCGGTCGCCGCATCGGTGGTGACGAGCCGCGTGTCGCTGACCGCGATGCCGACCTGGGTCGGCGCGTTTCTTCGATAATCCCAGAACACAAGGTCGCCGGACGATACCGCGGCGGGATCCACCCGCTGACCGCAAGCGCCCTGTGCGGCGATGGTGTTCGGCAGAACGACAACTGCCGACACCCCGTCGAGCTGTCCACATGCCCGCCGCGGCGAACCGCTCGATTGCCCCGCACCGTCCGCGTCCAGCGGCTGCGTCGCCGCACTATCGGCAGTCGTGCATCTCCCCGTCGTTTGCGCGACCGATGCCTGGTAGATCACCGATCTCGTGAACTGCGCAGCGTCTCCGCGGCCACCCGAACCGTTCCTGGCTCCAGCCGCCATCAGCTGTGCCACCGCAAGCTGACGGGCACACTCCGCGCCGATCCCCGAGTTGGCGTACAGCAAGGGAGGTTCTTGGCGCGGGGCGTCTTTCATCGCTGTGGCGCAGGCGCGCTGCCAGTCGGAGGCGCTGGTGTCGTCCGGCGCAATGGTCAGTTGCGCGTATGGATTCGTGGTCGGAGTGGCGCTCACCCCACCCACCGGTGCGCTTCTCACGCTCGGCCGGGCCGCCGTCGTTGCGCGACTGGGGGTCACCGTCTGCGAAGGGTCGGGCCCCACCGCACTGTCGCACTGATAGTTCAGGTCGGAGGCGATCGCCGAAGTCGCGCCGCCGATGACCAGCACTATGGCCACCATGAACACGAGTAGGACTCCCACGCCCCCCAACACCACCCATATCCAGAGCGGCATCAGTACGAACGTCAAGAGACGACCGATCATCGACTACCTTTCTGTGATATCAGCCGCACTGTCTTGCCCTTGTCGAGGACTGATCAGCGGCCCCGCGGGTTTCGGAGGGGATTCAGGATCGTGTCCGGAATGGCAGGCAGCGGGTTTGCGTCGGAGTCCGGCTGGGGGAGCGAGACAGCACCCGTGATACTCCGGCCCGCCTGCCATTGATCGGTTTGGGCAGCTTTGTCGATTTCGGAACGCAGTACCCGGAGCCGATCGAAGTCACGAGGATTCTCGGCTACATTCCTGCTGGCCGCCAGGACGTTCAACGCATGCTCGTTGGAGATCCACTCCCTCAACCTGTCCGCCTCGAGCTGAGTGAGGTCCCGGCCATTGACCCGCAACCGAGGGGTGGAACTGTCCCTGATCGGCCCCTGTGCATGGGCCTGCAATGCATCGATCCATTCCTTGGTTGGATTGTTGATGTATTCCCTACCGAGTTCGGCCAGATCTTCCGAGATCCGCACACCGCCCTGATAATCCCCTCGATACCGATCGACGCTGGCCTCCAACGCGTGGAACCTGGCCATGTACATCTCCCGATCATTCGTGTAAAAGTGATTCTCGAAATGCTTCTGTGCGGCAACGAGGTTGGCAAGGTGCTTCGAGGCGAGGGGCTCCGCGTCGGCATGCCGAATGATGTCCGTCCGAGCTTCGAGCGCCCGCTGCGCTATGCGCTCGGGAACTCCTGCCATCAGCAGAGCGTGGTACCCACCGTTCTGCGGGCCGCCACTACCCGACAGGTGCGTGTAGTTCTCCATGGCGAAGGCGGCGGCTCTCTCACTGCGTCTGCTGTTGCCGGAGCGTTGGATACCGCGCCGGGCCGCGTTCGCCCCAGCAATTCGATCGTAAAGGCTAGCGTGTGAGGCCTCTCGAAGATCCTTGGTCTTCAGGCCCTTCTTCTTGAGCTTCTTGTCGACCTGGTCCGTGCGGGAAAACGGATTCAACGGGTTGAGGCGGCCACCGGCAAGCCATGCGGTGAGCGGCGAGCTGTTGATGGTGCTTATCGCGCCGACCATCGCGAGCGGACTCATCGAGCCGGCCGCATTCGAATTGCCCATGCCCAAGCCCATACCCAGTGCGGAGCCACCACCACCGCCGGCACCCTGTGACGATCCACCGCTCTGGATCGCCGCTCCGATGCGGTTGGTGACCCAGTCGTTGGCCTCATCGATATTTCTGCTCAGCCGCCGCACCTGGACGATGGCGACGATCTCGACGCCCGCCCCGATCACGAATATCACCATGATCTGGCCGTTCGCCGCGCGGAACAGGCTGCCCAGCAATAGCTCGTAGATGCCGAGGGCGATGACGAAGAAGGCCATTTTCCCAGCGGAGATGAAGCCGTGGACCACGCAACGGACAGTAAACGTCTGCGTCGGACCGTAAATGTACCCACCGGCCGCGAAACCGAATACCGACGCGAACCCATAGTAGATGAGGTCGAGAACAGCCCACATGATCTTGAAAGACAAGTACGCCGCGAAGGCCAGGAGAATGACCGCGCACAGCAGCAGCAGCAGTCCGGCTCCGATCTGACCGACGCCCGGGTTCTCCACCGCGGCGTACGCGGCGCTGTCGCCGCACGATCTCATCCCGTTCTTCACCCGGTCTTCGCTACCGGCCGTCATGCCGGACGACCACGCCGCCCGGCAGGACGGATTGCTGTCCACGACATGTCCGAAATTCCAGACCTGCAATGGGAGTCGAACGAAATTGTCGGCCATCGTCGCTTGCAGTGTGGCGACCAACTGTTGCGGATTCGGATTGTTGTTCCCATTCAAACCCGCCGCGACCGAGAGTCCCAGGTCGCGCCCCTGTACCAGCAAGCCATGGTCGGACAGCGCCTCGGCCAAGGGGTTCGCCAGGAAGAACACGCCGACGATCGCGACTACGATCATCGTGACGACCTGCATTGCGGCCTTGGCGTACAAGGCGCGAATGATGAAATACCCCACGAAGAACGCGCCGATCGTCACCGCCGTGGCCGCCAGCAAAGGTGTCGCGACCTGCACCGTCAGGTTGCGGGCCATCGCTTGCAATGGCGCGCTGATCAGGTTCAGCCACCCGAAACCCATTGCCTCGCCGGGAAACCAGACTCCAGTCGTCATCGTGACCAGCCAGAGCGCGAACATCGGCATGAGGATGATCCATAGTGCGAAATTTCCCAGGTTCCACACGCCGCCGTGGTCGATCACCAGCATGTAGCTCGAGACGTTGA
Source organism: Nocardia araoensis NBRC 100135 (assembly GCF_000308435.1). Lineage (GTDB taxonomy): Bacteria > Actinomycetota > Actinomycetes > Mycobacteriales > Mycobacteriaceae > Nocardia > Nocardia araoensis. The sequence goes on along the minus strand of NZ_BAFR01000049.1, from coordinate 53,599 downwards.
CTCCGTTCGAGTCTTTGACATTCATCCAGCTGGTCGCACTGTTGGGTGTGGCGCCCTGGGCCAGCGTGCCACTCTGCGCAATGGACACCGCGTGTATGAGACCAGGAAAGACGAACAGCCCGAAGAGGGTGAGGCCGATCCACGCGGTGCGGCGGCGACGGCGGGACGCGGCGACCCAAGCCCGGAAGCGCCGGAACACCATTTGCGGTCGCCAACGTTCCACGTCCCAGAACTGCGGTTCCCAGGGCATCCCGAAGGAAGACTGCGGTGCGCGCATGCTGGTCCCGAGCAGCGATCTCATCAGCGCACCGACCGCTCCGGTAGCACCGAACGCATGCCATTGGCACTGGTCGGAGTACTGGTGATCGCCGCAGCACGGTCCGGACGCGCCGGACCTAGCACCTTACCGCGACCGATACGGTTCAGCGCGTCCCGCATGAACATCTCACCACGGCGCTCCTCGGGAATCTGACGTCCGGGACCAACGGGGGGCGAGGTCTCCTCGCGGAGAATCTGCAAGAGAAACGGGGCTTCCTCCAGATCGACGCCAAGCCACTCCAAACTGTTGCGCGCCAGCGTCTCATCGCGCTGCCGGAAGACGAACCGGTTCGGGATGAGATTGTGCGCCGCGCCCTGGAAGTCGGTGGCCGGGTCGTGCGAGGCGAGCCCGATCGCGGCCAGGTGCTTGCGGCCGTCACGGCTGAAGTCGGAGGTGACCGCGGAGCCGACCTGTGTCTGCGTGAAGTGGTGTGCCTCGTCGCCGACCAGCAGGCCGAACCTGCCGTTGTCGGAGAGGAAGGCCTCCCGCGCCGCCACGCCGACCAGTTCGTACAGCGCCGTGCCGAGCCGTTTCGTCAGCGGCAACCGGTTGTACAAGTGTGGCGTGGTGAGTTCCTCGGCGCTCGGCAGTTGCAGATTGTGGCTGCGGACGACGGTCGCGGCGGCGTCGAGACGCAGCGGTCGGAGCTTGGGGTCGAACAGCACCGGTACCCGCTCCACCACGGTGCCCAGCCGCGCCGCGAGATCCGCGTACTCCTCGCCTCGATCGGGGTGCTCCCGTAACCGGCGGACGACGTGGAACAGATCGAGCAGGCTCTTGATCTTGTGCTCGGCCATGCCCCTGGGGGACAGCAGATTGCTCGCCGCGGCGCCCGCACCCGAAGTCGGTGACAGATCCAGCAGCGGAAGGATCGAGTCCAGCGCCCGCTCACCCGCGATGCGCGGGTTGAACAACCGCAGCGGATCCAGCGACACCGTGGGATTGGCCAGGTCGATGACGACCGCGTCGTCGATCGACCGCGCGAAATGCTCCCACTCGCCGACCTGACTGCGGTCGATGGCGAGGAACTGGCCGCCCATGTCGTGCACGAGCACGGCCATCAGTTTGAGGAAATACGACTTGCCCGAACCGAGTTCGCCGGTCACCGCGAAGGAGGCGGACAGGTCGTGCAGCGCGGCCTCCATGATTCCGAAGTGGATCGGTTCGAAATGGCCCGACAGCAGGTTGACGCCGATCACCGGCCCGCTGTCGTCGCCGATCTGACTGGTGGTGAACGGCACGAAGCCGGCCCACATGTCCGAGGGGACGATATGGGCGAAGTCGTCGAAGGCACGGCGCGGCGGGCTGCCGGGAACCAGCATCGACCATAGATCGACCTGCGCCCCGACCGGTGCCGTCATGTCGACCTGGAACCGCTTGTAGCGCCGTCTCAGCGTGTTGACCGCATCCATCGTGGCGTCGCGCGTCGGTCCGCCGATGGCGATGACGGTTGTGAACGAGACCTCTGATTCACCACCGTTGACCTCGAAGTGCTGGTTGTACTCGCCGAGCATGTGCGCCTTCGATGCCAGCGTGTTCTGTGCGAACGAAATCTCCTGGTCGCGTTGATCCATCTGCTCGCCGAGCCTGCGCAGGCTGAGCTCGTTGTTCTTGAGCACCTCCTCGGCGGGCTTGGTGGAGATCCGCATGCCCCAGTCCACGGTGACGTCGCCGAGGCCCTCCAACACGTTCAGGAACTCGCTGCCGCCGGGAAATGTCATGCCCGCGTATGGGAACGAGTGCGGCGTCAGCATCGCCTGGTATGACGGGCGATAATCGAAATCCGGTTGCACCACCTTGATCACGGGGACGAACGACGGCCGGATACGCCGGTTGCTGTCGGTTTGGGCCCCCTCGTCGAGCGCGGCGGAACGGAACACCGCTGCCGTCGCGTCGTCCAGCGCACCGGCCCGCGTGGGCGCCACCGGATCCCCAGCCGCACCGCGGGAGAGATAGTGCTCCCACAGCCATTGGAACAGCGCCGCGGGCACCGGCACCGGATCGAAGTCGCCGCCGATCCTGGACAGTATCTCGTTCGCCTTCTCGTCGTATTGGTCCAGGTCGGCGCGGGAGATCGCGGTCGCGTCGATGGTGGGGGTGCTGCCGCGCCACAGGCGCGACAGCGCGGAAATACTGGAGTTGCTGGCGCCGACCGGAATCGACAGCAGGAAGATACGGGTCTGCGGCATGATGGCGTGCACGCGCTCGTAGGAGGCCACCACCTCGTCGGCGTAGTCCTCACACTCGTCCAGGTCGACGCCCTCGACCATCTTGGTGAGCACGTCGATCGTATTCAGCCGCGCCTGGATCCCGAGCAGCAGCGATCCGCTCGGCAAGTTGGTGACCAGCGCATGATGCGCCATCTTGACGTCGTACTTGTCACCGGCTTTGCGCAAGCCATAGCCGAGCGGATTGATGAAATACGTCGCGGTGACCAGACCGGAATGGGTGAACTGGAGATTGCCGCGAATCGCCGCGGTCGGCTGTAGATCTCGTCCGAGTGCCATCAGGGACGTCCTCCGGGGGGCGGGCCGCTGCCGTTATCGTTGCCTTCGTCGTTGCCATTCAGTCGCAGCCACAGGTCGGTGACTTTTCCGCCGCCACCTATCACCTCAAGCATCCGGACGCCCGACTTCGGCTCGGTGGCCACTGCCGCATCAGCGTGGTCGGGCAGCAAGAGGACCACGCTCTTCTCGACGAATACGGTGTGGCGCACCGAGTCGCTGCCGATCGGCATCCCTGAGGCGGACACCGGCTTGCGGTAGACGACGAGCCTACCGAGCCACAGGGCGCGCGAGGTCATCCGGACGCCCGTGTACGGCACGAGCCCGAGCACGAACACCGCCAGGACGGTCAGCGCCAGACCTGTGATGAAAGTGACGGCCGGATTGACCGGGAGGGTCATGGCGCCGACCGAAGCCACCGACATCATCGCCACACCGGCGGCAACCTGTGGCAGGGTGTAGGGACCGAACGGAAGCTTCTGCCCGTTCTGCGCCTTGCCGATCATCGTGGGCACACGTTTGATCGGCGTGAACACCTTGATGACTTGGGTCATCGATAGCCACCGATAGGGTGATCGGGGACGATGAGGTTCGCGTCCGTGCGCGCGTAGTTGATGGTCGTGGGCAGAATCCAGATCACCACCCCGGCCATCAACCCCGAGCCGAAGACGACGATGATCCGCGCCGGTGACAGCCTCGATTTCGCCGCCTCGGAGATCACCACACCGATCGTGACGATGGCGATGATGATCATTCCGCCCCATCGGACAAAGATCAGGATGCCATAGAGGATGTTGCTCAAATTACCCATCGGGCTGCCTCTCGGATCAGTTCTGTGTCGCCGGCGGAATCGTCACCGACGTCGAGGGGGACGAGGACGAGGTGGGCGGCGCTCCGCCGCGGGAATCCTGACCGACGACCACCGCCAGCGGACTCGACAAGGCGGGAATCGGATCTATGGACACCACCTGCCACTGGCCCGCGTTGCGAATCATGGTGAGCGGGTAGGCCAGCGTCGCGGTCGCTCCCGTATCGGCTTTGGGATTGACGGTGGCCAGCACTTGGGCCTTCGCACCGCCGGAGCCGCAGCTCGAATCGTCCGTTGTGAGCGAGGTCAGCTCGACGGCGGTGAAGGGGGGCGGTTTCAGTGCGGCCAGCCCGGCATCCGGTGTGGTGTAGCGCGCCACGTCACCGTTTCCGGCCAGCATGGCGCTCAGGAAGCCCGCCGCGACCTGCCCCAGCACGGTGTCCGGTGCGCAGGGCGCGCCGTAGGCCAGTTTGAGATCGACGCCCTTGGAGGGGGCTTGGACCAAGGCGGGCGTCGACAGCGCACGCAGCCGCCCATCGGACACCGAGACCGCGACACGGTAGAACTGCCGCTGATCCTGTGCGGTCGCGGCGCCGACTTTGCCGACCCGGACCGATACCGTGACCGACCATACTTCGAGCCCCCCGGCCGAGAGCGCCCGAGAGACGTAGACGACCGACGGGTCGGACACTTGGCGCGCGGATGAAGGCAAGGTGATCTGCTGATTGGAGCCGACATATTCGCCGATCCGATCCTGCTGTCCCGCAACGGCAGTGAGGTATGCGACGACGAACTGCTCGGCATAAGAGCCTGCCAAGTGCGCATGCCCGATGATTGCCGTCGTCGAGTCATCCGACGGCGCGGGCGGCCCGGAGTCGAAGACACTCAGGATTGCATGTCCACCGCCGAGCACCGCGAGAACGGCGAGCACCGCGACCACGATGTTGTCGCGACGACGGCGAGCGGCCATCCGGCGAAGCAGGGCCTCACCCGAATCTGCCGACTCACGAATACCTGTCCTCACTCCCGAAATGGTAGAGAGCACAGGCGTTCCCAACCGGCCAGTAGTTCCCACTCATGGGAATGAAAACTGTCAGCAGGCGGGGTTGCTTTTCATCCTGCCCGCCAGCCAATGCCGCAATTGTTCGTCGTATCCGATCGGCGCGCTGCGCTGCCGCGGCTCCAGCACCTGGCGATGGGTTTCCAGCAACGGTACGTCGTCGGCGACCCGGACCAACTGGGCGATCGCCAGCTGTCTGCTCGAGTACCCGGGATAGGGGTACAAGAGCAGCGATGTGGGCGTGTAACCACCGCCGTAATTGAGTACCCGCAACGTGACACCCGCACTGTCGCCCGACCGCAGCCGGTCGCCGAGTTCGGCCAGCCGCGGACGGTCCTCGGGATGGAAGACGTCGACGGGCCGGAAGAGATAGTCCCACCGTACCCAGGGCGCGGGATCGGTGAGCCAGTGCGAGATGCTGGTGTGCTCGAGCTGCACCACGGCCAGATGCGTTCCCGCCCGCCGATGCGCCTCGCGCAAACCGATCCGCTCCAAGGTCGGCCACGTCGCCTGCGCGTTCTCCGACGTCACGTCCTCGATCAGCCACCAAGCGCCACGGGTGCGCTCGTCGTCGCGCGCGCGAATGGTGATCCGCCACTGAGCCGCACGCCCGAATCCGTGAATCACGTTGGTGTCGAATTGCATTCGCTCACCGGGCTTGGGGTCGTAGAGCAGATCGAGCACCTCGGCGTGCCGGTCGAAACTGGACACCCGGTGGAACAGTTCCGCGATCGACATCCTCGGGACGTACTCTTCGGCGCTGCTGCCGGACAGCCGTGTGATACCACTCGGTTGCTGAATGGTCTGACTACTCAGGTCCCAGATCGCTCCCACCGCCGGGCGCAACGCAGGCACCCGCTCGGACGCCGGGCCCAACCACAGCCGCACCGCGTGCACGTCTCCAGCGGGGCCGAAGATCGGACGGATGAACAGTTGATGCCGTCCCGATCGGGTCTGAATGGCCAGGTCGACGTCTTGCGCCTGATCATGTGCGGTTTGGATCGCCTCGGTCAGTCCGGCGGTCGTCAGTTTGTCGTACAGCGCGGGCGTTTTGGACAGCGTCCGCTGCAGCACTCGCTGCCAGCTCGCGAACTCACGAGGTGCATCCCCCACCGACGCCACGGACATGCCGTCCGGCGCCAACGTCTCGATCGTCACCCATGGAATCACTGCGCCACTTCGCTTCGCACTTGCCCGACCAGCCGTTCCTCCGGGTCCGCCTCCCCGGATGAGACATCTTGTGACACTAGGCAATGTACCGTTATTTAGCGGCTCAATCAACCTGTGACCGCGCTGCCTGTTAGTACGAAGTCTCCATCATGTTCATACGACATGCGCAGCCGAGTTCATTTTGTTCACGTCGAGTTCGAGAGGAACCTCCCTTCGACCGGCGCACAGCGCAACGGCACATCTGTCGCAAACCAGCGAACAAGATCACCGGAAGCCACCGGCCGAAGCCGACGGCATCCCCCCGGCAATCTCACCCGCGGCTGAACTCACTCCCGCCCAGGGCATTACGCCACCGCGGGAAACGATCAGGCATTCCTTCCGACCAGGGCCAGCACACCCGCGCCCATGATCGTCGCGGCGTCTCCGAGCTGCGAGGGAATCACCCGCAATCCGGGCAGGAAGCTCAGCCTGGCATGTATTGCGACCGCCTCGCCGAGCGGTTTCCACAGCACGGGCCCCGCTCCGGCGAGCGGGCCGCCGAGCACGACGAGGTCGAGATCGAGCAGTGCCGCCACCGAGGCGATCGCCCGGCCGAGCGCCGTACCGGCCCGGCCGAGCGCCGCGGCGGGAATGTCCTCACCCACGCCGGCGGCATCGAGCAGTTCCTGCACCGACGTGCCGGCCCAGCCCTGCTCCCGCGCCCAGCGCACCACGGCCAGGCCACCCGCGACCGCCTCCAGGCACCCGCGGCCCCCGCAGGAGCATCGATCGTCGAAGCCGGGAACCAGGACGTGACCTACGTGCCCCGCGTTGCCGGTGCGCCCCACCAGGATGAAGCCGCCCACCACGACCCCGCCGGTGATGCGATCGGAGACACTGATCGCAAGGCTGTCCATCACTCCGCTCGTCGCGCCGAAACCTCGCTCCGCCAGCGCCAAGCAGACGCCGTCCAGCGCGAGTGGAACCTGCGCTTTCGGGAACAACTTCCGCGCCGCTTCGACGATGCCGAACCCTCCCCGCCACTCCGGAACCTCGGCAGGAGCGATCACACCGGCCGCCATATCGATCGGCCCGGCCGAAGCGACACCGAGGGCGGTGACCTCGCCACCGTCCGCGACCTCGAGCAGCAGCTCCTGGCATCGAGCCCAGGCGCCCGTCGCTGGGATCGGGATCCTCCGGATGTCGTCGGTGTCGACATCGTCGGCGACCCGAGTCGCCGCGAAGCCCGACGACCCGATCTCCAATGCCAGCACTGTCATGAGTTACGCACCACCGAAGGACTCGACACGAAAAGGTGGACGCAGCATAGTCACAGACCGTCGGTCCCGGTCGACTTCAGGGGTTGCCCGAGCACGATGTGCCGACGGGGCGCGGGAAGAGTGGATACGGTACGCAGCGGACGCGGCCCGGTGCGGATGATGCGCATCGGGCGCTTGTGGTCGATCGGCGCGGCGCGGTGCCGGTCCAGGTTCTCGATCACGCTGCCGGAGTTGTCGTAGGCGACGCCCGCCCAGATCATCGCGCGGGGACCGTCACCGCGGGTGGTCAGCGCCTGCGCCAACTGGCGGCACTGCACGAGGAGCGGGCAGCTCTGGCAGGTGCGCACCGCTGCTCGCCAGGCATCCGGATTCCCGGTGTCCATGTCCCAGTTGTCCGGGACGTCGGCGCACGGGGGCCGCTGGTTCGACTTTGCCGGAATCGACGAGACCTTTGCTGACGCAATGGATCCCGTGTCCATCGGAAGGGTTCGCGTAATGCTCATAGCCATCTCCGGGGATGCCGAGCACACACCTCTGGCAGGTGCGTGGCCCATGGATCGGACGTCATCAGGGCTGCTCAACAGTCCCCGGAACCCAGCCGCGATAAGCTGGTCTACGCACGGTAGCCCACTGTTGCCCAGCACACAACCTCTTGTGCCGCTATGTAACGGCTCGTTGACCTCGAAGCAACACCCAGCTACCGTGTTTAACGGCACGTTATGAAACGGACCGTTTTCCCCGGGGGCCCTACTATGGTTTCCTTTTAAACATGGCTGCAGACTCTGAATTCACGATCGACGAACTGGCACGGGCAGCCGACACCACCGTGCGCAGCGTCCGCGTCTACCACGAGCGGGGCCTTCTGCCCTCGCCCGAGGTGCGCGGGCGGATCGGGTATTACGGGTCGGACCACCTCAACCGCCTGCAAACGATCAGCCGTTTGCTGGGGCGGGGCATGAAGCTGAACGGGATCAGGGAACTGCTCGAAGCCTGGGACCGGGGTGACGGGCTCGCCGATGTACTCGGCGTGAAGAGCCAGAACGCAGCCGAGCCGGAACCGGAAGCCACCACCGAGCCACAGGACAGCTACGCCGAGTTGCCGGACTACGCGAAGCAGGCGCTGGCCTCCAGCGAGGACCCGCTCGAGGCGTACCGGGTCACGAATCCACGGTGCTGCGATCTGGCCACCAGGCTGCACGACACCGGACTGCCGATGCAGGACACGTTCCAGCTGGTCGAACGTCTGCGCGCCGATTGCGATCGCATCGCCGACCGCTTCGCCACCGAGTTGTTCTTCCGCCTGGCCGGGCAGACCTACGAAGAATCGGCGCGGACCCCGCGGGATCGCACGAAGTTGGAGACCGACCTGGCCATCGCCCGGTTGATCGTCACTCGCGCCACTTCGGAACTGATCGATCAGGCGTTCGCGCGGCATTCCGACCTGCCGCCGGTGACCACCAGCCCGCAGGCGCCTGCCGAACAGTGACGGCGCAAACCGCGAACCGACCGTTCTCCTATTTCCATCCGGCACTGTCGAATACTTAGGTAGACAAATCCGTTCGAGCCTTTCGAGCTGCTCCGGTGGCGGCCGCGCGAATGACTTCTACTCGCGACCGGCGAATCATCGAACTCAGCTCGCGTCTGACCAGTGCCGAAGGGTTGCCACGGGGTGCCCGACAGCCGGAACCGAAGGCGGCAGCGGTGATTCGACCGCTGCGCGCGTCCACCCATGGCCGCCGTCCCGCACGCGCGAAAGCCGGTGGAATACGTAGGTATGCCGATCCGGTGATCAAGACGGCGCGGCAGCGCCGCTACCGGCTGCCGATGGAGACCCGAACACGAACCTCACCCCCAACGATGGTCGGGGTGACAGGATTTGAACCTGCGACCCTCCGCTCCCAAAGCGGATGCGCTACCAAGCTGCGCTACACCCCGTGGCCCTCGCGGCGACGGGGACGGCCGCCGACGAGGATGAATGCTCCGTGGAGCGGGTGACGGGAATCGAACCCGCACCATCAGCTTGGAAGGCTGAGGTTCTACCATTGAACTACACCCGCAGGCATACGACACCGATGGGATCGCCACGATGTCGTGTGCGATCCGACTGTACCGAACCCGGCTTCCGAAACGCCAATCAGCCCCCCGCGCAGCGCGATCTCGCAGGTTGCCGCCAGCGCGCTCCAGGGTTGCCACGCCCAGTGTCGCACGGCGGGCCCGCCCGCACGCGGTAGCGCGCTCGCCGAAAATTTTAAAGGTGATTTTTCAGTGAAACTCTGGCGTGTCGGATTCCGGTGGGCGAAACTCGAATGACACACATGTCACGCCAGGAACGTCGCTCGAGGGAATTCCGATGAGGACCGCACGACTCGCCGTCACGGCCGACGCGCTCGGCGTGTCGCACAGCCACGGCCGCGACACCGAGCAGGGATCCGGGTGGTGCGCGCAGGGACGTCCGCCCGGCGAACCCTCGGCCGTCCGCACGGCAACCCGATCCCCGGGAACGCGGGCGCGGCGACCGGTCCACATCGCACACCCGGAGGCATCCGGACTCGCGGCCCCGGGCCGCGGACGCGACCCGAGCCGGCTCGGCCGGACGACCGACGGCAGGCGACCACCCCGAGCACGCCCGGAACAGCCATTCGCAATTCGACAGGGAAGACGAGGACGTCGCGTGCGAGAACAGATTCTCGTGAAGCAGGCGCGGCGGGGGCCGTGGCTCACGCACCACCCTCGGCACACCTCGTACAGCGTGTCGCCAGCGCGTCGCGGCGCGATTTTGCAGCGAACGGGAATCCGGTGTAACACCAACGCGACGGGAACGATCACATACCCGATCGCCATTCACCAGGCGTCGAGAACACGTTGCAAATCGCCGCTTTTCGATGCCGAGTGGCTTGCTAGGATCCTTTTTGCCGGACGGGGGTATCTGGAAAGGGGGCGGTGAACGTGCGCCGAACCAGGTGGACGCAACCGCGTAGCAGTGGGAACGATCAAGGTGACGCCGGCACCTGTGTGACTACAGGGCACCTCGGTACCGACGTCGCCCACACCGGGTGAGTCCGATGTCGACCGACATCGAGCCCCCGGTAGCCGCCATGGCCCGAGCATGGGCCCGTGCGGTCTGCGCCGAGCCCGGTTCGGGCGCGGCGCCCCAGCAGTTGGAACCGGTGCTGGTCGAGATCGTCGAGCGCCTGCTCACCCTCGCCAGGTCCGAGCCGTTCCCGGTCCCGGAAGCGCGGATGCTCGGAGCGCGGCTCGCCGAGGCGCCGTTCGACCGGATTCGGATGCTGGCGCAGGCCACGCGCTGGCTGCTCGGCTTCCCCTCCGGCACGCCCGGCTCCCTGGTCGCCACCCGCTGGCCGTTCATCGCCAGCCAGGCCATCGACAGCTACGCCCAGGCGCTGCAGGAGCGCGCTCTCGCGCAGCAGGAGCAGAACCTGTCGGCCAAGGTGTCGCTGCGCGTTCAGGAGATCGCCGCGCTGCAGCACCGGTTGCGCCACGAGGCCACCCACGACGCGCTCACCGATCTGGCCAACCGGACGCTGCTGCAGGACAAGGTGCGCCTGATGGCCACCGACCCGACGCGCGGCGTCGGGTTGCTGCTGATCGACCTGGACCGGTTCAAGCAGATCAACGACGGCTACGGGCATGCGATCGGCGACGAGGTGCTGGTCGAACTGGCGAGCAGGCTGCGCGAAGCGTGCCCGCCGGACACGGTGATCTGCCGGTACGGCGGTGACGAGTTCGTGCTCGCGACCAACCCGCACCACAACAACCTCGGTGACCTGGCGCATCGGATCGTGGCCGCGCTGCGCGACCCGGTCTGGTCGTCGGCCGGGCCCGTTCCGGTGTCGGCCAGCGTCGGCACGGCCTACAACCCGCCGGGCAGCCCGCTCGATTTCACCGATCTGCTCCGCCGCGCCGATCGCGCGATGTACTCCGCGAAAACGGCCGGTGGTCGCCGCTTCGCCCTGGCGGACGAGCCGGACATCGACACCGCCGTCGCAGGCTGACCCGGGCCTGTCCGCGTCAGCCGGGCTGGCAGCTGGGGCACCAGAAGAGATTCCGCGCCTGCATCACCTGATGGGCGATCGGCGTTGCGCACAGACGGCACGGGGCGCCCTGGCGGCGGTAGACGTAGGTACGCGGACGATCCGGCGCGTACGAGGGCTCACCGTGATCGTGCTCGGGCCGCACCACGACCATCTTCCCGACGCGTACCCCTACCCGCATGAGCGCGACCAGATCGGACCACATGTCCGCCCACTCGGCCGCGGACAGATCCGTGCCCGGACGATGCGGCGAGATCCGGTGGCGGAACAACAGTTCCGCGCGATAGACGTTGCCGACCCCGGCCACCACCTGCTGGTCCATCAGCAGCGCGCCGATCGGCCTGCGGGAACGATGGATGCGCCGCCACGCCCGGTCCGGGTCGGCGCCGCGCCGTAGCGGGTCGGGACCGAGCCGGTCGGTGAGCGCCGCCACCTCCGGCGGCAGCAGGATCTCGCACGCGGTGGGCCCGCGCAGGTCGGTGCCGAAGCCCGGCTGCCCGTCCGGCCCCCCGTACATGCGCATCCGGACCTGCCCGACCGGCTCCCCCATCGGCAGGGCGGATTCGGTGAACGTGCCGTAGAGACCGAGATGCACGTGCACGACCAATCCCGAGTCGTAGTGGTGCAGCAGGTGTTTGCCCCACGCCTCGGATTTCGTCAGCACCTGCCCGTCCACCCGGGCAGCGTCCGCGGCGAACTTGCCCTGCGGGCTCGATACGCGCACCACACCGCCCGCGAGGCGACGCTGATGCAGCCGCGCGAGGCGGTGCAGCGTATGTCCTTCCGGCACAGCCGATTACGACCTCGGTGCGCTCAGTACGCGGGAACCGCCGGAGCGATGCCGGTCTTCTCGTACTCGGCCAGGATGTCGATGCGACGCTGGTGGCGCTCCTCGCCCGACCACGGGGTGGAGACGAACGCGTCCACGATGGCCAGCGCCTCCTCGGTCGAGTGCATGCGGCCGCCGATGCCGATCAGCTGCGCGTTGTTGTGCTCGCGGGCCAGCTTCGCGGTCTCCACGCTCCAGGCCAGCGCGCAGCGGGCGCCGGGCACCTTGTTCGCGGCGATCTGCTCACCGTTGCCGCTGCCGCCGAACACCAGGCCGAGGCTGCCCGGATCGGCGACGGTCCGGCGGGCCGCCTCGATGCAGAAGGCGGGGTAGTCGTCCAGCGCGTCGTACTCGAGCGCGCCGCAGTCGACGATCTCGTGGCCCGCCTGCTCCAGATGGGCCTTGACGTGATTCTTCAGTTCGAAACCGGCATGGTCGGCACCCAGGTAAACGCGCATGGCAGGCATTGTGTCAGGTGGCCGCGGCGCGGCGGCGAGAGGGCTTGCCCCGCGATCAACACCGCGGCGGGCCTGCGCGAATCGACTGATGTGCCAGTTGTGTTCGCGGCCACAGCGCCCGGTGACACGGCCGACGCCACGACCCCGTTCCCGGCAACTGAATAGAGTTCATCCCATGCAGCCGTTCGAACCCCAGCCGTCCGACCAGGCGGGCCGACAGGCCGACCCGTACGCCCAGCAGGGCGGGTGGGTCCCGGCCCAGAACACGCCTGCCGCGTCCTACGCTCAGCAGTACACCTCGGGCTCGTATCCGTCCGCGCCCCCGGCTGCGTATCCGGCGCCCTACGGCTCCTATCCCGGCGTCCCGGTGCCACCCGCGCCGCCGCAGCGGCAGCCGCGCGGCCTGTCGCCGTTCGGCCTGCCCGCGCGGCACAGCTGGGAGATTCCGATGCTGGTCGTCGTGGTGGTGCTCACCGCGTTCGCGTATCTGATCGCGCTCGTGCTGCTGGCCACCGGGAACTTCGACCAGTACGTCCTCGCGTTCGCGGCCGCACCGCTGCTGCTGTGGTTCGGTCGCGGCGTCAACTACGCGAGCCAGCGGGTGAACGGCGTCAAGATGTCGCCGACCCAGTTCCCCGAGGGTTACCAGATGGTGGTGGACGCCGCCGCTCGCTTCGGCATGGCGAAGGTGCCGGACGCGTACGTGGTGCTCGGCAACGGCCAGATCAACGCGTTCGCCAGCGGACACGGCTTCCGGCGCTACGTCGTCGTCTACAGCGACCTGTTCGAGATCGGCGGCGCCGCACGCGAACCCGACGCGCTGGCGTTCATCATCGGCCACGAGGTCGGCCATATCGCGGCGGGACACACGTCGTATTGGCGGCAGCTGGGCATGTTCCTCGTGCCGTTCCTGCCGATCGTCGGCAACAGCCTGATCCGCGCGCAGGAGTACACCGCCGACAACCACGGCTTCTGCAATCGGCACACCGGTGCGTCCGCCGCGATGGGCACCCTGGCCGCGGGCAAGTACATGAACAGGCTGGTCGGCTTCGACGAGATGGCCGATCGGGCGGCCGTCGAGAAGGGTTTCTTCGTCTGGATGGTGAACGCTCTGTCCAGCCACCCGGTGCTCACCTGGCGGATGTGGGCGCTGCGCGATCGCAGCAGGCACGGGAAGCTGTTCCTGCGGCCCGCGCCGCCCGCGGGCGCCGGCGTGCCCGCGGGCGGCTACGCGAGTTCCTACGGCCAGGTGCCCGCGAGCCCGCCGAAGTCCGCGTTGTGACCGGCCGGGTGCCGCGCACCGGCACCCGGGGCACGTCGCTCAGTCGAACGACGGATCTTCGGTCCGCGTGCGCTTCAGCTCGAAGAAGTGCGGATAGGACGCCAGCGCCACCGCACCGTCCCAGAGCTTGCCCGCCTCCTCGCCGCGGGGAATCCGGGACAGCACCGGACCGAAGAACGCGGTCCCGTTGATGTGGATGGTCGGGGTGCCGACGTCCGGACCCACCTTGTCCATTCCCTCGTGGTGGCTCTTGCGCAGCGCCTCGTCGTAGTCGGTGCTCTCGGCGGCCGCGGCCAGCTCGGCGGGCAGGCCGACCTCCGCCAGCGCGTCGGCGATCACGGCGGCGAGGGACTCCTTGCGGCTCTCACGTTCGTACTCGGCCCGCCGATTGTGGATGCGCGTGCCCATCGCGGTGTACAGCGGCGACAGCACCTTGTCACCGTGCTCCTGCGCCGCGGCGATCGCGACGCGGACCGGACCCCAGCCCGTGTCCAGCAGTTCCTGGTACTGCGGCGGCACATCCTTGCCCTCGTTCAGCACCGACAGGCTCATCACGTGGAACCGGGCTTCGATGTCGCGGACCTGCTGGACCTCGAGGATCCAGCGGGACGTGATCCAGCACCACGGGCACAGCGGGTCGAACCAGAAATCGGCGACGTCCTTGGTGGCTTCGTCGGTCACGGGCGGCTTCCTCTCGATCGCATGGGGACGGGCGGCGGCACACTGCGCCGCCCTACCGACCAACCACGGCGGCTCGCGATTCGTTCCCATCCGCGGCGCCGTTTTCCCGAGCCGCGCCCGCGGCTGCCAGTAGGGTTGACCGGCAGGAGCTTGGTTCCCTTCGGAGAAGGAGTCCGCGATGAGTTCTGACCGGCATTTCGTCATAGTCGGCGGCGGGCTGGGCGCGGCCAAGACAGCGGAAGCGTTGCGGGCCAAGGACTTCGACGGAAGCGTGACGCTCATCGGCGCCGAGGAGCACCTGCCGTACGATCGCCCGCCGCTGTCGAAGGAGCATCTGCTCGGGAAGAAGTCGCTACCGGAGTTCATCGTCGACCCCGCGCAGTGGTACCGCGACCACCACATCGACATCCGGCTCGGCACCACCGTCACCGGTTTGGATCCCGCGGCCAAGACGCTCACCCTGCCCGACGGCTCCTCGCTGTCCTACGACAAGCTCGCGCTCGCCACCGGTTCCACGCCGCGGACGCTGCCCGTCCCCGGCGCCGACGCGCCGAACGTGTACACGTTGCGCACCATCGAGGACTCCGACACGTTGATCGAGCTGTTCAGCGCCGCGACGCGGCGGCTCGTCATCATCGGCGCGGGCTGGATCGGGCTGGAGGTCGCCGCCGCGGCTCGGGCGGCGGGGGTCGAGGTGACCATCGTCGAACGCGCGGACCTGCCGCTGCTGGCGGTGCTGGGGCCGGAGATGGGCGAGGTGTTCGCCGAGCTGCACCGGGCCAACGGCGTCGACTTCCGGTTCGGCGCTCAGGTCGAGGCGATCACCACCGAGGACGCCATCGCGACCGCGGTCGCCAACGGGGTACGGCTCGCCGACGGCAGCACGATCGAAGCCGACGCGGTGCTGGTCGCCGTCGGCGCGCGCCCGAACGTGGAACTGGCCGCCGATGCCGGGCTCGCGGTCGACGACGGCGTGCTCGTCGACGAACACCTGGCCACCAGTGATCCGGACATCGTCGCGGTGGGCGACATCGCTTCCCAGCAGCACCCGGTGCTCGGCAGGCGGGTCCGGGTGGAGCACTGGGCGAACGCACTCAACCAACCCGCGGTCGCCGCCGCGACCATGCTCGGCAAGCAGGCTTCCTACGACCGGCTGCCCTATTTCTTCACCGACCAGTACGACCTGGGCATGGAGTACACCGGGTTCGCCGCGCCGGGCGAGCACGCCAGGGTCGTGGTGCGCGGCGACAAGGCGGCACGCGAGTTCGTGGCGTTCTGGCTGGACGGAGACAACCGCGTGCTCGCCGGGATGAACGTGAACGTCTGGGACGTGACCGACCGGATCAAGGAACTGATTCTGGCGGGCGAGCCGGTCGACCCGGATCGGCTGGCCGACACCTCGGCCGAGCTGTGACGTGGATCACCGAAGAGATGAGTCGAAAGCGCGCGCCGTGCTCCGACCTTCTCGCGGGCGCCAGCGGAGCGCTCCATGCCACCGAACGCCGGAGAGGAAATCGACCATGAAATACATGCTGCTGAAGACCTACGCACCCACCGCGTACTGCGACACACCGATCAACGAATGGTCCCCGGAAGAGATCCAGGCGCACATAGACTTCCAGCGCGCGCTGGGTGCGCAACTGGCCGAGGCGGGCGAGTTGGTGGACGCGCAGGGATTGGCCGGGCCGGAGGAGGCACGGATCGTCAGTTCGGACGGCCGGTCGGCGCCGGTGGTCACGGACGGGCCTTTCCCGGAGACCAAAGAGTTCTTGGCGGGGTACTGGATCGTCGACGTGGACAGCCCCGAACGGGCCTACGAGATCGCGGCGCAGGCCTCCGCCGCACCCGGCCCCGGCGGTGAACCGATCGGCGAGTACATCGAAGTTCGCGCGGTGATGGGCGCCCCCGCCACCGAGCAATGAGCGACCGGAGTGCGGTGCCCGACGACACACCGCTCCCGGCGAGCACCGAGGACCTGCTGCGCGCACTGGCGCCGCAGGTCCTCGGAACGCTCGTCCGCCGGTTCGGTGACTTCGACACCGCCGAGGACGCGCTGCAAGAAGCGCTGCTCGCGGCCGCGACCCAGTGGCCGCGGGAAGGCCTGCCGGACAATCCGCGGGCCTGGCTGATCCAGGTCGCGCAGCGCCGCATGGCCGACGCCGTGCGCGCGGAGGTGGCCCGGCGGCGCAGGGAGACCACGGCTTTCGACCGCGAGGTGACCGACGCCGTCCCTGTGGACCACGACGACACGCTCACCATGCTGTTCCTGTGCTGCCATCCGGCGCTGTCGCCCGCCGCCGCCATCGCGCTGACGCTGCGCGCGATCGGCGGCCTGGGCACCGATCAGATCGCCCGCGCCTTCCTGCTGCCGGAAGCGACCATGGCGCAACGGATCACGCGGGCGAAGAAGAAGCTGGCCACGGTCGAACGGCCCTTCGCGCAGCCGGGTGACCAGCGGTGGCGCGAGCGGCTCGGCGCGGTGCTGCACGTGTTGTACCTGATCTTCAGCGAAGGCCATACCAGCAGCTCGGGGCACACGTTGCAGCGGACGGACCTGTCCGACGAGGCGATCCGGCTCACCAGAGCGGTGCACCGGCTGCTGCCCGACGATCACGAGGTCACCGGTCTGCTCGCGTTGATGTTGCTCACCGACGCCCGCCGCGCGGCGCGCACCGGCGCGCACGGCGAGCTCGTACCGCTGGCCGAACAGGATCGCGCGCTGTGGGACCGGGCGCTGATCACCGAAGGGACGATCCTGGCCACCGGCACGCTCGCGGGCGGCTTGCGCGGGCCCTATCAGATCCAGGCGGCCATCGCGGTTCTGCACGCCCAGGCTCCGCGCTCGGAGGACACCGAGTGGACCAAGATCCTGGCGCTGTACGACCAGCTCGAACGGCTTTCGGACAATCCGATGGTGACGCTGAACCGGGCGGTGGCCACGGCGATGGTGGCGGGTCCCGAAGCGGGTCTCGCGCTGGCCGAGCCCCTCGCCGACCAGCTGTCGGGTACGCACCGGCTCGACGCCGTGCGCGGCCATCTGCACGAGATGGCCGGTGCGGTCGACGCGGCCATCGCCTGCTACACGAAGGCCGCCACCCGCACGACGAGCGTCCCTGAGCGCGACTATCTGACCATCCGTGCGGCACGGCTGCGCCACGAAGCGCGGGTGGACCTCACCGACTGAGCGGATGCCCGAATGGCTGTGGCGGCGCGTCTGCTCCGGCGACGCGCCGTACACCAGCATGCGAGGGCCCTCGGCCGATCGCGACGGGGCAGACTACCCGGTGTGGCAGGCAAACACAGTGCGGGAGTCCTTCTCTTCCGCCGCAACTCCGGCGGCGGCGTGGAGGTATTGCTCGGACACATGGGCGGTCCATTCTGGGCGCGAAAAGACCTGGGCGCGTGGTCGATTCCGAAGGGCGAGTACGAGCCCGAGGCGGAGGACGCCGAGGCCGCGGCGAGCCGGGAGTTCGCCGAGGAACTCGGGCTGCCGGTCCCGGCGGGCACGTGGCTGCCGTTGGGCGAGGTGCGCTACAGCGGCGGCAAAAAGATCCTCACCGTCTGGGCGGTCGAAGGCGATCTCGATCCCGCCGCGGTGGTACCGGGAACCTTCCAGCTGGAATGGCCGCCGCGCTCCGGTCGCCTCGCGGAGTTCCCCGAGGTCGACCGCGCGGAGTGGTTCGACACGTCCACCGCGCGAGACAAGCTCGTC
The DNA here is from genome assembly GCF_000308435.1 of Nocardia araoensis NBRC 100135. GTDB lineage: Bacteria > Actinomycetota > Actinomycetes > Mycobacteriales > Mycobacteriaceae > Nocardia > Nocardia araoensis. The sequence goes on along the minus strand of NZ_BAFR01000049.1, from coordinate 35,465 downwards.
GCGGGGCAGCGGCCCTGCCTCGACCGGCTGGCCGAGTTGCTCGCGAACTGACCGCTACCGCGGCAGGTCCGCCCAGGCCCGGCCGGTGACGAGTTCGTAGGCCTCCACGTACTTCTGGCGCGTCGCCGCGACCACATCGGCCGGGATCTCCGGACCCGGCGCCTCCTTGTTCCAGCCCGTGGAGGTGGCCCAGTCGCGGACGAACTGCTTGTCGAACGAGCGCTGCGTACGGCCCGGCTCCCACTCGTCGGCGGGCCAGAAACGCGACGAATCGGAGGTGAGCACTTCGTCGCCGAGGGTGAGCACATCACCGTCCCAGCCGAATTCGACTTTGGTGTCGGCCACGATGACGCCGCGTTCGGCGGCATGCTCGGCGCCTCGGGCGTAGATGTGCAAGGTCAGCTCGCGCAACCGCTCGGCGACCTCGCGTCCCTCCTGGTTCACCACGTCCGCGAAGGTGATCGACTCGTCGTGTCCTTCGGACGCCTTGGTGGTCGGTGTGAAGATCGGCTCCGGCAACTTGTCGCCCTCGCGCAGGCCGGGCGGCAGGGCGATCCCGCACACCGCGCCCGTCTGCCGGTATTCCGCCAGCCCCGACCCGGTCAGGTAGCCGCGCGCGATGCACTCCACCTGGACCATCTTCAGCGGCTTGACCCGGATGCCGCGGCCGGCGAACTCGGTCGGCACGTCGGTCGCGGAGACCACGTGGTTGGGCACATCGGTGAAGTACTCGAACCACCAGTTCGACAACTGCGTGAGCAGAGCGCCCTTGTCCGGGATCGGCGTCGGCAGCACCACGTCGTACACCGATACCCGGTCGGACGCGACCAGCAACAGCGTGTCGCCGTCCTCGTACAGGTCACGTACCTTTCCGGCGTGCACATGCTTCAACGTCGAGCCTCCGAATCCGTGGGGTGAACCTGCGCTGTACCAGGCACAATACCGTCGCCCCTTACCGCGGCCGCCGGGCCGTCCGCGTCGCACCGCCGTACCGGCGCGCACGTGCCACGAACATTAGGGTTGATCCGGAAAGTCCCGCGCGTCCTGCCACATCGGGGTGGCATTGTGGGTGTCGCCCGTGCCAGTTCTTCGACCACGAAGGAGCCTTATGTCCGCACCCAACCTCACTCGCGACCAGGCGATCGAACGCGCCGCGACGGTGTCGGTCGAGAACTACCGCGTCGAACTGGACCTCACCGACGGCGCGGGCAAGCCGAGCGAGCAGACCTTCTTCTCCCGCAGCACCGTGACCTTCACCGCGACGCCGGGCGCGAGCACGTTCATCGACATCGTGGCGCGCGGCGTGCGCTCGGCGGTGCTCAACGGGACGGCGCTGGACGTCTCCGGCTACGACGAGTCGACCGGGATCACGCTGACCGACCTGGCCGAGCACAACGAGCTTGTGGTCGAGGCCGACTGCGAGTACTCCCACACCGGCGAGGGCCTGCACCGGTTCGTCGACCCCGCCGACGACGCCGTGTACCTGTACTCGCAGTTCGAAACCGCCGATGCCAAGCGGATGTTCGCCTGCTTCGACCAGCCGGACCTCAAGGCCACCTTCGACCTCGCCGTCACCGCACCGGAGGACTGGCAGGTCATCTCCAACGCCGCCGTCGTGCAGACGCTCGTGGCGGAGCCCGGCAAACACGTCTTCCGCACCACCCCGAAGATGAGCACCTACCTGGTCGCGCTCATCGCGGGCCCGTACGCGCGGTGGACCGACGTCTACACCGACGACCACGGCGATATCCCCCTCGGCATCTACTGCCGCGCCTCGCTGGCCGAGTACATGGACGCCGAGCGGCTGTTCACCGAGACCAAGCAGGGTTTCGGCTTCTACCACCGGAATTTCGGCGTCCCGTACGCGTTCGGCAAATACGACCAGCTGTTCGTCCCCGAGTTCAACGCGGGCGCGATGGAGAACGCGGGCGCGGTGACCTTCCTGGAGGACTACGTCTTCCGGTCCAAGGTCACCCGGGCGTCCTACGAGCGCCGCGCCGAGACCGTGCTGCACGAAATGGCGCACATGTGGTTCGGCGACCTGGTCACCATGAAGTGGTGGGACGACCTGTGGCTGAACGAGTCGTTCGCCACCTTCGCGTCGGTACTGTGCCAGTCCGAGGCCACCGAGTACACCAGCGCATGGACCACCTTCGCGAACGTGGAGAAGTCCTGGGCCTACCGGCAGGACCAGCTGCCCTCCACCCATCCCATCGCCGCGGACATCCCCGATCTCGCCGCGGTAGAGGTCAACTTCGACGGCATCACCTATGCCAAGGGCGCCAGCGTGCTCAAGCAGCTCGTCGCCTATGTCGGCCTCGAGCCGTTCCTGGCCGGGTTGCGCGCGTACTTCGCCGACCACGCCTACGGCAACGCCACCTTCGACGATCTGCTGTCGGCGCTGGAGAAGTCGTCCGGCCGCGACCTGTCCACCTGGGGCGCGCAGTGGCTCAAGACCACCGGACTGAACATCCTGCGTCCGGACTTCGAGGTGGACGCCGAGGGCAGGTTCAGCTCCTTCGCCGTCGTGCAGGAGGGCGCGCAGCCGGGCGCGGGCGAGCGGCGCGTGCACCGGCTCGCGATCGGCGTCTACGACGACCAGGACGGCAAACTGGTGCGCATCAAGCGGGTCGAACTCGATCTCGACGCCGCCGAACGCACCGAGGTACCCGAGCTGGTCGGCGTGCCGCGCGGCCAGTTCGTGCTGGTGAACGACGACGACCTGACCTACTGCTCGATCCGCCTCGACGCCGATTCGCTCGACGTGCTGGTCAACCGCATCGCCGACATCGCGGAGCCGCTGCCGCGCACGCTGGCCTGGTCGGCGGCCTGGGAGATGACGCGCCAAGCCGAGTTCCGCGCCCGCGATTTCGTCGCGCTGGTCGAGCGGGGTGTCGGCGCCGAGAGCGAGATCGGCGTGGTGCAACGGCTGCTCATGCAGGCCAACACCGCGCTGAGCAGCTATGCCGAGCCCGAATGGGCCGCGACCACCGGCTGGCCGGAATACGCGAACCGGCTGCTGGAGCTGGCGCGCGAAGCCGAGCCCGGCTCCGACCACCAACTCGCCTTCGTCAACGCGCTGACCGGCGCGAAGTTGTCGGCTTGGCACACCGAGGTGCTGAGCGAGCTGCGCGACGGCGACCCGGCGAAGGTCGGCCTGCCCGGTCTGGTGGTCGACACCGACCTGCGCTGGCGGATCCTGACGGCGCTCGCGGCGGCGGGCGAGATCGACGCCGAGGGACTGGATACGCCGGTCATCGACGAGGAGCTGGCCAACGACCCCACCGCCGCGGGCAAGCGGCAGGCGGCCGCCGCGGCCACGGCGCGTCCGATCGCCGAGGTGAAGGAGCAGGCGTGGGCGACGGTGATGGGCGACGACTCGGTGCCCAACATCACCGCCCGCTCGATCGTCGGCGGCTTCGCGCCCGCCGGACAGGGTGAGCTGCTCGCCTCCTACGTGGAGCGGTATTTCGCCGAGGTCCCCAGCGTCTGGGAGCGTCGCTCCAGCGAGGTCGCCCAGACCGTGGTGGTCGGGCTCTACCCGCACTGGGCGATCAGCGAGGACGCGGTGGCCGTCGCCGACAAGTTCCTGGCCGGCGATCACCCACCGGCCCTGCGCCGGCTGGTCAGCGAGGGCAAGGCGGGCATCGAACGCTCGCTACGCGCCCGCGCTTTCGACGCCCAGGCCTAACTGAAACCGGCGCGTCCGCCCTGATCGGGCGGACGCGCCGGTCCGGGCGTTCTTCTTACCTACCGATGGCGGCGGCCATCACGCGGACGGCGGAGACCACGCCGTCGATCAGCTGGCCCTGCCGGAACGAGCTCAGCGCGGCGGTCACGCCGAGCTGGCAGACACGATCGTTCGCGCGGTCGGCGACCGCCCGGCCCGAGCGCACCTCGATCGCCTTGTCGTTGGGCGAGACGGCGATGAGCACCGAGTGCGCCGCCTCGGGAGTGCCGGGGAAGATCGCCTCCGCGGACGCGGCCGGGTCCTCGCCGAGATCGCCGATGTAGACGTTGAAGCGCACCTTCGTCGCGCGGGTCGCCTCGGTGAGCACGTTGTCCATGAGGAGCCGCTCTTCGTCGTTGAACGGCGCTTCCTTGAACACGTCGCCTGCCTCGTGCACGCCGGAGACGCGTCCGCTACTGGTGATCGCGTATCCGTGCGGCAAATCGGCTTCGACCACCGCGGGCCACTTAGAACCTGCCACTTGCCCGTCCTCCGATCAGCTCCACCGCGGTGGACTCGATGGCCGCATGCTGCTCATGCGGCGTTTCCGCGAAGTGGTGACCCGAGCCGATCACCTCTTCGGTGGCACTCCACAGCACCGGCGATGCGGTCCACTTCTGACCGAGGGCGAAGTGGACCGGCTTCTCGCCAGGCAGCGGCTTACCGAGGAACGACAATCCGGCGATCACGCCGTAGATCACCAGCGGTATGCCGGCGAAGATCAGCACTGTCTCGAGAATGCTCACGGATCAAAGGTAGACGATCCTCTGTAGTAGTTCTCCGTCCGGTCGAGCCGGATCGCCATCCGTGTCGATTCCACCCGCTCCGAGCTGGCATTTTCCGACGCCCCTCAAACCAACCAGGCGGTCGCGTTCGGTGGCAGCTGGCCTCCGTCGGTCGGCGCGCTGGCCAGCAGCACGTCTCCCGGCGGTAGCTGGATGGGCGCGTCCGAGGCATTGAGCACGCAGACCAGTCCTCCCGGCCTGCGGAAGGCGAGACAACCCGGCGGGCTGCCGTACCACTCGATCCGGTCCCCCGCGAACTCCGGCCGCTGCGCCCGCAGCTCGATCGCCAGGCGATACAGCGACAAGGTCGACCCCAGCTCCTCGAGCTGCGCCTCGACGGTCAGCGGCGCCCAGTCGGGCGGAATCGGCAGCCACGGCGTCCCGCTGGTGAACCCGTACGCCGGCGCGGCGCCCTCCCAGGGCAGCGGCACCCGGCAGCCGTCGCGGCCGCGCTGGGTGTGGCCGGAGCGCTCCCACACCGGATCCTGCAAGACATGGTCCGGCAGGTCGTCGACGTTGGGCAATCCCAGCTCGGCGCCGTTGTAGATGAACACCGCGCCCGGCAGCGCGAGTTCCAGCAGAATCATCGCCCGCGCCCGCGCGACGCCGAGCGCGCCGCCGCCGTACCGGGTGACCTCCCGCTCGATGTCGTGGTTGGACAGGGTCCAGGTGGGCACGGCGAAGACCGGCGCGACGGCGGACAGCGAGTTGTCGATCGCGTCGCGCACCGCGTCGGCGTCGAACGCCGATTCCGCGAGGCGGAAGTTGAACGCCAGGTGCAGCTCGTCGGCGCGCACGTACTCGCCGAAGCGGGTGTTGTCGTTCACCCACACTTCACCGATGAGCACCGCGTCCGGATACTCGTCGACGACCTTGCGGATCCGGCGGTGGATGTCGTGCACGGCGGGATTGTTGAACCGCGGGTCGCTGTCGTCGTGCGCGAGCAGGGCCGACACGGACAGCTCGGGCATGTCCGGCAGACCGTCGGGTTTGGCCATGCCGTGCGCGACGTCGATCCGGAATCCGTCCACCCCGCGGTCGAGCCAGAACCGCAGCGTCTGCTCGAAATCGGCGGCGACCTCGGGGTTGGCCCAGTTCAGGTCGGGCTGCTCACGGGCGAAGATGTGCAGGTACCACTGGCCTGGCGTGCCGTCGGGTTCGGTGATCCTGGTCCAGGCGGGGCCGCCGAAAATGCTCGGCCAGTTGTTCGGCGGCTCGGCGCCGCCGGGGCCGCGGCCGTCGCGGAAAATGTACCGGTCGCGCTCCGGACTGCCGGGAGCCGCGGCCAGCGCCGCGCGGAACCACGGATGCTGGTCGCTGGTGTGATTGGGCACCAAGTCCATGGTGACCTTGATCCGGCGGGCATGCGCCTCGGCGATCAGCGCGTCCATCGCGGCGAGCCCGCCGAAGAGCTGATCGATGTCGCGGGGATCGGCAACGTCGTAGCCACCATCGGCCATCGGCGAACGCATCACGGGGCAGATCCACAGCGCGTCGACGCCGAGCAGCTCGAGATAGCCCAGTTTGTCCCGGACTCCCCCGAGATCGCCGACCCCGTCTCCGCTCGAGTCCGCGAAAGATCTCGGATAAACCTGGTAGAACACGGCCGACCGCCACCACGACTGTGTGGTGCGATCCACCGTCGCCGTTAAGGCTGGTGCATCACTCACATCCGCAATAGTGCCAAAGTTTCGAGGCGAAAGCCTTCACCCGGCACACGGTTTCGAATGGCGGGCAAATGTCCAGCACCGACAGTCGTTCCGGCGAAAGGCGCTGTTCCGGCCCGACTCTCGCACGCAACCGTCAGGTCACCCGGTGTTCACCGGCGAATGTCTCGCCACCACAACGCGGTAGAAAACACACCGTCGCCGCGGTGTGGCGCACGTCCTCAGAACGGGGCGTTCACCAAGGAGTTGGCCGCCATTTCCAGGTAGTCGAGCAGCGCCTTACGGTGCTCGTCGTCCAGAGTTTCCGGCTCGATCTCGGCGACGGCGATACGCATGCACCGCAGCCACGCGTCCCGCTCGATCGGTCCGATGGTGAACGGCATGTGCCGCATGCGCAGGCGGGGGTGACCGCGCTCCTCGGAGTAGGTGCGCGGACCGCCCCAATACTGCTCCAGGAACATTCGCAAACGACGCTCCGCCGGACCGAGATCCTCCTCCGGATACAGCGGGCGCAGCACCTCGTCGGCGGCCACCTCGCGATAGAACGTCGCGACCAGCCGCCGGAACGTCTCCGCCCCACCGACCGCCTCGTAGAACGACGTCGCCGTTTGTTCGCCCGAAGTCATAGACCCTCTCGCTTCACCGGATGCGCCGCTGTCCATTGTGCCCGCGCCCCGGCACCGCCGCCGCACCGCCCTTGCGCCGCCGATCGGCAACCGGAACATCGCGCCGGAACGGCACTTCAGCCACAGTTAACCGGACATTGTCGAAAATCACCGTGCAATGCCCGACATTCCATGGTCAACTGGGTGACAGTCTCTGCTTTGCAGATACCACATGATCCTGCCAATCATGAAATCGAGGTCGAGATGAAGCAGCGGCACAGCGCCCGATCACATGAGGCGCGAGCGCACCGACAACTCGAGCCCGCCGACGTCCACAATCGTGGGTCGGGGGCTACTCCGCTGCACATCTTGTCCGAACGATATCCGGGTGGACATCGTGGCCATCACGACCACGGACCCCGCCCCACCGCCCCGCCCGTCGAGGGCACGAACTGGCTCAAGACCAGGGTGTTGCTGTTGAACGCCACCTACGAGCCGCTCACCGCATTGTCCGCGCGCCGCGCGATCGTCCTCCTCATCTGCGACAAGGCCGACGCCGTTCACCACAACGACGAAGGGCCGATCGTGCACTCCGCCGATACGTCGGTGGCCATCCCTTCGGTGATCCGCCTGCGCACCTACGTGCACGTTCCCTATCGCGCCCGGGTGCCGATGACCCGCGCCGCGCTCATGCACCGGGATCGTTACCGCTGCGGCTACTGCGGCGGCAAGGCCGAGACCATCGACCACGTCATCCCGCGCAGCCGCGGCGGAGAACATTCCTGGGAGAACTGCGTCGCCAGTTGCGCGCCGTGCAACCATCGCAAAGCCGACAAACTGCTCAGCGAACTGGGCTGGACGCTGCGCGCACCGCTGGTCTCCCCGAAGGGTCCGCACTGGCGCCTGCTGTCCACCACCGCCGAACTCGACCCCGTGTGGTTGCAGTATCTCGGCGAAGGCGCCGCCTGACCGATCAGGTGTACTCCACCACCAGCGTCGCCCAGGTCGGCGACGCCAGCGCCTCGAACACATGCGGCCGATCACCCGGGTAGGCGATGTAGTCGCCCGGGTGTAGTTCGACAGGTGCGTCGACGGGGCCGACCAGAGCGCGCCCTTCGGCGAGCAGCACATGCTCGACCACACCGGCGATATGGGGATCCGATCGGCGCGCATGCCCCGGTTCCGCGGTGATGCGAAACAGGTCACGGCGGGAATTGGCCGGCCCGGCCGCCAGGAGCGTCGCCCGGTACTCCGACTGCTCGGCCGCCACCACCGGGCCCTCACCGGCGCGGATGACGTGTACGTTCGGGCGGGGCGGGTCGAGCAATCGGGAAAACGGCATGTCCAGGGCGACGCACAGCGCCCACAAGGTTTCCAGGCTCGGGTTGCCTGTTCCCGATTCCAGTTGCGAGAGGGTGGATTTCGCGATACCCGCCCGGCCGGCGACCTCGCTCAACGACAGTCCGGCCCGAGTGCGCTCACGGCGCAGCGCGGCGGCGATCACCGCCTGAGGTGTTGTCGTCGCGTCCTGCTGCGTCATTCCCCACTCCGTTGTTTGCCGCGTTGCCGATGCGCTTGTGCTGGCCGTGATTATGCCGTGGGGTCCAGGTGAGGTTGTTGCGCCAGGGGTGCCGGGGGTTGCGGTGTGGGCGCTGTTCTCCATTTGCCCGACGGAACCCTCGGCAGGAAGCCAGTTGACGAAGTGCGGCGGTATGTTCACTATAAACTACATGCGTTCGATATGGCGAACACTCGACCGGAATGCGCTGCTCGGGATCGGGGCGGTGTGCCTCGCGGTCGGGGTGATCGGGATCTCCTACGGGGCGACGGCGGTCGCGGCGGGCTTTCCGGTCTGGCTGCCCGTGCTGCTCGGGTGCGTGGTGCTCGCCGGAAGCTCGGAGTTCCTGTTTCTCGGGATCGTTGCCGCCGGCGGCAGTCCTATCGCGGCGGTGCTGGCGGGACTGCTGGTGAACGCCCGGCACGTGCCGTACGGGCTGTCGGTCCCCGACGCGGTCGGCACGGGTTGGCGGCGCCCGCTCGGCGTCCATCTCATGAACGACGAGTCCGTCGCGATGACCATCGCGCAGCCCGACGCGCCGCGCAGGCGCGCGGCCTACTGGATCACCGGCGCGGGAGTGCTGCTCGCTTGGCCCGGCGGCGCCGCCATCGGAGCGCTGATCGGTTCGGTGGTCACCGACACTTCGGCGCTCGGGCTCGATGCGGTGTTCCCGGCGGTTCTGCTCGCGTTGGTGCTGCCTGCGCTGCGGGACCGGACCACCCTCGCGGCAGTGGGTGTCGGCACCGCGATCGCGCTGGTCAGCGCGCCGTTTCTGCCCACGGGCCTGCCGGTCCTGCTCGCCCTGGCCGGGGTACTGGCCGCAGCACGGGAGAAACCCGAACCCGCGACCGTCAAGGGAGCGGCGTGATGCTCGCTGCCGGAATCGTCGCCCTCGCCGCGGGCACCTACGCGTTCCGCTGGGCCGGGCCCGCACTGCGCGACCGAGTGCGCCTTCCGGCGCGCGTGGTGCGGCTGCTGGAGATCGGCGCCGTGGTTCTGCTCACCGCGCTGGTGGCCGTCACCACCCTTCCGCTCGGCACCCCGAACCTCGGATTCGCGGTGCCCGCAGGGGTTCTCGTCGGCGGAGTTGTGGCTTGGTTCCGACGACCCATTCTGTTGGTCATCCTCGCCGCCGCCGCGACAGCGGCATTCGTCCGCCTGCTCGGCATCTCCTGAACGGCCGGAATTGCTCGGCGACCGGTTTCCTGCACCGAGATAGGCGGCGCCGTCCCCTCCTGCCGACGGCGCCGCCTACCCCATCGATCGTTTCCGAGCAATTATTTGCTACCCGAGAATTCACGCGGTGGCCCGCACCTGCGAACTGCTCTGGACGCCCGCTACCGACGCCGCGCGTCGCCGTCAGTGCGGCAGCAAAGGAATTCCTCCGCCGAGCCGACGGGCCACCGAACCGTAGCGAGCGTCGAGCCGCAGCCAGGTTCTGGTCGCGCGGACGCGGACGATCTCGGCGGGTGGGATGCGGCGGGGGTCGGCCTTCTCCCCCGAATGCGGGATGAAGTCCATCGCCGTGAGCGCGAAGACGACACGCATCGGCACCTGTACCCGGGTGCCCGCGCCGGACACGGTCAGCACCGCCTGATCCAGCAACGAGGCGGGCGGGCCATGGCCGCTGCCGTGTTCCTTCGCCAGCTGCGCACCCTGCTCGGCGAGTTCGACCAGGGTGCGCGCGGGCACGTCGTCGACGTGCGCGAAACCGTCGGCGGGTGGCAACGCACCGCGCCACGCGGAGTCCATGGGATATCCGAGGTCGATCGGACTGCCGCCGGCCGAACCGGCCAGCACGAGATCGGCGCCGACCGTCACGTCGTCGACCTCGAGCCGGGCGACCACGGTGCGCATCGCCAGCGCCTCGAAACCCGTCGACACCCAGGCCGAGACGTACTTCTCCCCGCGGCGGCGCAGGCGCACCACCGCCGCGGGGTCCAGCCGCACGGCCCTGGTCAGGAAGGTCGCGAGATTCTCTCGCTCCGCCGGATCGGGAACGTGCAGTACTCGTTGTTCCGCCATCACGGCTGCTCCGCCGTCAGCACTCGGTCACCACCGGCGCGCCGTCGCTCACTCCATCCATTCGGACAGGTAATCACGCTCTGCGTCGGTGAGTCTGCGCAACCGCTGCGCCCGCATGTCGAACGCCGCGATCTGCGTGGACGCCACCACGGCCGCGGGCGAGTCGGGCTCGGCGCCCGCCGCGCGCACCTCGTAACCGATGGTGAAGTCGACCGCGCGCAACTGCTCGATCCACATGGCGATGTCCAGCGGCGTGTCCTCGTGCCGCAATTGACCGCGGTAGCGGACCCGGAGATCGGCGAGGACACAACCCTCGCGCAGCGGTGCGGTCGGTCGGCCGTCCTCGAACAGCCACGGAATCCGCGCCTCTTCCAGCAGCGTCACCATCCGGGCATGGTTGACGTGCTGGAACACGTCCATGTCCGACCACCTGACGTCCACCTTGGCGTGGAACCGCTTGGGCAGCACCAGGCTGCCCGCGGCCTTCCCGCTTCCGCTCGACGAACTCGTCAACGTGGTACCTCCGATTGAGCGCCCACCCCGCTCACCATGCTTCGCACTTGCCGCGCTGCAACCGACAACGTGGCGAGATCGTGGGTTCCGGACTCGAACAATTCCGACAGCGCCGCCCTGGCTCGCCCGAGGCGGGACTGATTCTTCGACTCCCAGTATGCAATCTTCTCGTCCGCCGTCTCCTCGGGGTCGCCGCCGGAGAGCACGTCGAGCGTGAGCGAGCGCAGCGACCCGTACATGTCGTCGCGCAGGGCGAGCCGCGCCAGCGCGTGCCAGCGGTCGCCGCGTTCGAGGTGGCTGACCGCCTGCAGCAGCCAGTCGATCTTGAGGTGATCGTTGAGCGCGTAGTACAGCGAACCGACCTCGTCGCCGTCCCGGTCGGTGATGTCGGCGATGTCGACGATGTCCAGCAGCGGGAAGAGGTGAAGCAGGCCGAAGACCTCGGTGGCCAGGTCGGTCGGCGCGCCGCGAGCGATCAACTCGGCGGACCGGTCGGTGAGGGAGAACACGTGGTGGCCGCGCAACCATCCCGGCACCTTGGGGGCGAGTTCCCGCACGTCGGCGCGGTACCGGCTGATCTCGGAGCCCACCGCGATCGGCTGCGGGCGATTGCTCAGCAGCCACCGGGACGCTCGGTCCAGGGTCCGCTTCGTCTCCAGTTCGAGCAGGTCGCGCACCGGGGTCGGCGCGTCGCAGGCGCGAATTCGCGCCCATCGTTCGTCCAGGTCGAAGATTCCGCTCGCCGCGGCGAAGGCGCGCACCGCGTCGGTGGTAGTGGCGCCGACCTCTTCGTTCAAACGGTGCGCGTAGGTGATGCCGCCGTAGTCCACCATCTCGTTGACGATCATGGTGGTGACGATCTCCCGGCGCAGCCGGTGGCGTTTGATCGCCGCTCCGAAACGGTCGCGCAGCGGCGTGGGGAAGTACTCCGGCAGCCGCGCGGCGAAGTACTGGCTGTCGGGCAGGTCGGAATCGAGCAGATCGGCCTTGAGCGAGAGCTTCACATGCGCCATCAGATTGGCCAGCTCCGGCGAGGCCAGTCCGGCGTTCTCGTCCAGCCTGTGCTTCATCTCCTGATCCGAGGGCAGCGCCTCGAGTTCGCGGTCCAGGCCGCGGCGCTGCTCGAGTTCCTCGATGAGCCGCATCTGCACGCTCAGCATCTGCGGCGCCTCGGTGCGCGAGATGCCCATGAGGAAGTTCTGCGCCACATTGTCCTGCAGGACCATCCGGGCGACCTCGTCGGTCATGGAGGCCAGCAGCGGGTTGCGCTCGTCCGGCGGCAGCTGACCGCCGGAGACCACGGCGTCGAGCAGGATCTTGATGTTGACCTCGTGGTCGGAGCAGTCCACACCCGCCGAGTTGTCCAGCGCGTCGGTGTTGATCTTGCCGCCGTTGCGATTGAACTCGATGCGGCCGAGGGCCGTGGCGCCGAGATTGCCGCCCTCGCCGATCACCTTGACCCGCAACTGATCCCCGTTGACCCGGACCGCGTCGTTGGACTTGTCGCCCACCTCGGCGTTGGTCTCGGTGCTCGCCTTGATGTAGGTGCCGATACCGCCGTTCCACAACAGATCCACCGGAGCGAGCAGGATCGCGCGCACCAGATCCGGCGGCGACAGCGACACGACGTCATCGCCCAGGCCGAGAGCCGCCCTGGCCTGCGGGCTGATCGGCACGGCCTTCACGGTGCGATCCCACACACCGCCGCCAGGGCTGATCAGCGACGTGTCGTAATCGGCCCACGACGACCTCGGCAGCGCGAACAACCGCTGCCGCTCCCGGTACGAGCGGGCCGCGTCGGGGTCGGGGTCGAGGAAGATGTGGCGGTGGTCGAACGCGGCCACCAGACGAATGTGCTCCGACAACAACATGCCGTTGCCGAACACGTCACCACTCATGTCACCCACACCGACCACCGTGAAATCCTGGGTCTGAGTATCGATCTCCATCTCGCGGAAGTGCCGCTTCACGCTCTCCCACGCACCCTTGGCGGTGATCCCCATCGCCTTGTGGTCATACCCCGCCGAACCACCCGAAGCGAACGCGTCACCCAACCAGAAACCGTAACTCTGCGCCACATCGTTGGCGATATCGGAGAACGTCGCGGTGCCCTTGTCGGCGGCCACCACGAGATAGGTGTCGTCACCATCACACCGCACGACCCGGGCCGGGGGCAGTACCTTCCCGCTCGCGCGATCGACGTTGTCGGTGATGTCCAGCAGGCCGGAGATGAACGTGCGATAGCAGGCCACACCCTCTGCGCCCAGCGCCTGCCGATCCGCGACCGGATCGCCGGTGGCCGCCGGTGGCTGCTTCACCACGAAACCGCCCTTGGCGCCGACCGGCACGATCACCGCGTTCTTCACCGCTTGCGCTTTGACCAGACCGAGGATCTCGGTGCGGAAGTCCTCCAACCGGTCCGACCACCGCAATCCACCGCGGGCCACCGGCCCGAAACGCAAGTGCACGCCTTCCACCCGCGGCGAGTACACGAAGATCTCGAACTGCGGCTTCGGCCTGGGCAATTCGGCGATCTCGCGTGGCTCGACCTTCACCGAGACGAAGTCGCGCGGTCGGCCTTCCGCGTCGGTGACGTAGTAGTTGGTCCGCAGCGTCGCCTTGATCAAGCCGAGGATCGCGCGCAGGATGCGGTCCGCGTCCAGGCTGACCACCTCGTCGACCCGCCCGCGCACCTGGGTCTCCAGCTGCGCGGCGTGCTCGGCGGACACGGTGTCGGGATCGAAGCGCGCGGCGAACAGGTCGACGAACAGGCGCGCGATATCCGGATAGGTGAGCAGCACACGGCAGATGTTGGCCTGGCTGTACGGAAAACCGGCCTGCTGCAAGTACTTCGCGTAGGTGCGCAGGATCGACACGGCCCGCCACGGCAACCGGGCACGCAGCACGAGCTCGTTCATCCCGTCCGCTTCCGCGCGGCCGTACCACATGGCCTCGAAGGCTTCCACGAACCGTTCCCGCAGCCCGCGCACCTCCGCCTCCAGCACGTCGGCGCGTTTGGAGGTCTCGAGCAGTTCGGCGTCCAGATCGCGATCGAGCGAACTGCGCAGCAGTTCCGGGCGGGCGAGCAGACCGAAGTCGTAGATCCACCGCTCACCGCCGGTGCCGTCGGCCGCGGCCTCCAGCTCGATCCGGTAGGGCCGCTCGTCGACCACCTCCACGCCGAGGCTCTGCAACAGCGGAAGCACCTGGCTCAAGGAGATGCCGCTGCCACCGACGTAGAGCGTGAAACGCCACGAGCCCGGCGCCGAATCCGGCTTCCGGTACAGGTACTGGTCGATGACGCCGTCGCGCAAACGCTCCAGGCGCACGATGTCCCCCAGCGCGCGTGCCGCGGCGAAATCCTGTTTATAGCCCTCGGGGAAGGCTTCCGCGTATCGCTGCACCACCGCGGGATCGAGCACCGTCGACGTGCTCACCTCGTCGTTCAGGCGGTCGTCCCAGGTACGGGTGGCCTCGGCGAGCAAGTTCTGCAAACGCAGCCGGTTGGGCTCGGAGGTATCGGCGCCCGGCGGCGTACTACGCGGGACGCCGAGCTCGGCCTCCGGCATGCGCACGGTGAAATACACTCGCGCCAAATCGCTTTCGCCCACCCGCGCGGAATAGTCGATGGACACGCCCCCCAGTTCGCGGACCAGGATCTCCTGCATCTCGAGCCGCGCGCGGGTGGTGTACCGGTCGCGCGGCAGATAGACCAGGCAGGCGACATAGCGGCCGTAGGTGTCCGCGCGCAGGAACAGGCGCACCTGGCGCCGCAGGCTGACGCTCAGCACGGCGGTGGCGGTGCGGCGCAGCGTGTCGGCGTCGGCGGAGAACAGCTCGGTGCGCGGGAAGGACTGGATGACCTCGAGCATGGCCTGACCGGAGAACGAATCCAGGTCGAATCCGCTTTCCTCGATCGCCGAGCGCACCCGGCGTTCGATCACCGGGATGTCCAGCACGTTCTCGTGCACGGCGGTGACGGTGAAGACGCCGATGAACAGATGTTCACCGACGATCGTTCCGTCGGCGTCGAAATCCGCCACTCCGACGAAATACGGATACACGGCACGGTGCACAGTGGCGGGGACCAGTCCCTGGGTCAGGGTGAGCAACGGGCGGTCACCACCGTTGACCGGCACATGGAAGTCGGTGCCCACGTCCGGCCGCAGCACCCCGAGGCAGGTGTCGGGCACGACGGTGGACATCTCCCGGCCCTGGTCGGTGCTCAGCCGGTAGCGCGCGTAACCGAGGAGGGTGAAGTTTCCCCCGGCCAGCCAGCGCAGCAAGTGGGCGGTGTCGGTCAGTTCGGTCGGCTGGAACGGCGCGGACCCGGATTGCGCGGCCAGTTCCAGATCGTCGGCCAGTTTGCTCTGCACGTCTTCGATGGCCTCGGTGTCCCCGATCACCTGTCGCACGTCGTCCACCACGTCCGGTACGGCGGACTCGACCTTGGCCAGCAGCGCCGCACTGGTCGACGGGTGCAATTGCACGTGCATCCACGATTCGCGCAGCCCCGCCCCGCCGGTGCCGTCCACCTCGTGCGCGGCTGCGTGCGTCAACCGACCCTCTTCGTCCCGCTCGACCTCGAAGATCGGGTGGATGATCTCACTGACGCTGACACCGATCCGGCTCAGCGACGAACTGATCGACTCGACCAGCAGCGCCATGTCGTCCGTGACGATCTGCACCGCGGCGCCGATTCCGGAACCGTCGTCCGGGTGATACACCCGCACCAGCGCGCGACCGGGGCGGCGCGTCACCGCCAACTCCAGGTGCCTTCGGAAGATCTGGGTGATGCCGGTGATCGCACAGTCCACATCGCCCGCGTCGACGTGGCGGAAGTACGCTTCCTCGAGCGTCGCGAGCTCGCCGCGCAGCGACTGCGGCAAACCCGCGGCCCACGCCGCGCTGGACAATTCGGACGAGACGGTCATTTTCGCCAACTCCCTCGGATATCGGTTCCGTAACAAAGTGACGCCGGTCCGAGAGTAACTGTGCGCCGGAGACGCGCGGGTGAATTCCCTTCCAATATCGAGGTTTCACCGCGACCACGGAGTTCGACGCTCGTGTGCCGAGGTCGGAGGAAATGACCCCGGGCACCGCACAGGAATCGGACCCGCAAACGTCAGGTGTGCGCCACAGGTCGTATCCGCGGCGGCAACGGCGCCGCAGCGGTACCTCGGGTCAGCTCGACCACCGCGTCGGCGGACGAAGCCACCGATTGCTCGAACTGCGCCTGTGCATTCACGACTCCCACCCTAGCGAGCTACGCGCGGGTAGGTGTCACTCCTGTTCCGCGTTCCCGCCAAGACTTTTCGCGCCGCCCCCGCCGAGGCGCCCACCCCGACTTCCGACTCGGATTCGCTGCCTCCCAGGCAGCATCAGCAAACACCAGGCAGCGCCCGGTCGCGTGCCCTCCGCGCAGCGGCAGCGGAAATGGCACGCAACGTGACAATGTCGCCGCCACCAGGACCAACGGCGACGGCAGTACCGTAAACGCACAACAAAACGCGGAGGAGCGCAGTCCCCGAATCACCGCGATACGCGGATCGAGCGACCTCACGAAGCTCCGCACGCACGACCCTGGCCGGTGCGGACCCGGCATCGCACCCGGTCTTCCCCCTATCGTGCCGAAGACCCCCGGATAGTGCGGCGAGCACGGACGGGTACGGGTGACACCCCGCGCCCGCCCGTGCGACGAACTCAGCCGCGGGTGAGCTTGCGGTGCGTAACCCGGTGCGGGCGGGCCGCTTCCGGGCCGAGTCGCTCGACCTTGTTGGCTTCGTACGCTTCGAAGTTGCCCTCGAACCAGAACCACTTGGCCTCGTTGTCGGAGTCGCCCTCCCACGCGAGGATGTGGGTGCAGGTGCGGTCCAGGAACCAGCGGTCGTGCGAGATGACCACGGCGCAGCCGGGGAACTTCTCCAGCGCGTTCTCCAGCGAGCCGAGGGTCTCGACGTCGAGGTCGTTGGTCGGCTCGTCCAGCAGGATCAGGTTGCCGCCCTGCTTGAGCGTCATCGCCAGGTTCAGCCGGTTGCGTTCACCGCCGGACAGAACGCCCGCGGGCTTCTGCTGGTCGGGGCCCTTGAAGCCGAACGCGCTCACGTAGGCGCGCGACGGCATCTCCTGCTGGCCGACCTCGATGTAGTCGAGGCCGTCGGAGACCACCTGCCAAACCGTCTTCTTGGGGTCGATGCCCGCGCGGTTCTGGTCGACGTAGCTCAGCTTGACCGTCTCGCCGACCTTCACCTCGCCGCTGTCCGGCGACTCGAGCCCGACGATGGTCTTGAACAGCGTGGTCTTGCCGACGCCGTTGGGCCCGATCACGCCGACGATGCCGTTGCGCGGCAGGGTGAACGACAGGTCCTTGATCAGCTGGCGGTCGCCGAAGCCCTTGTCGAGGTGCTCGACCTCGACC
The DNA here is from genome assembly GCF_000308435.1 of Nocardia araoensis NBRC 100135. Lineage (GTDB taxonomy): Bacteria > Actinomycetota > Actinomycetes > Mycobacteriales > Mycobacteriaceae > Nocardia > Nocardia araoensis. The sequence goes on along the minus strand of NZ_BAFR01000049.1, from coordinate 18,164 downwards.
ACCACGTTGCCCAGGCGCGGGCCCGCAGGGATCTGGATCTCCTCGAAGTCCAGCTTCCGCATCTTCTCGGCCTCGGCCGCCATCTCCTCGTACCGGCCGAGACGGGCCTTGTTCTTGGCCTGCCTGGCCTTGGCGCCGGAACGGACCCACGCGAGTTCTTCCTTGAGCCGCTTCTGCAGCTTCTGGTCCTTCTTGCCCTGCACCTCGAGCCGCTCGGCCTTCTTCTCCAGGTAGGTGGAGTAGTTGCCCTCGTACGGGTAGGCGCGGCCGCGATCCAGCTCCAGAATCCACTGGGCGACGTTGTCCAGGAAGTACCGGTCGTGGGTGACCGCGAGCACGGCGCCCTGGTACTGCGCCAGGTGCTGTTCGAGCCAGTTCACGCTCTCGGCGTCCAGGTGGTTGGTCGGCTCGTCGAGCAGCAGCAGGTCGGGCTTGCTCAACAGCAACTTGCACAGCGCCACGCGGCGGCGCTCACCACCGGACAGGTTGGTGACGGGCTCGTCCGGCGGCGGGCAGCGCAGCGCGTCCATCGCCTGCTCGAGCTGGGAGTCCAGGTCCCACGCGTCGGCGTGATCCAGATCCTCCTGAAGCTTGCCCATCTCCTCCATGAGCTCGTCGGAGTAGTCGGTGGCCATCAGCTCGGCGATCTCGTTGAAGCGATCCAGCTTCACCTTGATCTCGCCCATGCCCTCCTCGACGTTGCCGCGGACGGTCTTCTCCTCGTTGAGCGGCGGCTCCTGCTGGAGGATGCCGACGGTGGCGCCGGCGGCGAGGAACGCGTCACCGTTGTTCGGCTGGTCCAGTCCGGCCATGATCTTCAGCACGCTGGATTTACCCGCGCCGTTCGGGCCGACGACGCCGATCTTGGCGCCGGGAAGGAAGTTCAAGGTGACATCGTCGAGCACGACTTTGTCGCCGTGCGCCTTGCGAACCTTCTTCATTTGGTAGATGAACTCAGCCATAAGTGTGAAGCCTATCGGTGCGAGAGATGGGAGGACGAAGCAGAGCTACCCTGCCGCCGGGACGAAAACCGGTCATGCGATCAAGCGTCGACCGGCTCAGGCGAGCTGCCGCGCGGCGGTGCCGAATCGGTGACAGCGACATTCTCCCCCGGCGCGTCGCCGACCGGCACCCGACCTTCAGCGCTCACGACCCCGGAAGTATTCCGCGGCGCCAGATCGGACAACCGCGTCGGTCGCGCGACACAGCGGGACAGGTCCGGTCCGACCGCGGTGGCGCGCATCTCGAGATCCCGTCGCTCCACGCCGTCCTTGCTGCGGTACTCGTGGGAGCGCAGCTGACCGTAGGCGATGACGGGATCGCCGCGCCGCAGCGACGCGTCGACACCCGCCACCAGCCTGCGCCAGCAGCTGACGGTGAGATACAAAGTGCCGTTGTCCACCCACTGCCCCGACGTGTGGTCCAGCCGGCGGGAATTGCTCGCCAGCCGGAAGGTGACCACCTGCTCGCCATTGGTCAGATCGCGCTTGACCGGATGGGTGGCGATCGTTCCGATCACGGTCGCGTTCGCCTCGTACATCTCTACGCCCCTTCACATTCGGATCCGGAACCGCCCGGAAATTCCTCCCCCTCCAGGAGGGCACTTCCAGGGTGCGCCGATTCCGCGAACGCGAGCGATTCGATCGAGGAATGTGGACAACTTCCGCGAATGTGAAAACCGAGTATTCACACCGGCGCGATCAGAACACCGCCACGTCGGTATTGGCACCGCAGAGGACGATCACCGGTCGCTCGTCCGGCGCGGGAACGTAGGCGCCGCTGTGCACGGCGGCCAGCGCCGTGGCGCCCGCCACTTCGACCAGGATGCGGAACTCGCGCCACAGATATTCCCGCGCCGCGCTGATCGCGTCGTCGCTGACCAGCAGCGAGCGCACGCCGTGGCGGCGGGCGACGTCGAGTGCGATGTCACCGATCCGCGTCGGGCCGAGCGAGTCGACGGTGATCCCGGACCCGACGATGTCCACCGGGCACTCCGCCGCCAACGCCGCACGCAGGATCGCGGCGCCTTCGGGCTCCACCCCGATCACCCGCTGGCGGCGCCCGACCGCGGCCGCGATCCCGGCGACCAGTCCGCCGCCGCCCACCGCGGCCAGCACCGGGGGCCGACCACGGACCTGCTCTTCGAGTTCCAGCCCGACCACACCGATGCCGGCGACCACCGCGGGCAGGTCGTACCCGTGCAGCAGCAGCGCGCCGCGTTCGGCGGCCAGCTCGCTCGCGTGCTGCAGTGCCTCGGCGTAGGAGGTGCCGTGCCAGAGCACCTCGGCGCCGTGCGACCACATCGCGGCGACCTTGGTGTGCGGCGCCGTCTCCGGGACGACGACCGTGCAGGACTTGCCGAGCCGCGCCGCGGCCAGCGCCGCCGCGATACCCGCGTTACCGCCGGAGGCGATCACCACCTGATCGATCCCGGCGTCCGACTCGAGCAGGGCGTTGAGGCTGCCGCGTACCTTGAACGTCCCGCCGTGCTGGAGATGCTCTAGCTTCATCGTCACCGGCACGGGACCGGACGGGCTCGCGATGGAGGTGTGGAAGACCGGCGTCTTGCGAATATGCCCTGCCAGCCGCCTGCGTGCGGATCGTACGTCCGACCGTTCCACCCGCCCGACCGGTCTGTGTGGGTGGACGGTGGTGGCGCGTTCACTCACTTACGCACTTCTCCATCTCGCTTGGCCAGTTCGGCGAACATCGCGTTGTGTGCGGCGAGTGCGGCGTCGTTGTCGCGTTCGGCGGCTCGATCGGTGCGCTGCGCGAGCCGTTGGTCGCTGCGCGACCATTGGATCAGCAACGCCAGCATCACCACCACCAAGGGGACCTCACCGCTCGCCCAAGCCAGACTGCCGCCGGTGCGCTGGTCGCCGAGCAGATCGCCGTTCCAGCCGAGACCGAGGCCGCGGTAGAACCAGCCGCCGAGCACCGTGGTCATGCTCATCAGCGCGATGCCGAAGAACGCGTGGAACGGCAGCGAGCCGAACACCATGGCGAGCTTGGTCAGCGGCTCCACCTGCCGAGGCTTGGGATCGATGCCGATCACCACCCAGTAGAACAGGTAACCGCTGAGCAAGAAGTGCACGTTCATCAGCAGGTGCGCCGCGTGCGAATCGGCGTAGGCATCGAAGATGCCGCCCAGGTACAGCGCGTAGAAGCCGCCGACGAAGATCGCCGAGGCCACGATCGGGTGGGTCAGGAAACGCGACACCGGGTTGTGCACCGCGGCCAGTAGCCATTCCCGTGGGCCGGGCACGCCACCGCGGCCCGCCGGGGGCAGCGCGCGCAGCGCCAGCGTCACCGCGCCACCGAGCGCCAACAGGATCGGCGCGAGCATGGACAGCGCCATGTGCGCTCCCATATGCACGCTGAACATCGCGGGCGAGTACCGGCCGACGCCGGAAGAAGTGGCGACGAGCAGCACCACGCAGCCGGACAGCCAGGCGAACGTCCGCCCGGCCGGCCACGCGTCGCCCCGCGCGCGCAGCCGCCGCACGCCGAGCAGGTACAGCACCGCGAGCAGGACCGACAGCGTTCCGAAGATCAGATCGAACCGCCAGTCGAACACCAGGCGGGCGAAGCTGGGTGGCCCGGCCAGGTTGTAGCCCAGCTCCACCTCGACGGGGGTCGGAACGGAATCCGGCGGTGGCGGCGGCGTGCGGCCCAGCCCGACCGCGAGGCCGATGGTCGCGGCGAAGATCAACACTTCGACGCCCGCGTACCGCACCAGGGCCGACCGGTCGCCGGGATCGGCCGCCAAGGCGGGCAACGAGGCGCGGCGCTGGAGGTATCCGAACACACCGAGCAGCACCAGCGCGGCGGCCTTGGCCAGCACCAACCTGCCGTAGGTGCTGGAGAGAAGTTCGTCCAGCGGCACGCGGACCAAGGAGTTGATCACGCCGCTGACCGCGATCACGGCGAACGCGACCGTGGCGGTCAGCGAGAAACGCCGCGCCGCGACATCGGTGTACGCACCGCCGCGCACGGCGTGCGCCAGCACCGCGAACAGACCGCCGACCCAGACGGCGGACGCGATCAAGTGCAGGATCAGGCTGTTGGTCGCCAGGTCGTGCGACCCGCCGGAGGAGGAATGGCCGGTCAACGCCAGCGGCATCATGGTGGCGATCGCGGCGCCGAACAGGACCGGAGTCCAGCCCCAGCGCAACGCGAGCCGGCAGCCCACCGCGACGATCACCGCGAACACGACGGTCGTGCGCCAGGCTCCGGCCAGTTCGACCCGATCGATCGCCTGCCACAGGTCCTGCGGCCCCAGGACGTCTCCCACCGGCCGCCCGGTGGTGTCCGAAACCGTCAGCGGCACCAGCAGCGCCGCGCAGCACGCCCAGACCAACGCGAAATCGGATGCCCTGCGCACCGCGCGATACCCGCCGACGTCCAGCAGCCCGTTCGACTGCGGCGGCACCAGGAAGGCCGCGAACAGCAGCGAGCCGACCGTCAGCGCGGCCGACAGATCGGCTAGCGCCCGGACCGCGGGCAGGCCGTAGGTGGTCGCCGCGCCCGGGTCGGGGATGCCGAGCAGACTCAGTGCCTGCGCCGCCGACAACCCCACCACCAGCGCCGCGACCACGGCCGCGATGGCGCCGGCCAGCGCGGTGATCGTCGCGAACGGCGCCCCGGACCGAGCGGTCTCGGTTCGGGCAGCGGCGGACGACGTGGGGGCGGACGGCATACGACTGAGCGTAGTTCGGCGAGTATTCCGTGGCCCGGTCGGGTTTGTACCGATATCCTTGGCCCCGATCACCACGGGCGCCTCACCTACTGTCTCGGGATGGCTGAAACGTTGCTAACGCTAAGAATCTGACCATCTGGACGGTCGCTATACTCGACCCGCTGGACAGTACGGCCAATGTCGGCCATCGTAGAACCCACTGCCTCCGTAGCTCAGTTGGATAGAGCAAGGGCCTTCTAATCCCTAGGTCGCAGGTTCGATTCCTGCCGGGGGCGCAACACCCCTGTGACCTGCAGAAACATATGGTCACAGGGGTATTACCCACTCGGCGTCATCCTCAAACACCGACGAACTGCGCCCGGTGGGCTTCGTCCGCCGCGAGCGATTTCGACACTCGAGCCCAGCCGCGTCGACGACTTCGCGAGAGAGTTGCGGCAACACGACAAGGATGCCGAGGGGGATCCGGATGGCCGCATTACGCTGGCGCCGATGAGTTCCCCGGTCCATAACGCTGCCCGCGTGCCCGCCACCGGGCACATGGCAGCGCGGCCGCTAGATCTTCGCGGGCGACGAAGCGATGTCGTCGGCCAGCGGTGCGATGGCGCCCAGGATCTGGGCGACCAGGTCGCCGGGCACACCAGCGGCGGTGAGGGACGCCTCGAGGTGACCCGCCACCAGGCCGAAGTGGTGCATGGTGATGCCCCGGCCCTGGTGCACCTGTTTCATCGGAGCACCGGTGTACGGGATGGGGCCGCCGAGGGCCGCGGCGAAGAACTCGACCTGTTTCCCTTTCAGTCGTGACATGTTCGTGCCGGTGAAGAATCCGGCCAGTTCGTCGTCGGCGAGCACGCGGGTATAGAAATCCTCCACGACGACCTCGAGTGCCTCGTGACCGCCGATCTTGTCGTACATTCGCATGGCTACCAGGACACCACCGGACTGTTGCGTCCGGATTAGTACGATGTCGCGAGTCTTTTGCCTTCGTCGCAGCGCGATTACTCGCACCTCACCGCCACGCACGCGGCGCTGAGATACTTCCGCAACACCCAGGAAGGATCTCTACCCGCACACCGCTTCCATCGCCGCCGCCAGCAGATGGATGCCGTGGTCGATCTCGTCCTCGGCGATCGTCAAGGGCGGCATCAACTTGATCACCTCGTCCAGCGAACCGGACGTCTCCACCAGCAAGCCACGATCGAAAGCGGCGCGGCCCACCTTCTCCGCCACCGATGCGTCCTCGAACACGACGCCGTGCACCAGGCCCCGCCCCCGCGTCGAGACTCCGGGAAAGGTCGAGACCAGCTCACGCAGCGCCTGTGCGATCCGGTCCCCCTTGGCCACGGTCGCGAGCTCCAGCGCGGAATCCGACCAATAGTGCTCGAGCGCGACGCGTCCGGTCACGAACGCCGCGTTGTTGCCCCGGAACGTGCCGTTGTGCTCACCAGGCGCCCACTGATCGAGCTCGGGCCGGAAGAGCACCAACGCCATCGGCAGACCGTAGCCGCCGATCGACTTCGACAACGTCACGATATCGGGCGTGATCCCGGCGACCTCGAACGAGAAGAACGGCCCCGTGCGGCCGCAGCCCATCTGCACATCGTCGACGATCAACAGAATGCCGCGGTCCGAACACAATTCGGCCAGCCAACGCAACCACTCCGCCCGGGCCACATTGATGCCGCCTTCCCCCTGCACCGTCTCCACGATCACCGCCGCGGGCTTGTCCAACCCCGACGACGGGTCGTCCAGCGCCTTACGCATCCACAACAGATCGTCGGCGACACCGAGATACCCGTCGTACGGCATCGGCATCGCATGCCCGAGCGCGACCCCGGCGGCCGACCGCTTGGCGGCGTTCCCGGTAACGGCCAGCGCGCCGAGCGACATCCCATGGAAAGCGTTGGTGAAGCTCAGCACGATCTGCCGCCCGGTCACCTTGCGCGCGAGCTTCAACGCGGCCTCGACCGCGTTGGCTCCGGTCGGCCCGGGGAACTGGACTTTCCAGTCCATCCCGCGCGGGGCGAAGACGTTGTCGCGCAACGCTTCCAGCAACCGCCGCTTGGCCACGGTGGACATGTCGAGCCCGTGGGTGATGCCGTCCCCGGCGATGTAGTCGAGCAGCGCTCGCTTGAGCACGGGGTTGTTGTGTCCGTAGTTGAGCGAGCCCGCGCCCGCGAAGAAATCCAGGTACTCCTTGCCGGTCTCGTCGCGCAACCACGCTCCGCTGGCGGTGTCGAAGACGGCGGGCCAGCAGCGACAGTACCCGCGCACGTTCGATTCGAGTGCCTCGAAAACAGTCATCTCGGCGACGGTCATCGGCGTTCCTTACTCGTCGTGCGCGAGCGCTCCACAATCTGAAGTGAGAGTGTTTCTAACATCGAAGCAGCCCGGATGTGGCCTTTTCTTCAAAACGCGCCGAAGCCTTTCGGGCTCCACGCCGCGGCCAGTAGAGTCAACTCCTTGTGCGCGGCAGACCGGAGGGGGGCGGACAGCGTGCCGTCAGGGAACGATTTCGCAGCGCCGTCGCCCTCTACGCATCACTCGTGGGCGCCGGATTCCGCAGACAGTGGCAATACAAAATGGCCATGTTCGCGGGGCTGTTCACCAACTGCGTGTTCGGGTTCGTCCGCGCGTCCGTCCTGGCCGCGGCGGTGGACGCCGCCGGCGACTTCGGCGGGTACGACCGGGGCAGCGTCGGCGCCTACGTGTGGCTCTCCCAGGGGCTGCTCGGCGCGGTGCAGTTCATGGGACCGCTGGGACCGCTGGACGATCGGGTGAAGAACGGCGACATCGCCATCGATTTCCTGCGCCCGGTCGACATCCAATGCGGTTATCTCGCCGACGATCTCGGGCGCGCGGCGTGCACTTTCCTGCCGCGCGGAGTGCCGAGCGTGCTGGTGGGCACGCTCACCTTCGGGCTGGCGATGCCGGTCACGCCCGGTCCCTACCTGCTCGGAGCGGTAAGTGTCCTGCTGGCGGTGGTCATCTCGTTCCTGTGCCGGTTCCTCGTGGTACTGATCGGATTCTGGGTCGTGGAAACCCGCGGCATCCGGGTGCTGTACTACGCCGCGGGCACGTTCCTGGCCGGACTGTTCGTGCCGGTGCACATGTTCCCATCGTGGCTGGGCGCCATCGCGGCGGCCACGCCTTTCCCGTCGATTCTGCAATCTCCGATCGACGTGCTCTCGGGACGGATCACCGGCGCGGAAGCACTCTCGGTCGTCGGGATCCAAGTGTTCTGGGTGGTGGTCACCGCGATCGCCGGACGTGTGCTGCTCGTCGCGGGCCGACGCAGGCTGGAGGTGCAGGGTGGGTGACATCGTTGCCCCGCGCACCGAGTCGTGGTCGACGCCCTACGTGGCCGTGTTGCGCTCCAGGATCCGGGCGCAGCGCAGCTACCGGTTGTCGTTCGCCAGTGAGCTTCTGAGCGCATTTCTGGTGGGCCTGGTGGAATTGGCCGAGGTGTGGCTCATCTTCCGCACCGCACGCGTCCTCGGCGGCCTCGACCTGGACGGCGCACTGCTTCTGTTCGGGTTGAGCAACACGAGTTTCGCGCTGTCCCAGGTGCTTTTCGGCCACCTCGACACACTGCCGGTGCTGATCCGGATGGGCCAGCTCGACGCCTACCACCTGCGGCCGCAACCATTGCTGCTGCAATTGATCACCAGCGACATCTCCCTGCGCCGGTTCGCTCGCGCCTCGGTCTCGATCGTCGCGCTGGTGACCGGTGCGGCACGCAACGACATCGCCTGGAATTCGGCCACGGCCGCGCTGCTCGCACTCACGCTGGTCGGCGGAATCGCGCTGTTCGGCGGGGTGTTCGTCTGCGCCGCCGGATTGCAGTTCTATCTGATCGACGGCTCCGAGCTCACCAACAGTTTCACTTACGGCGGCTCGTTCGCGGCGACACAACCCGCGTCGGTGTTCCCCACCCCCATGCGACTGCTGTTCGGGTTCGCGATTCCGGTCTCGTTCACGGCCTATCTGCCCACCCTCGCGCTGCTCGGCCTGCCCGGCCCTCCGCTGCTGCCCGCCTGGCTGGCCTGGCTCACCCCGGTGGCGGCGCTGTGGGTGTGGCTACTGGCGCTGGGTTTGTGGCGATCGGGCACTCGGCATTACCAGGGAGGCGGCGGATGAGCACGGGCAGCCCGGAGGCGATCATCGACATGGAGGGCCTCACCAGGCAGTTCATCCTGTATCGCAAAGACGGCCGCCGCTGGCGCAGGCGCCGCGAGACGCTCACCGCCGTCGACCGGATGACCGTCCGGATCGACCGGGGCGCCGCCGTCGGCTACATCGGCGCCAACGGCGCGGGCAAATCCACCACGATCAAAATGCTCACCGGCATCCTGGTCCCCACCGCGGGCACCGTGCGCACCTGCGGGCTGGATCCCGTGCGGCAGCGGCGTGAATTGGCCGGGCGGATCGGCGTGGTGTTCGGCCAGCGCTCGCAACTGTGGTGGGATCTGCCCCTGCGCGAGTCGTTCTCGATCCTCGCCGCGATCCACCGGTTGGAGCCTGGCGCCGCGCGCAAGCGCGCGCACGAACTGATCGAGCAGCTGGAAATGGCCGACACGCTCGACACACCGGTGCGCCAGCTCTCGCTGGGCCAGCGCATGCGCGCGGAAGTAGCCGCGGCACTGCTGCATTCGCCCGAACTGGTCATCCTGGACGAGCCGACCATCGGCCTCGACGTGCTGTCCAAGCAGCGGCTGCGCGAGTTCCTCCGAGCCGAGCGCGCCGAGCGCGGCACGACCCTGCTGCTCACCACTCACGACATGGGCGACATCGAAAGGCTCTGCGAGCGTGTGCTCGTCGTCGATCACGGCCGCATGGTGTACGACGGGTCCCTCACCGGATTGGCGGCCACCGTCGGCGCGCGCCGGGTGCTGGTGGTCGACTTGGCCGAACCGACGCCCGACCTCGACGATCTCCCCTCGGCCCAGTTGCTCGGCACCGAAGGCGACGGTATGCGGCAGCGGCTGGCCTTCGATCCCGAGCAGATCACGGCCGCGCAATTGCTGGCCGCGGTGTCGGAGCGCGCCGAAGTGCGGGACCTGTCGATCGAGGAGCCCGAGATCGAGGACGTCGTCCGGCGGATATACGAATCCGCCCGCTGAACAGGCGGGCGGATTCGGTACCGGTTCAGTCGGACTCGCGAGCGCCCTGGTCGAGCCGGAAGGGCGGGTACTCGTCGCGCATCAGACCGGCGTAGGCCTGCACGCGGATGATCCAGCGATTGATGCCCATCACGAAGTCGTAGAGACCTTGCGGGTAGCGCGCCGTGAACAGCAACGCGACCAACGCGACGATCAGCAGGATGCCCAGCAGCGAGATCGAGGCGCCGCCCCAGTCGTCACCGTCGCTCCCCGCGATCGCGATGCCGCCGCTCAGCACCGCGCCGACGATCAGGTAGTGCGGAATCGCCAGCAACCACCACTTCACCAGCACCAGGCCGCGGTGCAACGTCTCCGGATAGTCGATCTCCAGATCGGCCGGGTACTCCGCGTTCGGTTGCAGGCTGAACGGCGGGTACTTGTCGGTGCCGAGTACCGAGAGCGCGTAGAAGGTCACCCGCCATCCCCAGCGCATCACGCCGACGTTGAAGTCGAACAGCCCCCGCGGGTACTTGCCGGTGATCAGGATGGCGAAGAAGGCGACCACCGTGAGCACCGCGTACGCGATGTGCAGGAAGAACAACACGATGTAGTGCGGGATCGCCAATAGCCACTTGACCAGCCACAGCCACCGGGACAGTGCGGGGTCCAGATCGCCTCGTACCCGAATCGGGCTGGGCGGCGCGGCCGGCTTCTCGAGTTCCATGAGCAACGCTCCTTACGGTTGCTGTGATCCATGCCACAACCAGTAGGTGTCCTGATTGTCGCGTATCCGGCCGCCCGTGAACGGCACCATCCGATACCGACACGCCAACGAATCGGGGTGCACGGCCGCATTCGGCGAACGAGGAGCATTGCGCCGCAGCCGAAATCACCCGGAGCGCGCACTCATACCGATTCCCACCCGCGAATCGTCGTGCGAACGGGCTTGTACCATCGGAAAGCGTGACGTTCGGCGCGCAGCGGCTACCGGTGATCCGGGTGATCGTTGCTCTCGCGTACACCGTCTGGGTGGTCGCCATGGCGGTGCCCCAGTGCCACGTCTTCGGCCACGCCGTCGCGGCACACGCCCACATCGAAGCGTCCGGCCCCGTCGTGGCCTCCATCGTCTCCCCGGCGATCCTCGCCGACCGGCATCAGCACGCCGCCGAACCGGACCGGCACGTGCCCGCCGACGGGGTGCTCGCCGCCCTGCCGCGCGCTGTCACGCTGCTGCTGTTGCTGCTGCTCGCGTCGGTGTCGGTGCTGCTCGCGGCGCCCGCGTCCGCCCGCGCGGGCGGCGTGCGCGCACCCCCGGTCGCGACCCTGCCGGTGTATCCGGGCAGAGACAGACTCACTCGATTCGGCATCGATCGGAACTGATCGGTCAGCGTCAGGCCGGAGCCTGCCGGGGCCCGGCCGGTGTTCGTGCGAAGTCCGCACTCACACCGTCGCTGCCACAGCGACCGCACAGAATCGACGATTCCTGATGACTTCTGCGCTGCAGAACCCGGCTGTGCCCGATCCGGCTCCCCGCGAACCGGAGCCTGCCCTCGCGAGCCCGGCGAGTCTGCTCACGGCGGCCCAGCGCTGTCCGCGTCCGGCCACCATGGTGGGCAACACGCCCGTGCTCTGGATCACCGAACCGCTCGACGGCACAACGAAACCGGACGGCCGCGGCTTCTGGGCCAAACTGGAGGGCGCCAATCCGGGCGGAATGAAGGACCGGCCCGCGCTGCACATGGTCGAGCGCGCCATCGCGCGCGGTGCGCTCGCGCCTGGCGCTCCGATCATCGAATCCACCAGCGGCACGCTCGGTCTGGGCCTGGCGCTGGCGGGAATGGTGTATCGCCACCCGGTCACGCTGGTCACCGACCCCGGCTTGGAACCGCTCATGCACCGCATGCTCGCGGCCTACGGCGCGCGGGTGGAACTGGTCACCGAGCCGCACCCCACCGGCGGCTGGCAGCAGGCGCGGCGCGACCGCGTCGCCGAACTGCTGGCGCGCGATCCGCGGGCTTGGTGCCCGGACCAGTACCGCAACCCCGACAACCAGGACGCCTACGAGACCCTGGCGCTCGAGTTGGTCGCCCAGCTGGGCAGGATCGACGTCCTGGTCTGCTCGGTCGGCACCGGCGGCCATTCCGCGGGCATCACGCGCACGCTGCGCCGGTACTTTCCGCACCTGCGTCTGGTCGGCGTCGACACCGTGGCGTCCACGATCTTCGGACAGCCCGCGGGGCAGCGGCTGATGCGCGGGCTCGGTTCGAGTATCCACCCGGACAACGTCGACTATTCGGCGTTCGACGAAGTGCACTGGGTCGCGCCCGCGGAGGCGGTCTGGGCCTGCCGCCGGCTCGCCGCGACACATCACGCCAGCGGCGGCTGGAGCGTCGGCGCGGTCGCCCTGGTCGCGGGCTGGCTGGCCCGCACCGGCGATCCGGCCACCCGGATAGCCGCGGTCTTTCCCGACGGTCCGCTGCGCTACTTCGACACGGTGTACAACGACGACTACTGCCGCGAGCACGGCCTGCTCGACATCGCACCGCCCGCCACACCGCTGCGCATCCCGCATCCGGCCGACGCCGTCGCGGTCTCGTGGACCCGGTGCACGACGGTCGTCGATCCCCGTGGCGCCGGGAAGGAGCGGACGCGATGACCGACCTGATCGCCACCTTCCGCGGCTTCAACCGCCCCAGCCGCATGCTGATGGTCAATCAGTTCGCCATCAACACCGGCTTCTCCATGCTGATGCCCTACCTGGCCGGTTACCTGGCCGGGCCGCTCGGGCTGGCCGCCTGGGCGGTCGGACTGGTCCTCGGCATCCGCAACTTCGCCCAGCAGGGCATGTTCCTGTTCGGCGGCACGCTGGCCGACCGACTCGGCTACAAACCGCTCATCGTGACCGGATGCCTGCTGCGCACAGGCGGTTTCGCGCTGCTCGCGGTCGCGGACACACTGCCCGCGCTGGTCGCGGCCTCGGCCGCGACCGGCTTCGCGGGCGCGTTGTTCAACCCCGCGGTCCGCGCGTACCTGGCGGTGGACTCGGGTGAGCGCCGAGTGGAGGCGTTCGCCGTGTTCAACGTCTTCTACCAGGCGGGCATGCTGTTCGGTCCGATCGCCGGGCTCGCGCTGATGGCCGTCGACTTCCGCGCGACCGCGACGGGCGCCGCCGTGGTGTTCGGCGTGCTCACGCTGGCCCAGTTGCGCGCGCTCCCGCAGCACCGGGCCGAGCCGAAAACCACCTCGGTGCTGGACGATTGGCGCGTGGTGCTGGCCAACCGCCCGTTCCTGCTGTTCGCAGCGGCGATGATCAGTTCCTCGGTCCTGGCCTTCCAGGTCTACCTGGCGTTGCCGGTGCACGCCGCACGGATCGCGGGCGACTCGGCCACCGTGCTGATGACGGCGGTGTTCGTACTGTCCGGGTTGATCGCGATCGCCGGGCAACTGCGCATCACCCGCTGGTTCGGGCAGCGGTGGGGCCGCGCGCACAGCCTGGCGCTCGGCATGGCGATACTCGCGTCCGCGTTCGTGCCGCTGGTGGTGATCCCGGGCACCGGCTTCGGCGTGGGGCCCGCGATCGGCGCACTGCTGTTGACCTCGGTCGCGCTGGGAATCGGTGCGGCAGCGGTCTTTCCGTTCGAGATGGACACCGTGGTCGCGCTGTCGGGCAACCGCTTGGTGGCGACGCACTACGGCCTCTACAACACCATCGTCGGCATCGGCATCCTGCTCGGGAACCTGGGCATCGGAACGCTGCTCGACCGCACCCGCGAGGCCGGGATGAGCGCACTGGCGTGGGCCGCGCTCGTCGCCGTCGGCGCGGCCGCGGCAGGGAGCCTGTTCGCGCTCGCCCGGTCCGGGCGACTCGACGCGCCGGTCCCGGTCGGATGATCGGTCGGACCGTCCCGGCTGCGCGCCATCCGGGACGGTCCGCCTCAGGCCGGTCCGCTCGACTGGCTCGAATACAGGCTGACCTCGCCGTCCTCACTGAGAAAGGCGTTGACCAGCATGGTGCGGGTGGTCCGCAACTCCTCTTCGTCCGGCGCGGCGGTGGTGATCGAGATCTGCGGGATGACCGCCCAGTTGACCACGTAGCGCTCCGGCGGGCCGTCGTCGTCGGACAGCCGGGCGAGACGGAAGACCGAGACGGTCTTGCGGACGATCAGATTACGCACGACCTCCGCGATTCGCTCGGGGTCTTCCAGCGCGAACATGAAGCCGAATGTCAGCTCCGGCGATGACACGTAGGCGGGCACGAATACCGAGGCTAGCCGATCGGGCAGCAGCGCGCAGTGCTCGTGCCGAATCGGTTGCTGCCCATACGCTCGACAATTTCGCGAACCCGTGGTCCGGGTGACCGATCCGTAACGGAACATAACGATTTCCCGGCAGCTTTCGGATTCGCGAACCAGAGTATTGCGCGGCTTCGGCTACCGCGCTTTCCTGAAAGTGTCCCGATTTCTCGGACCGTCTTCTCTCGCATCGTCGCGGATTTCCCGGTTTCTCTGCCGTGCTGGTGAAACGTGGGGTGGCATCCGGGTGCGGGACTGCGCCGGAGCCGAGGGGAGCCCCTCCCCGAAATCCCCCTCGGCCCTGGCGCATCCAGGATTCGTCGTGTCGCAGAGGTATGTCATGCCCACCCAATACGCTCAGCGCAGTTTCGGAGCCGGAGAACTTCCGCCGCCCGCCGCACTGCTTCGCGCGATTCGCGAACCCGGCGAGAACCAGCACCGGCACAGCGTGCTGCACGCCGCGCGGAAACTCGTCGACTGCCATGAGCGGCGGCAGCGGGAACTCGAGCGAGCGCACGCTCCGGGGGCATCCAGCACCCGCGTCGCGGCGTGCACCCAGGAAGTCGAGGACATCGACGGCTGCCGCGCCGAATGGATCGGGCGGATCGACGCCTGGGTGGCCGAGAACGTACAGCACCGCGAGGGCGCCTCCCTGCACACCGAGACCCTCGGCGCGGTCATCGACCGAATCGCGGCGAAATGGGTTTCGGCTCGACACTCGCTGGACGACGAGATCACGACCGGGCCGCATCCGGCGCAGGCGGGCGGGGAGGCCCACCTGCAGTGGAGCAGGCTGGCCGAGCTGATCGACGGCTATCAGGATCTGATCACCGACGTCATCCAGCATCGGCGCAGGCTGCCGGTGTGGTGATCAGCGCGGCTCGTCGACTCCCGGCTCGACCACCTCGGCGTCGAGGAACGACTCCGTCGCGTCCGCCCGCGGTTTCGTCACCGTGACCTCGGTCTCCTCCCCGAGGTCAGGATCGAGATCCCGCTGCGCCGCCGCGTCCCGGCGAGCCGCGGCCGCCGCCTCGTTCATCTCGATGGCGTCGGTGATCCACTCACCGATCTCCCTGGTGACCTCGGCGACGGTCCCCGTGATGATGTTGGCGATATTGCCGACGTGCCGCGCGCCGGACGAGGTCAATTCCTGAATGAGATCCTTGTTGCTCTCGAATTTCCCGATCATTCACACGCCCGCTTCGCTCGCCTTTCGCTGACGCATCACGATAACACCGGACGATGGCTCGCTCTCGACCCAGCGCGGCGGAAGTGCCAGCTTGAAAATCTTCTTCCACACCGAGCCGATCTGCTTACCGAGCGGGCCGGTGTTGTACGGCAAACCGTACTTTTCACACAATGCCCGCACGGTCGGCGCCATGTCCGGATAACGACTCGCGGGCAGGTCGGGAAACAGATGGTGTTCGATCTGATGCGACAAATTCCCGGACATGATGTGGAACAGCTTGCTGCCGGTGATGTTGGCCGAGCCGAGCATCTGCCGGATGTACCACTCGCCACGCGTCTCGTCCGCGGTCTCCTCCTCGGTGAACGTCTGTACGCCGGTCGGGAAGTGACCACAGAAGATGATCGCGAAGGCCCACACGTTGCGCACCAGGTTTGCGGTGGCGTTACCCGCCAGCGTGTGGAAGAACAGCGGCCCGGTCAACGCGGGGAACACCAGGTAGTCCTTGAGCACCTGCTTGCCCGCCTTGCGCCACTGACCGAGCAGCAGCTTCTTGACCTCCGGCCACTTCTTCTTACCCGCCAGGATGTTCTCCACCTCCAGGTCGTGGCCCATCACGCCCCACTCGAACAGCACCATGAGCACGAAGGCGTACAGCGGCTGACCGAGCCGGAGCACGTTCCACTCCTGCGCCTCGTCCATGCGCAGGATGGAGTAGCCGATGTCGCGGTCCTTGTTGTGGATGTTGGTGTAGGTGTGGTGCAGGTAGTTGTGCGAATGCTTCCACTGGTCGGCCGGGCAGACCGTGTCCCATTCGAACACACGGGAATTCAGCCCCGGCTCGCGCATCCAGTCGTACTGGCCGTGCATCACGTTGTGGCCGATCTCCATGTTGTCCAGGATCTTCGACACGCTCAGCGCCGCCACCGCGGCCAGCCAGAAGGGCGGAAGGAAGCCGAGATACATCAGGCCGCGCCCGGCGATCTCGAATCCCCGCTGCGCCTTGATGATCGAGTACAGGTATTCCCGGTCGCGCTCACCCAGATCGGCGACGATCGCGGCGCGCAGCTCGTCGAGTTCGCGGCCGAGTTCCTCGATCTGGTCCGGGCTCAGGACCAGCGGTCCGTTCTCGGTTTCGGTCAGGATGGTCATGATTCGCTCCCCTTCGTGATCAGATGTCGATGTCGACGTCGCCGACCGGCGCGCTGATGCACAGCTGGATCGGCTGGTCGGGGTCGGTGTCGGTCTCGCCGGTGCGCAGATTGCGCGTGCAGCCGGAGCGGCGCACCGCGGTGCAGGAGAAGCAGATCCCCATGCGGCAGCCGTACTCCGGACTGAGTCCGGCGGATTCGGCCTGCTCGAGCAGCGTGGCGCCGTTGTTGCGCGCGGTCACGCCGCTGGCCGAGAAGCTGACGGTGCCGTGCGCGTCGGCGGCGTCCACCGGCGCGACCGACAGCGTGAACTCCTCGGAGTGCAGCCGGTCGTCGAGTTGCTCGGCCTGATAGATCGTGCGCACCGCCTCCATCAGCGACGGCGGGCCGCAGACGAAGGTCTGCGCGTCGGCGAACCAAGGCGCCACGCGCTCGAGTTCGTCATAGTCGAAATATCCGCCGGTCTTCGGTCGGGCGAGGTCCACCCACGGCGCATCGGGGTCCACCTCGGGCGGCAGGTCCGGCGTGCGGTGTGGATAGCGCAGCTCGATGCGGAAGTTCGGGTGCCGTCGCGCGATGGCGTCCAGCTCCGCTCGATGCGGCAGCACCGCAGGCGACTTCGCGTAGTGCAGGAAGACGACCTCGCCCGGATGATCCTCCGCGGCGAGCGTGCGCAGCATGGACAGCACCGGCGTGATGCCGCTGCCTCCGCTGATCAGCAGCACGCGCCGCGGCCGCGGCTCCGGCAGCCGGAACACGCCGCCGGCGGGTGTCAGGTCGACCACCATGCCGGGTGCGGCGTGGCGGTAGAGATACTGCGACACCAAGCCGTCCGGGTGCGCCTTCACGGTCAACTGGATTTCGCGTTCCTGACCGCGTTCCGGGTTCACCGGCGAATAACACCGCGTGTGCCGCACACCGTCGATCACCACGCCGATCTGGACGTACTGTCCGGCGACATGGCCCTTCCACTGCCGGGTCGGGCGCAGCGTGAGCGTGACCGAGCCCGGCGCCGAGCGGCGCACGTGAGTGATTTCGGCCCGCATGTCCCGCACCGTGAGGGTGGGGCGGACCAGTTCGAGGTACCGATCCAGCGGGTGCGGCGAGGTCAGGGTCTGCACCAGGTTGATGAGATCCACCATTAGTTCTCCGTGCCTCTTGTCGGGCTGACGACGTGCGACTGAATTTCAGTGCACGTCTGTACACTCAACTAGTGTGCCGGATGACCCGGGCTAGGTGTCAACCGGCGAAACATGTGACTCGAACTACATCTGGGGATAGGTCGAATGGTGAACGGATGTATGCTCACCGAGATGAGTGAGCAGGCAGCGACGCGAGGCGAGCGCAAGGAGCGGACCAGGCAGGCACTCCTGGACGGCACCCTCGCGCTGGCCGCCGAACGCGGATTCGCCGCGCTCAGCCTGCGGGAGATCGCCCGCTCGGCGGGCATCGTGCCGACGGCGTTCTATCGGCACTTCGCGTCGCTGGAGGACCTCGGCGCCACGCTGGTCGACGACGGCGTCACGGCGCTGCGGCTGGCGCTGCGCGAAGTCCGCCGCAACGCCGATGCGGGCTTGTCGGACACGGTGCGCTTCGTGTTCACGCAAGTGGGCCCCAAACGTGAGCTGTTCGGCTTCCTGACCAGGGAGCGCCGCGGCGGGTCCGCGGCGCTGCGCACGGCCATCGCCAGGGAGATCCAGCTGATCGTCCGGGAACTCGTCGCCGATCTCTCCCGCA
>NZ_BAFR01000050.1 GCF_000308435.1 Nocardia araoensis NBRC 100135 | reverse complement strand
GTAGCGCAGCGAGACCAGCTCGCCTTCCACGTCCTCGTACTTGACCTCGATGTCGGAGATCGCGGTGCGCAGCTCGGGCGACCAGTTCACCAGCCGCTCGGCGCGGTAGATCAGGCCCGCGTCGTAGAGCCGCTTGAACATCGTCTGCACGGCGCGCGACAGGCCCTCGTCCATGGTGAAGCGGTCCCGGCTCCAGTCGACGCCGTCGCCGAGGGCGCGCATCTGCCACTGGATGGCGCCGCCGGACTCCCGCTTCCAGTCCCAGACCTTCTGCACGAACAGTTCGCGGCCGAAGTCTTCCTTCGTCTTGCCGTCCACCGCCAGTTGCTTCTCCACCACGGTCTGGGTGGCGATGCCCGCGTGGTCCATGCCGGGCAGCCAGAGCACCTCGTAACCCTGCATGCGCTTGCGGCGCGACAGCGTGTCCATCAGGGTGTGGTCGAGCGCGTGGCCCATGTGCAGCGTGCCGGTGACGTTCGGCGGCGGCAGCACGATGGAGTAGGCGGGCTTGCCGCTGCCCGTGTCGGCGGTGAAATAGCCAGCGGCTACCCAGCGCTCGTACATTTCGGCCTCCACCTCGCCGGGGGTCCAGCTTTTGGGGAGGGCATCGGCACGATTACGCGTGTTGTCAGGGGCTGCGCTGGTCACCCCGCGATTCTAGAGCGCGTCGATCCGCCGACTTCGGGTCGGTCGACCCGGCTCGCCGCTGCCACGGATCAGCCGGTCGGCGCGGCGTCGGAAATCGGGGGCGTATCGGCTCGCCGGAGCGTTCCGGCCGAATCACACACAGCGGTATTTCACGACGAAGACAAAGAAAGGCGGAGTCTTCGGTGGATGAGGGACACCGAACACTCCGCCTATGTCAGTAGCTTACCGGCGATCCGATGCCCGACTCGGAATCCATAAGTAATTCTCAGCTTCCGGCATTTTCTACCCCTGATATTCCCCTTATCGGGCGGGCACGGTGGCGTCGGCCGACACCAGGTCGCCGTTGATCGCAATCGCGGCGGTCGAGCCCGCACCCGCCGCGGAAATCACCTGGGCGGCCGGATTGCTCACGTTACCGGCGGCCCAGACGCCGGGCACGCTGGTGCGCCCGGTGGCGTCCGTCACGACCCAGCCGTTGTCGTCGAACGCGCAGCCGAGCGCCACCAGCACGTCGTCGTTGGCGCGGAAGGTCGGCGCGACGAACATCGCGGTCCGCGGCACCGCTCGCCCGTCGGCCAGTTCCACACCGCGCAGCCGGTCGTCCACCACGAACCGGGCGACCTGGCCTTCGAGCACCCGCACCCCGCGCGCGGCCAAGTGACCGCGGTCACCATCGGACAGCGGCATGGTGTTCGGGAAGAAGATGACGTCGTCCGACCACTGCGGCAGCAGCAGCGCCAGGTGCACCGACCGGGCCATGGCACCGGGTTCCGGGCCGCCGAGCACGCCGATCGGCTGGTCGCGAACCTCGTAGCCGTGGCAGTAGGGGCAGTGCAGCACGTCGCGACCCCATCGTTCGCGCACGCCGGGCAGCCGCGGCAGTTCGTCGCGCAGTCCGGTCGCGACGAGCACGCGGCGCGCCCGCAGCGGCGCACCGCCCCGTAGCCGCAGTTCGTGCTCCGACTCACCCACCCGTTCCGCCCCGACGACGACGTCGGAGATCATCTCCGCGCCGTAGCCGGCTGCCTCCTCGGCGCCGGCCGCAAGCAACTGCGCGGGCGGCATCCCGTCCCGGGACAGGAACCCGTGCATGTGCTCGGCGGGCGCATTCCGCGGCGCACCGCCTCCGACCACCGCGACTCGCCGCCGCGCCCGGGCCAGGACCAGCGCCCCGGACAGTCCCGCCGCACCGGCGCCCACGATCACCACGTCGTATCTCTCGCTCATCCGCGATCACCTCCACCGACACAGTGCCGCCGGCTCGCGTAGATCGGCAACTATTGTTGCTAATTCCGGGAAGAAGCGGTGCACTGGTGACATGTCCACACCACCGGGCGTCGCCCAAGCCCTCGCCGATATCGGTCCGCGACTCAAAGCGCTGCGGACTCGCCGCAACGTCACGCTGACCGCGCTTGCGGAAAGCACCGGGATCTCCAAGAGCACGCTCTCGCGGCTCGAGTCCGGCCAGCGAAAAGCCAGTCTGGAACTCCTGCTGCCGATCGCGATGGCCCACCAGGTGCCGTTGGACGAACTGGTGGCCGCACCGAGGATCGCCGACCCCCGGATCCACACGACGGCGCGCAAGATGAACGGACTCACCATTCTCCCGCTGACCCGGCAGCCGGGGCCGCTGCAAGCGTTCAAGATCGTCATTCCGCCCGAGCGCGGCGAACCGGACCCGAAGGTGCACGAGGGATTCGAGTGGCTCTACGTGCTGTCCGGACGGCTCCGGCTGGTGCTCGGCGAGCACGATCTGGTGCTCGGCCCCGGCGAGGCCGCGGAATTCGACACCCGCCAACCACATTGGTTCGGCAGCGCGGGCCGGGGGCCGGTGGAAATCCTGAGCCTCTTCGGGTCTCAAGGCGAACGAATGCATCTTCGCGCGCGGTCGGCGGGCCGGAAACCCACATGAATCGCCGTTGTCCGAAATGTCCGATATTGCCGAAAGGGTGAAAACTCGGGACTCTGGAAAGAGTGGACACCCAAGGCGCACCTCCCCCGCGAATACCCAAGAAAAACCAGGGTTTTCCCGGTTGTCGAACAGGCCTCGACTGCGGACGCTGGGAGAGGTGAACCCCCCGCTGGAAGCCGTGCCCGGACACGCCACCGAACCGCGGCTGCCGATCCTGGTCCCGGACGCGCTGCACGATCTACGCGGTCGCGCGTTCGCGGAGATTCGATACCCCGCCGCGGCCGCGCTGATCATCGCCGGCGTCCCCGGCGCGGGCAAGAGCACCGCCCTGCGCAAGTTCTTCGACGCCGACGCGGCGGCCACCGCACCGTCGCGCAGTCCCGCCGGGGTGCTGGTGCTCGACTCGATGCAGGCGCGCAATCGCTGGCGGCGCAAACTCTGGTGGCTGCCCTACCTGCTGTGGCGTCCGGTGGTGCATGCGGCGCACTTCCTCGCCATTCGCACCGCGTTGCGGGAGGTCGACGGCCCGATCGTGATCCACGACTGCGCCACCTTCCGGTGGGCGCGCACCATGATCGCCGGCTGGGCGGCGCAGCGCGAATTGCACCTGCTCCTGCTCGATGTGCCCGCGCCGGTGGCCAAGGCAGGCCAGCACAGTCGCGGACGGCGGATCAACCACATGGCCTTCCGGCTGCACGTGCGCGGCTGGCGGCGACTGATGAGCGCGGTGACGACCGAGCGCGCCGCCCGCGGTTCACGATCGGTGGTCATCGTCGACCGCGCGGCCGTCGACCACTTGCGGTGCGTGACCTTCGCCTGACCGGCGAAAGCGGGCGCGTCAGGGGACCAGGACGGTCAGTGCCGCCGGGACGGCCCGGATGGTGATCGGCAGGGTGCCCGCCGGTTCGCCGTCCGCGGTGGCGGGTGCGCCCGCGGCGGTGAGCGTGACGGCCGCGGCGCGGAATTGCTTGACCTCCGGGTGATTCTGGCGTTTTCCCGCCGACAATGCGGGCAGCAGGCGCAGCATCTCCCGCCGCGACAGCGCGCCGACCACGGTCAGGTCGAGGAGGCCGTCGTCCATGATCGCGTCCGGACAGATCAGCATGCCGCCGCCGTAGGTGCGGGTGTTGCCGACCGCGACCATGACCGCCTCGGTCTCCAGCAGCGAGCCCGCGCCGGGGTTGGTGAGCCCGTCGGTCACCGCGTCCACCAACTCCACCCGGTAGGGCACGGTGAACCGCCCGGAGATCTCGGCCAGTGCGGCGACGGTGTAGCGCAGTCTGCCTTTCGGCCAGCGCATCTCGTTGGCGCGCAGCGTGACGCGCGCGTCGAATCCGGTGCCGGTCACCGTGGCGAACCACATCGGCGCGCCGGGCGACTCGATCCGGCCGAGATCGATCGTCCTGGTCCGCCCACGCAGCACGAGCGCGGCGGCGGCGAGCGGGTCGTCGGTCGGCACACCGAGTTCCCTGGCCAGGTCGTTGCCGGTGCCCGCGGGAATCATGCCGAGTGGGACGCCGGTCTCCGCGACGGCCGGGAGGGTGACGTTGAGCAAGCCGTCGCCGCCGACGCAGACCACGGCATCGGGCGGCGCACCGCCCGCGAGGGAATCCCGCACCCGGCGAACCGTCTCGGCGGCCGAGGGCGCGCTCACCTCGGTGACCTCGGCGCCGCCCGCGCGGAGGCGGGCGATCGCGACGCTCGCGGCCTCGCCGCTCTTGCCGTGTCCGGACCGCGGGTTGGTCACCACGGTGACTTTGCGCACCGGCGAGTATTCGTTCACGGCACCAGCTTTCCGGGATTCAGGATGCCTGCCGGGTCGAGTTCGGCCTTCACCGCGCGCAGGACGCGCACGCCGAGGTCGCCCACCTCGTCCGGCACCCAGGGACGGTGATCGGTGCCCACCGCGTGATGATGCGTGATGGTGCCGCCCGCCGCGACGATGGCGTCGCCCGCCGCGCGCTTCGCGGCGTGCCATTGGGCCAGCGGGTCGTCCAACTGCTTGGCGACGACGGTGAAGTACAGCGACGCCCCGGTCGGGTAGGTGTGCGAGATATGGCACATGACCAGCGGCGACGTCCCCTGCGCACTGAGCGAATCGGTCAGCGCCGCGGTCACCTTCGCCTTGAGGCTGCTCAGCTTCGACCAGGTGGTGGCGGTTTCCAGCGTTTCACAGAGCACGCCGACATCCAGGAGCGCGTCGCGCAGGTACGGAGCCGCGAAACGACCGCGCTCCCACTCCCGGGCCGGCGTCTCGCCCAGGGCCGAGCCGCCCGACGCGGTCAGCAGTGCGCCCGCTTCGGCGCTGCGCGCGGCGACGTGCGCGGCGCTGCCCTCATAGGTGGTGACGGCGAGGCACCCGGCCACCGGGCTGCCCCCGATATCGCCCGAGCGGGCGAGGTTGATCCCCGTCTCCGCCTCGTCGGACAGCCGGAGCACGGTCGGCGCCGTGCCCGCCTGCACCACCGCGCGCAACGCGGCGGCGCCGGTCGCGAAGTCGGGAAACGACCACGCCTGGTAGGCAACCGTTTCCGGGACCGGATGCACGCGCAAGGTGACCTCGGTGATCACGCCGAGCGTGCCCTCCGATCCGACGAAGAGCTCACGCAGGTCCGGCCCCGCCGCCGAAGCGGGAGCGCGTCCGAGGACGAGCGTGCCGCTGGGCGTGGCGATCTTCAGCCGCTGCACCATGTCGTCGAAGCGGCCGTACCCCGCCGAAGCCTGGCCGGACGACCGCGTGGCCGCGAAGCCGCCGATGGTGGCGAACTCGAAACTCTGCGGGAAGTGCCCGAGAGACAGCCCGTGCACGCCGAGCAGTTCCTCCGCGCGCGGGCCGGTCAGTCCCGCACCCAGCGTGGCGGTGCCGCTGACCGGATCGATCGCGGTGACCTGGTCCAGCCTGCGCAGATCCAGGGCGATCACGGTGTCGAAGCGACCGCGCACCGGTTCGACGCCGCCGACCACGCTGGTGCCGCCGCCGAACGGCACCACGGCGACGGCGTTCGCCGCGCAGTAGGCGAGCACGGCGAGCACCTCGTCGTGGTCGGCGGGGAAGACGACCGCATCCGGGGCGTCCTGCGGGCCCTCGGCACGGCGGCGCAGCAGATCGGGTGTGCTCTTCCCCCCTGCGTGCCGCAGCCGATCGCGGTGGTCGGCCGACACGTGCGCGGAACCGACCACCTCGACCAACCCGGCTCGCCGCGCGGGCGTCAACGCCGAATCGCGCAGTGGCACGTCGCCCTCATCGCGGCGCGCCACCGGGTTGCCGGACACCCCGAACACCTGCGTCAACAGGCCGCGGATCCGTTCCGAAAGTGGCTGGTGCCCAGCCGGGATGCCCCAGGCATCCCAGACCATACTCGCCACAGGGCCGCTCACGCCTGCCTTTGCCGCGGAAGCCGGATCGCCTGGGGTGTGCTGTTGCGTTTCCACCATGCGTTACAGTTTGACATAGACTGTCAAGCAGTAAAGTAGGTTCGGACCATTCGCCCTGGCCGGCGCCCGCCGTCGGCCGATCTCCTACCGGTGGTGACATCTTGACCGCTCCTGACGACTCCGCCGAACCCCTCTCGGCGACCGACCTGGCGATCCTCGACGCCGCCCGCGCCTGCGTGGAGGAATTCGGCGTGCGCCGCACCACCCTCACCGAGGTGGCGCGGCGCGCGGGCGTCAGCAGACCGACCGTCTACCGCCGCTGGCCGGATACCGGCGCGCTGGTGGCCGAGCTGCTGGTCCGCGAGCTGCGCGGGATCGTGGCGGCGGCCATGCCGTCCGCGGGCAGCGCGCGCACCAGGCTGGTCGAGGGGGTGGTCGCCGGAGCGGCGACGGTCCGGTCGAACCCGTTGTTCGGCAAGATCTTCCGCACCGACACCGACCTGATGCTCACCTATGTCTTCGGCAGGCTGGGGCGCAACCAGCGCGCTCTGATCGAGCTGTTCGCGGCGGGTATCCGCGATGGCCACCAGGACGGCTCCATTCGCGCGGGGGACCCGGACCGGATGGCCACGATGCTGCTGCTGATCGCCCAGTCCGCGGTGCAGTCGGCGGGCACCGTCGCGCCGCTGCTCGCGGGTGAGCACCTCGACGCCGAACTCCGGCGCGCGATCGACGGATACCTCGACCATCGCGTTCACGAGACGGCCGAACACGACCGAAAGCAAACACGGTGAGCGGGGTCGGCGAGCTTCTCACCGGACGAAAGGCATAGTGATGAGCACTGATTGGAAGCCCATCGGCGATTCCGCGTTGCACGCGGCCCGCCGCGCCGCGGATCTGTCCCGGCTCGGCGACGGCGCCGAGGTCGACGTCCTGGTGATCGGCGGCGGCGTCACCGGCGCGGGCGCGGCACTGGACGCCGCCGCCCGTGGGCTGCGCACCGTGCTGGTGGAACGCCACGACCTGGCGTTCGGCACCAGCCGCTGGAGTTCCAAGCTGGTGCACGGCGGCCTGCGCTATCTGGCGAGCGGCCGGGTCGGCATCGCTCACGAGAGCGCGGTGGAACGCGGCATCCTCATGCGCACGACCGCGCCGCATCTGGTCCGCCCGCTGCCGCAATTGGTACCGCTGCTGCCCAACGTCGGCACGACGCAAGCCGCACTGGTGCGCGCCGGTTTCCTGGCGGGTGACCTGTTGCGGCGCGGTGCGGGCACCCCCGCGGCGCTGCTGCCCCGATCCCGGCACGTCGCCGCCGCGGAGGCGGTGCGGCTCGCACCGACCGTGCGGCGCGCCGACCTGCGCGGCGGGCTGCAGGCATGGGACGGGCAGCTGGTCGACGACGCGCGCCTGGTCGTCGCGCTGGCGCGCACCGCGGCGGCCAACGGCGCGCGGATTCTGACCCGCGTCGAAGCACGTGACGTGACCGGGAATTCGGCGACCCTGCGCGACACGCGCACCGGCGAAACCCTCGAGGTGCGGCCGCGCGTCGTGGTGAACGCCACCGGCGTCTGGGCCGATCAGGTGGATTCCAGCATCCGGCTGCGCCCGAGCCGCGGCACGCACCTGGTGTTCTCCGCCGCGTCCTTCGGCGGCCTCACCGCGGCGCTCACCGTACCGGTGCCCGGCAGCATCGGCCGCTTCGTCTTCGCCTTCCCCGCCGCACACGGCCGGGTGTACCTGGGGCTGACCGACGAGGACGCGCCGGGCCCGGTTCCCGACGAGCCGAAGGCCACCGACGGTGAGATCGATTTCCTGCTCGACACCATCAACCCCGCCCTGCGCGAGCCGCTGACCCGCGACGATATTCGCGGCTCCTACGCCGGATTGCGCCCACTGCTGGAGACCGCCGACGACAGCACCGCCGACATCTCCCGTAAACACGCGGTGCTGCGTTCCCCGAGCGGGATCGTCACCATCGTGGGCGGCAAACTCACCACCTACCGGAAGATGGCCGAAGACGTGATCGACGCCGCCGTCGCGCACGGCGGTCTGGCCGCGGGGCCGTGCCGCACCCGGCGGCTACCACTGGTGGGTGCGGTCTCCGGCGCGGCGCGCGACCGCATCGACGCCCCACCCGTGCTGATCGAACGCTACGGCGGCGAGGCGGCCACCGTGCTGGCTGCGGCGCGCCGTGATCCGGCCCTGGCCGAGCCGGTGGCGCCCGGAATCGACGTACTCGGCGCCGAATTCGCGTTCGCGGTGTCCCACGAGGGCGCGCTCGAGGCCGACGACCTGCTGGATCGGCGCACGCGCATCGGTCTGATCGCCGAAGACCGGGCGGCCGCCGCGCCCGCGGCCGCGCGGGCCCTCGGCTGACAGCTCAATCCATCGACCACGCGGACAACTCCGCGCGCATGCACGCGCGCGGCCAGCGGTCGAGCCCGTGGGCTTGCTCGGCGGCGCGCAGCGCGACCAGCCCCGGCGTCTCCTCCCCCGCCGACAGGTACCGGAAGCCGAGCCGCTCGTAATACGGCCCGTTCCAGGGCACTTCGGTGAAGGTGGTCAACGTCGTCGCGGGCAGGCCCGCGGTGGCGGCCCATCGAGCGGCCTGGTCGAGCAAACGCTTGCCGATCCGCCGCCGGGCGTGATCCGGGCGCACCGAGACCTGCTCGATGTGGGCGTTCCCGTCGACCACTCCCGCGACGAGATAACCGATCGGCACGTCGTCGTCGGCCCACACCCAGGCCCGCCCCGCCTGCTGGAACTGGCGCAGCGTCGCCAGCGAGGGCGGCTCGTCGTCGGCCACCGCCGTCATCCCGATTTCCGCGAACGGCTCGCCCGCCGCACGTTCGATGTTTTGCAGCGCGGGAAGGTCTTCAAGGGTCGCGGGCCGGATCACCGGCCCATTGTGAATCGGACCGCGGCGCGCGAGCCAGCGAATTTCACCCTGCCCGTGTGGCGAGGATGCCGTTGAGCAGCACTTGCACGGCCCACGCCCCACGCGCCTCGCCGCCACCCGCCAGCAGCGCCTCCCGCATGGCCACGACGGTCGGATAGCGGTCGGCGGGCAGTTCGGCGTAGCGCCGCTCGATCCCGGCGAGGTATTCCTGCTCGCTGCCGCCGCCGGTGTTGTGCGCGCTCTGCTCGGCCGCCGACGCGGTGATGTGCAGGAACAGCAGGTCCACAGCCCACGACGCGGTCCGGTCGTCCAGTCCCGCCTCGGTGAGCGAGCGCAGCATCAACTCCATCAGCCGCACGGCGTTCGGACTGCTCGGAATCACACCGAGCGCGACGAGCGCCAGCCCTTCGTGCCTGCTCATCGCCGCCACCATGGCGTCGACCAGCGCGGTGAGCCGCTCCCGCCAACTCGCCCCGGCCGGCTCCGGAACCGAACCGAGGACATGATCGAGCATGGCGGCCATCAAATCGTCGCGATTGGCGACATACACATAGAGCGAGGCCGCGCCGGTGTCCAAGTCCTGTGCGACCCGGCGCATGGTCAGCGCCGCCGCTCCATCCCGGTCCAGGATGCGCAGGCCGGTCTCGACGATCACCTCGCGGCTCAGCGGAGCCTTGGCCGGGCGGGCCCTGCGGCTGACGGCTGCTGCGCTCATGAAGCGAGCATAACCAGGCACGAACGCCGTTCGGATCAGCGGCGCGAGCCCATGTGCACCCGGAGATGCCGAGAAGTGATCGGTCCGGCTGGACGAATCGCGCCGCCGGATGGCGCCCTGATTGTCCGCGCGCTGCCAGATGTGGCCCGGCAGCCAACCGATGCGCTCAGCAGGCGCGCCGCGGGGATCCGCGCCGACGATCCGGAGCGTGGACGCGTCGAACTCCGGTCCGGAGCGTATGCGCCACCCTACAGAATGTGATTCAAGACATAGCTGTTCGCCACTCGGCATGACCGGCCGCTTGCTGCGGAGAACACCACAACATGCAGCTCACAGCCCTGGCGAAGGGCCTGAGCAACCGCTCGCCAGAACGCGCTCGGCAGAGCGTGATTCGAAGATTCGGCGACACGGCGCGGCGTTCGCACTGTCCACATCGCGATGCGCGCAGACCCCGGTTCGGTTGTCGCCGACGCTCTATGCTGGCTTCGGTATGCCGGTAGTGCGCCGGGAAGGAGGGCGCGGGTGCGCAGAAAACCGTTCACCGTGGGTATCGCACCGGGCGACGGGCTCGTCGCCCGTTTCGGTGCGGTCGTCGCCTACCTCGGGGCCGAAACGACCTCGACGGACCGAATACTCGGCACCATCGAAGCCGTGGCCGCAGGCGAGCACCCCGGCGCCGCGCTGGCGCAACGCTTGGCCGCGGTGATCTTCGGCAGCACGGTCCAATCGCCGCCGTTCGGCGTGGTCGCGCCCACCGACGACGGCGTGCTGATCCTGTTGCGCGGACCGGTGACCGCGGAGATCCAAGGCGCGGAGGGCACTCGCCGTCTCGATGGTGGACGCGCGTTCACCTGGGTGGACGAGATCGTGCGTGAACCGGTGCGCCGTATCACGATCGGCGCGGACACCGGCGCGCCGCCGACCGCCCTGCCCCGCACCGACCTGCGCGCAGGCGTGGTTCCCGGCGGCGGCTTCACGCTGCACGCCGCGGTACGACGCGCCGGAAAGACCGCCGAGCCGCGGACATCCGAGCCTTCCGCGCAGGGCGAGCCCGAGCCGACGGCGGCGGCCGGTTTCGCGGCGATGCCCGAACCGACCGGCGCCGCCGACGCCGTCGCGCGGGCAACGCCCCCCGCCCGGCCGACCGGCACGTCCGACGCCGTCGCGCAAGCAACATCCGCCGCCCGGCCGACCGGCACGTCCGACGCCGTCGCGCAAGCAACGTCCACCGCCCGGCCGACCGAGTCGGTACGCCCCCTCGCCAAACCACGTCCGCCCCGGTCCGTCCCGAATCGGCCGCTCGCGTGGTCCCAGGTGCAGCCCGCCCACGAACCTGTCGCGCTGCGCAAAGCGCCCGACAACGGCGGAGCACGGGTCCCGCGCCCGGCGGCGCTGTCCGGAGACGCCGCTGTCGGCGCGCTGGTCACCGAGGAGGGGGCGGCCTACCCGTTGGACCGCGCCTACGTCATCGGGCGGGGCCCGCAGGTGGACGAATCGGTCCGCACCGCCACCGCCGCGCCGATCGTCATCCAGCGCGATCGCCATGTCTCGCGGATCCACGCCTACGTGTCGGTGGACGGCGGCAAGGTGTACATCCGGGATGCCGCCGCCACCTCCGGCACCTTCATCGCCGGCCCGGGCACCGACCAGTGGACCCGGATCAGCACGTCCCCGACCGAGCTCCCACCCGGCTGGCGCGTCCGCATCAGCGAGCGAGTCCTCACCTACCGCGGCGACGAGCAACCCACGAGCACGGCGGATATCGCGGGAGCGCGCCGCCGCTCCTGACCGCCGACGGGCCGACCCAGAACCGGGCCGCCCGAGGCGTGCCCGACAACGCCGACCAGCGAGTCGAGGTGCAGGGCGGACTCCGCAGCGCCCCCGGCGAACATGGAATGACCCGCGGTACTCGCCGAGTGTCTCGCGCCGGGTGCTGCATACAGCGTGAACAGCTCGCGACCGCCGCGATCGGGGCGCCGCCATGCACCGCCGAGACCAGGGCCGACGCCATGGTGGCGCACTGGGTGGCTCCGCACTCGCGGCCTCGTGCCCGAACCGGCCCGATCAACCGGTCCCCTCTGGTCCGCACCGCGTAGGGAGGACAATGGCGGCATGCACCGAAACGGACCGAGCCGCGACATCGACGAGTCCGAGCTGACGGTAACCCCGCCCGAAGAGCAGGCCGCGGGCGTCACCGCGGTGGCGGTGGCGTTGAAACGCTCGGTCGAGGAGATGGGCGTGGTCCGCACCGCGCGCACCCTGGCCCGGGTCAATCAGGTGCACGGCTTCGACTGCCCCGGCTGCGCGTGGCCGGAGCCGACCGGCCATCGCAGGCCCGCAGAGTTCTGCGAGAACGGCGCGAAGGCGGTCGCCGAGGAAGCCACGCTGCGCACCGTGACTCCGGAGTTCTTCGCGGCCCACTCTCTTGCCGAGCTGAGCGAGAAGTCCGGCTATTGGCTCGGTCAGCAGGGCCGACTGACCCATCCGATGGTGCTGCGTCCCGGCGACACCCACTACCGCCCGATCGCCTGGGACGACGCCTTCCGTTTGATCGCCGACACGCTACGCGAGCTGGACTCGCCCGATGAGGCGGTGTTCTACACCTCCGGCCGCACCAGCAACGAGACCGCGTTCCTCTATCAGCTGCTGGTACGCAGCTTCGGCACCAACAACCTGCCCGACTGCTCCAATATGTGTCACGAGTCCTCGGGCACGGCGCTGTCGAGTTCGATCGGAATCGGCAAGGGTTCGGTCTCCATCGATGACTTCGCCAAGGCCGACCTGATCGTCGTCGCGGGGCAGAATCCGGGCACCAACCATCCCCGGATGCTCAGCGCGCTGGCCGCGGCGAAGGCCGAGGGAGCCAGGATCGTGGCGGTGAACCCGCTGCCGGAGACCGGACTGCTCGGCTTCCGGGATCCGCAGACGATCAAGGGCGTCACCACCGGTGTGCCGATCGCCGACGACTTCCTGCAGATCCGCCTCGGCGGTGACCTGGCCCTGTTCCAGGCGCTGGGCCGCCTGCTGCTGGAAGCGGAGGATCGCGCGCCCGGCACGGTGGTCGACCGGGCGTTCGTCGACGCCCACTGCGCCGGCTACGCCGCATACGAAAAGCACATGCGCACGGTTGATTTCGATTCCGTGCTGGAGGCGACGGGCCTGTCCATGGCCGAGCTCGAGCACACCGCCGAGTTGTTCGCCCGCTCGCGCAACATCATCCTGTGCTGGGCGATGGGCCTGACGCAGCAGGCGCATGCCGTGGCCACCATCGAGGAGGCCACCAACGTGCTGCTGTTGCGCGGCATGATCGGCAAGCCGGGCGCGGGCGTGTGCCCGGTGCGCGGCCACTCGAACGTGCAGGGCGACCGCACCATGGGCATCTGGGAGAAGATGCCCGACGCCTTCCTCGACGCTCTCGACCGCGAGTTCGGCATCACCAGCCCGCGCGAGCACGGCTTCGACACGGTCGCCGCGATCCGCGCGATGCGCGACGGACGGGCGAAAGCGTTCATCGGCATGGGCGGCAACTTCGTCTCCGCGACCCCCGACACCGCCGTGACCGAGGCCGCGCTGCGCGACTGCGCGCTCACCGTGCAGGTCTCCACCAAACTCAACCGCAGCCACATCGTGCACGGCCGCACCGCGCTCATCCTGCCCACGCTCGGGCGCACCGACCTCGACCTCGCCCCCGACGGCGGCAAGAACCAGGTCTCGGTGGAGGACTCGATGTCGATGGTGCACCTGTCCACCGGCCGGTTGAAGCCGGTCAGCGACCAGTTGCGCAGTGAAGTCGCCATCGTCTGCGACCTCGCCCAGGCACTGTTCGGCCCCGGCCATCCGGTACCGTGGGCGCGCTTCGCCGGCGACTACGACAGCATCCGCGACGCCATCGCCCGCGTCGTGCCCGGATGCGCCGACTACAACGCGAAAGTCCGCGGTCGCAACGGTTTCCAGCTGCCGCATCCGCCGCGCGACGCCCGCGAGTTCCGCACCGCCACCGGCAAGGCCAACTTCGCCGTCAACGAGCTGACCTGGCTGCCGGTCCCCGAGTGCAGACTGATCCTGCAGACCCTGCGCAGTCACGACCAGTACAACACCACCATCTACGGCCTGGACGACCGCTACCGCGGCATCCACAACGGCCGCAAAGTGGTGCTGGTCCACCCCGAGGACATCACCGCGTTCGGTTTCCGCGACGGCGATCTGGTCGACATCGTCTCCGAGTGGACCGACGGCACCGAACGCCGTGTCGAAGGCTTCCGCCTGGTCTCCTACCCCACACCACGCGGCAACGCCGCCGCCTACTATCCCGAAACCAATCCCTTGGTACCGCTGGATCACGTCGCGAAACGATCGAACACCCCGGTGTCCAAAGCGGTGACGATTCGGTTGGAGGCGAGCAAGGCATGACCAACCGGCTCCGGCCGCACGACAGCGCGGCCACACACGAGCTCGCTCGTGCCGCCGGGGAACGCCGCACGAGCGGCACGCCCCGCACGTCGAGCGCCGCTCGTGCCAAGGGGAACACAGCATGAGCCGCGTGACCGCCCGCCGCCGGATGCGGCGGATCTCGCCCAGCGGGGAGATCCACCGTCCGGACACCTTGGCCGTCGAAGAACCGCTCGAGATCCGCATCGGCGGGCAATCGCTGACGGTCACCATGCGCACCCCCGGCAACGACATCGACCTGGTGCACGGATTCCTGCTGAGCGAGGACATCATCCGCTCCGCCGAGGACATCGTTGCGGCCCGCTATTGCGCGGGCACCGACGACCAGGGCCGCAACACCTACAACGTCCTCGACATCACCCTGCGCACCCCCGTCCAGGTGCCGACCCGCTCCTTCCTCACCACCGGAGCTTGTGGACTCTGCGGAAAGACCGCCCTGGACGAGGTTCGTACCCGCACCCGGTTCCCGCTGCCCGCAGGCAGCCCGGTGGTGGACACCCGGGTGCTTGCCGCGATGCCCGGCATGCTGCGTGACCGTCAATCGGTGTTCGAAGCCACCGGCGGCTTGCATGCCGCGGGCCTGTTCACCGCCGACGGCGAAGCACTCGCGGTGCGCGAGGACATCGGCAGGCACAACGCGGTGGACAAGGTGATCGGCTGGGCACTGCGCGAATCCCGCGTGCCCGCCCATGATCTGGTGCTGATCGTGAGCGGGCGCGCCTCGTTCGAACTGGTGCAGAAGGCCGTCATGGCCGGAATCCCGCTGCTCGGGGCGGTCTCGGCGCCGAGTTCGCTGGCGGTCGATCTCGCCGCCGACGCCGGGCTCAGTCTGGTCGGCTTCCTCCGCGGCGACACCATGAACGTCTACACCGCCCCGGAGCGGATTCGCACCGACCCGGGCGCCGCCTCGTTATTGGCCTGACTCACTATTGCCCGCGCCGGACGCCCGTTCTACCGTGACTGCACGGAGCCGGAACGGATTCGGCGAGAACGGAGCGGCCGATGCGGATATCGGTGGAGGGGAACTCCGAGGGCCTGCGAGTGCGGATGCGCTTCGAGCAGTACCGCCGCCTGCTGGCGACGCGAATCGTGCTGGCCGTCTTGGCGGTACAAGGAGCGATCGTCGGCCTCTGGGCCACGGTGGCTCCGCACTCCTGGTACACCGGTTTTCCGGGGTTCGGAACCCAGTGGGTGGCGGCGGACGGCCCGTACAACCACCATCTGACGGCCGACGTGGGGGCTTTCTTCCTGGCGCTGACGGCGGTGACGATCGCCGCGCTGGTCATGAACCGAACCTCGGCAGCCCGGCTCGCGGGCGTCGGCTGGCTCACCTTCGGTGTGCCCCATTTCCTGTACCACGTTCTGCACAAGCCGGCCGAACTCGGCGCGGTGAGCTTCACGGCCAGCCTGATCGCGGCGTTCCTGCTCGTGCTGGGCGGAGCGATCTGCCTCTTCCTGCCGCCGCGAGGCGAGTTGCCGCTGTCGGAACCGCAACCGGTGACGCTGCGTTTCCCGCGCCGGCGTCCGCGCGCCTCCCGCTGATCGGCGAACCCGGCAGCCGAGTCCGGGACGCCCGTGGGGGATCACCACGGGCGTGATCCGGTGGATACGCGGCCGAACGCCGCGTCTTCCGAATTCCCCGCCCGTCAGTCCTTCAGCGCTTCGAGCAGTGCCGCGCGCTGACGCGCGCCGAGCCCACCGATCCGGCGATCCTCCGGGATCTCCGCCTGGTCCATCAGCTTCGCGGCCTTCACCGGCCCGACACCGGGCAGGGCCTTGATCACCGCGGCCACCTTGGTCTTCTTGACCAGCTCGTCGGAGTCCGCCTTCTTCAGCAGATCCGCGACCGAAACCTTGCCCGCCTTCACCTTGCCGATCAGTTCGGAGCGTGCCTTGCGGACCGCAGCCGCCTTGGCCAAGGCCTCGGTGCGCTGCTCTGCGGTCATGGTAGGCAGTGCCATGTCTCCTCCGCTTCCACTCGTCACTCGAACATCTGGTTGACCGGACCGAGTAAACAGCACCGCACCGGGAGCGCAAGGTCGACACACCGGGCACGAACAGCGGAAATGGCGATGAATTTCCCCGGTCCGCGCCGTCGGAACTGGTGCGCGCCCGACGCCCGGCGGGCGAAAAGGACGAAAGGACCAGCACGTCGGGAAGGTGTCAAGCGGCCGTCGCCACGCGGTAACGCGAGATGTGCCGTTTCCGACAGAGTCAACAGATACCGGGCGCGGGTCTGGTTCAACGGCGAACCAGGGGGATCAACGGCGATCCCCCGAGCCCGCTCGGGTCACCCTGAGCGGAGCCTTGACCCCCGACAACAGAAGATATCGCGGTTCGCGCGGCCCGTGACAGCATGACGGCATGGGGACGAGCACTCCGCCGGGTACGCCCGCGTCCGCGATTCTGTGGCTGTGGGCGGGGCAGGCGATCTATCGCGGACCGTCCCTGCGCCCGGAGGCGCATTCGACCGCCGTCGACTGCCTTGCGGTGGGGTTGGACGCTCCCTTCACGCTCGCGACCGATGAGATCGCGCACACCGTGCGCAGCGCGCTGATTCCGCCGCGCCGGCTGCACCGCGTCGTCGCGGGCGGCGACCGGATGATGTTCTGCTATCTGGATCCTGGTACCCCCCGCGCCCGCGCGTGCCGTGACCGGATGACGCGGTGGCACGGCGGATTCGGCCTCGGCCATCGGGCGGAAGCCGCACTGGTCACGGCCGCGAGCGACGCGTGTCCCGATCCGCGCTCGCTGGCCGGAATCGCCGGGACCAGGCTGGTCCCCGCACCGGACGACCGGGTGGCGGAAGCGATGGCGACCCTCCTCGCCCATCCCGCGCGGGAGTTCACCGCCGCCGGGTTCGCCGCGGCCGCGCACCTGTCGGAGTCACGCTTCCTGCACTTGTTCGCCGCCCAGGCGGGCACCTCGTTCCGGCGTTATCGGCTATGGGCCAGGATGCTCGGCGTCGGCCGCGCGATCGCCGCGGGGGCCAACCTCACCGCCGCGGCGGCCGACGCGGGATTCGCCAGCCCCTCGCACTTCAGCGACGCATTCCGCACACTGTTCGGCCTGTCGGCCACCGCACTGCTCGCCACCGGAGTACGGATCGTCGTGCTGGACGACCCGGAGGGGATCGAATCGGGCGCGCGAACGCGCTAGGCTACAAATTAGAACACGTTTCACTTCGAAGGAGACTCGATGGCCAAGCAGATCCGCGACGTGGTCGAGCAGTACGTCAAGCTGGTCGGCTCGGGTCCGACCGAGGACATCGTCGCGCTGTACGCGCCGGACGCGATCGTGGAGGACCCGGTCGGCACTGCGCCCAAGCGGGGACACGACGCCATTCGCGAGTTCTACGAGGTGATCGCCACACTCGATCGGGAGACCGAGCTGCGGCCGGAGGACGTGCGGATCGCGGGCAACCAGGCCGCGTTCCCGTTCACCATCATCACGAAGGCCGGCGGACAGCGCTTCGTCCTGTCGCCGATCGACGTCATGGAGTTCGACGAGGAAGGCCGGATCACCGGGATGCGCGCCTACTGGAGCCAGGAGGACATGCGGATCGAGCCCGAGTAGCGCGCGGCGGCCGGGTGCGCCATGTCACACCGCGGCCCCATCACATTCCGGCGCGGTCTCTCGTCCGAGAAGTAGGAACCACATCCGCTGATCGAAGGAGATCGACATGGGCGCCACCCGTATCGCCGCCGTCACCCCGCAGCAGGCGGGGCCGACGACAAAGCTGCTGTACCGGCTGGCCAAGCGCCGCTTCCGCGAAGTGCCGGAGCCCTTCGCCGTCACCGCCAACCATCCGAAACTGCTGCGGGCCAGCGCGGTCCACGAGACCATGGTCGACAAGGCCAGCACCGCCCTGCCCGCCGTCATCCGCGAGATCGCGGTCTATCGCACGGCGTGGACGATCGGCTGCTCCTGGTGCGTCGACTTCGGCGCCATGCTCATGCGCCTGGGCGAGCTGGACGTGGCCCGGCTGGAACATATCGCCGACTACGCGACCTCGCCGCTGTACTCCGACGACGAGCGCGCGGCCATCGCCTACGCCGACGCGATGACCGCCACGCCCACCGCGGTCACCGACGAGCAGGTCGCCGACCTGGAGCGGCGCTTCGGCCGAGCGGGCGTGGTGGAGCTCAGCTATCAGATCGCGCTGGAAAACTCACGCGCCCGGTTCAATTCGGCGCTGGGGATCACCGCACAGGGTTTCAGCACCGATTCGTGCCGAGTGCCCTGGGCGTGAAAACGGCCGCGGCGCTGCGGGAACGGTCCGAGCCGACCTGGCACTTCGGCGCCGCGTTCACCCAGGGCTGTCGCTACGGCCCGGAATGCACTAAGAATAAGAGGTGTTGACGTCGCCTGGCCGTGTCGCGGCCGGCGAGCTACCTTCGCGAGGTTCGATGCGGGGTAGGCCGTGTCGGCGTCTTCGGTTTCTCGAGTTCCCCTCCGCCCGACCGTTTGGAGCCGCATGCTCGACGAACAGACCACGGACGACGACGTCGCACGGCTGGCGAGACGAGTCGAGAAGGCCCGCGGCCGTCTCGCCTACCAGTTCGACCCGGCGCTGACCGGCGCGCTGTCGGAAGAGGAACTGCTCGAGGAACGCGAACTGGCCGAACGTATCCGAACCCAGGACCGCGAACAGCGCTGGAAGCATGCCGAGGCGGGCGCCGCGGCCTCCGACCGGGCGCGGCACACCGCGGAGGCCATCGAGAAGGCCGAGATCAGAGACCTGCTGCTGGCGCGCAAGGCGATCGCCGCCCAGCGGCGCGCCTCCAGCCCGCACGCCAGGTTGGCGTCGCTGTACCGGCACCGTTCCTGGTCGCTCGGCGCGCTGGCCGGCGTCGTCGCCGCCGGAATGCTGTGGTCGGCGGTCAACGTCCAGCACAACATCGCGCCGGGCGGACCGGACGACCCGCTGTACTGGTTCAGCTACCTGCTCGAGGCGATGATCAGCGTGTCGCTGATCATCATCATGATCGGCACGAACAAGGTCACCGAGTGGGGCGTGCTGGACAACCGCAGCCAAGTGGCGGCGGCGGAAATGGCCTTGCTCGCCCTCACGGTGGGACTGAACACCTACCCGTACGTGAGCGCCGGGCGATGGTTCGACGCGGCCGTGCACGGGGTCGCCCCGGTGATGATCGGCGTCGCCCTGCTCATCCACGATGCCGCGAGCGCCCGATACGGACGCGCGATCGGCTACGCCACCGAACAGGTACGCAACCTGCCCGACCCGACCGGGCACGACCCGCTGCCGGAACGCTCCGCGGCGGATGGCCCGTCCAGCGCGGACGCCGACTTCGCGATGGATCTGCACACCCCCGTGGTTCAGGGCGCACACAGCTAGGTCTCGGCGGCGCAAGGGAAGTCGTCGGATGACGGCTCTACTCGCGCATGACCAGCGACAGCGCTCGGCTGTCGAGCCGAGCCTTCTGCTCGCACGCCCCGATGGTCAGTACGGGTACCGGCGTTCGACCGCGTCCTTGGCCTCTTTGAGACCGCACCCGGTGAGTTCGCGATACCGCTTGATCGCGTGAATCTTCTTGCCTTGCGCCAGGAGCGCATCGATCTCGGCCATGCCGTCGCCGCGCGGAACCGCCGACACGGGACGCGGCGGCGCGACCGAGGCCGGCGCCTCGATGCCCAGATGGGCCATGATCAGATCGAGCTTGGCATGCAGGGCGTCGACCTTGCGCTCCAAGCGCCGGTTGGCGAACATGCCCCCGATGGTATCGGCCCGCCGCGTCAGGCTGCGTCGAGCACGGCGTCGGCGAGACTCGACATGGTCTGGAAGCGCGCCAGGTCCCCGGCCAGCTCGAGCAGGCGGTCCACACACCGGGGCCCGGTCACCAGGCGCATCCTGCGGCCGGTCTGGACCAGCATGGACTGCGCGTCGACCAGGACACGCAAACCGGCGACGCCGAAGAACGTGACCTTCGACAGATCGACGACCACCAATGGCGCCGCGGTCCCCAGCGAGCCGATCAGCCTGCGGCGGCACACTTCGGCGGTGTAGTAATCGACTTCCCCAGCTAGCGCGCACAGCGTGACCGAGTCGCTCGGAACGGTGACGGAGATCTTGAGCCGCTCAGCGGGGTGATCGGCATTGCGCGAAGCGGTGAGTACGTACGTGGGGTTGGCCAAGCCTGTCGACATGAGGACCTCGGTCCAGTCGCTCGCGAGCGATGCCGGAGACGGGGTTGCTCGCGGGTGATGATGCGCTCCGGAGAGAACACCGGAACTAGGCTGTTTGCTCAACCCTCACGAAGGAGTACCCCCTGCGACGGGTCGCCACACCCGCAATTACGCCGACTTCTCCCGGCGCTCCGGCCGCTGCGTCTTGCGCGGCACGATCGTGGGCAGGACGTTGTCGTTGACCGTGTCCGCGTTGACGACCACCTTGGCGACGTCGTCGCGGCTGGGGATGTCGTACATCGCGGGCTGCAGGACTTCCTCCATGATCGCCCGCAGGCCACGCGCACCGGTACCGCGCAGAATCGCCTGGTCGGCGACCGCCTCCAGCGCGTCGTCGGTGAACTCGAGATCGACCCCGTCCATCTCGAACAGCCGGACGTACTGCTTGACCAGCGCGTTCTTCGGCTCGGAGAGAATCTTGACCAACGATTCCTTGTCCAGGTTGGTCACCGAGGCGACCACGGGCAGGCGGCCGATGAACTCGGGGATCAGGCCGAACTTGATCAGATCCTCCGGCATGACCTCCGCGAAGTGATCGGTGGTGTCGATCTCGGCCTTGGACCGCACCTCGGCGCCGAAACCGATACCGCGGTGGCCGGTGCGGTCGGAGATGATCTTCTCCAGACCGGCGAACGCGCCCGCCACGATGAACAGCACGTTGGTGGTGTCGATCTGGATGAACTCCTGGTGCGGATGCTTGCGGCCGCCCTGCGGCGGCACGCTCGCCTGGGTGCCCTCCAGGATCTTCAGCAGGGCCTGCTGCACGCCCTCGCCGGACACGTCACGGGTGATCGACGGGTTCTCGCTCTTACGGGCGATCTTGTCGACCTCGTCGATGTAGATGATGCCGGTCTCGGCGCGCTTGACGTCGTAGTCGGCGGCCTGGATCAGCTTCAGCAGGATGTTCTCGACGTCCTCGCCGACGTATCCGGCCTCGGTCAGCGCGGTGGCGTCGGCGATGGCGAACGGCACGTTCAGCATCTTCGCCAACGTCTGGGCCAGATAGGTCTTACCGCAGCCGGTGGGACCCAACATGAGGATGTTGGACTTGGCCAGCTCGACGGTCTCGCCGCGGCTGTCGCGACCCTTGTCGCCGGCCTGGATGCGCTTGTAGTGGTTGTAGACGGCCACCGCGAGAGTGCGCTTGGCGGTGTCCTGGCCGATGACGTAGTTCTCCAGGAACTCCCGGATCTCGGCCGGCTTGGGCAGCTCATCGAGCTTGACCTCGCTGGACTCGGCGAGTTCCTCCTCGATGATCTCGTTGCAGAGATCGATGCACTCGTCGCAGATGTACACCCCTGGTCCCGCAATGAGCTTCTTGACCTGCTTCTGGCTCTTTCCGCAGAACGAGCACTTCAGCAGATCGCCGCCATCTCCGATGCGCGCCATCTCGTGGGTCCCTACTTCCTTGTCCGCGTGCAACCGTCCGTCCAGGTTGCCAGCTGTCCACCACTTTCGCAGCCGCAAACGCATCGACTGATTTCGTGGCCGGTGGGGCAGTGCCGTCAACCGGGAGCAAAGGTCCCTAGGTTGACCGTACCCGGTGTTCGGGATGGAGGTCGACAACTCGCGCATGTTTCTCGCGCGGGTTGTGCGCGTCGTCACGACGCCGAAAGACCGAGCGCCCGCCGGGCCGGCGTTCGACACCTCCGCACCGCCCTGCGCGCCGCGCCGTCGGTTCGAACAAATTCTCGAACCAGCGGCGGCGCGCAGGCGGTCCGGCCGGGCGGTATGCCCCATTGCGTACTTCCCGGCCGGAATTCCCTGTCCTGGAGCAATTCCGAGCGAACGGCCGCCGGGTTCGGCA
The DNA here is from genome assembly GCF_000308435.1 of Nocardia araoensis NBRC 100135. Classification (GTDB taxonomy): domain Bacteria; phylum Actinomycetota; class Actinomycetes; order Mycobacteriales; family Mycobacteriaceae; genus Nocardia; species Nocardia araoensis. The sequence continues at coordinate 4,006 of NZ_BAFR01000050.1, read as the reverse complement.
ATTCGCCCCGCCGTCCCGGCCCGGCCGGAAACGACGATTCGCGCCTTATTTCTGCGCGCTGAGTTTCCGGTAGTCGAACACCGTGTCGATGATCCCGTACTCCTTGGCCTCCTCGGCCGTCAGGATCTTGTCGCGGTCGGTGTCCTTGCGGATGGTGTCGGCGTCCTTGCCGGTGTGCCGCGCGAGCGTGGTCTCCATCAGGCGGCGCATGCGCTCGATCTCGGCGGCCTGGATCTCCAGATCCGACACCTGGCCCTGGATGCCGCCCTCCAGCGAGGGCTGGTGGATCAGCACGCGGGCGTTGGGCAGGCAGGCGCGCTTGCCGGGGGTGCCCGCGGCCAGCAGCACGGCGGCGGCCGAGGCGGCCTGGCCCAGGCAGACCGTGGCCACGTCGGCGCGCACGTACTGCATGGTGTCGTAGATGGCCATCAGCGAGGTGAACGAGCCACCCGGCGAGTTGATGTACATGGTGATGTCGCGGTCGGGGTCCAGCGACTCCAGCACCAGCAGCTGCGCCATGATGTCGTTCGCCGAGGCGTCGTCCACCTGCACGCCGAGGAAGATGATGCGCTCCTCGAACAGCTTGTTGTACGGGTTGGACTCCTTGACGCCGAAGCTCGAGTGCTCGATGAACGACGGCAGGATGTAGCGCGCCTGCGGGCTCTGCGGTGCCATGCCGGACAGGCCGGCGCGCGGGTCGATCGAATTGGCCATCTTCGTCTCCAAAGTCGGTGCGGCGGCCGGACGTTCGAGGTGTCCGGGGGCCTGTGGGTGATCCGGTGCGTTACTTCTTGGCGCCGTTGGCCTGATTCGCGTGGCTGATCACGTGGTCGATGAAGCCGTACTCCAGGGCTTCGGACGCGGTGAACCAGCGGTCGCGGTCGGCATCGGCGGTGACCTGCTCGACCGACTTACCGGTGTGCAGCGCCTGCAGTTCGTTCAGCTCACGCTTCGTGTGCGCGAACTGCTCGGCCATGATCGCGATGTCGGCCGCCGAGCCACCGATGCCGGCCGACGGCTGGTGCATCATGATCCGCGCGTGCGGCAGCGCGTAGCGCTTGCCCTTGGTGCCCGCGGTGAGCAGGAACTGCCCCATGGACGCGGCCAGGCCCATGCCGTAGGTGGCGATGTCGCACTCGGCGAACTGCATCGTGTCGTAGATGGCCATGCCCGCGGTCACCGAGCCGCCCGGCGAGTTGATGTAGAGCGAGATGTCCTTGGTGGGATCCTCCGCCGAGAGCAGCAGGATCTGCGCGCACAGCTTGTTCGCGATGTCGTCGTCGACCTGTGTGCCGAGGAAGATGATGCGCTCACGCAGCAGGCGCTCGTACACCGAATCACTGAGGTTGAGACCAGCAGTCGCGGTTGTCATGACCCCTGCCTGGTTGATTGTCACGGATACCTGCCTTCTCTCGCCGGCTCGTTGCGGATTGCCACATAGCCATCACTGGTTGGATATGCCGCACCCGGTCGGACATGGCTATCCAACTTGCCGTCACAAACATTAACGAAGCAGGGCGGCACCGAACTCCCGGTACCGCCCTTTCTTCGCTCACAGCGCAATCAGCGCACCTCGCGGGCGTCGATCACGCCGACATTCCATGGAATTATTCGGCGTCCGCCGGGGCCGTCTCGGCGGTCGTCTCCTCGTCGGCGGAATCGGCCGGGGCGCCGAACATTTCAGCGGTGTCCACCGGGTTGCCCGCGGAGTCGGTGACGGTCACCTTGCCGACCACACCCGCCAGCGCCTTGCCGCGCCGCACGTCGGCGAAGATCGCGCCGAGCTGGCCCGCCTGCTGCACCTGCTGGATGAACTGCTCCGGCGACAGGCCGTAGCGCTGCGACTGGAACAGGATCCGCTCGGTGAGCTCCTCCTGGCCGACCTGGGTGCCCTCCGCCTCGGCGATCGCGTCCAGCAGCAGCTGGGTCTTGACCGACTTCTCGGCGGCCTGCTTGGTGTCGGCGTCGAACTCCTCGCGGGTGCTGCCCTGCGCCTCGAGCGCCTCGGCGAACTTGGCCTCGTCGTGATCGAAGCCGTGCACCGCGTCGTGGGTCACCGCGTCGATCTCGGCCTGCACCACGGCGTCGGGCAGCGGCACCTCGACCTGCTCGAGCAGGGTGTCCAGCACCTTGTCGCGGATCTCGCCCGCCTGCTGCACCTTCTTGGCCCGCTCGACGCGGCTGCGCAGATCGTCCTTCAGCTCCTCCAGCGTGTCGAATTCGCTGGCCAGCTGGGCGAACTCGTCGTCGGCCTCGGGCAGCTCACGCTCCTTGACGGTCTGCACGGTCACGGTGATGACCGCGTCCTTGCCCGCGTGCTCCCCGGCGACCAGCTTCGAGGTGAACTCCTTCGACTCGCCGGCCGACAATCCGACCAGCGCCTCGTCCAGGCCCTCGATGAGCTGACCGGAGCCGACCTCGTGGGAGAGACCGGTCGTTGCGGCCTCGGCCACCTCCTGGCCGTCCACGGTCGCCGAGAGATCGATGGAGACGAAGTCGCCGTCCTGTACCGGACGCTCCACCCCGGTCAGGGTGCCGAAGCGCTGGCGCAGCGACTGCAGCTGCTCCTCGATGTCCTCGTCGCCGACGGTGAACGCGTCGACGGTGACCGCGATGCTCGCGTAGTCCGGCAGCGTGATCTCCGGACGCACGTCGACCTCGGCGGTGAAGGCCAGCTCCTGGCCGTCCTCGATCTTGGTGATCTCGATCTCGGGCTGGCCGATGACCTTCACCTCGGAGGTGGTGACGGCCTCGCTGTAGCGGCCGGGCAGCGCGTCGTTGACGACCTGCTCCAGGATCGCGCCACGGCCGAGGCGGGCCTCGAGCAGCTTCGCGGGCGCCTTACCGGGACGGAAGCCGGGGATGCGGACCTGCTTGGCCAGTGCCTTGTACGCGCGGTCGAAATCCGGCTTCAGCTCCTCGAAGGGCACCTCGACGTTGATCCGGACCCGGGTCGGGCTCAGCTGCTCGACGGTGCTCTTCACGGACATGCTCCTTGTTCGTTGTTCGTACTGGTTGACGTTCGTTGTGCGGTGCACCGGCCCCGGCATTCCGGGATCGGAACAGCGGGCGAGGCGCCCCTACGCCGGCTGCCGTACTCCCCCGCCGGCGCCGGTCCGAACCGGAGTCCCGGCCTCGGCCGAGACGACGAGGGGTGCGGCGTACGCCACGCATCCCGACCAGGTTAGTTGACCGGCCCGGCGGGCCTGCATCCGGCGGTGCCCGGCGCGGGCCGCGAGGGCCTCGCTACTTCCCCACCGAGACCGCATCGGTGACGAAGACCAGCGTCTCGTACGGGGCGATGCCGCGCCCGCCCGCGCCGTAGCCCAGCTCCGGCGGCACGATCAGCAGCCGGCGCGAGCCTTCCTTCACGCCGACGAGGCCTTGATCCCAGCCGTCGATGACCTGGCCCGCGCCGAGGGTGAGCTGGAACGGCTTGCCGCGACCGAACGAGCTGTCCAGCGTCTTCTTGTCCGACCAGGTGACCAGCGCGTAGTTCATGGTCAGCTGCTGGCCGGGCGTGGCGCCGGGCCCGCTGCCCTCCTTCAGATCCTTGACGATCAGTTGCTTGGGCGGGTCGCAGTTGTCCGGGATGGTGATCGTCGGGGCGGTGCCGAAATCACCGCTGACGCGAATGTCGTCGGCCGTGCACTCGCGGCCCTTGCTCGGTGTGGCCGGGCGCTGCGCGGAAGGCCCGGCCGCCACGGTGGTCCTCGTCGTCGAGACGGCCGAGGTGGACCCGTCGTCCGAGCCGCAGGCCGCCAGCGCGATGGTCGTCGCGGCGAGGGCGCCGATACCGATGATCCTTCCGAGAATGTGCATGCCGCGGACCCTAGACCACGAACGGGCGCCGGGTGGGACGAGCTTCCCACGACACGCTCGGGCCGCCGCGCGGAGCCCGCCGCGGGTTAGGCTGGCGGTGAATTCTCCATCCGGCGTTGTCGATTCCGGTCGGCAACCGTCACAGGACCGGGACGGCCACAGGCCACGGCGCCACCGTCCCCGA
>NZ_BAFR01000051.1 GCF_000308435.1 Nocardia araoensis NBRC 100135 | reverse complement strand
GCCAGTTCGTCGCCGGGGTCGACCGGGTCGAGCGCCGCGGCGATCGCTTCGACATCCAGGGCGACCACTTCGACGCCGGGCAGCAGCCGCGGCAGTTGCGCGATCAACTCCCGGTCGTAGGCGTAGCCGCCGTTGACGACGCCGATGCCCTGCGCGGCTGCGGTGGCCGCCACCTGACGGAACTCCTCGACCGTCGCGGTCACCCGCACGGTGCGGTGATCACGGGCGAACCCGGTGAGCGGAACGCGCCCGTCGGTGGTCTCGAAGTGCAAGTGCGGCAGCATGATTCGCAGAAGATCGAGGGAATGGCTCGCCATCGCCTTCACGCCGAGCGCGTGCACGGCCAGGAACGCGGCCAGCCGCTGCGGCTGTTCGGCGGCGATCTCGGTGAGCCAGTCGCGGATCCGATCACCGAGCACCTCACGGACGACGGCGAGCCGCTCGTCCTCGTAGAGCCCCTCCCGCGACGCGGTGGGGCGCAGCGTGTCGGTGTCGAGCACACAGCGCACGAAGAACGCCCAATCCGGTAGTACGCCGCGCACCGCGTCGCCCAAGAGCATGCCTTTCAGGTACACCCGGTGCGCACTGCTCTCCGACGGGTTCCCGGGGTGGGACAGCACGTAGGCCACACCGCTGACCCCCGCCGCGCCTGCATCGAGTTCGATGGCGTCGAGCGGAGCGAAGCCCAGCGTCCGGCGACCGTAGTCGAGCAGGGCGGCCCTGCGCCGCTCCGGCGACGGATACGCGCGACGCCAGACCGGAACGCCTTCGGTGACCGTCGTCACGACACCGTCCGACCGCACCGTCACCTCGTACGGCAGCAGCGAACCGAACTCGCGCGCCGAGTCGATCACCCGTTGCGGCCGCAGCCACTCCCCGGCTCCGCCGCGCGGGGTGAGCCACACCGTGGTTCCCGGCTCCGGGTACTCGTCGAGATCCACCGAACGCACCGAGTAGGTGCCGTCGGCGCGGGCCAGCCACTCGACCGGCGACGCGGTCGAATCGACGGCCGATCGGGTGACCACCCGGATGGTCTCGGCCACCGTGAAGCAGGCCAGCAGCCCGATCCCGAACTGTCCGAGAAACTCCCGTCGCGCGCCTTCGATATCGTCTCGTTTGGACGAGCGGCCGATGGTGGCCAGGAACCGGTGGACATCGGCCTCGGTCAAACCGACACCGGGATCGCTGATCCGCAGCCCGGATTCGTCCACGGTGAGCCGAATGCCGGTGGGGGCCGTCGGGTCCAGCCGCACACGAGCGGTGACCGCGTCCACGGCGTTCTGCAACAGCTCGCGCAGATAGACCCGCGGACTCGAGTAGAGATGATGAGAGAGCAGATCGACGATGCCGCGCAGGTCGACCTGAAACGAGTAGTTGTTGTGCACCGCCGCCGGATCGTCCGGCGTTCTGTTCCCCATGGCCGCCGATCTTGTCGGCGCACGCCAAAGATCGGCTTAACGAACCCTTTCAGGCGGGCGGGCGCTTGCTCTTCGGCAGCTTGCTCACGACGGCGTCGTAGGAAAGATCGACCAGTTCGTACAGTTCGTTATCCGAGACCGCGCCGCCGAACCGGATGACGTTCCACCCGTACCGCCCGATGTAGGCCGACGCCGACACGTCCTGCGGGTACACCCGGATCAGTTCGTCGGCCTCCTCGCGGGTCCGCCCGCATTTGAGTCCGACCGACGTCGCGCCGAGGAAAGCGAAGATCTTGTCGCCGACCTTGGCGACCACGTCGCCCTCCCACGGTTCGTCCTGCCAGGCGCCCGGCTTGGCCAGGCAGTAGCTCAGCAGCGCGGCATCGTCCATGCCGTCTCCTACACCGGAAGCAGCCGCGAGACCACCGCGGTGAGCTGTTTGGCCGAACGGCATTCGTGCATCTCGATCACGTCGCGGTACTTGTCCGCCGCGGAATCGCCGGAACCCCACTGGTTACGCGGTTCCGGATTGAGCCAGTGCGCGTGTTTGGCCACCTCGACCAGCGACCGCAGGGTGTTCAGCTCGGGGTCGCGGTAGTTGGTGCGGGCGTCGCCGAGGATCAGCAGCGAGCTGCGGCTGGTGACCGCGTCCGGGAAGTCCCTGGCGAACCCGGCCAGCGCGTTGCCGTAGTCGGAGTGCCCGTCCAGGCCGACGACGTTCGCCTCACCGAAGATCCGGGTCATCGCCCGGTCCAGCTGGGTGTGCGGATCGAAGAACCGGGTCACCTCGTCGATCTGGTCGACGAACGCGAAGATGCGCACCCGGGAGAACTGTTCGCGCAGGGCGCTCACCAGCAACAGCGTGAAGTTGCTGAATCCGGCCACCGAGCCCGAGACATCGCACAGCAGAACGAGTTCGGGGCGGCCCGGACGCGGCTTGCGGTTCACCAGGTCGATGGGCACGCCGCCCGTCGACATCGACGCGCGCAGGGTGCGGCGCAGGTCGATGGCGCCGCGGCGGGCGTGCCTGCGGCGCGCCGCGAGGCGCGAAGCCAGGATCCGGGCCAAACGCTGGGTACTGCGTTTGAGTTCGCCGAGTTCGGCCTCGGAGGCGCGCAGGAAGTCGACCTCCTCGGCTTGCCGGGCGACGCCGTAGCCAGCCACGCGCTCGCGCCCGATCTGCTCGGCGACCCGTCGCCTGGTCTCGGCCTCGACGGTCGCGCGGAAGCCCGCGATTCGCTGCCGGGCGGCGCGGCGGGCGATCTCGGCGTCGAACTCGCTCGCGTCCGGCCCGAGGGCCATCCCGGCGAGGATCTTCGCCAGCAACGTCTGCGGCTGCACCTCTTTCAGCGCCTGGTACGACGAGAAGGACGGACCGCGGGCGGATTGGTACTGGCCGAGCTGCTCGACCAGCTGCGCGGCCAGCGCCTCCAGCTGCGGGGTCGCCGACTCCTGCGCCAGCAGTTCCGCGAGCAGCTCGCGCAGCGCCGGGATGTCCACATCTCCCGACGGCGTGTGCGGAATCTCCAGCTCGTCCTGGCCGGCGGCGCGCTGCCCGACGGCGACGGGGAACCACAGGTCGAACAGCCCGTCGAAGGTCGCGCGGTGGGTGGTGCGCCGCAGCAGCGCGCACGCCAGTCCCTCGCGCAGCACCTCCCGGTCCATCAGGTCGAGCACGGTGACCACGCGGCCCGCGTCCACCGTTTCCGAAGGTCCGACCGGTATCCCGCGCGCCCGCAGCGCCTCCACGAAGCCGACCAGATGCCCCGCAATGCCGTGCGGCGCGCTCAGTGCCGCCACCTCCGCGGGTACCGGCCCGGTCGCCATCGCTCAGGCCAGCTTCAGTTCGGCCAGCGCGCGCTGGTGGTCGCTCTGGTGTTTGAGCACCACACCGAGTGTGGCGCGGACGGTCGTGTCGTCCAGATCTCGCAAGCCGAGCGCCAGCAGCGTGCGGCCCCAGTCGATCGACTCGGCGACCGACGGCAGCTTCTTCAACTGCATGCCGCGCAGCACGTGCACGATCCGCACCAGCTGCGCGGCGACCGCCGCGGACAGCTCGGGCACCCGGCTGGCCAGGATGCGCCGCTCCAGCTCCTCGTCCGGGAAATCCAGATGCAGGTACAGGCAGCGGCGCTTGAGCGCCTCGGACAACTCGCGGGTGGCGTTGGAGGTGAGCACGACGAACGGTTTGCGGCTGGCGGTGATCGTGCCCAGCTCCGGTACCGTCACCGCGAAGTCGCTGAGCACCTCGAGCAGCAGGCCCTCGATCTCGACGTCCGCCTTATCGGTCTCATCGATCAGCAGCACCGTGGGATCGGCGCGCCGGATCGCGGTCAGCAGCGGGCGCGACAGCAGGAATTCCTCGGTGAAGACGTCGGCCTTCGTCTCCTCCCAGTCGTTCTCGCTGGACGCCTGGATGCGCAGGATCTGCTTGGCGTGGTTCCACTCGTACAGCGCGCGGGCCTCGTCGACGCCCTCGTAGCACTGCAACCGCACCAGCTCGGCGCCCGAGGTCTGCGCGACCGCGCGCGCCAGCTCGGTCTTGCCCACACCCGCCGGTCCCTCGATCAGCAACGGCTTGCCCAGGCGATCTGCGAGGAACACCGAGGTGGCGGTGGCCTTGTCCGCCAGGTAGCCCGTGCTCGCCAACCGTTCGATCACGTCGTCCACCGACGTGAAGATCGGCTCCTGTACTGCGCTCTCCGACACCACCCGGCACCTTCCTTCCGAACCATCCCCCACGCTACGGCAGCGCCGCGCCGATGCCGACTCGGCATCGGCCGCGACCGCCGTGCACGCCGATCAGACGGGCCGGATCTGTCCTTCGCCCCAGACGATCCACTTCGTGGAGGTCAGCTCCGGCAGGGCCATCGGGCCGCGCGCGTGCAGCTTCTGAGTGGAGATACCGATCTCGGCGCCGAAGCCGAACTGCTCGCCGTCGGTGAACGCGGTGGAGGCGTTCACCATCACGGCGGCGGCGTCGACCCGGCTGGTGAACTCACGGGCCGCGGCGAGGTCGCCGGTGACGATGGCCTCGGTGTGGCCGGTGCCCCAGGTGTTGATGTGCTCCACCGCCGCGTCCAGACCGTCGACCACTTTGAGCGCGATGTCCAGGGTGAGGTACTCCTCGCCCCAGTCGGCGTCGGTGGCCGGAACCTGGCCCGGCAGGTCGCCGTGGATGGTGACGCCGGAACGCTCCAGCGCTTCGGTGAGCCGGGGCAGCGCCGTGTCCGCGATCCCGGCGTCGATCAGCACGGTCTCGGCCGCGTTGCACACGCTGGGACGGCGGGTCTTGGCGTTGATCAGGATCCGCTCGGCCATGTCCAGGTCGGCGGCGGCGTGTACGTAGACGTGGCAGTTGCCGGTGCCGGTCTCGATGGTCGGCACCTGCGCGTCGCGCACGACCGCGTTGATCAGTCCCGCGCCGCCGCGCGGAATGACCACGTCGACCAGACCGCGGGCCTGGATCAGATGGGTGACGCTGGAACGGTCCTCGCTCGGCAGCAACTGCACGGCATCAGCCGGGATATCCTGCGCGGCAAGCGATTCGCGCAGCACCGCGACGAGCGCGGCATTGGACCGGGCCGCCGAGGACGAGCCGCGCAGCAGGGCGGCGTTACCGGACTTGAGCGCGAGCCCGAACGCGTCGACGGTGACGTTCGGCCTGGCCTCGTACACCATGCCGACCACGCCGAGCGGCACGCGCACCTGCCGGATCTCCAGGCCGTTCGGCAGCGTCGAGCCGCGCACCACCACACCCACCGGATCGGGCAACCCGGCCACCTGCCGCAACCCCGAGGCGATGCCGTCGATGCGGGGCTTGGTCAGCCGCAGCCGGTCCAGCAGCGACTCCTCGGTGCCCGCCGCCTGCGCCGCGGCGATGTCCTCGGCGTTGGCGGCCAGCACCCGATCGGCGGCGGCCAGCAGTGCGTCGGCGGCGGCGTGCAGGGCGTCGTTCTTCTGTGCGGTCGTCAGCTGGGCGAGCGCCCGCGACGCGACCCTGGCCTTGCGCGCGGCCTCGTGCACCACCTCGCGGACATCAGGCTGGGTGGTCGTTCCTACCGTCATGGGTACAGCCTACGCACCGGGAATACCGCCGATCCCACCCGCGGTGACGCGTGCGCCACCCGGGCGAGGCGACTACCGTCCGGCGATATGACGGTCGAATCGGACGTTCCCGCGATCGTGGTGCTCGGCAGCATCAACATGGATCTGGTGACCACCACCGCGCGCAGGCCGGTCCCCGGTGAGACGGTCCTCGGGAGCGGCTTCGCCATGGTGCCCGGCGGGAAAGGCGCGAATCAGGCCATCGCGGCGCGGCGGGCAGGCGGCGAGGTCCGCTTCCTCGGGGCGGTCGGCGACGACGTCTTCGCCGGTGAACTACGCAGGTCGCTGACCGACGCCGCGGTATTCACCGACCGGCTGCGCACGGTCGCCGGGCCGAGCGGCATCGCCACGATCGTGGTGGATGACGACGGCGAGAACAGCATCATCGTCGTCGGGGGCGCCAACACGCGGATGTCCGAGCTGACCGAGGACGACCTGGCGGCGATCGCCGCCGCCGATATCTTGTTGTGCCAGTTGGAAATTCCGGTGGACACGGTGGCCGCCGCGGCTCGCCACGCCCGCGCGCACGGCACCACAGTGCTGTTGAACCCCTCACCGGCCCGTGCGCTGCCCGCCGATCTGTGGACGAATGTCGATGTCGCCGTGGTGAATTCGGGCGAAGCCGAGCAACTGGACGCCGACCTCGACACCGTCGCGCACTTGGTCGTCACCCGCGGGGCGGCGGGCGCGGACTATCGCGGACCGGACGGCGCCCGCTTCTCCCGGCCCAGCCCGCAGGTCGATGTCGTCGACACCACCGGCGCGGGCGACGCCTTCACCGGCGCGCTGGCCGCGGCCTGGCATCGAGGCCCGGAATGGGCGCTGACCTGGGCTTGCGCGGCCGGAGCGCTGGCGACGACCCGGTTGGGCGCGAGCAGTTCGATCCCAGCTCGGGAGGAGATCACCGCCGCCATGGTCGCGGAGTAGCGACGCGCGCCGCGGCGGCTGCCGCTGCGTCCGAGCCGATATCGTGATGGGCATGGCCACCACGCCGGATCGCATTCCCGCCGAGGGCGGCACCGCGCCGATCGAGCGGCTGAACGCGTCCATGGTCGCGCTGAGTTTCGTGGACAACGCGGGCATCACGCGCGTGAAGGCCGTCCCCGAGCAGCGGCTCGACCTGGCGTCCTGGTACGGCGTCGGGGTGTCGCCGTGCTTCGAGACCTTCGCCTTCGACGACCTGATGGCGATCGGTCGCTATCTCGGCGGACCCGACGGCGATCTGCGGCTCGTCCCCGATCTGAGCATGCTCACGGAACTGGCCTGCCAGCCCGGCTGGGCATGGGCGCCCACGGACAAATACACCCAGGACGGCACCCGCTTCGTCGCTTGCCAGCGCCACTTCGCGGCCCGTCAGACCGCGGCCGCACAGGCGGCCGGGCTGCGGCTGTCCATGGCGTTCGAGACGGAGTGGGCGGTGGGCCGCGCCGACGGCACCGACGACTTCACACCCGCGATCCACGGCCCCGCCTACGGCCTGGTCCGGCTCGGGCAGGTGGCCGACTACGCCGCCGACCTGGTCGCGGCGCTCGAACGACAAGGCGTCACCGTCGCGCAGTTCCATCCGGAATACGCGCTCGCGCAACTGGAGTTGTCGGTCGAACCGTCCGAGCCGGTCGCCGCCGCCGACGAGGCCGTACTGGTCCGGCACACCATCCGGCAGGTGAGCGCGCGGCACGGCTGGCGCGCGCTGCTCGCCCCGTGCATCGAACCGGGCGGAGCCGGTTCCGGAGCGCATCTGCACCTGTCGGTGACCGACGCGGAGGGACCGCTGTTCGCGGGCGGCGACGGACCGCACGGCATGCGGCGGACCGGCGAGGCGTTCCTGGCCGGAGTGCTGCGCGAACTGCCCGCGCTGGTCGCGGTCGGCGCGGGAAATCCGGCGAGTTTCCTGCGGTCGGAGCCGTCGCGCTGGGCGGGGGTCTGGCAGTGCTGGGGCCGCGAGACCAGGGAGGCGGCGCTGCGCTTCGTCACCGGGGTGCGCGGCACGGAGCCATGGGCGGCCAATGCCGAGATCAAATGTTTCGACGCGACCGGCAATCCGTACCTGATCGTCGGGTCGGTGATCGCGGCCGGGCTCGCCGGTGCCGCCGAACAGTTGCGTCTTCCGGTCGAGATCACCGGGGACCCCGCGACTTTCGACGCCGAAGCACGCATGATGTCGGATGTGCGCCGCCTACCGACCACCCCGTCCGAAGCCGCCGACCACCTCGCCGCGTCCGCGGTGCTCGCCGACGCCATGGGCGTCGAACTGCACGACGCGCTGCTCACCGTGCGCCGCGCCGAGGCCGAGCGGTATGCCGCGGCGAGCCCCGAAGAGCTGGTCGCGCTCACCCGCTGGCGGTTCTGACATGCTCACCGACGGTGTCCGGCTCACCGACCACCACTGTCACGGGGTGCGCACCGAGAACCTGGATCGGCGCGGATTCGAGCGCTTGCTCGGGGAAGGCGCGCACGGCAGTTTCGATTCCGCGCTCGGGCTCGCCGTGCGCCGCTGGTGCGCCCCCGCGCTCGATCTGCCCGCCCACGTCAGCCCGGACGTCTACCTCCGGCATCGCGCCCGGCTGGGCGGAGGTGAGGTGGCCGCCCGGCTGCTGCGCGCGACCGGGGTGACCCGATGGTTCCTCGACACCGGGATAGGCGGCGGAACAGCGGATTTCGCCGATCTTGTGGGCGGGGAGGTGCGCGAGGTGGTCCGGCTGGAGGAAGTGGCCGAGCGAGTCGTCGCGCAGGTCGGCGCGGTGTCCGGGGTCTACGAGCGGATCGAGGCGGAATTGCGCGCCCGAGCGGCAGGCGCCGTCGGGTTGAAGACGATCGTGGCCTACCGATGCGGTCTGGACTTCCCGCTGCGGGATCATCCGCCGACCAGTTTCGCGCCCGAACACCGGCTCACCGATCCGGACGTCCTGGGGTGGCTGGTCGGCCTCGGCGCGCGCATCGGCGCCGAGCTCGGTCTTCCGCTGCAATTCCACACCGGGTTCGGCGACCCGGATCTGCGCCTGCGGCACGGCGACCCGCTGCTGCTCACCGACTTCCTGCGCCGAACGGCGAACACCGGGCTCTCGGTGATGCTGCTGCACTGCTGGCCGTTCCATCGCAACGCCGCCTATCTCGCGCACGTCTTCGAGCACGTCCATCTGGATCTCGGCCTGACCATTCCCTACGTGGGGCAGCGGGCCGGGGCCGTGCTGGCCGAGACGCTGGAACTCGCCCCGTTCCGTGCGCTGTGCTACTCATCCGACGGCTACGGGCTCCCGGAACTGCACTACCTCGGCGCCCTGCTCTGGCGGCGCGGTCTCGGCAAGCTGGTCGACGAGTGGCTCGCCGACGACGCGATCACCACCGGGGACGCCGAAGCCCTGGTCGGAGCCATCGCCCACGGGAACGCCGAGCGGGTCTATCCCCCACGGTTCGAGCAGGCGGTCGGCTGACCGCCACCATTCCGGGCGGTCGGATATTCGGGTGCGCCGGGTGCTCGCGGTCCCTACCGTTGATGGCACGGACAACGAAAGGACCGAGACCATGTTTCCCGTCGAGCTGCGCGGCACCAAGGCGCAGACGCTCATGTGGGCCCACGAGCACGAGGTCGAGCAGGCCGCGCTCCAGCAGCTGCGCAACATCGCCGCGCTGAAATGGGTCCATGGCGTCCGCGTGATGCCGGACGTGCACCTCGGCAAGGGGGCCACGGTCGGCTCGGTCATCGCGATGAAGGACGCGGTCGCCCCCGCCGCGGTCGGCGTGGACATCGGGTGCGGCATGGAGAGCGTGCGCACCGATCTCACCGCGGCGGATCTGCCCGACAACCTGCGCTCGCTGCGCTCGCGCATCGAGGCGGCGGTGCCGGTCGGCTTCCAGGCGCATCACGACGCCGTCGACGTCACGCGGCTCGGCGGCCAGGTCGCCGGGCTCGGGGCGAGCACCCCGACGCTGCGCGCGGGCTGGGATCGGTTCTGGGGTTCGTTCGGCGCGCTGGACAGCCGGGTGCAGGCGCGCGAGTCCAAGGCGCACAAGCAGATGGGAACGCTCGGCGGCGGCAACCACTTCATCGAGGTCTGCCTGGATCAGGACGATCGGGTGTGGATCCTGTTGCATTCCGGCAGCCGCAACATCGGCAAGGAGCTCGCCGAGCGGCACATCGCGATCGCGCGCACGCTGCCGCACAACGTCGATCTGCCCGACCGCGACCTGGCGGTCTTCGTCTCCGGAACGCCGGAGATGCAGGCATACCGGCGCGACCTCACCTGGGCGCAGGAGTACGCGGCACGCAACCGCGCGGTGATGCTGGCCCTGGTCTGCCGTGCGGTCGCCGCCGAATTCGCCGAGCGCGGAGTGCGTTTCGAACAGCCCATCAGCTGTCACCACAACTATGTCGCGGAGGAAGTCATCGACGGCGTGCCCATGCTGGTCACCCGCAAGGGGGCCGTGCGCGCGGGCGAGGGCGATCTCGCCCTGATCCCCGGCTCGATGGGTACCCGCTCGTATGTCGTACGCGGCAAGGGGAATCCGGCTTCGTTCCAGTCGGCCTCGCACGGCGCGGGACGGCGGATGAGCCGCAACGCGGCCAAGAAGCAGTTCACCGTGGCCGATCTGATCGCCCAGACCGAGGGCGTCGAGTCGCGCAAGGACGCGGGCGTGGTGGACGAGATCCCGGCCGCGTACAAGGACATCGACGAGGTCATCGAGGCACAGCGGGACCTGGTCGATGTGGTCGCGACGCTGCGCCAGGTGCTCTGCGTCAAGGGCTGAACGTCACGGCGAGGAGCGCGTCGGCCGAGGTGCGCGGCGGTCTGGATGTCCTGGCGGTTTGCTGGATACCATCGGATATGCCCAGGCGGCCTTCGTTCTTCTCGCTCCCTTCCGGGTCGGACCCGGCGGCCGGTCCGCCGGAGATTCCCGGCGTGCGGCGCTCCTACGTCACCGCCCGGGGCGTGCGTTTCCACGTCACCGAGGCGGGTCCGACGGACGGCCGCCCCGTGTTGGCCTTGCACGGCTGGCCCGAGCATCACTACGCCTATCGTCACCTGCTCGCCGACCCGCCGGACGGACTGCGGATCATCGCGCCGGACCTGCCCGGCTACGGCTGGTCCGGCCCAGCGCCGCACCGATGGGCCAAGGAGGACGTCGCCTCGGACCTGCTCGCGTTGCTGGACGCGCTCGGCCTCGAACGCGTGCTGCTCGTCGGCCACGACTGGGGCGGCTACATCGCCCACCTGCTCGTGCTGCGCGAGCCGGAGCGATTCGACGCGCTGCTGGCGCTCAACATCGCGCACCCGTGGCAGACGCCGCGCAGCTTTCTCCCGCACGCGTGGCGGTTCCTGCTCTACCAGCCCGCCGTCGCGGCGTTCGGCACCTACCTGCACCGGCGCACCCGCTTCCTGGACCTCGTCTTCGCCGGCGCCGTACGCGATCGCGAGAAGTTCGGCTCCACGGCGATCCGCGTCTACGCGAACCGCTTCCGCGACCCCGTCTGTGCCCGCGCCGCGACCGACACCTACCGCACTTTTCTGCTGCGTGAAGTCCCGCGCTCGGCCGGACGCGGCGAACGACGTCGAGCGATGATTCCCATCCGCACCCTCTTCGGCGTGGAGGACGCGGCGGTCCACCCCGCGCTCGCCGCCGAGGAAACCGCGCGTGCCGACGACTACCGCCTGGAACTGGTGCCGGGCTGCGGCCACTTCATTCTCGAGGAGCGTCCGGATCTGGTCCGGGATCGGCTGGCAGAGCTGGCAGCCGCTACCGCGCGACCCGCCTGACCACGACCGTCGTCGCGGCAGCCGCAGTATGTGAAACTCGTGGCCGAACTGCGAGATCGCATACGACCGCGGGTGATGACGGCATAGGAGATCCCTGCATGGTGCGCATCGGGGTCACGGGGCATACGAACGTCACGCGGGCCACCGAGCCGCTCGTGTATGCCGAAATCGGTGCACTACTCGGTGCGTACGCCGCCGCGGACCTGGTGGGCGTGAGCTGCCTCGCCCGTGGCGCCGACTCGATGTTCGCCAAGGCCGTCCTGGACGCCGGTGGGCAGCTCGAAGTGGTACTGCCGTCGCGCGACTACCGGGAGACGCAGGTGCGGCCGGACCACGCCGATTTGTTCGACGAACTCGTCGCGCGGGCGGCGGCGGTGCGGGTGTTGGACTTCGACGACGCCGGGCCCGACGCCTATGAGGCGGCGAACGAGATGATGCTGGCATCGTGTGATCGGCTCATCGCGGTGTGGGACGGCGAGGAAGGGCAGCGCGGCGGCACCGGGTCGGTGGTCGCACTCGCTCGTCGGCGTGCCGTGCCGGTGGAGATCGTGTGGCCGGAAGGAGCCGCGCGCGGCTGACCCGATCGGTGGCGCCGCACTCCCGCCGCGCCGCCGCCTGTCGGTGGCGTCGGGCACGATGGAGCGCATGACCACGGCCACCGGCGCGTCCCCGATCGACCTCACGGCCCCCGACCTGCGCGAGCACGCCGAACAGCTGCTGCGCGAGCTGGCCGGGGCAGGTGCTCGGCTGCGGGAGGATCAGTGGACCGCGATCGAGGCGCTCGTCGTACGGCGGCGCAGGGCGCTGGTGGTGCAGCGCACCGGGTGGGGCAAGTCGGCGGTGTACTTCATCGCCGCCAAACTCCTGCGCAGGGCCGGACGCGGGCCGACGGTGATCGTGTCGCCGCTGCTCGCGCTGATGCGCAACCAGGTCGCGGCGGCGCACCGCGCTGGAGTGGTCGCCGCCACCATCAACTCGGGCAATGTCACCGAGTGGGACGAGATCCACGCACAGGTCGCCGCCGGTGCGGTCGACGTGCTGCTGGTCAGCCCGGAGCGGCTGAACAACCCGGATTTCCGCGATCAGGTGCTGCCCCGGCTCGCGGCCGACGCCGGGCTGGTGGTGATCGATGAAGCACACTGCGTCTCGGACTGGGGCCACGACTTCCGGCCGGACTACCGGCGCATCCGGACGCTGATCGCCGACCTGGGCTCCGACGTCCCGGTGCTGGCGACCACAGCGACCGCCAACGATCGGGTGGTCACCGACGTCGCCACCCAGATCGGCACCGACACCCTGGTGCTGCGCGGCACGCTGGATCGCGAGTCGCTGCACCTGTCGGTGGTCCGCTTCGACGATGCCGTCGAACGCACCGCCTGGCTCAGCGGACACCTCGACCGGCTGCCCGGCTCCGGCATCGTCTACACGCTCACCGTAGCCGCCGCACACGATCTGGCCGACGTGCTGACCGCGCACGGCCACACCGTCGCCGCCTATACGGGGCAGACCGACCCCGCCGAACGCGAGGCGCTCGAAGCGGCGCTGCTGAACAACGAGGTGAAGGCGCTCATCGCCACCTCCGCGCTGGGCATGGGCTTCGACAAACCCGACCTCGGTTTCGTGGTGCACATCGGTGCGCCGTCCTCGCCGATCGCCTACTACCAGCAGGTGGGACGCGCCGGGCGCGGCACCGACCGGGCCGAGGTGATCCTGCTCCCCGGCCCCGAGGACGCGCGGATCTGGAGCTATTTCGCCTCCGTCGCCTTTCCTCGCGAGCACATCGTGCGAGCCGTGCTCGACGCGCTGGACTCCGAGCGGGCGTTGTCCACCGCGGCGTTGGAGCCGCTGGTGGAGTTGAACCGCTCCCGGCTGGAGATGGTGTTGAAGGTGCTCGACGTGGACGGCGCGGTGCGCCGCGTGCGCGGCGGCTGGATCGCCACCGGCCGGCCGTGGACCTACGACACCGAGCGCTACGAGCGCCTGGCCATCGCCCGGGAGCGCGAGCAACAGGCCATGATCGACTACCAGTCGACCGCCGATTGCCGCATGGAATTCCTGCGCCGCCAGCTGGACGACCCCGGGTTGTCCGCGGATTCGCCCGGCTGCGGCCGCTGCGACAACTGCACCGGCCACCGCCCCGACCGCACCGTCGCGGCCGATGCGGTGGCCGCCACCAAGGCCCGACTCGACCGTCCCGGCCTCGACCTCGCGCCGCGCAAGCAGTGGCCCACCGGTATGGCCAAACTGGGAATCCCGTTGTCCGGCAAGATCACCGGCGGCGCCGAGACCGGTCGCGTCCTCGGCAGGCTGACCGACCTCGGGTGGGGCCAGCGCCTGCGCGCGCTGCTCGACGGCCCGGACGATCCGGTCCCCGACGCGGTCTTCGACGCCTGCGTCGCCGTTCTGCGCGAGTGGGATTGGGCCGCCCGCCCCGCCGCGGTGCTGGCCCTGGAATCGCCGCGTCACCCCGTGCTCACCGCCACCCTGGCCGCCCGCCTCGCCGAGATCGGCCGCCTGCACGACCTCGGCACGTTGCGCACCCGCCCGGACCGTCCACCCGTCTCGGCGGCGAACTCCGCGCATCGCGTCGCGGGCCTTTTCGATTCCTGGGAAGTCCCCGACCTGACCCACGTCCCAGGCCCGATCCTGCTGGTGGACGCCATCACCGACACCGGCTGGACCTTCACGGTCGCCGCCCATGCGCTCCGAGCGGCCGGCGCCGACGCCATCCTGCCGTTCGCCCTGGCCACGCCGACCTGACACCAGCACTGGCCGTGGACATCGGGTGTGCGGCAGAGACCGTGCGCACCGATCCCACCGCGGCGATCTCCCCCGACAACCTGCATTCGCCGCGGTCGCGCATCGAGGCGACGCCGGTCGGCCTCCAGGCGCATCACGACATCATCGACGTCACCGGCTCGGCACCACACCGACTCGACCACCGGTCGAAAACATTTCGAGCACAGCAAGACCGAGCATCCGCCGTTCGCGGCCCGGCTCGCGTTTGCAGGCGACGAAGGATCAAGCGGGAAGTCGGCCGAGCCGACAGCGCCACGACGAACCGCGTGCAGCTGGTAGCGAGCTTTCATACCGACGCGCCGGGCGCACCTCTACAACGTCTTTCGAGCGAAGCGAGACCGAGCATCCGCCGTTCGTGGCGCTGCGCGCGTATGCGAGGCCGCCGCGGCGGCGCCGAAGGAGCAGGCCGAGCTGGCAGCCAGCCGCTGCAATCCGCGTGCCCCTGGTAGCGAGCTTCGACACCGACGTACCCGGCGCACCACAACCACGCCTTTCGAGCGAAGCGAGACCGAGCCTGTTCCGTTCGCGGCGACGCAGTCGCGGCAATCAAAGACTGAGCGTCGCCCGCAATCGCGCGTCGAGGGATTCCGTCTCCTCGTGGGTGAGCACGCCGAGGTGTTCGGTGAGCCAAGGCCGGTAGGCGCGGTGCAGTTTCAGGGTGTCGGCCCAGCCGTGCTCGGTGTGGGTGGCCAGCACGTGGCCGGGGTCGACGTCGCGCAGCGGAACGACTTGCAACCAGCGATAGCGCGAAGTGATCACCGCCGAATCGGACACCAGCACCACCGTCATGCGCCGCGGGAAGGGGGTGCCGTCGCTGAGGGTCGGGGCGTAGCGCCAGACCTCACCGCGTCTCATGCGGCGCCGTCGGCGTCGTCGTCGACTGCCTGGATGAGCGCCAGGTCGTCGTAGGCGACGGCGAGCTCCGCTTCCTCGTCGATGGCCAGCGCGGTCAGGCTGTCGTGCACGAGCGTGGTGCGCAGCGCGGCGTTGATCACCGCCGACAGGCTGCGCTGCTGACGATCAGCGGCCTCTCTGGCCCACTCGGCCACCTGCGGATCCAGCGTGACGGTCACGCGCGTCGCCTTGCTCATACCCGTATGCATACCAGAGCGGTGCAGCGCCGGTGACCGGTACGGGACATCGGTCGCGGCGGCTCGCGATGGTGCACCGACATCCTCCGGCTCGGCCACTACAGTCGACCCGTGGCCAGCAAATCCACCGGGTCGGCGATCGAGCTAGAGGTCGGCGACCACACGCTGCGCGTCTCCAACCCGGACCGCGTCTACTTCCCGGAGTCCGGCGCGACCAAGCTCGACTTGGTGCAGTACTACCTGAGCGTCGGTGACGGCATCGTCAACGCGTTGCGTGACCGTCCCTGCATGCTGCACCGGTTCCCCAAAGGACTCGCGGGTGACAAGGTGCATCAGAAGCGGCTTCCCGCGGGCGCTCCGGACTGGATTCCCACTGTGCGCGTGTACTTTCCGCGCTACGGACGGCACGCCGACGAGTTGTGCGTCGAGAAGCTCGCCGACGTCATCTGGGCGGTGCAGATGTCGACCGTCGAGTTCCATCCCTGGAATTCCCGCGCCGCCGACACCGAGCGCCCGGACGAGTGGCGCATCGACCTCGACCCGATGCCGGACTGCCCGTGGCCGCGAGTGCAGCGCGTCGCCGCGGTGGTGCACGAGGTCCTCGACGAGATCGGTGCCGTGGGGTGGCCGAAGACCTCCGGCGGCAAGGGCTTGCACGTGTACGTCCGGATCGCGCCGCACTGGGGATTCCAGGAGGTGCGCCGGGCGGCGCTCGCGTTCGCCCGCGAGGTCGAACGCCGCGCACCCGATGACGTGACCACCACCTGGTGGCGACGCGACCGCGACCCGAAGCTGCTGTTCGTCGACTACAACCAGAACGCGCGCGATCACACCATCGCCGCTGCCTACTCGGTGCGCGGCGTCCCCGCCGCCACGGTCTCCACACCGGTACGCTGGGACGAGATTCCCGACATCGATCCGCGCGACTTCACCATGTCCTCCGTTCCCGCTCGCTTCGCCGAACTCGGCGACCTGCACGCGGGCATGGATGACGCGGTGTTCCACCTGGATCCTCTCCTGGAGTGGGCCGAGCGGGACAAGGTGGACGTGGAGCTCGACGACGAGCAGAGCGGGGCCTAGCGCCGCGCCCCGCGGTGCTACGGTCGCAACGTCCACCCGCTTCGCGACCACGTCCTACTGCTCCGAAGGAGGTCCATCCATGAACCGGCCTGCGGTAACGATCGCGATCGGCCCCGCCGACCCTCCCCCCACGCTGGTGGAGAAGGCCGTGGTGGAGGCGGGCGCCGCCGTCTCCGATCTGGACGAGGCGCGAGGGCTGATCTGGGTCGGCGGCCCGGGCGAGTTCCCGCAGCAGCTGCCCGCCGGTGTGGAGTGGGTGCAGCTCCCGGCCGCCGGTATCGAGGAATGGTTCGCCGCGGGCGTCATCGCCAGGCATCCCGGTGTGCGATTCACCTCCGCCGCAGGCGCTTTCGCGGCAAGCGTGGCCGAGCACGCGCTCATGCTGCTGCTCGCGGGCGTCCGCTACCTGCCGGAACACCTGCGCGCGGCCGACTGGCGGCAGCAGGACTTCTTTCCGCACGTCGACAGCCTGCGCGGCAAGACGGTGACGATCGTCGGCGCGGGCGGCATCGGCCGCGCGCTGATCCCGATGCTGGCGCCGCTCGGCGCGCACATCATCGCGGTGAACCGCAGCGGACGGCCGGTCACCGGCCCCGGCATCCCGCCGTCGGTCGAGACGATCTCCGCCGAGCATCTCGGCCGGGTCTGGCCGCACACCGATCATGTGGTGGTCGCCGCGCCCGCCACCCCTGCCACCAGGCATCTCATCGGCGCGGACGAACTCGCGCGGCTCAAGCCGTCCTCGTGGGTCGTCAACGTCGCCCGCGGCAGCCTCATCGATACCGACGCGCTGGTGGCCGCGCTGCGCTCCGGAGCGATCGGCGGCGCTGGGCTCGACGTCACCGACCCCGAACCGCTCCCGGCGGGCCATCCGCTCTGGTCGCTGCCGAATGCCATTGTCACGCCGCATGATTCGAATCCGCCCCAGCTGCGGCTGGCAGCGTTCGCCGACCATGTGGAAGCGAATGTGGAGCGATTCATCGCAGGCCGTCCGCTACTGGCAACGGTCGATCCCGCGCTCGGGTACTGACGGAATCAGTTCTCGCGCAGGGAATCCGAACACTTCAGCAGGACAGCGCCCGGTCGAGGATTTCCTCGATGACCTCGCTCTTGGCGTTGGCATAGTGCTGCACGAACTTCCATCGACGCTGCGCCAGTTACCGTTTGGCCTTCTCGTAATACGCCTCGATCGTCGTCGTGGGTGCGCAGCCAGTCGCGGTATCGCGGCTTCTTCTTCCGCGTACCAGGCCGGCCACGCCGGGTCGTACTCCTCGAGCACCACCCGCATAGGGCCGCAATTCGCCGACGGTCGCGGCAGCGATGTCGGCGTCCTCCGATGTCGCCATACGCCACGGTAAACCCGGCGAGCAAATCAGCCTTCTACAAATGTGCCATTGACAACTGGCACATTCATCGCTGATTCTTAGCGCATGACAAGGTCGACGAGGACCTCGGTCCCCGGTGTCCCCACCGCACCCTCGGCACGCGCCACCGTCGCGGCGGCGGCCACCAGACTCACCCTGCGTCCGCTGAACTGCGCGGTGCCGATGAATCCGCCGGGTGTCTGGTTCGCACGCAAGCTCATCGCCACGCTCATGGCCGTCGGCGGTCCCGTTCCGGCGGGCACGTCCGTCACACAGGTCCGCTCGGGCGCGGTGCGCGGTGAGTGGGTCCGGGCGGCGGGCGTGCCGTTCGGGACGCGAGCCGTCTACTACATCCACGGCAGCGGGTACGTCATCTGCTCGGCCCGCACCCACCGCGGGCTCGCCGCCCGGCTGTCGGCCGAGACCGGGCTTCCGGTCTTCCTCACCGACTACCGCCTGGCGCCCGAACACCGGTTCCCGGCCGCGGCCGACGACGTCGAGGCGGGCTACCGCTGGCTGCTCGGCCGTGGCATCGCCGCGGAAGACCTGGTGATCGCCTGCGACTCCGCGGGTGGGCATCTCGCCCTTGACCTCCTGGTCGAGAACGGACGCCACCGACGGCCGCAACCCGCGGCCGTGGCGATGTTCTCCCCGCTGCTGGATCTCACCCTGGGCTTGGCGGCCGAGCGGGAACGCGTCCGGACCGACCCGCTCATCTCGGCCGCCGCCGCGAGCAGGCTGCCCGCGGCCTACACCAGCGGCCAGGCCGCCGACGCGGCGCGCCTGCGGCTGACCATCCCGCACGGTCTCGCGCTGCCGCCGATCCTGGTGCAGGTCGGCGGCACCGAGATGCTCGGCGCGGACGCAGAGGCGCTGTGCGAGATGGTCCGGCGCGCGGGCGGCAGCTGCGAACTCGAGATCTGGCCGGGACAACTCCACGTCTTCCAGGCCCTTCCCATGGTGGTGCCCGAGGCCGACCAGGCCGTCGCCCGCGCCGCCGACTTCCTGCGCGCGGCGCTGGTCGCTACCTCCGGCACGGAAAAGGTGAGTTGAGATGTTCGGATTGCACAAGCTGGCGGCCCTGGGCCGCACCCGGCGCACGCACGGCGCGCGAGCCGTGGTCACCGGCGCGGGCAGCGGCATCGGCCGCGCGTTCGCGCTGGAGATCGCGGCCCGCGGCGGCCGGGTGATCTGCGCCGACATCGATGAGGCGCGCGCCGACGAGACGGTCGCGCTGATCGACCGCGACCACCCGGGCGCCGCGCACGCCTTCCGCTGCGATGTGGCGCAGCGGGAGAACGTGGAGTTGCTGGCCCGCTTCGCCGAAACCATCTTCGAGCGCCCGGTCGATCTGGTGATCAACAACGCGGGCGTGGGCATCGGCGGGAAACCGGTGGGAGACATCGGATTCGACGACTGGCAGTGGGCCCTGGGCATCAACCTGTGGGGCGTGGTGCACGGCTGCGAGGTCTTCGCCCCGCAGCTGCGCGCCGCCGGGCGCGGCGGCATCATCAATGTCGCCTCGGCCGCCGGATTCGCCGCCGCTCCGTCGATGGCCGCCTACAACGTGTCCAAGGCGGGCGTGCTGTCGCTGTCGGAGACCATGGCCGCCGAACTGAGCGGCTCCGGCGTCGCGGTCACGGTCCTGTGCCCGACGTTCGTCCGCACGAACGTCGCCCGCGACGGCCGGATCACCAAGGAATCCGCGCAGCTGGCCGACTTCCTCATGCGCTGGACCGGGTTCTCCCCCGAGCGCGTCGCGCGCACCGCCCTGGACGCGCACGACCGCGGACAGCTCTACGTACTCCCCCAGCTGGACGCGCACGTCGTCTGGCTGCTCAAGCGGTACTTCCCCGCGCAATACACCTTCGCCCTCGGGCTCCTGGATCGGCTGCTGCCACAGGAGGACTCGACCACCACCGACCGCACGTCGGTCACCGACAAGACAGGAGTCTGACATGGCCGCCATCGCGATGGACTTCGAGGACATGCTCGGCAAGATCAAGGATCGCCAGTGGGCACTGGCCGACATCGATTGGGACGCCCCTGGCGCCGAGACGATCACGCCGGAACTGCACGCCAAACTCAAGCCGTTCATGGCCGATCTGATGTGGATCGAGAACGTGGGCGCGCGCGGCTTCGCGGCGATGGCCAAGAAAGCGCCGAACGAGACGCTGCGCGAGATCTATCGCTATTTCCATGCCGAGGAGCAGAAGCACGCCAACGCCGAGCTGGCGCTGATGCGCCGGTGGGGCATGTTGGACGGCGACGAGATTCCGCAGCCGAACGTCAACGTCAAACTGGTGATCGACTTCCTCGACAAGTACTCCGACGATATGTCGCTGTCGTTCCTCGGCACCGTCATCCCGATGCTCGAGGTCGCGCTCGACGGCGCGCTGATCAAGTTCATCATGGACGAGATCGAGGACCCGGTCTGCCAGGAGGCGTTCAAGAAGATCAACTCCGACGAGTCCCGTCATCTGGCGGTCGATTTCGCCGTGATGGACCTGCTCGGGCACGCGGAAATGCGCAAGCTGCTCATCGACCTGGTCGGTGGGTGGGCCAAGCCCTCGCTGATCATCGGCGTGCTGAGTTACGTGCCGCTGCTGAACAAGATGCGCGACAACATCGTCGCGATGGGCGTGGACGAGGAGAAGCTCTACGGAGCGCTCAAGCGGTACGCGAATGTGGGCGAGCGCAGTGAATTCGCCCGCAGGCTGCCGATGTACCAGATCGTGAAGATGCACGGCAGCTGGGTGATCGACCGCGGCCACCCGTATCACCTGGTGGCCGACGCGCTGGTGAAGATCACCGGGTTGGTGCCGAAGACGCTGCTGCGCAACAACCCGACCTGGTCGAAGGAACTGACCTACAAGCCCGCCGCATGACAGGGAATCCGATGAGCACGCACACCCTCGACGTCGCCGTCATCGGCGGCGGCTTCGCCGGAATCGGCACGGCCATCCGGCTGAAACAACGCGGGATCCGCGATTTCGCGATCCTCGAGCGCGGCACCGCGATCGGCGGCACCTGGCGCGACAACACCTATCCCGGTGCGGCCTGCGATATTCCGTCGCGGCTGTACTCCTACAGTTTCGCGCCGAACCCGAACTGGTCGCGAACCTACTCCGGGAGCAACGAGATCCTCGGCTATATCGAAGCGATGGCCGCGGAATTCCGGCTCCGTCCGCATATCCGGTTCGGCCACAACGTCTCCGGCATGGTGTTCGACGAGCAGGCGGGAGTCTGGCAGATCTCGATCGACGGCCAGGCGGACCCGATCCTCGCCCGCACCGTCGTGCTGGCGTCCGGCCCGCTGGCCAATGCCAGTTTCCCGGACATCCGCGGCATCGAGACCTACAAAGGCCACAAGATCCACAGCGCGCGCTGGGATCACGACTACGACTTCGCCGGCAAACGAGTCGCGGTCGTCGGCACCGGGGCCAGTGCGGTCCAGATCATCCCGGAGCTGGTCGAGAAGGCCGCGGCGGTCAAGGTGTTCCAGCGCACGCCCGGCTGGGTGCTGCCGCGGGTCGACCGGCAGACCAACGGCTTGACCAAGGAGCTCTACCGCCGGGTGCCCGCCGCCGAGCAACTGGCGCGGCGCGCCTGGTTCTACGGCCACGAGTCGGTGGCGCTGGGCGTGGTCTGGAACACGCCGCTGACCAGGGTGGTCGAGCTGGTCGGCAAGGCGCAGTTGCGCAGGCAGGTCAAGGACCCGTGGCTGCGCCGCCAGCTCACCCCGGACTTCCGGGCCGGCTGCAAACGCCTGCTGATGACCGACGACTACTACCCCGCGCTGCAACGGGACAACTGTAAGCTGATCACCTGGCCGATCGCCCGGATCGCCGAGCACGGCATCCGCACCGCGGAAGGCATCGAGCACCAGGCGGATTGCATCGTCTTCGCGACGGGATTCGACGTATCCAAGACCGGGACGCCCATCCCGGTGGTCGGGCGCGACGGCCGGGTGCTCGCCGACGAGTGGGCGCGTGGCGCCTACGCCTACAAAAGTGTGGCGGTCTCCGGATATCCCAACCTCTATCTGACGTTCGGACCCAATTCCGGGCCGGGACACAACTCGGCGCTGGTCTACATGGAAGCCCAGATCGACTACCTGGTCGGCGCGATCGGCACCATCCTGGACCGCGACCTGCGCATGCTGGACGTGCGCCGCGACCGGCAGGACCGCTACAACGCGACCATCCAGCGCAGGCTGTCGGCCACCACCTGGAACTCGGGATGCCACAGCTGGTATCTCACCGAGGACGGCTTCAACGCGACCATGTATCCGGGATTCGCCACCCAGTACGTCCACCAGCTGCGCAAGGTCGATCTCGACGATTACCTCGTGGTCGAATCGACCGCCGACCAGCGGCGACACCGAGTGGCGACGGTTTCCTGAGTGCCGGGGGCGCCGGCGGCGCGAACGATAGACTCGGTCCGCAGGGAGTTCTACAGCGCGCCGCCGGTCCATCGGCGCCGGTCAGCGAGGGAGGTGAGGTCGACGCCGGAATACCGGATCGATGACCTCGCGCGCGCCGCGGGCACCACCACCCGCAACGTGCGCGCCTACCAGGAACGCGGGCTGCTGCCGCCGCCGGTCGGCAAGGACGGCCGGGCCAGCATCTACGACGACGCGCACCTCGAGCGGCTGCGCTTGATCGACGCACTGCTGCAGCGCGGCTTCACCACCGCGCACATCGCCGACTTCATCACCAGCTGGGAGACCGGCAAGGACCTGACCGAGGTGCTCGGCCTGCAACACGCCGTGACGGCGTCCTGGGCCAAGGACGAGACCTTCGAGGTGCCCCGCGAGCTGATCGGCACCATCCTCGGCGCCGAGGCCGACGAGCTGGTCGACCGGCTTCGCGAGATGCGGCTGGTCCGGCTGGAGGGCGACACGGTGGTGTTCACCGAGACCCAGTTGCTCACCTCGTTCGCCGAACTGCACGAGTACGGCCTGGAACTGCGCACGCTCATCGAGATCTACGCCAAGGTGGCCGACCGGATCGATGACATCACGCACATCATGATCACCGCCGCCAAACAGCACATCATCGACGAGCACGGCCCCGGCTGGCTGCCCGACACCAGCAGCGAGATCGCCGAGACCACAACGATGCTCAACAAGATGCGGGAGCTGGCGGTGGCCTCGGTGCACGCCACGCTCGCCCGCTCGCTGGACATCACGCTGCGCCACGAACTCGGCGACTATCTCGCCACCGCCGCCGAGCGTGAGAAACAGCGCAGCGAAACCGGGCGCGACGTACCCTCCTAGACAAGCGCAGAGTGCCGACCTTCGACGGATGGAGTCGCCGTGGCGTCCGACCGACCGAGAATTCCGCCGCTGCCGCTGATACGGGCCGTCGAATCGGTGCGCGGCGCCATGGCCGTCGCGTTCCGCAAACTGGTTCCGGGGCACGTCGCGCTGATGGAGCTGATCGCCGCCGGATGGATCACGCAGGCGATCCATGCCGCCGCGGCGCTCGGCGTGGCCGACGCGCTCGTGGCCGGGCCGCGGTCGGGGGCCGACCTCGCGGCAGTGGTCGGCGCCGACGAGGACGCGCTGCGGCGTTTGCTGCGGCTGCTGATCAGCCACGGTATCTTCACCCAGCGGCGCGACGGACGGTACGCGCTGACGCCGATGGCGCGAGCCCTGTGCCGCGACTCGGACGTGTCGCTGCGCGACGCGGTGTTGTTCTTCGGTTCGGCCGGTCACCGCAACCACTGGTCGCATCTGGTCGACGCCGTTCGGACCGGCGAGCCGGTCGGCGTGAAACTCGACGGGATGCCGTTCTTCGAATACGTTCAGCACGACCGGGAACTCGGCGAACTGTTCGACCGCGCGATGACCAGCATCGGCACCCTGTCGATGGAGCCGCTGTTCGCCGCCTACGATTTCGGCCGCTACGAGACCCTGGTCGACGTGGGCGGCGGCGAGGGGACGCTGCTCACCGAAATCCTGCGCCGCGCTCCGCGATCCCGTGGCATCCTGTTCGACCTGCCCGAAGTGGTGGCCTCGGCTCCCGCTCGGCTCGCCGCGCTGGGTCTCGCCGATCGCTGCGCGGTGCGGAGCGGATCCTTCTTCGACAGCGTCCCCAGGGGAGGTGACGCTTACATCCTCAAGCACATCCTGCACGACTGGGCCGAACCCGACGCCGGACGCATCCTGCGTTCCGTGCGCGCGGCCATGGAGCCGCACGCCCGGTTGCTGATCGTCGAATTGGTCGTCCCCGAACACACCGCACCGCACCCGAGCAAGTACATCGACTTGGAGATGCTGGTCAACGCGGGCGGGCGAGAGCGCACCGAGGCCGAGTACCGCGACTTCCTCGCGCGGCACGGATTCACCCTGACCGAGCGCGTGCCGACGGCCTCCCCGGACAACGTGCTCGAGGCCCGGCCGAGCTGACCGTGGAGATCACGAAAACCGCCCGCTGACCGGCATTGTCCGATCAGCGGCGCTACGACGTCGCGGGGACGACGAACGCGAGCGTGGCGATCCCCACGGCGCCGTCGGACACGCAGGTGGCGCGCATCGGTTTGCCGACCGGTGTCTGTCGCGACTCGAAGCCGCTGTAGTAGCCGAACACCGGCCCGGACCGCGCCGACGGCAGGAAGAAACCGAGGCATTCGGCTTCCAGCACCGATGTACCTTCACCGCTGTGGCACAAGGCGGCCGCGTCGGTGACGCCACGGTCGACGTAGCAACCGGCTGGCTCCGCTCCGGCGGGCCCGGCCCAGACGAGACCACCCGCGAGGAACGACAGAACGGTTCCCGCGCCCACTCGCCGCATCATGATGTGCACCGCAATCCCTCCTCGGCAGATCTCAGCCCTACCCGGTCGTTGCCGTGCCTTTTCACTATTTCAACAGAAGCGAGGAGGACGATCGAGCACGACACTGCCGCGAGACCACGGTTTTTCCGGTCCGGAAACCGAATGCCTCCGGCACGGCCCGTGGCGCCCCCGCGCGGGAGTTCCCCCCTCCGGTGTCGGGACCGCTAGGCTACGAACAGCATTGGCGGGTTCGTGAGGATGTGATTCGGCCGTGGAATGGACCTTCACCCCGGACGAGTTCGCCCATATCTGGCGCGAGACCGACCTGGATCGCCACCCCTACCCGCTGCGCATCCTGGAAACGCCGAGAACCGAGGACGACGCCGAGAAGCTGCGCATCGCCCTCGCCGAGCGGCTGCCACTCGGCTCCGACCCCGACCTGTCGGCCTGCTTGCGCATTCTGGCCAGGCCGCACACCAGGATCGTGGCGATCGGCGGCACACACCAGCCGGGCGGCGAACTGCGGCTGCTGGCCGCCGCCATCTACGACCGCGCCGTGCTCGCGGTGCAGGATCCCGGCGCGAACCCGGATTTCGGTGGACGCGTGCGTATTTCGATCGGGCACAGCGCCAAACTGGGCCGGCGGATCGCGGCGCTGCTGCCGAAGACTCCCGCGGGCCGCGAACCCGCTCGCGTCGCGCCGGGGGCGGCGGTGCGCGACGAAGAGACCGTGACCGCTCGGCAGCAGGCAGCGCCACGGATCCGCAAGTTGCTGCTGGAGCCGCATACGGCCGAGGGCCACATCAGGATCGAATCGCGGCTGGATCGGCCGACCCCGCCTCCGCCGATCCATTACACCTGGATCGATGTGCGCGACGACGGAAGATACCTGATCAAGGCAGGCGACGAAGTGCGCATCGCGCCCGCCTCGCCCGAGCAGATCGCCACCCAATTACAAAAGCGCATACCGATATAACGCACTTTCGCGGCCGCTGCCGCCGCCTATTGCTGACCCGCCGCTGGGCTTCCGGTTAGTCTGGGGCGGACCGACCGATCTCAGGGGTGAGCGATGACGATCGAGACCAGCCGAGCCGATATCGCCCGATTCAAGGAGGCCGCGCAGGCCGGGGGCGTCCAATTCGATCCGGCGGCGGCTCGGCAGTGCGCCGAGATGTACGAACGGCAGGCCGATCGGCTGATCCACCTACAGCAGAGCCTCGAATCCGCCGCGGATCTGGGCGGTTTCGGCGGGTTCGTCTCCGCTCAGCAGTTGCAGGCGGGATTCAGCCACAAGGCGCGCGACGCCGCGGCGCTGCTCGACCACTACATCGAGGCGGCCTACCGCATGAAGGAAGCGTTCCTGATCAGCGGAGGACTGTTCGAAGAGGCCGATGCCGCGAGCGCCGCCGCCCTGCGCGCGGTCCGGACGAGGTTGCCCCGATGACCGGTTCCGATCCCACCTACATCAACTCGATGGAGCATTTCGAGTCGCTGCGGCACGAGGAGATCTACGCGAAGGCGCAGCAGATCGATGCCGCGCAGGTGCTGCAGGCGTCGACGATCTGGCTCGACGCGGCGGGCGCGCTCAGCACGTCGTTCCCGCTCACCCACGGCGGCGTGGATCGCGTGATGGACGAGGCGGACTGGAAGGGCGCCGCCGCCGACGCCGCCCAGACCTGCGCACGCAGCTTCGCGGCGTCGGCCGACGAGCTGGCCGCGGTGCTCGGTCAAGTGGGCGCCCGGCTCGGCGGGGTAGCCGCGGCCGCCGAGGCGGTGAAACTCGCGGTGGTGCCGCCCGGCGCTTCCGGACCGGTCGGCGCGATCGCGCAACTGCTGGAGGCGGCGCACGTCATCGACGCGCAGATGGCGCAGGAGGCGCTGCGCCAGGAGGCCGTGCTCGCGATGAACATGGTCTACAAGCCCGCCTATTCCGCGGCGGGGTCCGCAGTGCCCGCGCTGCCCGCACCACCCGCGGTTACGGCGCCGCAGTCGGTCTCCCCCGGCACGCCGCGATACTCGGCGCCCGAGCAGACGTCGCCGAACGATCAATGGTCGCCGGGCACAACGCAGCCCGCGCCCGAATCGCCGGCGCCATCGCAGAATTCGGCGCCGCCCGCCCAACCGAAACCTGATCCGCAGCAGACGCCGTCGGCGCCGCCCACCCAACAGGCTCCGCCGCAGCAAGCTCCTTCGACCCAGACGCCGCAGCCGACGCCCGCACCGGCGACGCCGTCACCCGACCCTGCACCACCGACGCACCAGGCGCCGTCCACGACCACGACGCCGAGTCCCGCACCGGCGCCGCAGACCACGACGCCCGCGCAGCCGCCGAGCTCGTCGGTCCCTCCTCCACCGCCGACCACCGAACCGACGCAGCCGCCGAGTTCGTCCGCGCCGCCACCACCGAGCCCACCGCCCGCACCGGCTCCCGGCCCCGCCGTACCGATGCCCGACCCGAACGGCCAGCCCGGCGTCACCGGGCCGGTGGACGGCAGCCAGCAGCAGATTCCGACCACCAACCAACCGGGAGTCGTCCCGTCCTGAAGTCCCGGCCTCGGAGCCTTCACGACCGAAGCACCCTCCCGGTGACGTCGACAACGCTCCTCTTGGCGGTCGTGCTATCTCGGCCGCCAAGAGGAGCCACGGCCAGCCGTGCGCATGCGCGAACCACGTCCCGGTACGAACGATCCGAATCCTGGGCGGCGCAGCGCTGGCGGCCGACTCGACGGCGCGTGCTCAGACCTTCACGAGATCGTCGGCGTGGATGACGGGGCGTTGCATCGTGTCGGGGAGTTCGGCGGTGGAGCGGCCGAGCATGCCCGCGAGTTCGGTGCTGTCGTATTCGACGACGCCACGGGCCACAATGCGATTGTCCGGTGCCACCAGGTCCACCACGTCGCCGCCGTAGAAGCGGCCACGCACACCTACGATCCCGGCCGCGAGCAGCGATCGGCGCCGGTGCGCCACCGCCTGGACCGCGCCGTCATCGATGAGCAGCGTGCCGCGGCTGTCGGCGGCGTGCCGGACCCAGAATTTGCGCGCGGACAGCCGCACCGGGCGGGCGGCGAACGCGGTGCCGACGGTGCCGGTGGACAGCGCGATGTCGGCCGACGAGGCGGCGGCCAGCAGGACCGGCACGCCCGCGTCCGCGGCCAAGCGCGCCGCCGACAACTTCGACGCCATGCCGCCGGTGCCGAGCGCGCCGCCGCTGCCCGCGATGACGCCGTCCAGATCGGCACTGCTGCGCACCTCGGGAATCAGCGTGGCCGCGCCCTTGCGCGGGTCGCCGTCGTAGAGGCCGTCCACGTCCGACAGCAGCACCAGCGCGTCGGCGCCGATGAGGTGGGCGACCAGCGCGGCGAGCCGGTCGTTGTCGCCGAAGCGGATCTCCTCCGTGGCGACCGTGTCGTTCTCGTTCACCACCGCCACCGCGCCGAGCGAGCGCAGGCGATCGAGGGTGCGCTGCGCGTTGCGATGGTGCTCGCGGCGGGCGAAGTCGTCGGCGCTCAGGAGCACCTGCCCGACCGTGCGGTCGTAGCGGGCGAACGACGTGCCCCAGGCGTGCGCGAGGGCCAGCTGCCCCACGCTCGCCGCGGCCTGCTTGGTCGCCAGGTCACGCGGACGGCTGGTCAAACCGAGCGGCGCGATGCCTGCGCCGATGGCGCCCGAGGACACGACCACCACATCGGAACCGGCGCGCATCCGCGCCTCCACCGCGTCGGCCAGCCGATCCAGCCGCGCGGTGTCCAGGCCGCCTTTGAGGCTGGTCAGCGCGGACGAACCGATCTTCACCACGACCCGGCGCGCCGCCGCGATCGCCAGCCGCGCCTCGCTCAGGCCCGAGGAATCCGCCTCGGCGCCGATAGACCTCACCTGCATCGCCACCGAACTCCCTGCACCACAATCCCATCCACGGTAGCCGGGACGGACGCCCCGGCCCGGACCGGACCGCGAACGATCGAGCCCGCCGAACGTCGCACCCACCGAGGGCGCACGGCGACTCGACCGTGTTCCACGTCCTACTCCTCGTCTTCCTGTACCAGACCGCGTCGTACCCGGGACGCGTGCTTGCGCTCGGCCGCGCTGACCCGGTCGGTCTGCTCCAGCCGGATATCGGTGCCGCGTCCGGTGGGCACCATGTCGATGCCCGCCGAGATCTGCGGCTCCCAGTCGAAGGTCACGTCACCGATGGTCACCGGCGCTCCCGGCTCCGCGCCCAACCGCACCAGCTCGTCTTCCACACCCAGGCGCGCCAGACGGTCGGCCAGATAGCCGACGGCCTCGTCGTTGTCGAACTGGGTCTGCCGCACCCAGCGCTCCGGCCGGGTGCCGCGCACGATGAAGCCGCCCGGCTCCTCCGGGTCGGCGATCACACTGAATCCCGTCTCGTCCACCGCGATCGGTCGAATGACCGGGCGCTTCGGCGCGGCCTGCGGGTGCTCCTCGCGGTACCGGCGCACCAAGTCCGCGAGGGCGAAGGTCAACGGACGCAAGCCCGCCCGGCTCACCGCGGAGATCTCGAACACCGGCCAGCCGCGTTCGGTGAACTCCGGGGTCACCATCTCGGCCAGTTCGGCCGCGTCGGGCACATCGATCTTGTTCAAGATCACCACGCGGGGGCGGTCGGCCAGATCGCCGAGTCCGGCGTCCGCGCTCAGCGCGGGCTGGTAGGCGGCGAGTTCCGCTTCGAGCGCGTCCACATCGGACACGGGGTCGCGACCCGGCTCCAGCGTGGCGCAGTCCACCACATGGGCCAGCACCGCGCAGCGCTCGAGGTGCCGCAGGAAGTCCAGACCCAGTCCGCGACCCTCGCTGGCGCCCGGGATCAGCCCGGGCACATCGGCGATGGTGAAGGTGGTCTCGCCGCTGGCGACCACGCCGAGATTGGGCACCAGCGTGGTGAACGGGTAGTCCGCGATCTTCGGCTTGGCCGCCGAGAGCACCGAGACCAGCGAGGACTTGCCCGCCGAAGGGAAACCGACGAGCCCGACGTCGGCGACCGACTTGAGCTCGAGTACCAGGTCGAGTTCTTCGCCGTCCTCGCCGAGCAGCGCGAAACCCGGCGCTTTGCGGGCCTTCGACGCCAGCGCGGCATTGCCGAGCCCGCCTCGGCCGCCGCGGGCGATGATGAAGCGGTTGCCGGTGCCGACCAGGTCGACGAGCACTTTGCCGTCGTCGTCGAGCACCACGGTGCCGTCGGGCACCTTCAGCACCAGGTCCGCGCCCTGCTTGCCGTCGCGGTTGCCGCCCTCACCCGGTTTGCCGTTGCCCGCCTTCGCGTGCGGATGGAAATGGAAGTCCAGCAGGGTGTGCACGTTGGAGTCGACCTCGAGGATGACGTCTCCGCCGTTGCCGCCGTTGCCGCCGTCCGGCCCGCCGAGCGGCTTGAACTTCTCGCGGTGCACCGAGGCGCAGCCGTGGCCGCCCTTACCCGCACGCACATGCAGTACGACACGGTCGATGAACTTGGACATACGCCGAATCATCCTCCTTCGGGACTGGTCGTACTGAGGGCTGCTCGTTCACGAACACGAAAAACGGGCCAGGGTTTCGAGACCCTGACCCGCTCGCTGTATATCCGGAAGTGGTTCGGCGGTCAGGCCTGAACCGGCTCCGGGATCACGATGTTGATGGTCTTGCGTCCACGCTTGGTGCCGAACTCCACCGCGCCCGCCGCGAGGGCGAACAGGGTGTCGTCACCGCCACGGCCGACGTTCACGCCGGGGTGGAAGTGGGTGCCGCGCTGACGCACCAGGATCTCGCCCGCCTTGACCGTCTGGCCGCCGAAGCGCTTGACGCCGAGTCGCTGGGCGTTGGAATCGCGTCCGTTCCGGGAACTGGACGCACCCTTCTTGTGTGCCATGGCTGGTTCTCCTCGGGATGTCTTACTTGATGCCGGTGACCTTCAGGACCGTCAGCGGCTGACGGTGACCCTGGCGCTTGTGGTAGCCGGTCTTGTTCTTGAACTTGTGGATGCGGATCTTCGGGCCCTTGGTCTGCTCGACCACCTCGGCGGCCACGGAGACCTTGGCCAGCTTGTCGGCATCGGTGGTCAGCTCGGCGCCATCGACGACGAGAACCGGATCCAGCGCCACGGCGGTACCCGGCGCACCCTCGATCTTCTCGACCTTCACCAGGTCACCGACCGCGACCTTGTACTGCTTTCCGCCGGTCTTGACGATCGCGTACGTTGCCATCGGTCGGCTGCCCTTCTTCCTGTAGTGCTCGGCACTTGCTCACGCGGCGATTCCTCCGGTCTGATGCCACCGGAAACCGCCACACGACTGGTCTGGTAATCGCCACCGCCTCGGCACCTGGTGGCTCTCGGTATCGAACTGGCGAGAACCGGGCCACGAAGACAAAACATGTTGCCACCGGGCAGCGACTGTCCAAGATTACAGGACGGCCACCGCGACGACCAAACCGGCGTCCATCCGCACACCGCGGCCACGACGCCGATTCGCTGCCGGGACGCCCGTGGCCCCCACCGGAAGGTTCCGGCAGGGGCCACGGGCTCGACGAGAACTCAGTTCGAAGCGTCCGGCGCACCGGCCGGGCGGCCGACCGCCCGCCTGCGCGGACGGCTGCGCTGCGGCAATTCGACCGGCTCCGGCTGGGAGTAGTCGACCGCGGGTGCGGGCGCCTGATCTCCGGTGGGCAGCACGAACACCGCTCCCGAACTGTCCGCCGCTGGCGCGGAGGTCGAACGGGCAACCCGCCGGCGACGAACCGGACGGCTCACCCCGTTGGCGGCGGCGCCGTTCTCGGTCGTTGTGACGGCCTCGGCAGCCGAGCCGCCTTCGGTGACCGGCTCCGGCTCGGCAACGCGAGCGGACGCCGCGACGGGCTCGGGCTCGGCGACCGGAGCGGACGCCACCACGGGCTCGGGCTCGGCAACCGGCGCGGACGCCACGACCGGCTCGGAGTCGGCCGCCGAGACGGACTCGACGACGGCGGCGGGCTCTTCCGTCGCGACCGGCTCGACCTTCTCGATGACCTCGACCACTTCGGCGGGCTCGGTCTCCGGCTCCTCGGCGGGCACCGCCACCGCGGCCTCGACGGTCTCCGCGACGACTCGCTCCTCGGCGGCCTCGGCGGCGACGGCGGCCTCGACCGCCTCATCGACCTGCGGCTCGGCGAAGGTGTCCGCGACCGGCTCCGGCTCAGCGTCCTCGGACTGGTGCGCGGCCATCGCCAGCGCCACCGGATGCGCCCGCTTGACGGCCGCCTCGTCCTCGACCTGTTCGGTCACGGGACCGGACCCGTTGGCGGGCTGGGGGGCCGCGGCCGCGCCCTTGTCCCGGCCACGACGCCTGCGCGAACCGCTCTCGCGGGTGCGCGCGGCGGGCTCTTCACCGGAACCCGGCTCCACCGGGTAACTGTGCACGAGGATGCCGCGTCCGTGGCAGTGCTCGCAGGTGGTGGAGAACGCCTCGACCAGACCGGTGCCCAGCTTCTTGCGGGTCATCTGGACCAGGCCCAGCGAGGTGACCTCGGAGACCTGGTGACGGGTGCGGTCCCGGCCGAGCGCCTCGGTCAGGCGGCGCAGCACCAGATCGCGGTTGGACTCGAGCACCATGTCGATGAAATCGACCACGATCATGCCGCCGATGTCGCGCAGCCGCATCTGGCGCACGATCTCCTCGGCCGCCTCCAGGTTGTTCCTGGTGACCGTCTCCTCCAGATTGCTGCCGCCCGCACCGGTGAACTTGCCGGTGTTCACGTCGATCACCGTCATGGCCTCGGTGCGGTCGATCACCAGGGTGCCGCCCGACGGCAGCCACACCTTCCGATCGAGCGCCTTGGCCAGCTGCTCGTCGATCCGGTAGGTCTCGAACACGTCGACGCCGTTGTTCTCGTGCCTGGAGACCCTGGCGAGCAGGTCCGGCGCGACGGTGCCGATGTACTTCTCGACGGTGCTCCAGGCCCGGTCGCCCTCGATGACCAGCTTGGAGAAGTCCTCGTTGAACAGGTCGCGGATGACCTTGACCAGCAGGTCGGGCTCTTCGTAGAGCGTCTTGGGCGCGTTGTTGTCCTTGCCGGTCTGCTCCTTGATCGTCCGCCAGGTCGCCTGCAGCCGCTCCACGTCGCGGGCCAGTTCGGTCTCGCTGACGCCTTCGGAGGCGGTGCGGATGATCACACCGGCGTCGGCGGGCACGATGTCGCGCAGGATCTCCTTCAGACGCTTGCGCTCGGTGTCCGGCAGCTTGCGGCTGATCCCGGCGGAGGTGCCGCCGGGCACGTACACCAGGAAGCGCCCGGCCAGGCTGATCTGCGTGGTCAGTCGGGCGCCCTTGTGGCCGACCGGGTCCTTGCTCACCTGGACCAGCACCTGATCGCCCGGCTTGAGCGCCTGCTCGATCTTGCGCTCCTTGCCACCGAGCCCGGCGGCCTCCCAGTTGACCTCACCGGCGTACAGCACACCGTTGCGACCGCGGCCGATGTCGACGAACGCGGCCTCCATGCTGGGCAGAACGTTCTGCACCTTGCCCAGGTAGACGTTGCCGACCATGGACGCGGAGCCGGTGCTCGTGACGAAGTGCTCGACCAGGACGTTGTCCTCGAGCACGGCCACCTGTGTCGCGGTGGGGTGGTCCGGGAAGGACTTCTCGCGCACGACCATCACGCGGTCCACCGCTTCGCGCCGGGCCAGGAACTCCGACTCGGTCAGGATCGGCGGACGGCGGCGGCCCGCCTCGCGTCCGTCCCGACGGCGCTGCCGCTTGGCTTCCAGCCGGGTGGAGCCGGTGATGCCCTGGACCTCGTCGACCGCGACACGGCTGCGGCTCTTGTTGCGCGGCTCGCGCTCGTGCACGACCGTGTTCGGCGGATCGTCGTCGGCGGGTTCGTTCTCGCCCGCCTCGCCGGCCACCTTGCGGCGACGGCGGCGACGGCGACGGCGACTCGAACCCTCCGGCACGCCGTCCTCGTCCTCACCGTCGCCCTCACCCGTGGCGGTCTCCGCGGATTCCGCCGCCTCGGCGGACTCGGCGGGCTCGGCAGCCGACTCCTCGTCGGCCTCGGTCTCGGTGTCCTCGCCTTCGCCGTCGCCCTCGGACTGCTGCTCGCCCCGGCCGCGGCCACGGCCCCTGCGGCCACGGCGCCTGCGCCGCGGCTGGCCTTCGGCATCGCCCTGCTGATCGGACGACTCGCGCTCGTCCTCGGTGACCTCGGTCTCGTCCTCGACGGGCTCGGGCGCCTGCTCCTCGGTGCGGCGGGCCTCCCGCTCGGCGCGGCGCTGCCTGCGCGCCTGCTCGGCGGCGGCGGCGTCCGGCGACAGGAACAGCGGCGCCTGCACGACGGCGGCCGACTCGAACACCGCCGGGGCCACCGGCTCCGGTTCCGGCCGCACCGAGTGCGTGAACAGCTGCGTGTGATCGGCCGTGGCGGTGACCGGCGGCTGCACGGTGGACAGCGTGTCCGGCGCGGAGAAGAGGACGCCCGCACCGGCGAAGGGAACGTCGGAGGCGGGTTGCTCGGGCACCGGCTCCGTGGACGCCTCTTCCGGTGGCTGCGCCGGTACGGGGGCGTCTTCCCGCCCCGCGGCGGGCTGCTCGGCCGCGGCGTCCGCCTCGACCGTCACCAAGGCGTCGCGCACCGACTCCGCGACGGCCCGGTCGACGTTCGACTGGGCGCTACGCGCGTCCGCCCCCATCTCGGTCAGCTTGGCCAGGATGCGCTTGCTCGTTACCCCCAGCAGCTTGGCGAGTGCATGAACTCGGATTCGCTCCGGCAATTGTTCGGCATCCTGTGATGTTGTTTCCAGCGGCTCTTGATCGGCCACGAAGTCTCCTCGGGCCCCCGGGCGCGTCCCTCCCGGCGGGAGTGACGCGGCCGACGCGGGGGCGCTGTCCGTTCGACTCGCACCCGGTGGGCGCGAGATCAGGTGGTCTCGCCCCGCGTGCCCGGTTATCTCCTCGGTTGTGCGTCGGTCGGGCTAACTGGTCACGCGGCGCCTGGCTGTATGGCTGAACTCCGCGGCGCGAGCGCTCATCCAGCGTGCCTACACGAACAGCGGGCCCAATGACCAGGCCGTTTGTCCATGGCAGCGATGATCGGCATCGAACCGTGGTGTCATCCGGCTGCCCTCGTCACGTTTCGTTCGCGCACCTGCACGAACAGTCGGCGTCGAAAGCAGCCGATGCCAGTATCCCACACCGCGCGCCGGGCGTTCGCCATCGGCGCTCGAACCGGTCCGGCCCGCGGCGCTGGCGCAGGTGTCGCGGCGGCGCGGGCACGACGATCGAGACCCGGTCAGGCGGGCAGTTCGGGGAACCAGAGGGCGATCTCCCGCTTGGCCGATTCGGGTGAGTCGGAGCCGTGGACCAGGTTCTCCTGGGTCTCCAGAGCGAAGTCTCCGCGAATGCTGCCGGGTACGGCCTTCTCGACCGGGTCGGTGCCGCCCGCGATCTGGCGGAACGCGGCGATGGCGCGCGGGCCTTCCAGGATGGCCGCGACGACCGGGCCCGAGGTGATGAACTCGATCAGCGACCCGAAGAACGGCTTCTCGGCGTGCTCGGCGTAGTGGCCCTTGGCCAGTTCCTCGGACACGTGCTTCAGCTCCAGGGCGGCGATCTTCAGGCCCTTGCGCTCGATCCGTGCCAGCACCTCGCCGACAAGGCCACGGGCCACACCGTCCGGCTTGATGAGTACCAACGTCTGCTCAGTCACGGCGCACAGCCTATCCGGCACACTTCCTGGCACCGCACCAGCGGTCCGGCTGATCGGCTTCCCGAGGGTCTCGCCGGCAGTGGCTCGGCTTTCGGCGGCTACGACCGCTGGATGCGCTGACTCGGCAGCAGCCCCTTCTCCATCCGGCCGCGCACATCGGCGCGCAGCACCAGGATGAAGCCCCAGACCACGCCGAACACCACGCCGATCACGCCGATGGACACATGGATGAACGCGCCGAGCAGCACCAGCACCTGCAACCCGAGGTTGAACGGCAGCGCCCAGGACCGCCGCTGCAACCCGGCCCCGAGGAACATCACCACCGCGAGCGCCACGAGGTAGGTGCCGGACAGCCAGGTCACCCCGCCGCCGACGTCGGCGACCACCGGCAACGCGAGCAGCACCACGATCGCCTCGAGCACCAGCGTGCCCGCCATCACCCCGCGGAAGCCCTTCCACGGGTCGGTCGCGGGCGCGGGCACCGACTGCTCGTCTCGTTCGGCCGGTTCGCTCATGCTGTGCCCTCCTCGGCATCCGCCGGGCTCACCAGGTGGCCGACGCTCATGCGGTGGTTCTCGGTCCCGCCGGGGCCGAGTAGGTCGCCATCCGTAGGTCCGTGGCTCACGCCGGGTCCTTCCCGAACAGCGCGCGAGCCGCGCCCGCCGTGACCACCGATCCGGTGATGATCACCCCCGCGCCGGACACCATCTCGCCCGCGTCGCCCACCTCTTCGGCGATGGCGATCGCGGTCTCCAGCGCGTCGGGCAGAGTGGCGGCGGAGACCACGCGCTCGTCGCCGAACCGCTGGACCGCGAGGTCGGCGAGGGTCTCCACGTCCAGCGCGCGGGGCGAACCGTTGTCGGTGACGACGATCTCGTCGAACACCGGCTCCAGCGCGGTGAGGATGCCGTCGGCGTCCTTGTCACCGAGCACCGCGATCACGCCGACCAGCTTGCGGAAGTCGAATTCGTCGGTCAGCGTCGCGGCCAGCGCTCGCGCTCCCGCCGGATTGTGCGCGGCGTCGATGAAGATGGTCGGCGCGCTGCGCATCCGCTCCAGCCGCCCGGGACTGGTGACGCTCGCGAACCCCGCGCGCACGGCGTCGATGTCGAGCCTGCGTTGCGCGCCCGCGCCGAAGAACGCCTCCACCGCGGCGAGCGCGAGGACCGCGTTGCGCGCTTGATGCTCACCGTGCAACGGCAGGAAGATCTCGTCGTACACCCCGCCGAGGCCCTGCAACTCGAGTTGCTGACCACCCACCGCGATCTGCCGTGCGAGCACGCGGAACTCCGAGCCCTCGCGCGCGACCGCGGCATCGACCTCGACGGCGCGGCGCAACAGCACCTCCATCGCCTCGGGCTCCTGCTGCGCGATCACCGCGACGTTGTCGCGCGGCACCAGGCTCTCCGGAGCACGCTTGATGATCCCGGCCTTCTCCCCCGCGATCGAGGCCAGGTCGGGACCGAGGTAATCGGTGTGGTCCAGGCCGATCGGCGTGATCACCGCCACCTGCCCGTCGATGACGTTCGTGGCGTCCCAGGTGCCACCCATCCCGGTCTCGACGACCGCCACATCGACCGGAGCCTCGGCGAAGGCGGCGTAGGCCATACCGGTGAGCACTTCGAACTTGCTCATGGCGGGGCCGCCCGCGGCCGCCGACTGCTTGTCGATCATCTCGACGTACGGCAGCAGCTCGCGATAGGTCTCCACGTACTTCGCCGGGGTGATCGGCGCGTTGTCGATGCTGATCCGCTCGGTGGCCAGCTGTAGATGCGGACTGGTGATCCGGCCGGTGCGCCGATGCAGCGCGGTGAGCAGCGCGTCGATCATCCTGGTCACCGAGGTCTTGCCATTGGTGCCCGCGATGTGGATCGCCGGGTAGTTCTGCTGCGGCGAGCCGAGCAGGTCCATCAGCGTGGCGATCCTGGTGAGCGACGGCTCGATCTTGGTCTCCGGCCAGCGCCGGTCGAGTTCCGCCTCGACCAGCGCCATCTCGGCCAGTTCCACCGGCGAGGGGCCGGAGCCGAGCCGCGCGCCGCCGCCACGGCGCTCGTCGTCGCCGTATTGCGGTTCCGGCTCGTGGTTCACTTGCCGCTCAACTCCGCCAGTCGCGCCCCGATGCGGGCCACCTCGTCGGCGGCGACCTGTTGCCTGCCGCGGATCTTCTCGACCACGTGGTCGGGCGCCTTGGCCAGGAACGCCTCGTTGCCCAGCTTGGCGGCGGTGCCCTGGAGTTCCTTCTGCGCGGCGGCCAGATCCTTTTCCAGCCTACGGCGTTCGGCGTCCAAGTCGACCGCGCCCGAGGTGTCCAGTTCCACGGTGACCGTTCCGGCACTGAGGCGGACCTCCAC
Source organism: Nocardia araoensis NBRC 100135 (assembly GCF_000308435.1). Classification (GTDB taxonomy): domain Bacteria; phylum Actinomycetota; class Actinomycetes; order Mycobacteriales; family Mycobacteriaceae; genus Nocardia; species Nocardia araoensis. Next base: position 1,715 of record NZ_BAFR01000051.1, on the reverse strand, counting down.
CGACGCGGTCGCCGCGAAGCCCGAGTCGGGCTCGGTGAGCCGTGCCAGGTTCGCCACCGACGCCGCCTGCTCGCCGAGCCCGGCCTCGTCGACCCCGATCAGCTTGGCCGCGACCTTCTGCTTGTCCGCCAGGCCCTGGTCGCTGCGGAACCGCCGGATCTCCGTGATCAACCGCTGCGTGTCCGAGATGCGTTGCGCCGCTTCACGATCCGCGGGCACACCGGAGGCCTGCGGCCACGGCGCGATCACGATCGACTCGCCGCCGGTCAGCGCCTGCCACAACGCCTCGGTGACGAACGGGACGACCGGGTGCAGCAGGCGCAGCACCGCGTCCAGCACGGTGCCGAGCACCAGCCTGGTCGCTTCCGCGCGCGCGCCGTCGGCGGCGAACTGCACCTTGGCCAGCTCCAGGTACCAGTCGCACAGCTCGTCCCAGGCGAAGTGGTAGAGCGCCTCGCACGCCTTGCCGAACTCGTAGGCGTCGAACGCGGCGTCCGCTTCGGCGCGCACCGCGTCCAGCCGGTCCAGGATCCAGCGATCGGCGTCGGTGAGCTGTGCGCGATCGGGCAGATCGCCCACCCGCGCGCCGTTCATCAGCGCGAACTTGGTCGCGTTGAACACCTTCGTCACGAAGCTGCGCGAGGCGAGCACGTGCGGCTCGCCGACGGAGAGGTCACCGCCGGGCTGCGCGCCGCGCGCGAGGGTGAAGCGCGTGGCGTCGGCGCCGAAGGCGTTGATCCAATCCAGCGGGTCGATGCCGTTGCCGCGCGATTTGGACATCTTCTTGCCGAACTGGTCGCGGATCAGGCCGTGCAGGAACACGTCCTTGAACGGCACCTGCCGCTCGCCGCCCTTGCCGGTGGTCAGCACGGCGTCCTCGGCGACGTAGGTGCCGAACATCATCATCCGCGCCACCCAGAAGAACAGGATGTCGTAGCCGGTGACCAGCACACTTGTCGGATAGAACTTCTCCAGTTCGGCGGTGGCGTGCGGCCAGCCCATGGTGGAGAACGGCCACAGGCCGGAGGAGAACCAGGTGTCGAGCACGTCCGGGTCCTGCACCCAGCCCTCGGGCGCCTGCTCGTCGGGGCCGACGCACACCACTTCGCCCTCGGGGCCGTACCAGATCGGGATGCGGTGGCCCCACCACAGCTGACGCGAGATGCACCAGTCGTGCATGTCGTCGACCCAGCCGAACCAGCGCGGCTCCTGGCTCCTGGGGTGGATCACGGTGTCGCCGTTGCGCACGGCATCGCCCGCGGCCTTGGCCAGCGACTCGACCTTCACCCACCACTGCATGGAAAGGCGCGGCTCGATCGGCTCACCGGTGCGCTCGGAGTGCCCGACGGAGTGCAGGTACGGCCGCTTCTCGGCGACCACCCGGCCTTCCCGCGCGAGCCGCTCGCGCACCTTGACGCGCGCCTCGAACCGGTCCATGCCGTCGAATTCGGTTCCGGTGTCGGTGATCCGGCCGCGCTCGTCCATGATGGTCGGCATCGGCAGCCCGTGCCGCAGACCCATCTCGAAGTCGTTCGGGTCGTGCGCCGGTGTGATCTTCACCGCGCCGGAGCCGAATTCGGGATCGACGTAGTCGTCGGCGATGATCGGGATCTGCCGTCCGGTGATCGGATGCTCCAGGGTGGTGCCGATCAGCGCTCGGTAGCGCGGGTCCTCCGGATGCACGGCCACCGCCGTGTCGCCGAGCATGGTCTCCA
>NZ_BAFR01000052.1 GCF_000308435.1 Nocardia araoensis NBRC 100135 | reverse complement strand
CGTACGCCTTGGACCGCGTCCGGACTTTCTCCCGCAGCTCCAGCCGTCCCTCGACGATCTGCAGCAGCGGCTTGGTGACCAGTTCGCTGCCGAAGAACGTCGCCGCCGACGACAGCCTGCCGCCGCGCCGCAACTGTTCGGTGCGATTGACCAGGATGAACGTGCGGGCGCGTGCGGCGGCCGCGACCGCCGCGTCGTAGACCACGTCCAGCGGCGCCCCTGCCTTGGCTCGCCGCGCGGCGGCCAGCGCCGGCAGCCCGGTGGCCAGCCCGGCCCCGAGCGAGTCGACCAGCCGGACGCGGTCGGCGGCGTCCATGTCGCGTACGGCCTGCCGACCGGCCTCCCAGGTACCCGACAGCCGGCGGGAAAGATGCACCGCGACAACGCCGTCGCCGCCGCTGCGCTCCCAGGCCCGCTCGTACACCTCCCGCAACTCGCCGGGCGAGGCGGCCGAAGTGGTCACGGCGTCGGAGGCGTAGTCGATCTCGACCGGATCGACGCCTTCGCGCATCGCCCGATCACCGACCAGGACGTGCAGCGGGACGACGGCGATATCCAGCTCGTCGAGGTGTTCGGCAGGGAGGCTGGCGGACGAATCGGTGACGACCACGACTGCCACGGACTACCGGACCTCCTGCAAGGTCTTGACCATCGCGTTGGCCACTGCCGTGTGACCGTCCCAGCCCCAGTGGATGCCGTCCGGGTTCGCCTCGCCGGAGAAGATGTTGTCGCGCACCGCCTCACCGAGGTCGACCAGCGGCACCGAGGTCCGGTTCGACCAAGCGCGCAGCGCCTCCACCGCCCGTGGCCGCCCGGAGTGCACGCGACCGTAGGCCTCGCAGTCGTGCACCGAGGGCAGCACCGCGACGACCGGCAGGTCGGGGCGCAACTGCGCCAGCGCCGTGCGGCACTGTTCGAGATAGTCGACGCTCACCTTGGGCGGAAGCGCCACGGGCCTGCCGAGTTTCGACAGCTTGGGTTGCAGCCAGTTGTAGGTGGAGCGGACGACGCGGCGCAGAGCGGGCGGGCGCACATAGCGGATCAGTTCGCGCAGCGCGGTGGGCAGAGGTGAGGGCAGCGTGTCCATGCCGCCGACGGCGAAGACGACCGCGCCCGCGCGCGGCACCGCCGCCCACACTCGGGGGTCGCCGATCAGTGCCCAATAGGCGTCGCGGCAGGTCCAGCCGATCCTGGCGACCAATTCGACGTCCCAATCCAGCTCGGCGGCAACGAGGTTCGGCCAGATACGCGGATGGTCGGCGGGCAGCCCGCCCTTGGGTCCGAAGTAGGACAGGGAGTCGGCGATCACCAGCAGCACCGGGCGCGCGGCGTCGCGCGTTTCGGCGGCGTCAGCGGATTCCGAAGCGACGGTGCTCGACTCGGCCGGACCGGGTTCGGCTTCCCCCGACACGGCGGACCCGGTCGTCGCTGTGTCGGCGTCGGTCGACGCGGGCGTTGCGGAGATCGCCGCGGGCACGTCCACCGCCGATTCGCCGAGCACTGCTGCGAACTCATCCGCCACTGCGGCAACCGATTCGGCGATCGCGTCGGTCGCCACCGGAGCGACCGGTTCGCCGAGCGCCGCAGCGGACCCGTCCCCCGTCGAGACGACCGATTCGCCGGGCGCTTCCGCCGACTCGGCCATCGGTCCCGAGGTGTCGTTCGCGGTGCCGACGTACACCTGCGGCTCCACGCCGGAGACGATGTCGCCTGATCCGTCGTCCTCCGTGTCGGATTCCTCCGCGGACTCCGATCCGCCGCCGGATTCGCCTGCCGCGCCGGAAGCTCCGTCGGACGTAGCCTCGGGTTCGCGGGAAGCCGGTGGCGGACCGCCGAACAACGCGTCGGGCAACTGCCGTTCGGGCCTCGCCGACACCTTACGGAACAGTTCGTCCGGGACCGATCTGATCGGTTCTTCAGAGGACATCCGGTGCTACCTTCGCCGCTGCGTTCCACACATCCAGACGCCAGCCGGGCTGTTCGATGCTCGGGCCGTGACTGCTGAGCTGCACCCAGCTGGTGTTGGCCAGTCCTCCGAGGATGGGCCAGTTCTGCGGCGGCAGGTCGAGCAGCGCGGCCGTGAGGGCGGCGATCAGCCCGCCGTGCGCCACCAGGATGATAGTCCGGCCCGGCCAGTCCTGTCGCTGCACCAGCAACTCCTGCACCACCGGCAGCGACCGCGCCCCGACCTCGAGTTTGCTCTCGCCGTTGGGCGGGGTGTATCGCGCGTCCAGCCGCCACGCCATGCGCGCGCCCGGATAGTCGGCGTCCACCTCCAGATGGGTCAGCCCCTCCCAGTCGCCCAGGTTGGTCTCGCGCAATCTGACGTCCGGCACGACGGTGAGCCCGGTGTGCTCGGCCAGAGCCGTCGCGGTGTCGAACGCCCGGCGCAGATCCGAGGAGTGGATCGCGATGGCGTTGCGCGAAACCAATTCGCGTGCGGCCTCTTTGGCCTGTCTGCGACCGAGTTCGGTGAGATCGGTGTCGATCTGGCCTTGCATGCGGTCGGTGGCGTTCCATTCGGTTTGCCCGTGGCGCAACAGGATCAGGGTGCGCACGCCGGCATGTCTGCTCACGATCGCGCCTCGTCCTCCGTCGCCGCGGCGCGCGAATCCGGCGCTGCGCCGGTGATGCCGGCGACCGGCACCACAGGGCAGTCCTTCCACAGCCGTTCCAGCGCATAGAAATTGCGCTCGTCGTTGTGTTGGATGTGCACGACGACATCGACGTAGTCCAGCAGCGCCCAGCGACCTTCGCGGGTACCCTCCCGCCGGACCGGCTTGTGCCCGGCCGCGCGCAGCTTCTCCTCCACGTTGTCGACGATCGCGTTCACCTGACGCTCGTTGGGCGCGGACGCGATCACGAAGCAGTCGGTGATCACCAACTGCTCCGACACGTCCAGCACCACCACGTCGGACGCCAGCTTCTCGTCGGCGGCCAGCGCGGCGACCTGGGCGATCTCCACCGACTCGGTCGACGCGGTCATGCCCGCACCCCCCGGACGCTCGGCGCGACGGCAGTCGCGGCCGTGTCGATCGTTCGCTCGCTCATGCCCGCACCTTCGCTGCGCTCGCTCACGCTCAGCTACCTTCCGCTGCTCCGGGCACATACAGGTGCCGCTTCGATATGTACTGCACCACGCCATCCGGGACGAGGTACCACACCGGCCGGTTCTCGGCGGCGCGGCGACGGCATTCGCTCGACGAGATCGCCAGCGCGGGGACCTCGACCATGGTCACCGCATCGGACGGGAGATCGCGCAGATGCTCCTCGAGATGATCGATGTTCAGCTCGTACCCCGGACGGCTCACCCCGACGAACTTCGCCAGTTCGAACAGTTCTGCCCAATCCTGCCATGTCAGGATGCTGGCCAGCGCGTCAGCACCGGTGATGAAGTACAGCTCGGCGCCGGGATACGTCGACCGCATCTCCCGCAGGGTGTCGACGGTGTAGGTGACCTTGCCCCGTTCGATGTCCGCGCGGCTCACCGAGAACCGCGGGTTCGACGCGGTCGCGATGACGGTCATCAGGTACCGGTCCTCGGCCGGGCTGACCTGCTTGTGCGATTTCTGCCACGGCTGCCCGGTCGGGACGAAGATCACTTCGTCCAGGTCGAACCGGTGCGCGACCTCGCTGGCGGCGACCAGATGCCCGTGGTGGATGGGGTCGAACGTGCCGCCCATCACCCCGAGCTTGCGGCCGCGCCGACCTGTCTCGTGCATGACTGCCGAGCTTAACGGGTCGCAGGTGGCCGGTAAGCGGGGACGGGCACTGGACTGGAGACACCCGCCCGCACTCCGGCCTGCCGCGCGTGCCCGGCGGCGACGCCTCAGACGGTGGTTCCCGTGCCGCCGCCGACCTTCCGCATCCGGGTCAGTTGCTCGCGGGTGCGCGCCAGTTCGTCGGCTGCCTCGGCCGAGCGGTCCGCCAGCGCGGCCAGCTCGGCGATCAGCGTCCGCATCCAGGTGAGCCCGGGTTCGGGATCGGCGTCGCCGGACACGTGCAGCCAGGCCGCCGCCCGCAGGCAACGCGCCCGGGCCGCCACCGCGCCCAGCCGGGCCCACAGCCGCGCGGCGCGGTGGTATGCCGCCACCGCCTCGTCGTCCTGCCCGCAGTACTCCAGCGCGGTGGCGGCCGACCACGCCAGCTCGGCGTGCAGCTTCGCCCGCTCCAGGTCGTGCTCGACGAGTCGTGCCCCCTCGAGGAACTGCCGCGCGGCTTCGCGGTGGCGGTCCAGTGCGTTCAGCGATCGGCCGAACTGTGCGCGCACCACCGCCAGTTCACCGGACGGATACGGAAGCACACCGCTGAGCAGCGCCTGTTCGAACAGGGCGACGGCCTCGCCGTGGCGCTCGGCGCGATGGAACGCGCGTGCGGCGACCACGGTGTGATGCAGCACGTCCGGTTCGGACAGTCCTTCCCAGCGTGCCGCGGCGCGCACCGCGGCGTCGGCCAGATCGAGTTCCCGGTCCGGCTGACTCGCGATGGCGATGACCAGCTGCGCGCCCAGCCGGGCGGCCTCCTCGCCGGGCAGTACCGAGGTACCGAGCGCGAGCGCTTCCCGCAGGTGCGCTTCCGCCTCCTCGGGCGTATCGGCGAGCCGGGCCGCGCCGAGTTCGGCCAGCCTGCGGACCTCCGCAGCCCGGTCGCCGGAGAAGTCGTCGACTGCCGGTGCGCTGTCCGGCACGCTCCCGGCGCGCGGCAATGTGCTGCGCACACCGAGCGGCAACCGATCCAACAGCGGTTCGGCGGCGAGCCGGGCGGCCGTGCGCAAGCTGACCGCGCTGTTGCCGTTGCGGGCGTCATAGCGGCCGCACAGCGCGGCGATCTCGACCTCCAGCCGGGCGCGCACCGATTCCACCGTCCCGTCCGCCAGCGGAAGATCGCCCAGCCGCAGCGCCACCAGCCTGCGCAGCAGCACGCACACCCCGGTCGCGAACGCCAGGCGCGCCCCCGCGTCGGCGCCGGAATCGGCCAACCAGCTCGCGTGTTCGGCGAGGATCTCGAGCCCGCGCGCCTCGTTGCCGGTCAGCGCGCAGAATTCCACGTGCAGCGCCACCGACGGGCGCAGGTCCTCGGTATGCCGGACCAGCGGGTATCCGGTCAGGTGCGCGCCGCGCGCTGCCGCGACGCGGCCGGTCCGCACCAGCGGAAGCAAGGCTTTCGCCAGCACGCGGTGCGGTTCCTCGGCGCAGGTCCGTTCGCCGTCGAGCACGGGCTTCCAGTGCGCCAGCCCGCCCTCGTCGTCGCCGAGAGCCACGCTCGTCACGCCCCATTCGCCGCGTTCACAGGCATCGCAGTCGGACATGCTGTCGCGTGCGGCGGCCACCGCCTGTTCCAGCCACGCGGCGGCGGCCGCGGTGTCACCGATCTCGCGGGCGAGTTCGGAGCGCAGGGCCAGCACCGGGCGCGGACTGTAGCCGCGCTGCCGATAGCGGAGGTCGAGTTCGTCGAACCAGCGATCGATCGTGGACAGCGGTATCGCGGGGTTGTCGAGCATGCCCCAGGTCGCCCACTTCAGGTACCAGTGCACCGAGTGCGTCATCGAGCCCAGCTCGTCGGGGTGATCGTCGTAGATCCGCAGCAACCTGCCGTAGGCGACGGGGACCAGATCGCGTTCCCCCGCGTAGGTGTAGGACTGCGCCAGTTCCAGCAGCACCCTGCCTTCCAGCGCGCGATCGGACCCGGTTCGCGCGGCCGCGGCGAGGGTCTCCAGTCGCTCGGTCCGCGTCCGGCCGTGCGGCAGCGCGTAGACCTGTGCCAGTGCCGCGCCGATCTCGGCGGCGTCCATGCTCACTCCGTCTCTTCGCCGCGGTCGGCGGCGCGTTGGGTGGCCCAGCCGAGGAATTCGCCGAAGGCGCGATTGAGCAACGCCGTGTCGGCCGCGCTCAGCGGGCGGTGGGTCATCAGCAGGGCCTGGCCGTAGAGCGATTCCACCGCCGTCTTCAGGAA
>NZ_BAFR01000053.1 GCF_000308435.1 Nocardia araoensis NBRC 100135 | reverse complement strand
ACACGGATGCCGTCGGCCAGCCAGTCGGTGAATTCGTCGAGCTGGTCGCCGACGTGCCCGACGGCGGCGTCGACCTTCATCTCGGAGGTGAAGTAGATCCCGTTCGGGCCGACTCCGAAGTCGACCGACCACTGAGTGCCGACGAACATCCCGAGATCGCCGCCCTGACCGACACCGTCGAACGGATCGCCCGCCGCGTGCGCCGCTCCGGCGCCGCTGTTGCCGGGCAGGTCGAAGACGGTGGATCCGGGCGCGACGAAGCCGTTCGCGCCGGGCAGGCCGAACCCGTGCCCGGCTTGACCGAGTCCGTGGCCGGGCAGGCCGAACCCGTGCCCGCCGGGCGCATCGAGATCGTTCGCGGCGTCGGACCGGACGCCGGGCAGCGAGAAACCGTGGGACGCGTGTCCCTCGGTCCCCGGGATGGACAGACCGCTCCCGGCCTCCCCTTCCGCACCGGGGATGCCACCGAGCCCGGGGACGCCGCCTCCGGAGTGGCCGGGCAGTTGGGTCCCGTGCGCGCCGGACTCGCCGGGCAGCGTCGGCAGTTGCATTCCGTGCGCGCCCGAATCGCCGGGCAGCGTCGGCAGCGGCATGCCCGCGTCGGTACCGCTGTATTCGCCGCCGAGCGTGGGCAGCGATCCCGCCGGCCCGGCACCGGCGCCGGGCAGGGTGAACCCGGGTGCCGGGTTGCCGTGCGCCACCGGAACATTCGAGCCGTGCGAGGAGAACGGCGCGGGCTCGACGACCGGGTCGGGGAAGGTGACCACCGGGCTCGGCTGATCGGGATCGGGATCGGTGCTGTGCGCCCAGCCGGTGTGCCAGCTGTCGAGACGGGATTCGCCGGGCTGTGCGGGGACGCCGCCGCCATTGGCGGCCACCAGCGCGCCTCCGGTGACATAAGCGCCCGCCCGCGCGACCCGCGCAACGCCGGTGGCCACACGGTAGGCGGTGTCACCCGCGCGCTCGGCCCCTTCGGTGTCGTCGTCGAAGGGCAGATCCCGCGTCATAAAAGCTCCACTCTCGGTTGTCCAGCATCCTCACTCACCACGCCGGTCCGACCAAGTGAAGATCACCCAACAGTATTTCGGGAATACTCGCCTGTCACATTCTCCAGGACTGTAGAGAATACGACTGTGGTGGGCAACACAACCCTGCCATCCGAATTACCGGATCGGAAGCCCCATTTCCGCCGGCCTTACGGACCGCTCACAGCCTCCGATAGGCACCGCTACCTGGCTTGATCGAAAGGATCGTGAGCGCGGCGGCGAACGCGCGCGGAAAAACCGATGGAACTGTAAGAGTTGCCGGGAGAGTGCCGAAGGTCCGCTCCGCGTCACCGAATTCGACAAACCAGCCGTTCGGCGGCAGGAACCTCGAGGCGACCGGGTCGGGAGGGCATTAACCGGACGACTGGCGGCCCATGCGGCCGGCGACGCGCACGCATATCGGCGATCCCCGGCACACCTGGCCGCAGCGCACCGGCGGGATCGTTCGCAACCGGTTCCCGCCGTGGCCAACACCTCACTTTTCCGTCCCGTGCATCGCGCCCAGCGGCTACCGCCGCGATCTCGGACTGTGAGATTAGATTGACCCCATGGCCGGACATCGAATCTTGGTCGTGGACGACGAGGTTCGCGTCCTCGCGTCGTTGCGGCGGGGACTGGAGCTCTCCGATTTCGAGGTCGTCACCGCGTCCGACGGCGCCGAGGCGCTGAGCATGGTGCGCGCCGCCACGCCCGACGCGATGGTGCTCGACGTCAACCTGCCCGAACTCGACGGCGTCGGTGTGGTCACCGCGCTGCGTGCGATGGGCGACGACATTCCGATCTGCGTGCTCAGCGCGCGTACCGCGGTCAGCGATCGGATCGCCTGCCTGGAGCGCGGAGCCGACGACTACCTCACCAAGCCGTTCGATCTCGGCGAGCTGGTCGCCCGGTTGAACGCGCTGCTGCGGCGCAGGCGCACACCGGTGGACCGCAAGGACCAGGCGCGCACGGTCGGGCAGGTGCGGATCGACCCCGCCGGGCGCCGGGTGCTGGCCGCGGGCAGGCCGGTCGAGCTGACGAAGCGGGAATTCGAGGTACTCGCCCTGCTCGCCGAGCACATGGGGATCGTGCTCGACCGCGAGCAGATCCTGTCCGCCGTGTGGGGATACGACTTCCCCACCGACACCAACGTCGTCGACGTGTTCGTCTCCTATCTGCGGCGCAAGCTGGAGGCGGGCGGCGTGCCACGGGTGATCCACACCGTGCGCGGCGTCGGCTTCGTCCTCCGGGAGGAACCATGAGCGGATCGCCGTCGCTGCGCACCCGGGTAGCGGTCGTGTCGGGGGTGGTCGCGGCACTGGTCGCGCTCACCTTGACGATCACCTTCGCCACCCTGCTCGGCGCCACCGGTGAACGTCAGCTCGACGAGACCGTCTCGTCGATGGCGGTGCGGGTCGCCGGGCCGCGCGAAGCCGCTCCCGCGCAACCCGTCCCACCGTCCGCGGCCACGCTGTCTCCCGGCGAGCAGGCGCCCGCGGACGCGCGCAGGCCAGCGGTGCCCGCCGACGCGGCGATCGCCCGCGTCGACGGACTGCCCGGCGTACTGGTCGCGCTCGATCCCGACCGCGACGTCGTGGAGGCGGCGATTCACCGCAGCCAGCGCATCGGGCTCGGCATCGGTGTGGCGGGCGCGTTGCTGGCCGCCCTGCTCGGCTGGTTCCTGGCCGGATTCGCCGCACGCCCGCTGCGTCGGCTCGCCGACGCCACCCACCGCATCGACACGTTGGAGGAACTGCCGCCGCTGTCCGGCCGCGGCGCGCGGGAAGCCGAGGAACTCTCCGACGCGATCACCCGTATGCTCACGCGGCTGGAAGCCGCCCACCGCGCCACGCAGCGGGCGCTGACCGGCGCACGGGATTTCGCCGCGGTCTGCGCGCACGAGCTGCGCACACCGCTCACGGCACTGCGCACCGACCTGCAAGTGCTGGCGACCAAGGAGATTCCGGAACAGCAGCGCGGCGCGATCCTGTCCGAGGTGCTCTTCGCCGAGCGGCAGATCGAGAACACGCTGACCGATCTGGAACGCCTCGCCGTCGGCGAACTCACCGAACCGGACGTCTTCGAGCCGTTCGACCTCTGCGAGGCCCTGGACCGGGCGGTGCACGACGCGCGGCGCAGGCATCCCGGGGTGCGGGTGGAACTCGCCGAATGCACACCGATCACGGTGACCGGCCTGCCCGGCGGCGTCATGCTCATCGTCACGAATGCCGTCGCCAACGCAGTGCAGCACGGCAAAGCCGGGACCGTCACCGTCAGCGCACGATCCGGCCCGGAGAACAGTGTGGAGATCTGCGTGGACGACGACGGTCGCGGCGTCCCCGAGGCGCTGCGCGGCGACGCCTTCGACCGCTTCGTCAAAGGCCCCGGCTCCCCCGGCTCCGGCCTCGGCTTGGCCTTGGTCCGCCAGCAAGCCGAATTACACTCCGGCACAGCCGAACTCGACGCGAGTCCGTTGGGCGGCGCCCGCCTGCGGGTACGGCTGCGCGCGGGGGGCTAGCGGACTACTTCTTGTCCTTCGGCTTGTCCGAAGCGGCGTCGGAGGACAGCGCGGCCACGAAGGCTTCCTGCGGGACGTCGACGCGGCCGATCGTCTTCATCCGCTTCTTGCCTTCCTTCTGCTTCTCCAGCAGCTTGCGCTTACGGCTGATGTCACCGCCGTAGCACTTGGCCAGCACGTCCTTGCGGATGGCGCGGATGTTCTCGCGGGCGATGATCTTGGACCCGATCGCGGCCTGGATGGGCACCTCGAACTGCTGGCGGGGAATCAGCTCGCGCAGTTTGGTGGTCATCTTGTGGCCGTAGGCCTGGGCGGCATCGCGGTGCACGATCGCGCTGAACGCGTCCACCGCCTCGCCCTGCAACAGGATGTCCACCTTCACCAGCTGCGACTCCTGCTCGCCCGCCTCCTCGTAGTCGAGGCTCGCGTAACCGCGGGTGCGCGACTTCAGCGAGTCGAAGAAGTCGAAGATGATCTCCGCCATCGGCATGGTGTAGCGCAGCTCGACGCGGGTCTCCGACAGGTAGTCCATGCCGCCGAGCTCGCCGCGGCGGGACTGGCACAGCTCCATGATCGAGCCGATGAACTCGCTCGGCGCGATGATGGTGCACTTCACCACCGGCTCGTAGACCTTGCCGACCTTGCCCTCCGGCCAGTACGAGGGATTGGTGACGACGTGCTCGGCGCCGTCCTCCATCTCCACCCGGTAGACCACGTTCGGGGCGGTCGAGATCAGGTCGAGGTCGAACTCGCGCTGCAGGCGTTCGCGCGTGATCTCCATGTGCAGCAGGCCGAGGAAGCCGCAGCGGAAGCCGAAGCCCAACGCCACCGAGGTCTCCGGCGTGTAGGTCAGGGCGGCGTCGTTGAGCTGCAATTTCTCCAACGCGTCGCGCAGGTCCGGGTAGTCGGAGCCGTCCACCGGATACAGGCCGGAGTACACCATCGGGCGCGGCTCGCGATATCCGGTGAGCGGTTCGCTCGCGCCGCCGCGCGCGCCGGTCACCGTGTCGCCGACCTTGGATTGGCGCACGTCCTTCACGCCGGTGATCAGGTAGCCGACCTCGCCGACGCCCAGCCCCTGGGTCGGTTTCGGCTCCGGCGACACGATGCCGATCTCCAGCAGCTCGTGCGTGGCGCCGGTGGACATCATCTTGATCTTCTCGCGCGGGGTCAGCTTGCCGTCCACCACGCGGACGTAGGTGACCACGCCGCGGTAGGTGTCGTAGACCGAGTCGAAGATCATCGCGCGAGCGGGCGCGTCCGCCTCGCCGACCGGCGGCGGCACCTGGGCGATCACCTGGTCCAGCAGATCGGCCACCCCCTCGCCGGTCTTGCCGGACACGCGCAGCACGTCCGAGGGCTTACAGCCGACGATGTGCGCCAGTTCGGCGGCGTAGCGCTCCGGGTCCGCGGCGGGCAGGTCGATCTTGTTCAGCACCGGGATGATCGTCAGATCCTTGTCCAGCGCCAGGTACAGGTTGGCCAGCGTCTGCGCCTCGATGCCCTGCGCGGCGTCGACCAGCAGGATCGCGCCCTCGCACGCCTCCAGGGCGCGCGATACCTCGTAGGTGAAGTCGACGTGGCCGGGCGTGTCGATGAGGTGCAGCACGAAATCGGTGCCCGCGTGCTCCCCGGTCCGGGGCGTCCAGGGCAGCCGCACGTTCTGGGCCTTGATGGTGATGCCGCGTTCGCGCTCGATATCCATCCGGTCCAGATACTGCGCACGCATCTGCCGCTCCTCGACCACACCGGTCAGTTGCAGCATCCGGTCGGCCAGCGTCGACTTGCCGTGGTCGATGTGCGCGATGATGCAGAAGTTCCGGATCCGGGCGGGATCGGTGAACGTCGTGTCGGCGAAGCTGGCGGGCACTCCACTCCTCATGGGTATCGGCAAACTGCCGTCTATCGTCCCATGATGCTCTGCCGGTTTTTGCAGCGCCTTCGGCGCTGCGTGTTCACGGCCCCCTCATAGCCTCCTTGCGAACGAATGGCCCCGGCGACACAACGGATCCCACCCGGGTGAGAAGCGGCGGGTGCGCCGTTATCCTCCTGAGATGGCCCGAAGTTGGAACTCCCTCGGCAAGCAGATCGGTCTCATCGCTAAGCAACAGGGGCCCAAGATCGTCAAGCAGCAGGGTCCCGGGCTGGTCGACCGGCTGGTGGGGTCGCTGGCCCAGCGGCGCACGGCCACCGGCGTCGCGGTGCGGCCTGCAGCGTCGACGCCGGTCCCGACCGCCGAGCGGGCGCGGCAGATCGTCTACTCGCCGCAACTGGACGGCCGTGCCGATCCCGGGGAGATCGTGTGGACCTGGGTGCCGTTCGAAGAGGATCCGAGCAACGGCAAGGACCGCCCGGTGCTGGTGGTGGGCCGGGACCGCCGCACGCTGCTCGGCCTGATGCTGTCGTCGAATCCGGAACGCGCGTACGACCGCAATTGGATCGGCATCGGCAGCGGGCCTTGGGACCACGACAACCGCCCGAGCTGGGTGCGCCTCGATCGGGTGCTCGATGTGCCGGAGGCGGGGATCCGTCGCGAGGGCGCGATCCTGCCCCGCAAAACCTTCGATCTGGTCGCCCACCGGCTCTGCGCCGAATACGCCTGGCACTGAGGCAGACCATGTCGCGCGTGCTCGGTCCCACCAAGATCGCCATGCTGATCACCGACGTCGGTTTCCTCGTCTACTGGACGATCGCGTTCGCCCGGGTGATTCCGCCCGAATGGGCGTACAAGGACTACACCGACCCGATCCTCAGCGACTGGAACTACTCGTTCGTCGTGCTGGACCTGGCCGCGAGCGCCACCGGCTTGGCCAGTCTGTGCCGCTCGCCCGGCTGGCGCACCCTGATGACCGTCTCGCTGACGCTGACCAGCGTCGCGGGCCTGCAAGCCATCGCGTTCTGGACGCTGCGCGGTGATTTCAGTCCGCTGTGGTGGGTGCCGAATCTCTTCCTGCTGTTGTTCCCGATCCCGGCGTTGGTCACGTCGGTGTGCACAGGGCCGCACGAGCGCACCGCGAGCTGATCCGCGCGGCCCCGACGCTTCCGTCAGGAGATCATCTCGCGGGAACGGCCGAACAGCAGTCCGTACAGCAGCGCGCCGAGTGCGCCGCCGATCAGCGGGAACACGATGAACGCCCAGAGCTGCCCCATCGCGCCGTCCTGGTAGGGCGCCACGGCGATGCTGCGGGCCGGGTTGACCGAGGTGTTGTCCACCGGAATCGACACCAGGTGGATCACCGCCAGCGTCATGCCGATGGACAGACCGGCCAGCGGCACATCGGAGAGCTGATCGGTGGAGGACAGCACCACGAAGACCAGCAGCGCCGTGAGCATCACCTCGACGATGATCATGGCGGCGATCCCGAACCCGTTCTGCACCACCACCTCCCCGAGCGGCCCCCGGATCGCCGACGGACTGTGCTTGCCCCACCCGTTGGCGCCGAGACCGTCGACCGAACGGTCGTACGACGGCAGGTTCTTGGCCAGCGCGAACAACACCAGACCGGCGAGCAGCCCGCCGATCAACTGGGAGATCACATACCCCGCCGCGGACACGCCGCTGAGCCGGCCGAGCAACAGATGTCCCACGGTCACCGCCGGATTGACGTGGCAGCCCGAGATCGGCCCGATCGAGTAGACGAGGAACAGCAGCGACAGCCCGAAGCCCAGCGCGATGCCGAGCGGACCCACCTTGTCTCCCGCCAGCACCGCGGTGCCGACACCGCCGATCACCAGGACGAAGGTGCCGAACGCCTCGGCGCCCCATTTCTTGCTCTCGGGGACCGGTTTGTCCTCGACAACCTCTTCGACTACTTCCTGGGCCGTTGGAGACATCTGTCCACCTTCCGCGTTCCAGACATGTACTCGGACGAGTCGTGGTACCGCTTCGACAACGCCAGCCGCTCGAAAGCAACGGTTGCTAGGAGGACGCTACGCGAGTCGGGTTCGCTCTACAACGACTTCTGAGCCGGTCGGGTCGCCGCCCGAGAAGATGCACTTCAGCGGCGTCGCGACGGCCTGCCCCGGAAGAAAGATGGCCGCGTTGTTGCCGGTCGGGCCGTGAGTCCCGCAACGCGCCGGTCGACGCCTCGACGCGGGCGCGCGATTGCCCGGGCGGCCGTCGCGCCCATCCCGGCTGCCGGATCGGGGTGGATGTCGCCGATCACCGGGAAGACCCGGCCGCCTGCGCCGGGCCCGCCGCCGGCGCCGACCGGACCGGTCCGGTGTCGGATTTCGCCTGCCGAACGGTGACTGGTACCCTCGACCTTCGGCGCTGCGTTACCCGTTCTCCTCGGGTATGTCGCGCGCTCGACGAACTTTCCCAGGACAGACCTACCAGACAGGAACACGAGGAACCGGCGTGGCCAACATCAAGTCCCAGCTGAAGCGGATCCGCACCAACGAGGAAGCGCGCAAGCGCAACCAGTCGGTCAAGTCCGCGCTGCGCACCGCCATCCGCAGCTTCCGCGAGGCCGCGGCCGCCGGTGACAAGGAAGCCGCCGCCACGCGCCTGCAGTTCGCCAGCCGGAAGCTGGACAAGGCCGCCTCGAAGGGCGTCATCCACGCCAACCAGGCCGCCAATAAGAAGTCGGCCCTCGCGCTGGCCTTCAACAAGCTCTGATTCACCCGGTACCGCGCGCCGGTACCGCGCTCGTGGTGTGACGCAGCCGTCGTGGCCTCGATGACCACGGCGGCTTTTGTCGTGCCCGGACAGCAACCGTGGTTCCCAAAGCCGTTCAGCTGGTGTTTCGAGATTCGGCCCGCGCCATGTCAGAGGTTCCAGCTACCATTCCGCGCATGGTAACCGTGTATGCCAATCAGACGGTCGTTCGCGCCGAGGATCTGCCGGACGTGATCCGCGCGGCCGAGGTGCTCGGATTCGGACTGAAGATCGAGAATGTGCTGGTTCCCGACGACGACGGCGGTTACTCACTGGAGTGGATCGTCACGCGGGACGAGGACGTGCCCGCCTACGAGGACTGGGAAGGCCGCTACGAGGACGCGGACGACGACGGCGAACTCGTGCTGAGTTCCACGGAGTAGCGTCCGGTCACGGTGTGTCCAGTTCGGCGGTGAGCCGGTCGAGCGCCGTCTGGGACTCCGCGTCCGCGGCGCGGTAGATGATGATCCGCTGGTCGGGATCCTGCACGGGCATGAGTACCTCGTAGCTGACGACCAGCGGACCCACCACCGGATGCCGCAGCGGCTTGTTCCCCCGGCCCTGCACCCGCACGTCGTGGCGGGCCCATGCCTGCTCGAACTCCGCGCTGTACGCGGTGAACTCGGCGATCAGGTCGGCCAGTGCCTGGTCGTCCGGATGCGCGGCCCACGCCGCGCGCAGATCCGCGATGCCCTCACGGATGATGCGTTCCCGCTCGACATAGAAATCCCGCATGCCCGGGTCGAGCAGACACAGCCACATGGAGTTCCGCTGCCGCTGCGGCAGCGCGCCGAAGTCCGTGATCAACGCCGCCATCTCCCGATTCCAGGCCAGGATGTCGTAGCGGTGGTTGACCAGCATCGCGGGCAGTGGGGACAGATCACGCACCAGCATGGCCAGCGCGGGCGCGGGCACCGTGCTCGGTTTGCCGCTGTCCGGCTGCCGCTGTCGCGCCAGATCGAACAGGTAGGCGCGCTCGTCGTCGTTCAGGCACAAGGCCCGCGCCAGCGCGTTCAGCACCTCCACCGACGGCCGCAGACCCCGCCCCTGCTCCAGCCGCACGATGTAGTCGGTGCTCACGCCGGCCAGTTCGGCCACTTCTTCCCGGCGCAGCCCCGGGGTCCGGCGCGCCTGTCTGCGCTGCGGCAAGCCGAGATCGTCCGGAGTCAGCCGCTCCCGGCGGGCCCGCAGGAAGGCGGCCATCTCCTGCACGCGATCCGCGCCGCCGCCTGCCCTCGCACGGCCGCGCGAACTGCCGCCACCGGGATTGTCGCCGGTCGAGTTGGCGCCGTTCCCCAGCGTGCCGTGGTCACGCGGGCTGCCGGACCTGAGGGCGCGACGCGGGGCCGACTCCACGCCGCTCCCCGGCCCGGCCTGGTCACGTGGGCTGCCGCTGCCGGACCCGAGGTCGCGGCGCTGTGTGGGGTTCACGGTGCCAGTCATCACCGTCGATCCTACGGCTGCCTAGGACTGGCCTTCCCAGGATGAAGCTTCCCTTACCGGCGCTCGCCCGGCGCTGAAGACTGTCTTCCGGCAACAAGGCATCGCGAAACACAAGGAGCTGGACATGTCCGGAGCTCGAACCCTCGACACCTATCGGCTGCTCGGCCGCTCTGGCCTTCGGGTGTCGCCCCTGTCCCTGGGAACCATGACCTTCGGCGCCGATTGGGGCTGGGGCGCGGACCGGGACGAGGCCCGCAAGATCTTCGACACCTATGTCGAGCGAGGCGGCAACTTCATCGATACGGCCAACCAGTACACCAACGGCACCTCCGAGCAACTGCTCGGCGAATTCACCGCGGGCAACCGCGAAAGTCTGGTGCTGGCCACCAAATACACCATGCTGCGCCGTCCGGGTGACCCGAATTCCGGTGGCAATCACCGCAAGAGCATGGTCGGTTCGGTCGAGGCCAGCTTGCGCAGGCTGAACACCGACTACATCGACCTGCTCTACCTGCACGCCTGGGACTTCCTGACCCCCGTCGAGGAGATCCTGCGCGGTATGGACGATCTGGTGCGCTCGGGCAAAGTGCTCTACGTCGGCATCTCCGACGCGCCGGCCTGGCAGATCGCGCGGATGCAGACCATCGCGGACCTGCGCGGCTGGTCACCGCTGATCGCGCTGCAGATCGAATACAGCCTGATCGAGCGGACCGTCGAGCGCGACCTCATTCCGATGGCGCGCGAACTGGGCCTCGGCGTGATCCCGTGGTCACCGCTGGCCAGCGGCGTGCTCACCGGCAAGTACAGCCGCGCCGACCTCGACCACCAGGTGGACGGCTCGCCCGAAGGCAGCCGCAAGAACGTGGCCGCCGCCAACGGCTCGCTCACCGAACGCGGCCTCGCCATCGCCGATGTCGTGACGCAGGTCGCGGCGGAAATCGGGAAAACGCCCTCGCAGGTCGCGCTGGCCTGGACACTGCGCGAGCCCGGGGTCACTTCACCGATCATCGGCGCGCGCACGGCGGCGCAATTGGAGGACAACCTCGGCGCGCTCGACGTGGAGTTCGACGAGACTCAGCTCGCCCGGCTCGAGCAGGCCAGCGCCGTGGATCTCGGCTTCCCCCACGAGTTCCTGAACCGCCCGATGACCCAGAGCGTCACCTTCGGCGACCTGAAGATCGAAGGGCGCGTCTGAGCGTCGATTGCGGTGTGGCGGTGCGAGTGCGGAACCCGCACCGCCACATTGCTGAACGGTGTCCTGCCCGCCAGCATCGGCAGCCTGCTCACCACGGCGCTGCCCGGTGCCAGGATGGTGCTCACCGGCGGGACGTCGAAATCACGTGCGGCGAGTCCGGCGGCCCATTCGGGCGCGAGAAGAAGCCGAGTATTCGGACCAACGCGCTGATCACTCGGTGTCGCTGATCGAGGGCGGTGCCTCTGATCTCTTGCCCTCACGTGGCCACGACGGCGGGTCGGTCGGCGTTCGTTCGCGCACAGCTGCGAGTGCTCCTGCGGCGCGGCGGAAACGGGCCTCGATCAGCCCGCGCCGTGCAGATCGAGGATCCGGGTCAGGGCGTGTTCCAGTGCGTAGCCCGAATCCGCGGCGCCGCCTTTCACGTCGGCGTTGAGGGCCGCGACGACATGGAGGGCGGAGCCGATGGTCGCGGGAGTCCAGTTGCGAGCCTGGGCTTGCGCCTTCTTCACCTTCCACGGCGGCATTCCGAGTTGCTGGGCCAGCTTGAACGGATCACCGCGCCCGGCCGAGCCGACCCGCGCGATGGTGTGCACCGAGTCGGCGAGGGCGTCGGCGAGCAGGACGTGCGGAACGCCGCGGTCGTTCGCCCAGCGCAGGGCCTCCATCGCACCGGGACGATCCCCCGCCACCGCGAGCTCGGCCACGTCGAACCCGGAGACCTCGGCCTTGCCCGAGTAGTAGCGGCGCACGGCCGCGACATCGATCTTCCCTCCGGTGTCCGCGGCCAGCTGCCCGCATGCCGCCGCCAGCTCACGCAGGTCCGAGCCCACCGCCTCGAGCACCACTTGGACGACCTCGCCGGACACCCGCACTCCGGCGTCGCGGAACTCACCGCGGACGAACTCGACACGCTCGGCGGCCTTGGTCAGTTTGGCGCAGTCGTGGGTGACGGCCCCGGCCTTCTGCAACGTGGGCGCGAGCGCCTTGGCGCGTCCACCACCGGAGTGCAGCACCACGAGGACCACGCCTTCGGGCGGGCTCTGCGCCGCCTCGGTGATCACCGCGACCGCGTCTTTACCCGCCTCTGCCGCCGCCTCGAGGATGATCACCCGATCCTCGGCGAACAACGACGGGCTCAGCAGTTCGGCCAGCTCCGCGGTGCTCGCGTCCCCGGCGCGCAAGCGATCGACCGGCACCGCGTCCGGATCCGGAGCCAACGCCCGGACCTGCGCGGTGAGCGCGCTCAGCGCCCGCTCGATCAGCAGTTCTTCTTCTCCGAGCACCAAGTGCAGGGGCGCGGGCCGCTCGCTCACGACGACGCCTCCTCATCGCCGGAGGGCGTCGTGCTCGATGGCCCTGCCGCCTTGCTCCATTCGCCGCGCTCGTCCACAGGCCGATCCTACGGTCCAGGACCGACACCTCAGCCCGGCCGGGCTGGGTAGTCGCGGCACACGACATGAACCGCCGAGGGCGCGGCCGGGCGACCAGAGCGACCCACGACAGGGCTGCTGCCATCGAGCCGCTGCCGAGCGGCGCTGGTGTGCAGAGCGCAACGTGAACCCTGCGATGTCCGCCGGTCATCGCGCAGTCGTCACGCGCAGGTGGCCGCCGCTGCTGGAGACCACGATGTCGCCCTGCCGGTCCGTCCGGGCCACCGTCGCACCGAGGACGGACAGGTCCGCGAGGACGGCGGGGGCGGGATGCCCGAAGGTGTTGTCCGCACCGACGCTGACCAGCACCAGGCGCGGGCGCACCGCATCGATGAATTCCTTTGTGGTGGTGCGTGATCCGTGGTGCGGAAGTTTGAGGATCTCCGCCTGGATGGGAATCCCGGCATGCATCAGCGACCGCTGCGCGGATGCCTCGATGTCCCCGGTGAGCAGAATCCTGCCTGCGGGTGTGCGAGCGGTGACGACCACCGAACGGTCGTTGGCGTCGTCGGTTTCCGCGCCCCGCACCGGCCGCGGGCTACTCTTACCCGGCGCGAGCACCTCGAGTTCTATCGACCCGAAACTCAGAACGTGTCCGGCCGACAATTCCAGCAGCGGCACTCCCGCGCTCCTGGCGATGGCCGCGACCCGCGTCAGACCCGAGGCGGGGGCAAGCGCGTCACTCGGTGGACGGACGCTTTCGTATCCGTCCGGCCGACAATCATTTCGAGTAGGTCGCTGCATGCCACCGGGGCGATCGGCACCGTCCGGTGCACGACTTCGGGCACCTCGCCACCCGAGCAGAGAAAGTCGGCTGTCTCTCGCATGGCCTTTCGCGATACCGGTGAACCCGTGCGTTCGGGCGGCCGGGGCAACGGTCGGCACGGAAACGCACCCGTCGTCGAGAATCGACCGACCGTCTCCAGGTGGCGCAGGGGGTGCGAGCCCGTCGAGCTCGTGAATCCCGACGGCGATCGCGTCGACAGCTCGTTCGTGCAGCGCGCCGGTGAGCCCGTCGATGTGGTCCGCGTGCGGATGAGTGAGGATCAGCAAGGGGACGCGCGAGATCCGCAACCGATCCAGGCAGGTACGGATCGGTCGCGGATCCGGACCGACATCGATGACGACGGCGGCGCCGGGACCGACCGACAGCGCGAGGCCGTCACCTTGACCAACGTCGCATGCCGCGAGGACCCAGCCGGTCGGCGGCCAGCCGGGATGCCAGAGCCGCACCGGGACCAGCACCACCGCGACGCCGACCACGACCGTGGCGGCGATACGCCGGGCGGCGCGGGCGCGCAACGCCGCGATCATGCCCACCACGACGGCACTCGCGAGCAATCCGCCTGTCAGGCCACCCGGGACCGCGACCGACGCGCCGGGCAGCGCAGCCGCGTGGCGGGCCACCCACAGCAACCACCACAGCGGCGGCGCGGCGCAGCGCAGCACCGAGTCAGCCAGGGGTGACCACAGGATCGACAGCACCGCACCACCCGCCCCCGCCACGGTGATCGGCGCGATGACCGGGGCGACCAGCACGTTCGCGAGCACCGCGATCAGGCTGAGCCGTCCGGTGAGCGCGATCGTGAGCGGCGTCGTGACCACGAACGCCCCGGCGGACACGGCCACGATCTCGGCGGGCACCCGCCACCAGCCCCTGGCACGCAACCAGTCGGCCCAGCTCGGCGCCAGCAGGATCAGACCGCCTGTCGCGACGACCGATAGCGCGAACCCCGCGTTGACGGCGAGTCCGGGCCACAGGGCGAGCAGCACGACGATCGCGGCACACAACGCGGGCAACGCCTGTTTACGACGGCCGGTGAGCACGGCCAAGAGGGTGATCGCACCCATCGCACCGGCGCGCAGCACGCTCGGATCCGGCCGCGCGACGACGACGAACATGAGCAGCGCCGCGGCGGCGACGGCCGTCGCGCCGCGCGGGCCGAGCGTCAGCAGGCGGACGGCGAACAACACCACCGAGAGCAAGATGGTGAAGTTCGCACCGCTGACCACCGTCAGATGTTGCAGCCCAGCGATCTTGAAATCCTCCCGCACCTGTTCGGGCAACGCCGAGGTGTCACCGACGACCAGCGCGGGCAGCAGCCCCGCGGCGTCCGGCGGCAGCGCCCGCGCGGCC
>NZ_BAFR01000054.1 GCF_000308435.1 Nocardia araoensis NBRC 100135 | reverse complement strand
ACGATGTCCACGTCGCACCCGAGCAGGCCGACGAATTCCGGCACGGTGAAGGCGGATTCGAGCGGACCGCGCCGCCCGAGCACGACCACCTCATCGACCTTGCTCTCGCGCAACGCCCGCAACGCGTACGGCGCGATGTCGGTGCCGGTCAGCACCTCGGGGTCGCTGGTGAGCACACGCGCGACATCGAGCGCGACATTGCCGTTGCCGACGATGACGGCACGCCGGCCGGACAGGTCGAAGGCACGGTCGGCGTAGTCGGGATGACCGTTGTACCAGGCGACGAAGTCGGTGGCCGAGACATTGCCCGCCAAACCCTCACCCGGGATGCCGAGCTTGCGATCCGACGACGCGCCGACCGCGTAGATCACGGCGTGGAAGTGGTCGAGCAGTTCGGCGTGCGAAATGTGCCCACCCACATCGATGTTCAAGTACGAACCGAACCCCGGCTGCGCCGAGATGACGTCGAACAGCTCGCCGACCTTGCGGGTCTTGTCGTGGTCCGGCGCGACGCCGTGCCTGGCCAGCCCGTAGGGCACCGGCAGCCGGTCGAACACCGTCACCGACACGTCCGGCTGGGTCAGCAGTTCGTCGGCGGCGTACATCGCCGAGGGCCCCGAGCCGACGATCGCCACCCGCAGCGGCGTGCGCTCGGTGTGGATCCGTGCCGCGGGCACCGGTCGCGCCAGCAGGGGGCGCGGCCGCGCCTGCCGGTAGAAATCGGCGTTGATCTCGATGAACGGCTTCTGCTCAGCGGTCAGCTTCTTCGCTGACACGATGGCGTCGACCGGGCACGCGGTGGCGCAGGCGCCGCAGTCCACGCACGCCTTCGGGTCGACGTACAGCATCTCCGCCGTCCGGAAGTCCGGTTCGTCGGGCGTGGGATGGATGCAGTTGACCGGGCAGGCGTACACGCAGGACGCGTCGCTGCAACAGGATTGGGTGACGACGTACGGCATCCGACTCAGGCGACCTTGCTCGCGGCGCGCAGCGGCTCCGACCGGTACCTGGTGCTCGGACCGTCGATGCCGAGCGCCTTCCAGACCGCCTTGGCGACCGGGTTCATCAACCCGATGTCCTTGGCCAGGGCGCGCACGTCGCAGAAGTAGTCGCTGAAGACCTGCTTGGCCTCCTTCGAGCCGTAGAACAGCTCCTTGCGCACCTTCTCCGGGATGTCGAACTCGGTGAAGAACGACCGCGGCGGGGTGACGATCGCGCGGCCGAGGATCCACATGACGATCGGCATGGCCAGCGAGAGGATGAACTTCTGCGCGGGCTTCGCCTCCGGCACATGGTTCTTCAGGAACTCGTGCGCGAACGAGATGTGCCGCGCCTCTTCGGCGACGTGGATGGCCATCACGCCACGCATGATCGGGTGCACGTCTTCGCCCGAGCGCAGGATCTGCTTCTGGATGTGGTCGATCGGCTCCTCACCGGCCAGCACGGCCATGAAGAACAGGTTCGGGAACCAGGCCGCAACGGGCGCGCCCAGGTACTTGAACTTGCTGACCAGCGGCCCCATGCCGGGCACATCCAGCCCGATCCGGTTGACCATCTCCTGGAACATCAGGGTGTGGTTGTGCTCCTCGATCATCTCGTGGGAGCAGTACCGGAACTCCGGCGAGCCGTTGGGCAGGCCGAAGTTGTGGATGACCATGCCGCTGATCAGAATCGACTCGAATTGCAGGCCGACCTTCGCGATATTCGCCTGCCGGTACTTGCCGACCGCGATCTTCTGCTCGGTCGACAGCGCCTGGTACCAGGGGTGGCGAGCCACCGTGTCGGCGGACACGGGCAGAATCCAGCGCTCTTCGCCCGCGTCGGCGGCGAAGTCCGGGTTGTCCCAGTCGATGTCCTCGAACGGATCGAAGTGCTTGTTGACCGATCCCTCGGAGAGCAGCAGCAGCTTCGCGGCGTACTCCTGCGCCTTCTCCAGATCGGTATCGACGGCTGGTGTCACGGCTGCGGACATCGTCGTCACTGCCTCTCCTCGATGGAACCGTTTAACTGTATCCCATAGTTACACCAATGGAGAGTCACGTCAACCCAGCACTTGCTAGGGCCGTCCGGCGATGGCGCCCTCATCACGCGCACCGCCGGACGGCCCTTGTTCATCGGGGCCGGTTCCGGGGCCTAACTCACCAGCACCCCGTCGCCGACCGCAAGGATCGAAGTTCCGAGACCGAACACCGCCGACATACTCGTGACGACGACCACCCGGCCCAGTCGGCGCCTGGTCCGGCGCGACAGCATCAGGGCCCGCGCAGCGGCACGACGACGGACCCGGCGACGCCTGACCCGGCGCAATTCGGCCGCCGCCTCCGCCGCGGCCGCCGCCCTGCGCCCGAGGATCGCGGCACCGTCCGCGGTGGTCCGCTCCGGATCCGCGGCGATGATCACCGGCCGGGCCAGCTCCGCGGCCAGGACCTCGGCCACCTCGGCCGGTCGCGCCGCCCCGCCGACCACAAGGACGCGGTCGACGTCGGCCATCGTGACGTCCGCGACCCGCAAGCACCGGTAGACGAGTTCGAGCGACTCCCGGACATGCCGCACGCGCAGTTCGCCCGCGATGGTGTCCGCGACCGACTCGGTGACCGAGGAACCGGACAGACCCGGTCCGGCCTGCTCGGCGATCAACGCGCCGAACGCGCGTCCGCCGAATTCCGTCGACCGCAGCGAGACGCCGACGATCGGATCGCGCGGACATCCTGCACCGACCCGGACCAAGGTGACGTCGAGCCCGGCGCCGCCGAGGTCGTAGACGAGGGTGAGACCGGGCATGAGCGGACCGCGGTCGGCCTCCAGCCAGGCCGCCGCCGCGACGGGTTCGGCCACCAGCGCCGCCTGCGTGAGTGCCACGCCGTCCAGCGCGGCGCGCAACGCGTCCACCTGCTCGTCGGCGTAGCGGGCCGGATAGGTCACCGCGATGCCGAGCCCGCTTCCGCAGTTCGGATGATCCCGCCGCACCTCGTCGATCAGGCACTTCGCCACCGTGGCGACGAGATCCGCCGGGGCGAGCGCACGATTGCCCACCCGCGCCCATGTGCTGGAACGCTGCGTGAGGTCGGCGAATTCGGTGACCGCGCGGCCGTGCCGGGGAATCATGCCGACCCTGGCCACGCCGGTGCTGTCGAAGGTCAGCGTGGTGCGGCGCGTGATGGTCTGCGCCCGCTGCGATTTGCGCCGCCCCGGCGGAGCCTTGGCCGAACCTTCCTCCGCGAGAACGGAAACCGTGTTCACCGTACCGATGCTCAACCCGAGACCAACCGCCATCGCAATCCACCCGATCGCCGTGCCGATTTGCTTCGAACGTCGTTTAGGCAACCACTCCGCGATCTTCGTGCCAAGTCCGGACAACCGATTGTCCGCAAGCCGCCTGTGCCCGGCGGCGCTCGTTCCCGCGCGCTTCTACGCCCTCACCTGGTCGACCAGCGCTGCACATGCCGTCCAGTCGGATTTCCTTGCGACACGCGGGGATAGATCGTGCCCGGTGGAAGTTTGCCGGATTCCGGCCAGCGAGCCGCACCTCACCCAGCGATCGCACTCCACGTGCGGAGACTCCCCTTGACGAATTCGCGCAGCGCGGTGCCGACAATTAGCCGAGCGGGCGGGCTGCC
Organism: Nocardia araoensis NBRC 100135; assembly: GCF_000308435.1. Lineage (GTDB taxonomy): Bacteria > Actinomycetota > Actinomycetes > Mycobacteriales > Mycobacteriaceae > Nocardia > Nocardia araoensis. The sequence continues at coordinate 10,904 of NZ_BAFR01000054.1, read as the reverse complement.
GACCCGGCGGCGAGCGTGGACATCTACCCCGCCCGCCCGAGTCGATTTACGGCGCCCCATCGGCGCGCGACCGATCGCACCCGGGGCAACCCTTGCGCAATGTGGCAGCCTGGCAGTAGCCACGGCGATGCGAGGAGGCGCAGCAACTTCTCAGCGCACCCCGCGTCGATCGGCTACCGAATCCCTCAGTGGGCGGGCAGTTCCGGGATGCGCGTGGCGCGGACGTAGACCGTCTCACCGTCCGACAGCCGCAGCGCTTCGGCGTCACCCCGGGTGACCTGCGCGGCGAACAGGTCGCCGGTCGCGGCATTGCGCAGTTCCACGCGCACCTCGAAGCCGAGGTGCACCACGCGCTCGACCGTCGCCCTGGTGACGCCCGCGGAATCGGCGGTGCCCTCGTGCTCGGCGAGCGCCATGCTGGGGTCACGGCCGACGCGAATGTCGTGTGGCCGCACCAGATGTCCGTTGAGCCGGGCCACCGCGCCGAGGAACGACATGACGAACTCGTTGGCCGGCCGGTCGTACACGTCCTCCGGAGTGCCGATCTGCTCGATGCGGCCCTTGTTCATCACCGCGATCCGGTCGGCGACGTCGAGCGCCTCCTCCTGGTCGTGGGTGACCAGCACGGTGGTCACGTGGACCTCCTCGTGCAGCCTACGCAGCCAGGTCCGCAGGTCGGCGCGGACCTTGGCGTCCAGCGCGCCGAACGGCTCGTCGAGCAGCAGCACCTGCGGATCGACGGCGAGCGCACGGGCCAGCGCCATACGCTGACGCTGGCCGCCCGACAGCTGGGCCGGGTAGCGGTGCTGGAAGCCGTCCAGTCCCACGATGCCGAGCAATTCGTCGACGCGCTTGTTGATCTCGTTCTTCGGGCGCTTGCGGATCTTCAGGCCGAACGCCACATTGTCGCGCACGGTCATGTGCTTGAACGCCGCGTAGTGCTGGAACACGAAACCGATGTCGCGCTTCTGCGGCGGCACCCGGGTGACATCGCGCCCTGCGATGGTGACCACGCCGGAGTCCAGCGACTCCAGTCCCGCGATCGAGCGCAGCAACGTCGACTTGCCCGAGCCCGACGGACCCAGCAACGCGGTGAGCTCGCCGGAGGGGATCTCCAGGCTGACGTCGTCGAGGGCGGCGAACGTGCCGTAGTTCTTGTTCGCGTTGGTCACGGTGATCACTTTGTGCCCCGCTTACGTTCGAGGAGGGTCATCAGCAGAAGGGTGACGAGGGCGATGCCCATCAGCAAGGTCGCGGCGGAGTAGGCGCCGAAGGTGTTGTGGTCGTTGATGTACCGGCCGTGCACGAGCAGCGTCAGCGTCTGCGACTTACCCGGCAGCGCGGAGGACACCATGATCACGGCGCCGAATTCGCCGAGCGCGCGGGCCACGGTGAGCACCACGCCATAGGTCAGGCCCCAGCGGATCGCGGGAAGCGTGATCCGCCAGAAGGTCTGCCACTTGGACGCGCCCAGGGTGGCCGCGGCCTGTTCCTGGTCGTCGCCGATCTCGTGCAGCACCGGCTCGACCTCGCGCACCACGAACGGCAGCGTCACGAAGATGGTGGCGATCACCATGCCGGGCAGGTTGAAGATGACCTTGAAGCCGACATCTTCCAGGCCGCCGAACCAGCCGCCCGCACCCCAGAGCAGGATCAGCGAGACGCCGACCACGACGGGCGAGACCGCGAACGGCAGGTCCACGATGCCCTGAACCAGGTTGCGGCCCGGAAACTTTCCACGGACCAGCGCCAGCGCCGTCACGATGCCGAAGACCACGTTCACCGGGACGGTGATCGCGACGATCAGCAGGGAGAGCTGGAACGCCGAGATCGCCGCGGGCGTGGTGATCGAGTCGACGAAAGTGCCGATCCCCCGCTCGAACGTGCGCCACAAGATGATGATCAGCGGCAGGAGCAGCAGCACGAACAAGTAGCCGAGCGCCACCGTCCGCAACGAGATGCGGGTCAGCGGATGCAGTTTCATCTATCCTGCTCCGTCCCACGGGAGTTCCCGCGCCCCGGCGATGCGAGGCGCTGTGCGCGATCGTGTCTCATCGGGTCGCCTGCTCCTTGCGCGCGCTTCGTTCGGCGAGCAGCCGCAGGACCAGCAGGGTCGCGAACGAGATGGCCAGCAGCGCGACCGACACGGCCGCCGCGTTCACCGGCCGATCGATCTCGATCTGCTTCTGGATGTACTGGGAGGCCATCTCGGTCTTGCGCGGAATCGCGCCGCCGATCAGCACCACCGAACCGTACTCGCCGATCGCGCGGGCGAAGGCCAGTCCGCCGCCGCTGATGATGGCGGGAGCCAGCGCGGGCAGCACGATCCTGCGGAAGGTGGTCCAGTTGTTCGCGCCCAGCGAGAGCGCCGCCTGTTCCACCTCGCGGTCGGCCTCGATCAGCACCGGCTGCACCGAACGCACCACGAACGGCAGCGTGACGAACGCCAGCGCGACCACCAGGCCCGGCTGGGTGGCGTTCAGGTGGATGTCGATCGGACTCTGCGGACCGTACAGCGAGAGCAGCACGATACTGGCGACGATGGTCGGCAGCGCGAACGGCAGGTCGATCAGCGCGTTGACCACCCCCTTGCCGGGAAACCGGTCGCGGACCAGCACCCAGGCGATCAGCGTGCCCATCACCACGTTGACCACCGCCACCACCACCGAGACCAGCACGGTGATGCGCAGCGAGTCCAGCGCGGCGGGCGCGGTGACGGCGTCCCAGAAACCGGACCACCCGTCCTCGAAGCTGGTCACGGTGAGCGCCGCCAGCGGCAGCAGCACGATGATGCTCAGCCAGAGCACCGCGGTGGCGATGCCGAGCGGACCCACCGAGCCGGTCACGCGCAGCCACGACCAGTTCCAGCGGCGTTGCTGGCGCGCGGGTTCGGAGACGCCGGGACCTGCTGCCTGCGCGGTCCCGGCGTTACTGCTCGTAGTCACAATCGTCCAGTATCCGGTGTAACGGGGGTCACGCGGTTACTTGGTCGCTTGGTCGTAGATCACCGCGACCGAGCCGGTGTTCGGGGTGAACAGTTCCTTGTCCACGGTCTTCCAGCCGCCGAGGTCGGCGATCGTCCACAGCTTCTGCGGGGTCGGGAAGTCCTTGGCGTAATCGGCGGCGACCTTCGGGTCGACCGGGCGGAAACCGGCGGCGGCCCAGGCCTTCTGGCCCGCGGTGGTGAACAGGAAGTCGCGGAAGGCGACGGCCTTCTGCTGGTTCTTGCTGTTCTTCAGCACCGCGACCGGGTTCTCGATCTTGAACGTGACCGGCGGGACGAAGTGCTCGATCTGATCGCCGTTGCGCTCGGAGAAGATCGCCTCGTTCTCGTAGCTCAGCAGAACGTCACCGGTGCCCTGCAGGAAGGTCTCGGTCGCCTCGCGGCCGGACTTCGGCTGCACCTTCACGTGCTCTTTCGAGACGAGCTTGCTCAGGTAGTCCAGGCCCGCCTGCGGGTTCTTGCCGCCGTCGCTCTTGGCCGCGTACGGCGCGAGCAGGTTCCACTTGGCCGACCCGGAGCTGAACGGGTTCGGGGTGACCACCTCGACGCCCGGCTTCAGCAGGTCGTCCCAGTCCTTGATGGCCTTGGGATTGCCCTTGCGCACGACGATCGCGACGACCGAGCCGAACGGGATGCCCTTGGTGGCGTCGGCGTTCCAGCTCGCGTCCACCAGGCCCGCGTCGACGAGGCGGGTGATGTCCGGCTCGACCGAGAAGTTCACGACGTCGGCCTCGGCGCCGTCCTTCACCTTGCGGGACTGGTCGCCGGAGGCGCCGTAGGACTGCTGGATCTGGACGTTCTTGCCCTGCTCGGTCTTGTTGAACTCGGGGATCACCTTGTCGAAACCGGGCTTCGGCACGGCGTAGGCGTAGAGGTTCAGGGTGCCGCCGCTGCCGTCGGAAGCGCCCGCCCCGACCGTGTCGCTGGCTCCGCCGCCGCACGCGGTCAGCGCGACCGCCGCTAGGGCGGCTAGGGCAACGGCGCTGTAGCGTCGGCGCGGCGAAAGCCAGGATTTGCGAGCCATCGGGGTGGACCTTTCGTGCGGACCGCCAGTTCTCCGGTAATACATCGGTGGCGGCGACAAACTTATCGATTCAGCAGACCCGCCGATCGAGCGATACGGCAGCGGCGCGACTACCGGCCCACAACGGGCCGTCGGGAAGCGAAAGCACATCTGCAAGAAGCGCGCCAGTCTGCTGACAAACGAGACGCGGATGTGCCCGGTCGCGATCAGCGACAGTAGACGTCCGCGACCGCGAGGTCACCGACAGCAATCAACGCCAATTCATGGCGGACCTGCGGGACTGCGCTCGAAGACACGGGCAGACTGTAGCAGAGCACAAGGCGGAGTTCGAATCGAAGAGCCCAGGAAGAGGGGGGTTTCATCCTATGACCACCAGTCCGGATCGCGTCCGCGCGACATTCCCCGGCATCAGCACCCGCACGTGGGAGCACCCGGCCGACCGCACCGCCCTGGTTACCCTGCGGTCACTGACAGGGTTCGATGTGGTGCTGCGCACACTGTCGGGTTTGCTGCAGGAACGCCAGCACCGGCTGTTGTATCTGGCCACTGCGGTACGGGTGGACGAGCGGCAGTTCCGCACCCTGCACCACCTGCGCGAGGACTGCGTGCGGATCCTGGATTCCCCCACGACGCCGGAGCTGTTCGTGTTGCAGAGCCCGCAGGTGAACGCCATCACCATCGGGATGGACCGGCCGTTCACCGTGCTGACCACGGGGTTGCTCGACCTGATGGACACCGAGGAACTGCGTTTCGTGGTCGGCCACGAACTCGGGCACGCGCTGTCCGGCCACGCGGTGTACCGCACGATGCTGATGCACCTGCTGCGCGTCTCGGCGAGCGTCGGCTGGTTGCCCGTCGGCGGCTGGGCGCTGCGCGGCATCGTCGCGGCGCTGATGGAGTGGAGCCGCAAGTCCGAGCTGTCCGGCGACCGGGCCGGGCTGCTGTGCGGCCAGGACGTCGACGCCTCGGTCCGTGTGCACATGAAGACCGCTGGAGGCGCCTGGGTGAAGGAGATGAACCACGGGGCCTTCCTGGCTCAGGCCGACGACTACGAGCGGTCCGGCGATCTGCGCGACGGCGTGCTGAAGCTGCTCAACCTGGAGTTGCAGACTCACCCGTTCTCCGTGCTGCGCGCGGCCGAACTGCGCCGCTGGATCCAGAGCGGCGACTACGACCGCGTGCTCGCGGGCGACTATCCGCGCCGTGACCAGGATCGCGCCACCCGGATCACCGACGAGATGAAAGCCGCCGCCCGCACCTACCGCATGAACTTCGACCAGTCCGAGGATCCGCTCATCCGCACCGTGCGCACACTGGGCCGGGATGTCGGCGCGGCGGCGAGCACGGTCGCTCACGAAGTCGGCGACACCGTCGCGAAGCTCGGCAAGCGGTTCGGCGACTGGCGCGGCGGCGGAAATTGACCGTCAGCGGGTGATCAACCAGGCGACGACGATCAATACGAGCAGAGCGATCAGGGCGAGCTGAACCCGGGATCGAGGCATCAGTGCGCCCCGCTCTGCACGGGAGTGCGATCGGCGGCGACGTGCTCGGCCTCGAGCACCACCGCGGCGCCGGCGGGGGCGGGCCGCACCGGTGCGGGATGGGCGCCGTACCGGCGATCGAGGATGCGCAGCACGGCACGCAGCACGCGATCGAGCCCGTAGGCGATGGCGAAGCTGATCGGGACCATGCCCACGAGGACAACGAGGAACTGCGGGATGAACGGCAGTCCCGCCACCCACAGCTCGAAGCCGTCCCACCAACCTGCGATGCGATGCACGACTCCAGCCTAGTCGGTACGCCGGCCGGTGCGCCGAGACCGTCGGACCGGAGCCGAGCGGTGGACGCCGGGCGCGCATCGGTCCGAAGATGGGGTATGGCGTCCTCCGATGACCTCACTCTCAACGACTCCGACGGCCTGCCGACGAACTTGGCCGAAACCCACCGCCGCGGCGCCTACCCGCCGATCGATGACTACGCCTTCCTGTCCGACTGCGAGACGAGTGCCCTGATCGCCAGCAATGGCGCGGTGGAATGGATGTGTGTGCCGCGGCCGGATTCGCCCAGCATCTTCGGGGCGTTGCTGGACCGCAGCGCCGGGCACTTCCGGGTCGGGCCGTACGGCGTCAACGTGCCCGCCGCCCGCCGCTACCTGCCCGGCGGGATGATCCTGGAGACCACCTGGCAGACCGGCACCGGCTGGCTGATCGTGCGCGACGCGCTGGTGCTCGGACCCTGGCACAACAACGATCAGCGCAGCAAGACCCACCGGCGCACCCCGATGGACTGGGATGCCGAGCACCTGCTGCTGCGCACGGTGAAATGCGTGAACGGCACCGTGGAGCTGGAGGTGAGCTGCGAGCCCGCGTTCGATTACCACCGGGCCAGCGCCCGCTGGGAGTACACCGGCAAGGTGTACGAGGAGGCGACCGCGGTGCGCGGCGACGATCCCAGCGCCGGGCCGAGCCTGGTGCTCACCACGGATCTGCGCCTCGGCCTCGAGGGTCGCGAGGCGCGCGCCCGCACCAGGATGAAGGAGGGCGACGAGGTCTTCGTCGCGCTCACCTGGTCGGAACTGCCCGCGCCGCGCACCTTCGGCGAGGCCGCCGAGAAGATGTGGCAGACCACCGAATGCTGGCGCCAGTGGATCACGCTCGGCAAGTTCCCCGATCACCCGTGGCGCAACTACTTGCAGCGCAGCGCGCTCACCCTCAAAGGCCTCACCTACGCTCCGACCGGCGCCCTGATGGCCGCCGCCACCACCTCGCTGCCGGAAACCCCTGGCGGAGAACGCAATTGGGATTACCGCTACAGCTGGGTGCGGGATGCCAGCTTCGCGCTGTGGGGCCTGTACACGCTGGGCCTGGACCGGGAGGCCGACGACTTCTTCGCCTTTCTCAACGACGCGACGACCGGCGAGGACGGCGAGCCGGTCCCGCTGCAGGTGCTCTACGGCATCGGCGGCGAACGGCAGCTCGACGAGATCATCCTCGATCACTTCGGCGGCTACGACCAGTCCCGTCCGGTGCGCATCGGCAACAATGCCTACAGCCAGGATCAGCACGACATCTGGGGCACCATGCTCGACGCGGTGTACCTGCACGTGAAGTCGCGCCAGCAGGTGCCGGAGACGCTGTGGCCGCTACTGGTCCGCCAAGTGCACGCCGCCATCGAGCACTGGAAGGAGCCCGACCGGGGCATCTGGGAGGTGCGCGGCGAGCCGCAGCACTTCACCTCGTCCAAGGTGATGTGCTGGGTGGCGCTGGACCGCGGCGCGAAGCTCGCCGAGTTGCACGGCCAGTTCGAGCACGCCGAAGAGTGGTACGCGATCGCGGAGGAGATCAAGGCCGACGTCCTGGCCAACGGCGTCACCTCCGAAGGCGTGTTCACCCAGGTCTACGGCGGTGACACCCTGGACGCCTCGCTGCTGCTGGTGGTGCTCACCCGCTTCCTGCCGCCCGAGGACGACCGCGTGCGCGCGACCGTGCTTGCGATCGCCGACCGGCTCACCGAGAACGGCTTGGTGCTGCGGTACCGCACCGAGACCACCGACGACGGCTTGAGCGGCACGGAAGGAGCGTTCACCATCTGCTCGTTCTGGCTGGTCTCCGCACTGGTGGAGATCGGCGAGGTACAGCGTGCTCGGCACCTGTGCGAACGACTGCTCGGCTTCGCCAGCCCGCTGCGGTTGTACGCCGAGGAGATCGATCCGCGCAGCGGCCGCCACCTCGGCAACTTCCCCCAGGCGTTCACCCACCTCGCGCTGATCAACGCCGTGACCCACGTCATCCGTGCCGAGCACTCCGGGCACGCGGGCCGCTTCCAACCCGCGCACACCCCGCAGGGTCATCCGGTCTGATTCCGGGGGCACCTCGATCCGACACCACAGGGTCATCCGGCCGGATATTTGGGCGCGTCGACACGGCAGGATCGTCCGGCCGGATATCGGGGGCGCTTCGATGGGGCACCGCAGGATCATCCGGCCGGACCCACGCCGGGCGACGCTCTACGCGGGAACCAGTCCGTCGGCCTCTTCGCGCAGCGCACGCAGTTTGCCGAGCCGCGCCTCGAGGTCGGCGATCCGGTCCGTCCTGCGGTCGCCGTATTTCCCGTAGTTCTCCTCGGCCGAGCGCAGCGCGTCGTCCGCGGTGCGCGAGACCTCGGTCGCGATGTCGGTGAAGTGGTCGCGCAGCACCCGCTGCACGGCGCGCAAGCGGTTGCGCGACTCCTTGCCGACCTGGAAGATCACGTCGTCCATCAGGCGGGCCACCGCCACCTTGGCCTCGGCTCTGCGGCGCAGCTTGCGGTTCTTGCGGTCGTCCCACAGCGCGTTGACGCCCAGTAGCACGCCCGCGCCCGCCGAGTACCAGTTCACCAACGACATGCCCAGCAGGCTGGTGGCCAGACCGACCATCAGAATGCCGCCGTAGGAGCCGCGCAGACCGGTGAGGAACTGCTGGGTCACCCCCGCTTTCGCGCTTTCGAGCGGCTCCAGCGGCTGCACCGCTTCCAGCACCTCACCGGGGTTGGCCAAGCGCAGGTCCGGTAGCGGAGGGGTGCGGTTGTCGGCCGGGAACTTGGCGGCCACCTGCTCGGACAGTTCCATCGAGCGGTAGTGCGCCACGGCGAAGTTCTCCTCGACCGCCTCGCAGATGCGCGCGTCCAGATCGGCGCCGAATTCCTTCCACCGGCGCGCCGGGTCGGTCTGGGCGATCTCGGCCTCGGCGTCGCGGATCAGGCTGCGCAGCCGATGGCGCAGGTCGTGCTCGATGTCGGCCATCAGCTCCGTCGCGCCGTCGACCAGCGTCACCTGCCAGTTCGCGGTGCGCTGGCGCAGCTGGTCGGCTTCGTCGCGCGCGCGGGCGAGCTGGTCGGTGATCTCGGCGCGGCGGCGCGGATCGCGCAGCGCCTCGGCCTCGGTGCGCAGGGTCAGCGCGAGATGGTCGCAGACCAGGCGGATGTCTCCGACCGCGGCTTCCAGCGCCACCGCGTCCGCGCGGGCGACCACGTAGTCGCGCAGATGATCGATCAGCTGCGGTACGCCGGATTCGATGTCGCGCTGGTAGTCGCCGGTCAACCCGGCCTGCCGGTGCAGTTCCGCGGAGACCGGGGCCACCGCGAAGCCGAGTCCCGCCGAGTCCAGCAGCTCCCGGTTGCGCTGCTGGGTGCGCGACCAGTGCGCGAACACGTCGATCTTGTTCAGCACGCAGATCACGGTCGGGCAGATCTGCTGGATGCGTTGCAATTCGGCGATCTGCTCCACGGTCAGCTCGGTGCCCGCGTCGCCGACGTAGAGCACGGCGTCGGCCGCGGCGATCATCGACCAGGTGGTGCGGTTGTCGCCCAGCCCACCCGGTGCGTCCATGACGACGACACCGTCGGCGAGCAGCGGGCTCGGCTGGGTGAACTCGGCGCGGACGACGCCTTGGGTGGCCAGCGCGGGACCGGGATCGAGCGGATCGACCGACTGACGCTCGGTACGGCCGTACTCGGTCTGCCGCACCAGCGTCGCGGTCGGCTCCGGCCCGTACTCGACGATCACCGGCACGCTCAAATCGCTGTTCGTCGCGCTGACCGAGGCACCGACCAGGCTGTTGACCAGCGTGCTCATGCCGTTCTTCGGATGGCCGACGACCACAAGCCGTACCCGGGGATCGCTCACCCTGGCATGGACCATGCTCAGCCTGCTGCCGAGGTCGTCGCGTCCCGCGGATCGGGCCGTCTCCCGCAGCTCGTCGAGGATCCGAATGAGCGGGGCCATCGCGTCCGGATGTTTCACGGTCGCAGCCTTCAGCCCGGCAGCGGCAGACAACCCTCCTCCTTACTTCTCGGTGACTTTCGTTCCGGTACCCCCTGCGAACACTCCGCAGTCGTCGGAACCTTCCGCGGCCCTGCTAGATCAGGGAGATGTCATCGGACACATAGTGGTGCGTTTCCACTATGCCCGGCTCCGGCAACAGGGCGCCGGAAAGGCCGCCCCCCGACGACAACGTCATGGCGGAGTGGTCGTAGGTGTAGTCGGCGACCGGGTAGGCGGAGTCGGCCGGGTGGTCGAGCGCCACCGGCGCCGAGATGCCGTGCGGCTTGGGATCGATCACCTGCGGCTTGATCGGCGCCTGGGTGGGCACGGGGGCAGTGTAGGTCGGCGCGGACGGAGCGTGCGGCTCGACGGTGGGCGCGTTCGCCGGGGCGCTGTAGGTCGGCTGGTCCGGCGCGGAGTACGTCGGCTGCGACGGCCTGCTCACGGTCGGTACCTCGCCGGTGGGCAGCTCGTGGGTCGGCACGTCGTTGGTGGGATAGGTGCTGTTGGACGTGCCGCCGGTGCTCGGCCGACCGGTGCCGCCGGGGGTGGTCACATCGTCATCCGGGGTGGTCGGCGCATGCGTGGGCGCCGGGGTCTGGGTGACCGTCGGGGCCTTGGTGGTGGGCACGTCCGGCGCGGTGGTGACGCCGCCGTGTGGCACCGTCGTGGCGCCCGGAATCTTCGTGACGTCGTGATCCGGCGTCTTCGGCACGGACGGGGTGGTCACATCGCCGGGAACGCTCGGCGTCGGTGTGGTCTTGACGATCGTCGTCGGCGCGGTCACGGTCGACGCGGGCGACTGCGTCGGGTGCGACGGCTGCGAGTCGATGACCGGGGCGGGCTTCACCGTGGGCGTCGGCCGAATCGCGTCGAACAACGCGGGGACGGTCGCGGCGGGAGCGGTCAGCACGGACGGTCCCTCCGGCGCGGCGAGCACGTTCGCGATCGGGGTCGAGGCGGCGTCGGGCTGGATCGTGGTCTGCAGCGGAGTGACCGCGACCACCGGCGCCGCGGCGACCGCCGCGGGCGCCGGGGCGGGCACCGTGGCGGCAGGGACCACCGGCGCGACCGCG
>NZ_BAFR01000055.1 GCF_000308435.1 Nocardia araoensis NBRC 100135 | reverse complement strand
GGGCCAAAGCCGTGAGTTCCGCGTCGTCCAGCCCGCCTTCCGGGCCCACCACGAGGACGATCTCGGTGGCGTCGGCGAACGGCAGTGCGGTGAAGCGCGCGGCGCCGGATTCGTGCAGGGCCGCGACGATCGCGCCGCGCCCCTTCGCCGCGCCGACCAGCTCCAGCACGTCGTGGGTGCGGTGCAGCTCGGCGACTTCCGGGATGTAGGCACGGCGGGACTGCCGGGCGGCCGAGCGGGCCGCGGCGCGCCACTTCTCGACGCCTTTGGCCGCTTTGCCCTCCCAGTTCGCGACGCAACGCGCGGCCTGCCAGGGAACGACGGCGTCCGCGCCCGCCTCGGTCATCAGCTCGACCGCCAGTTCCGAGCGATCGGACTTCGGCAGCGCCTGCACGACGGTCACCGGCGGCTCCTGCGGGGTCGCCAGCACCCGGTCACGCACCGCGAGCTCGAGCCGGTCGCGCTGCGCCGCGACGACTTCCGATGCGGCGAGCACCCCGCGCCCGTCGGACAGGGTGATCGGCTCGCCGACCCGGATGCGGCGCACCGTGGCGGCGTGCCTGCCCTCCGGGCCGTCGAGCACCGCGACCGCGCCCGGCTCGGGCACCTCGTCGAGGTAGAAGACCGTCGCGGCCACCTAGCGCCCGCTGAAGGACGCGCGCAGCCGGGCGAACAGTCCGCTGTTGTGCTCGGACTGCGCCGACATCACCTCGGCGCGCTCCCGCTCGCGCAATCCCTTGTACTTGCGCAACAGCTCGGTCTGCTTGCTGTCCAGCTTGGCCGGGATCACGATGTCCAGATGCGCCAGCAGGTCGCCGCGCGCGCTCGAGCGCAGCCGGGGCATGCCGTGACCGCGCAGCACCGAGATCTCACCGGGCTGGGTGCCCGCCGGAATGGTCAGCTCGGTCGGGCCGTCCAGGATGGTGTCGATCACGACGGTGGTGCCCAGCGCCGCGTCCACCATCGGCACCCGGATGGTGCAGTGCAGATCGTCGCCGTCCCGGACGAACACGTCGTGCGGCTGCTCCACGATCTCGACGTACAGGTCGCCCGCGTGACCGCCGCCGGGGCCGACCTCGCCCTGCGCGGCCAGCCGCACCCGCATGCCGTTCGCGACGCCGGCCGGAATCGGGGCAGCGATCTCGCGGCGCGCCCGCACCCGGCCGTCGCCACCACACTTGTGGCACGGGTCCGGGATGGTCTCGCCCGCGCCACGGCAGGTCGGGCAGGGGCGCGAGGTCAGCACCTGGCCGAGGAAGGAACGCTGCACGGACTGGACTTCGCCCGCGCCGCCACAGGTTTCGCAGCGGACCGGCTTGGACTTGCCGTTGGTCCCGGAGCCCTGGCAGATGTCGCAGAGGATCGCGGTGTCCACGGTGAGGTGCTTGGTCACGCCGACCGCGCATTCGGCCAGGCTGAGCCGGGTGCGGATCAGCGAATCGGCGCCGGGCTGGACCCGACCGCGCGGCTTGCGCGCGCCGGCCGATCCGCTCATGCCGCCGAAGAACGCCTCGAAAACATCGCCTAGCCCGCCGAAGCCCGCGCCGTTGAATCCGGCCCCGCCACCGCCGGATTCCAGCGGGTCGCCGCCCATGTCGACGATGCGCCGCTTCTCCGGATCCGACAGCACCTCGTAGGCGGCCGACACTTCCTTGAACTTGGCCTGCGCCGCCTCGTCGGGGTTGACGTCGGGGTGGAGCTCACGCGCCAGCTTGCGGTATGCCCGCTTGATCTCCTGGTCGGTCGCGTTCTTCGCGACGCCGAGCAGTCCGTAGTAGTCCCGTGCCACTTGAGTCTCTAGTCCTTGGTCGTTCTCGACAGTGCCGCCGGTGCCCGCGCCGCGTGCGAAGCGCGCCGACAACAGCATTAGTCTTGTGCACTCAACTTTATCCGGCCGAAGGATCGAGCGTAGCAGTGGCGTCGCCGTGTCAGCGTTCGGCGAGCACCTCACCGATGTATCGGGCGACGGCCGCCACCGACGCGATCGTGCCCGGATAGTCCATTCGGGTCGGGCCGAGTACGCCCATACCGCCGAGCACCGCCCCCGCCGCGCCGTAGCCGGTCGACACCACCGACGTGCCGCGCATCTGCTCGACCTGCGTCTCCTCGCCGATCCGCACCGTGACCGTCCCCGGTTGCTGGGCCGCGGCGAGCAGTTTGAGCACGATCACCTGTTCCTCGAGCGCCTCCAGCACCGCGCGCAGCGAGCCGGGGAAACCGAAGTCAGCGGCGTTGCGGGTGAGGTTGGCGGTGCCGCCGAGCACCAAGCGCTCCTCCGGGTGTTCCACCAAGGTCTCCACCAGCACCGTGGCGACCCGCACCAGCACATCGCGCAGCCGCAACGGAGCGTGCTCGGGCAGCTCGGCGACCGCCGCGGAGGCCGTGGCCAGGCGTTTGCCGTCCATCGCGCCGCCGAGCATGCCGCGCAGCGCGGCCAGATCCTCGTCGTCGATCACCGCGCCGAGCTCCACCAGGCGCTGATCGACCCGGCCGGTGTCGGTGATCACCACCAGCAGCAGGCGGGCGGGATTGAGCGCGACCACCTCGATGTGCCGCACCGTGGACGCCGAGACCGTCGGGTACTGCACGACGGCGACCTGCCTGGTCAGCTGGGCCAGCAGGCGGACACCACGGCGCAGCACGTCGTCGAGGTCGACGCCGGACTCGAGGAACTCGAGGATCGCCCTGCGCTCCGCCGACGACAGCGGTTTGACCTCGGAGATCCGATCCACGAACTGCCGGTAGCCCTTGTCGGTGGGGATGCGGCCGGAACTCGTGTGCGGCTGGGTGATGTAGCCCTCGGCCTCGAGCACCGCCATGTCGTTGCGCACCGTCGCGCTGGAAACACCCAGGTTGTGCCGCTCGACCAGCGTCTTGGACCCGATCGGCTCCTTGGTCGCGACATAGTCCGCAACGATGGCGCGCAGGACCTCGAAGCGCCGATCCTCGGTGCTCGACATCGGCCGCACCTCCTCGCTTTCATCTGACCGTCCCGCCGTACCCGGCGCCGACGTCCCGTGGTCACCAGACATCGCAGGCGAACCACGGTTCGTCTGTCGATCCAGTCTAATTGTCGGTAACCGGATCGCTCGCCCGCAAAACATCCCGGGAACGGAGCAGCGCCGCCGCGATCAACGCGGAACGGCGGCGTCGATCACCGCGGCGACGGCGTCGGGGCGGGAAACCAACGAGGCGTGCGAGGAGTCGATCTCGCCGGTTCGAGCCGCCATGCGCTGGGCCATGAAGCGCTGGGCGGATGGCGGGATGATCCGGTCGGCGGCCGATACCAGAAACCAGCTGGGGGTCCCCGACCACGAAGGCGGTCCGGAGGGTTCGAGGTTGGCCTTCAGGGCGATGGAGTGCTGATGGGCGAACAGGTCGGCCGCGGTCGCCGGACCGACGTCCTGGGCGAAGACAGTGTTGAAGCTGTCGGCCGCGACGTAGCCGTCCAGGTTCTTCCCGGCGATACCCGTGACGTCGTCGACGACCTTCACCTGGAGCGCGGGCGGCAGCAGCTGGCTGCCCGGGAAGCGGATCGGGTCGAGCGCGGACTGCGCCACCTCGCCTTCCGCCGGTGCGAATGCCGCGATGTACACCAACGATTCTACCTTCGGGTCGTGGATGTTGCTGATCACGAAGCCGCCGTAGGAGTGCCCGGCCAGCACGACGGGACCGCTGATCGTGTCCAGCGTGCGCTGCACGGCGGCCGCGTCGTAGGCGGGCCCGCGCAGCGGGTTCTCCGGCGTCAGCACGCGATAGCCCCGCTGGCGCAGCACGGCGGCGACACCGTCCCAGCTGGTCGTGTCGGCGAAGGCGCCGTGCACGAGCACGACGGTGGGCAGCGATTGCGCCTGCGCGGGCCCGGCCGACCCCGTGGCGGCGAGCGCGACGGCGAGGGCGGCAACGGCGCGGCGCAGACTGCGTTTGTTCGTCATCGGTTCTCGGCTCCTCAGCTCTTCAGGAAGTCCAGTAGATCGGCGTCGAACGCTTTCTCGTAGTCGCCGCACAGGCCGTGCGGAGCGCCGGGGTACACCTTCAGTCGGGCCCGCGGGAGCAATTTCGCCGTCTTGGCGCCCGCGGCGGCGAGCGGCACGATCTGGTCGTCGTCGCCGTGCGCCACGAACACCGGGATCTCGATGCTCGGCAGCTCGGCGGTGAAATCGGTCTCGGAGAACGCCTTGACGCAGTCGAACGCGGCCTTGAGCCCCACTTGCATGCCCATCAGCCAGAAGTGGTCGCGCAGCCCTTGCGAGACCTTCGATCCCGGGCGGTCGGCGCCGTAGAACGAGACCGACAGATCCTTCCAGAACTGCGAGCGGTCGGCGGCGACGCCCGCGCGGATGTCGTCGAACGCCTCGATCGGCGTCCCTTCCGGATTCTTCCCGGTCCGCAGCATCAAGGGCGGGACCGCGCCGAGCAGCACCGCCTTCGCGACCCGCGACGTGCCGTGCCGGGACAGATACCTGGTCACCTCGCCGCCGCCGGTCGAGTGCCCGACCAGCGTCGCGTCCTTGATGTCCAACTCGTTCAGCACCGCGGCGAGGTCGTCGGCGTAGTGGTCCATGTCGTGCCCGTCCCACACGTCGCTCGAGCGGCCGTGCCCACGCCGATCGTGCGCGATGGCGCGGTAGCCGTTGCGCGCCACCAGGTTCATCTGGTTGTCCCAGGCGTCTCCGTTCAGCGGCCAACCGTGGCTGAACACCACGGGACGCCCGGCACCCCAGTCCTTGTAGTAGATCTCGACGCCATCGGTGGTGGTGATCGTCGGCATGACAGTTCCCTTCGATCCGAACAGATGGTCGGGCGAACCGGAATCGATCTCTACGAGCGAGCGCCGTCCGACAGCCTATGACGTGCGGCCCCCGGAAAAACGACTCTGCGTGCACGATCTTCGGCTCAGAATGCACGGCCCGATCCGCGGCTGCCGTGCGAGGATTGCCGAATCTGTCTCATTTGCGACGGAGGCTGGAATGACGGTCGTGTTCGATTCGGACACCATCGCGCCGCACGAGCGAGCGGACGCGGTGGCCGCGGCGATACAGGAGGCATCGGTCCCGTCCCATGTCGTACTGGACGGACCGGACGAGCGTGTGCACGCCACGTTCGACGTGTGGCGGTTCGGCGCGGCCGGCGTCGTTCGTGCTCGCAGCTCGGGCATCCAGTTGATCCGGACGCCGAAACAGGTGCGGGCCTCCCCCGCGCCGGTGCTGGCGGTCGCGGTGCAGCAGGCGGGCGACGGACGATACGAGCAGGGCGGCGTCCTGCGGGTCGTGCGACCGGGCGATCTGCACGTCATCGACTTGAACGCGCCCTTCGACTTCGGCTGGCACGGCGACGGTGCGTCGACCTGCCTGTACGTGCCGCTCGATCAACTCGGCCTGCCCGCCGATCTCATCGGCCAGGCCGCCGCCAGGGTGCAGGACAGCCCGCACTACCGGCTGGTGGCCAACCACATCGTCCAGCTGACCGCCGACGCCGACGCGCTCAGCGCCGACCCGGCGGCCGCGCTGTCGGGCTGCGCCAGCATCGAGCTGATCCGGGGACTGCTGTTGTCGGCGGGCGCGGACGACAGCAACGGCTCCGTCGTCCCGGACGACATCCTGCTGTCCCGGATTCGCGCCTACGTCCGGCGAAACCTGTCCGATCCCGATCTCGGAGCCGAACAGATCGCCAAGGCGCACAACATGTCGGTCCGGCAGCTCTACAAGATCTTCGCGAACACCGAGTACCGCCTCGAGCAGTGGATCATCGGCCAGCGGCTCGAGCAAGTGCGCGGCGATCTGACCCGGCCGGACCAGAAGCACCGGACGATCGCGCTGATCGCGCGCCGCTGGGGCTTTCGTGATCCGTCGCATTTCGCCCGGCGCTTCCGCGCCGCCTATGGGCTCTCGCCGCGGGAATGGCGCAGCACCGCCCTCTGCCGGGCGGAGACGTAGCGGTCAGCCGCGATCGCCCGCTTTCGCCTGCTTGCCCGCGAGAGCGTCGAGACCGAGCATCGCCAGCAGCGACTCGCAGTCGGCGGCGTTCTCCGCGTAGCTGGCGACGGTGCGGGCAGCGACGGCGCACTGGCGCGCGTTCTGCGCCCGCTCCGCTGCTCGCGCCTCCGCGAATTCGCCAGGTTCATGGATAAGGGTCATACGTGGTGCCGAGGCCATGAGTCTCCTTGGGGGTTGGTCGCAGACTACGCGGCCGGTGGACGCCGTGTTACTCGAACGAGACATAAAGTGCACCGCGTTGCCCGGACCGTGATCCGCCGGCGGATCAGTCGAGCAGGTCGCGGACGACACCGTCGGCGAGCAGACGGCCGCGGTCGGTGAGGACGAGCCGGTCGTTCGGGGTGCGCACGGCGAGGCCGTCGGCGACCACGCGCTCGACGGCGGGGAGCGCGGAGGAGGCCAGATCGGCCAGCGGCAGGCCGGTACGCAGCCGGACGGCGAGCATGACCCGCTCGGTGTACCGCTCGTCCGCGCCGAGCGCCTCCCAGCCCGCGGCGGGCAGCCCGCCCGCGCCGACGCGATCGGCGTACCGAGCGGGGTGTTTCACGTTCCACCAGCGCACGCCGCCGAGATGACTGTGCGCGCCGGGTCCGGCGCCGAGCCAGTCGCCGCCGTCCCAGTACCCGAGGTTGTGCCTGCAGACCGCGGTATCGCCCGCGGCCCAGTTCGACACCTCGTACCAATCGAACCCGGCCGAGCGCAGCCGCGCGTCGATGCGCTCGTAGCGGGCGGCGAGCACGTCGTCGTCCGGCGCGGGCAATTCGCCGCGGCGCACCCGCCGGGCCAGCGCGGTGCCGTCCTCCACGATCAGCGAATAGGCCGAGACGTGATCGACGCCCGCGCCGAGCACCGCGTCCAGGCTCGCGTCCAGATCGGCGTCGCGCTCGCCCGGCGTTCCGTAGATCAGATCGAGGTTGACGTGCTCGAATCCCGCGGCGCGCGCCTCCAGTGCGGCGGCCACCGCGCGGCCGGGAGTGTGCTTCCGGTCGAGCACCTTCAGCACATGCGCCGCGGCGGACTGCATGCCGAGCGACACCCTGGTGAACCCGGCGGCCCGGATGCGCTCGAAGAATTCCGGCGAGGTGGATTCCGGATTGGACTCCGTGGTGACTTCGGCCCCGGCGGCGAGCGTGAACTCGGCGCGCACGGCGTCCAGCACCGCGGCGAGCCCGTCGCCGCCCAGCAGGGAGGGCGTCCCCCCGCCGACGAAAACGGTGGACACTTCCGGCGTCGCGGTGGGCAAGGTAGCGAACTCCCCGGCCGCGGTCGCCAGCTCGCCGCGCAATGCCGTCAGCCATGACTGCGGCGAGGCCGAGCTGCCGAGTTCACCCGCGGTGTAGGTGTTGAAGTCGCAGTACCCGCACCGCGTGGCGCAGAACGGCACGTGCACGTAGATCCCGAACGGCCCGTCGCCGAAGTCGCGCAGCACCGGCGCGGGCGTGTCGGTGCTTGCGGTGGCGGCGGAAGAAGTCACCTGTCCAGTGTGAACGCCGCCGCGATCGCGGCGGCGTCCGGGACCGCGGTATGAACCGTCAGTCCGCCACAACGGGAGTGTTCTGGTTCGCGGTGAGCAACCAGCGGCCGTCCTCCTTGGACATCACGTACATCGGGCTGCCTTCGCTGTCCAGGACGCCCGCGTCGGTGAAGTAACGCTGGCGCACCTTCACCGCGGCCACGTCCGGCCGGATGAACAGCACGTGCTCCACCTCGTAGGTCGCCGTGCCGTGCGCGGTGGCGCCGGGCAGCACCTGTGCGGTGAACTCGGCGATGGCGGCCCGGCCGAAGAGGCGTTTGCCGTGCCCGGTGGTCCAGATCGCGTCCGCCCGGAACAGCGCGACGAATTCGTCGACGAGTTCGTTCTGCTGAGCGTGTTGGACGCTCGCGACCACCGCGCGGATGGCTTCCAATTCGGCGGTGGTGTCGACAGCTGTGGTACTCATGGCGCCGAGCGTCCTACCTCGAGCTCGCTCGAGGTCAAGCGAGGTGTGCAGTGTCACAGAGGGCGACGGCCCGTATCACACGCCTGGTTGCACCCCCGAACTATGACTGCCGTCACAAACCGGGTCGAGCGTCCAGGGGATTTCCCGCGAAAGTGCGGGAAATACTGGATGCAGGGTCGGAAGGCCATCGCTGACGTGGCACAATAGGCCGCATGCGCGCTTTGGAGATTCGACTGGTGGCCCGTCGCCACGTCGATTACAAGCGCGTCTGTAGCGCCTGCTGTCTGCCCGGTTCTCTCCGGTAGTTCAGCGCGCCCGATCCCCGGGTCCCCGGCGATCCCGATTTCCTCGGCCCGCTGACACCGCAGGCGTGAGTCAGCCCCTCGCGCCCCCTCAGCAGGATGTACCACCCACCCCGCAGGAGCGACCCCATGACGTCGAGCCCCGACGCCGGTCCGACCGATCAGCCCACGCCCGAATCCCAGCCGGGGCGCCGCGCGCGCCCCGAACGCCCGGCCTCCGAACGCCGGGTGCGCCCGGATCGGCCGCGTCCCGAGGCGACCACGACCGGACCGCGCGTCCGCACCGGCAAGCCGGTGCGCCGCAAGGCCGAGGGTCAGTGGGCGCTGGGTTATCGAGAGCCGCTGAACCCGAACGAGCAGTCCAAGAAGGACGACAACCCGCTCAACGTCCGCGCCCGCATCGAGAACATCTACGCCAAGACGGGCTTCGACGGCATCGACAAGGGTGACCTTCGCGGCCGGTTCCGGTGGTGGGGCCTGTACACCCAGCGCGAGCAGGGCTACGACGGCAGCTGGACCGGTGACGAGAACATCGACCTGCTCGAGGCCAAGTACTTCATGATGCGCATCCGCTGCGACGGCGGCGCGCTGAACCTCGCGCAGCTGCGCACGCTCGGCGGGATCTCCACCGAGTTCGCCCGGGACACCGCGGATCTGTCCGACCGGGAGAACGTGCAGTACCACTGGATCGAGGTGGAGAACGTCCCGGAGATCTGGAAGCGGATCGAGGCGGTCGGCCTGAAGACCACCGAGGCATGCGGCGACTGCCCGCGCGTGGTGCTCGGGTCCCCGCTGGCGGGCGAGTCGCTGAACGAGATCATCGACCCCACGCCCGCGATCGAGGAGATCGTGCGCCGCTACATCGGCAAGAAGGAGTACTCCAACCTGCCGCGCAAGTTCAAGACCGCGATCTCCGGCCAGCAGGACGTGGTGCACGAGATCAACGACGTGGCGTTCGTCGGTGTCGTGCATCCCGAGCACGGCCCCGGCCTGGACCTGTGGGTCGGCGGCGGACTGTCCACCAACCCGATGCTCGCCAAGCGGGTGGGCGTGTGGGTGCCGCTGGACGAGGTGCCGGACGTGTGGGAAGCCGTCGTGTCGGTGTTCCGCGACTACGGCTACCGCCGCCTGCGCACCAAGGCGCGCCTGAAGTTCCTGATCAAGGACTGGGGCATCGAGAAGTTCCGCCAGGTGCTGGAGGACGAGTACCTGAAGCGCAAGCTGATCGACGGCCCCGCGCCGGAACAGCCGACCAAGCCGATCGACCACGTCGGCGTGCAGCGGCTGCGCAACGGACTCAACGCCGTCGGCTTCTCCCCCATCGCGGGCCGGGTGTCGGGCACCGTGCTGACCAAGGTCGCCGACGCGGTCGAGCGGATCGGCTCCGATCGCGTCCGGTTCACTCCGTACCAGAAACTGATCGTGCTCGACGTCCCCGACGACAAGGTGGACGCCCTGATCGACGAACTGGAACCGCTCGGCCTGCAGGCGCGGCCCTCGCTGTGGCGGCGGAATCTGATGGCCTGCACCGGCATCGAGTTCTGCAAGCTCTCCTTCGCCGAGACGCGCAAGCGCTCCCAGGCGCTGGTGCCGGAGCTCGAGGAACGGCTGGCGGATATCAACGCGCAGCTGGATGTTCCGATCACGATCAACATCAACGGCTGCCCCAACTCCTGCGCCCGCTCGCAGATCGCCGACATCGGGTTCAAGGGTCAGCTGGTCGACGACGGCGCCGGGAATCAGGTGGAGGGATTCCAGGTTCACCTCGGCGGCAGCCTCGGCTTCGACAGCGCGTTCGGGCGCAAGCTGCGCCAGCACAAGGTCACCTCCGGTGAACTCGGCGACTACATCGATCGGGTGGTGCGCAACTTCGTCAAGCAGCGTTCGGACGGCGAACGGTTCGCCCAGTGGGCGGTCCGCGCCGACGAGGCCGACCTGAGATAAGTGTCGACGGGAGATCAATTGTGACAACCGAACTCGCGGAAAAGCTGTCCGAGGACGAGCTGCGCGCCATCGCCGCGCGCGGTGCCGCCGAACTCGACGGCGCCTCGGCGACCGAACTGCTGCGGTGGACCGAGGACACCTTCGGCTCGAACTACATCGTGGCGTCCAACATGCAGGACGGCGTGCTGGTGCACCTGGCCGCGGGCGTGCGCGCCGGTGTCGACGTCCTGTTCCTCGACACCGGCTACCACTTCGCCGAGACCATCGGCACTCGGGACGCGGTGGAGGCCGTGTACGGGGTGAACGTGGTCAACGTCCAGCCGGAACACTCGGTAGCCGAACAGGACCGGCTGCTGGGCAAGGACCTGTTCGCCCGCGAGCCGAACGAATGCTGCCGGTTGCGCAAGGTCGTCCCGCTGAAGAAGTCGCTCGCGGGCTACAACGCCTGGGTCACCGGCATCCGCCGGGTGGAGGCGCCGACCCGCGCGAACGCACCGCTGATCTCGTTCGACGAGGCCTTCGGGCTGGTGAAGATCAACCCGATCGCGCCGTGGTCCGACGACGAGATGCAGGACTACATCGAAAAACACGGCATCCTCGTCAATCCGCTGGTGGAGGAGGGGTATCCGTCCATCGGCTGCGCTCCGTGCACGCGGAAGCCGGACCCGGGAGCCGATCCGCGAAGCGGCCGTTGGGCCGGCCTCGCCAAGACCGAATGCGGGTTGCACACAGCATGACCGAGTCAGGGCCCGGAGGAGGCAGCCTACGTAACCACGTAGGGCCCCTCGGGCATGCAAAAGAGGACACAGCATGACCGAAACCATTCGCAACGAACGTTCGCTCGGTATCACCGATTTCGACACCCTCGCCGCACTGGAATCCGAGGCGATCCACATCTTCCGCGAGGTGGCGGGCGAGTTCGAGCGGCCGGTGATCCTGTTCTCCGGCGGTAAGGACTCCACCGTGCTGCTGCATCTGGCGCTCAAGGCGTTCTGGCCCGCGCCGCTGCCGTTCGCGCTGCTGCACGTGGACACCGGGCACAATCTGCCCGAGGTGCTGGAGTTCCGGGACAAGGTGGTCGAGCGCTACGGCCTGCGCCTGCACGTGGCGAAGGTGGAGGACTACCTGGCCGACGGCAGGCTCACCGAGCGCCCGGACGGCATCCGCAACCCGCTGCAGACCGTCCCGCTGCTGGACGCGATCAGCGAGCACCGGTTCGACGCCGTGTTCGGCGGCGGCCGCCGCGACGAAGAGCGCTCGCGCGCCAAGGAGCGGATCTTCTCGCTGCGCAACGCCTTCGGCCAGTGGGACCCGAAGCGGCAGCGCCCCGAGCTGTGGAACCTGTACAACGGGCGCCACGCGCCGGGCGAGCACGTGCGCGTGTTCCCGCTGAGCAACTGGACCGAGCTGGACATCTGGCGCTACATCGCCCGCGAGGACATCGACCTGGCGAGCATCTACTACGCGCACGAGCGTCCGGTGTACCAGCGCGACGGCATGTGGATGACGCCGGGCGTGTGGGGCGGCCCGCGCGAGGGCGAGGTGCTGGAGACCAGGTCGGTGCGCTACCGCACCGTGGGCGACGGATCGTCCACCGGCGCCGTTCTTTCCGACGCGGCCGACAACGAGGCGATCCTCGCCGAGGTCGCCGCGTCCCGACTGACCGAACGTGGCGCGACCCGCGGCGACGACCGCGTCTCCGAAGCCGCGATGGAAGACCGTAAACGAGAGGGTTATTTCTGACATGTCCGACCTATTGAGGCTGGCCACCGCCGGTTCTGTCGACGACGGCAAGTCCACTCTGGTCGGACGCCTGCTCTACGACACGAAATCCGTTCTGGCCGACCAGATCGACGCCGTCACCCGCGCGTCGGTGGACAAAGGTCTCGCCACCCCGGATCTCTCGCTGCTCGTGGACGGGTTGCGCGCGGAACGCGAACAGGGCATCACCATCGATGTCGCCTACCGCTACTTCGCCACTCCGCGCCGCTCTTTCGTGCTCGCGGACACCCCGGGGCACGTGCAGTACACCCGCAACACCGTGTCCGGCGCGTCCACCGCGCAGTTGGTGATCCTGCTCGTCGACGCGCGCAAGGGCGTCATCGAGCAGACCCGCAGGCACGCCGCCGTGCTCGCGCTGCTCGGTGTGCCGAAGCTGGTGCTCGCGGTGAACAAGATCGATCTGGTGGACGACGCCGCCACCGTGTTCTCCGCCATCTCCGCGGAATTCAACGAGCTCACCACCACGCTGGGCTGGTCGAGCGAGGACGTGCTGGAGATCCCCGTCTCGGCGCTGCACGGCGACAATATCGCCACCCGGTCGGACAACACTCCGTATTACGACGGTCCGTCGCTGATCGAGCACCTGGAATCGGTGCCGGTCGACGCCGACAGCACCGGCAGCCACGAGCTGGGTCTGCGATTCCCGGTGCAGTACGTGATCCGGCCGCGCACCGCCGAATACCCGGACTACCGCGGCTACGCGGGACAGATCGCGGCGGGCGCGGTCGCGCCCGGCGACGAGGTCGTGGTGCTGCCGTCGGGCATCCGCACGACGGTGGAGCGGATCGACACTCCCGACGGCGAACTCGCGGTGGCGCAGACCGGACGCAGCGTCACGCTCATCCTGGCCGACGACGTCGACATCTCGCGGGGCGACATCATCGCCTCGGCCGCCGACGCGCCCGAGCCGATCGACGCCTTCGACGCCACCGTGTGCTGGCTGGGCGACAAGCCGCTGCGCCCCGGCGCGCGACTGCTGCTCAAGCACGGCACCCGGACCACCCAGGCGATCGTCGGCACGCTGCTGGAGCGCTTCGACGAGCAGCGCCTCGCGGCCGACCCGAACCCCGAGTCGCTGGAGCTCAACGACATCGGGCGCATCTCGGTGCGGGTCGCCGAGCCGATCGCGGCCGACGACTACCGGCTGAACCGGCACACCGGCAGCTTCCTGCTGATCGATCCGGCGGGTGGCAACACGCTGGCGGCCGGTCTGGTCGGCGACGTGCTGACCGCCGTCGAGGTCGGTACCGGAGTCTGACGTGGCGGTGTCGCGAGCCTTGTTCGGCGCCCCGCAGGTCCTGGGCGCCATCGCCCCGGCGGGCCGTCCGGGCTGCGCGACTTCCAGGGCCGAACTCGACGGGACCGCGGCGCGTCCGCCCGCGTTGATCGCCGTGGCCCACGGCAGCCGCGATCCGCGGTCGGCGGCCACCATCGCGGAGGTGGTCGGCGCCGTCGCCGCCGCTCGGCCGGACCTGGACGTCCGGACGGCGTTCCTGGATCTCACCGCCCCGTCGGTCGAACAGGTCGTGGATGCCGTGGCCGCCGACGGGCACACGCATGCGGTGGTGACACCGCTGCTGCTCGGCAGCGCCTTCCACGCCAGAGTCGATCTGCCCGGCCTGCTCGCCGCGGCTCGCGCCCGCCATCTCGGATTGCGCCTGACCCGAGCCGACGTGCTCGGCGTGGACGCCGGACTGGTCGGTGCGCTGCGTGATCGCGTCCTCGCCGCCGGTGCCGGACGCTGCTTCGCGGATCGGCGGCTCGGCATCGCGGTGGCGGCGGTCGGATCGTCGTCGACCGCGGCCAACGCCAGGAGCGCCGAGGTGGCCACCCGCCTGGCCGCCCGCACCGGCTGGCGCACCGAGATCTGCTTCGCGACCACCGAACCGTCGGTCACCGATGCGATCGCGCGACTGCGCGCCCGCGGCGCGGACGATGTGCTGGTCGCTCCGTGGTTCCTCGCGCCGGGATTGCTGACCGATCGCCTCGTGCACGCGGCGCCGGAGGCGATCCACGCCGATGTGCTCGGCGCGCATCCGGCCCTCACCGAGGTCATCCTGGATCGCTATCACGCGGCGATCGCCGATACTCGCGCGCTCTCGGCCTGACCGGGTGTTCTTCCGGGCGCGAAGCCCGGGTGCGGCCGCCGCGTGCTAGGAACGTGGCATGGCCGAGTCGTTCCGCACCACCTCCTGCGCCAGCCACGGACATCCCGAGTTCACCGTTGTCTGCACCGAGCCGCAGCTGCCCGGCATGGAGAACTGGCTGCTGTCGTATCTGGAGTCCACCGTCGCGGCGGGCACGCGCTACCAGCCCGGCGAGACGATCCGGATCGGCTGGAACCTGGTCCGGGTGCGCGGCCGCGACGACGGCACGTTGGGGCTCGCCGAACGCACCGATGCGCAGACCTGGGCCGAGCAGGTCGACCGCACGCTGCGCGATGTGTGGTATCAGCGCGAAGTCGCCGCCGGTGTCGGTTTGGCGGATCAGCTGGACTTTCCCGGCGAGGATCAGCAGGCGGTCGTCTCGTCGTGCGGGCTCGAATCGCCGGTGCTGGTGCTGGCCCGCGCCGCGACCGACGACCCGGAGTTCTCCGGCTGGTCGGTCGAGTGCTTCGAAGATCACACGCACCGCTCGTCGTACTACACCACGCTGCTCGAACTGGCCACCGCCATGCCCTTCGCGGTGCAGTTCCTCGCCCTTCCCGCCACGACAACGGTGCTGATCGAAAGCCCCGAGATCACCCCCACCGGCACCATCAGGCCGCACATCGTGGACGCCGAAGGCGTTGAACTGTGCCCGATTCCCGGCTCCTACCTGGATTACCTGGTCAACGGCTCGCCGGCCGACTAGGCCCGCGTCGAAGCGGGCGCGGGCGGCCCGGCGACCACGAGGCGCAGCCGAAGCGGCTCAGCCGAGCAGGTCGTCGACAATGGCTCGGGCGGTGGACACGCCCGACTCGTCACCCATCTGCCGCGCCGTGTGCGCCGCGGCGATCACCGCGTCCAATTGGAACGCGACCGCGTCGGCGCCGCGCGCACCGAAATGGCCCTGTTCCTGTGCCCGGCGAATCTCCTTGACGAGCAAGGCGAGCCATTCCCGGCGATCCTCTGCGATGGCGTCGTGTACCGGTCCCGGTCTGCTGTCGAATTCGGCGAGGGTCGCGACGCGGAAGCACCCACCGGGGAAAGCGGGGTCGGCGACCTGGCCGAACCAGCGCTCGACCAGAGCGCGCAGGCGCGGTAGTCCGGCGGGCTCGCTCAGGCTCGGCGTGATGACCTCGTCGATGAAGACCTGTCGCGCGCACCGTACCGCCGCCAGCTGCAGGCTCTCCTTGCTGCCGAACAGCGTGGCGATTCCGCTCTTGCTGAGCCCGAGATCCGCGGCCAATCGGCCGATGCTGATGCCGTTGAGGCCCTCGACGGAAGCCACGTCGGCGGCGCGGCGGGCGATCGACGCTCGCGCCCGTGCGCCCTTGGCCAAGCGCTGATCGGTGCCGCGTGGCTGGTCGCCCACGGTGACGGACTCGGTCATGACGTCATTCTTCCACTTCACGGTTGCACATACGAACGTATGGTCGTAGTTTAAGTGAACGAACGATCGTGCGTTTTGTTTCCCACTTCCTAAGGACTTCCCATGACCGACGCGTCCGTGCGGCTCGCCAGCCCACCGACCGCGACCGCGGCCACCCGCACCTTGCTGATCGCCTGCGGTGCGGCCTTCATCGCCTTCCTCGACCTCTCGGTCGTCAACATCGCCTTCCCCTCGATCGCGCGGGACTACCCCGGCACGGCCACCGCAACGCTGACCTGGGTCGTCAGCGGATACGCGGTCGCTTTCGCCGCACTGCTCACCCCGGCCGGACGTCTCGCCGACGCGCTCGGCCGCCGCAGGCTGTTCCTCGGCGCGCTGGCCGGATTCGCCCTCACCTCCCTGCTGTGCGGGCTCGCGCCGTCGGCGGGGTGGCTCATCGCGGGCCGGGTGCTGCAAGGCGGCACCGCGGCGCTGATGGTGCCGGCCGCCCTCGGTCTGGTGCTCGCCGCCACGCCGCGGGAGAAGATCGGCGCCGCCATCGGAGCCTGGTCGGCCGCGGGCGGGTTCGCCGCGGTGGTCGGTCCCGCGCTCGGCGGCGCGCTGGTCGAAGGATTCGACTGGCGGGCGGTCTTCGTCATCAACGTTCCAGTGGCCCTGTTGCTCATCGCGGCGGCGGCGCGCATGCCGTCCCCGGACGACCGTCATTCCGGTGGCGCGCTGCCGGATCCGCTCGGGACGCTGGCCGTCACGCTCGGGCTGGGCGGGCTGGTCGCGGGCGTCACCGAAGGGCAGCGCTGGGGCTGGACCTCAGCGGGGACGCTGACCGCGCTGATCGGCGGCGGGCTGCTCGTCCTGGCCGCGCTCGTCCGTTCGGCGCGGCATCACGAGCCCGCGATCGCCGTGGACCTGTGGCGCAGCAAGTCGTATGCGCTGGCCAACGCCACCTCGTTCGTCTTCGGCGCGGCCATGTTCGCCTGGCTGCTGTCGGGATCGCTGTTCCTGGACGCGATCTGGGACTACTCGGTGCTCGGTTCCGCGGGCGCGATGACCATCGGAGCCGTCGCCTCGATGGTCACGGCGACGATCGCGGGCCGGGTCGGCTCGCCCACGGCCAGGCGGTGGCTCGGGGTACTCGGTGCGCTGATGTTCGTGGCGTACACCGTGTGGATGAGCACGGACGCCTTCGGCGCCGGCCCCGCCCTGTGGTCGGCGTGGATTCCGGCCGGTGTACTCGGCGGTGGCGGCATCGGATTCGTCGTCACGGTGCTGGGCACCGCGGCGGCCGGCGCGCTTCCGCCGCAGCAGTTCGCCGCGGGCACCGGGATGAATCTGACGGCGCGGCAGGTGGGCGGGGCGCTCGGCGTGGCCGTGCTCGCCGCCGTGTTCGCGGCACGTCCCGACGATCCGCTCGGCGCGTTCCACACCGTCTTCGCCGTGTGCGCGGGCATCGCCGCCGTGGCCGCCTGCCTGGCGGCGATACCGGCCCGCACTCCGTCCATCTCCGCCGATAGCTAGGAAATACTATGAGCGACAACCAAATTCGTAGTGAACTGAACGATCCGCTGCTGCTGCCGCCCGCGGAACAGCGTCGTCTGCTCGCCGACGCCCCATGGCAGCGCTACGCGGTGCTCGGCGACTCCATCGCGCAGGGCGTCGGCGATCCGAGCCCGGGTTACGAACCCGTGGGCTGGGCCGATCGCGTGGCCGCCGTGCTCACTTCGGTTCGCCCGGATCTGGCCTATCTGAACACCGGCCGCATCGGCGCCACCTCCGCCCAGGTCATCGCCGAACAGCTGCCCTCCGTGCTCGAATTCCGGCCCGATCTGGTGCATCTCACCTGCGGCGGCAACGACCTGTTCCTGCCGGGCGGTGACCTCACCCAGCTGCGGACGAATCTGGACACGCTGTTCGGCGCTCTGGCCCGCACCGGAGCGCAGATCGTGACCTTCACCCTCGCCGACGTCTGGGAAGTCGAGCGCATGGCGCCGATGCGTCCGATGCGCGACCGGATGGCCGCGCTCAACGATCTGGTCCGCGAGCTGGCCGCCCGCTACGACGCGCTCCTGCTGGAACTCTGGGACCACCCGCTGCGTCTGCGGCCCGACCTGATGAGCGCCGACCTCATCCACTTCAGCATGAGCGGCCACGCCGTGCTCGCCTCGGATATGGTGCGCACCTTGGCTGGTCACGTGCTCGCGCCGCGCTGACCGGACACGTGGTGGAGCGCCGGTCATGATGCCGTGCCGGACGGGGCGTCCTTTCCGTAGCGTTCGAGCAGTTCGCTGCCCAGGCGGGCCAGTTCGGCGCGGACCTCGGGCGGATCGATGACCTCGATCGAGGCGCCCCAGCCTGCCAGCTGCTGGGCCAGCATCCATGCGGTGGGAGCCGTGACGCGGACCTGGACGCGACCGTCGGGAACGGGGCCGTCCACCAGGCAGTTCCGGCCCTGTTGGTCGCGCAGGATCGGCAACAGGCGGTCGGAGATCAACACGGTGGCCTGGATGGTCGCGCGCCGCCGCTCCATCTCCTCGACCACCCGGCCCCATGCGTCGGCGAGATCGAAATCCGCTGGGCGGTGGGCCGGTTCACCGGTCGAAGACGCTTCGCAGATCCGATCGACGCGAAAAGTCCGCTGGCCCCGCTCGGTTCCGGCGATCAGGTACCAGACACCGTCTTTGTCGGCCAGCCCCCAGGGATCGACGAGACGCTCCGACCGCTCCCCCGTCCGGTTCGCATAGCGCAGGAGAACCTTCTCGCGTTGCACCACAGCGCGTTGCAGCAGCGATACCAGCGGCGGCAGTTCCCGATCGGTCGCACCCCAGCGCGCCGGGTCGATCACCACCGCATCGGCCGCGGCCTCCGCCTCGCCGCGAAAGGTCTGCGGCAGCGCACGAACCAGCTTGCGCAACGCCGACTTGGCCTCCGGCACCGAGCCCGCGGAGGGACCCGCCAAGAGGAACAACGCCCGCGCCTCTCCCGCTGTCAGGCCGCTCAGATCCGTGCGCGCACCGCCTACCAGCGACCAGCCGCCACCGCGCCCCGGCTGCGGATACACCGGCACCCCCGCGGCCGACAGCGCCTCGAGATCCCGGCGCGCGGTGGCGACCGAGGTCTCGAGCTCCGCCGCCACCTGCGCGGCCGTCACCCGTCCGCGGGTCTGCATCATCAGCAGGATCGCCACCAATCGGTCCGCTCGCATGCGTAATATTCTGCCGTTGAAAGTGCTCATTCCGTGCGCACTTTTCCTCGGATGATGGAGGCAAGCACGGATGAGAACGATTCGAAGGAGAACCAGCATGCTGCGCGGAATGGCGACGAGCACCTTCTACGCCGACGATCTCGAAGCCGCCAAGGACTGGTACGCCCGGTTCTTCGGCGTCGAGCCCTACTACCAGGTGCCGAACGGCTACTACGAGTTCCGCATCGGCGACTACCAGCACGAATTCGGCATCGTGAACCGTGCCTACGCCCCCGCAGGCGCGCGCAACGCCCCCGGCGGAGCGATCGTCAACTGGCACGTCGACGACCTGCGGGCGACGTTCGACCGGCTGCTCGAGCTCGGCGCGACCGTCTACGACCCCATCACCCCGCGCGGCAACGGGGAGGGCTTCGTCACCGCGGCCGTGGTGGACCCGTTCGGCAACGTCCTCGGCCTCATGTCCAACCCGCACTACCTCCAGGTCCTCGCCGCCACCGGACCCGCGTGAGCCGAGAGTACGGCGGCGTGCTGCTCGACCGAGACCGGACACCACGCCGCCCGAGCGGACGGCTCCCGCGTACGAACGGAGTTTGCCCTCACGATGTGTCGGCGCCATTCCCAACGGCCCGCTGATTCACCGATGTGGGAGATCAGCACGACCGAGGCGGCCACGGAGCGCACCGGATGGCGGCCGGACTTCCCGCTCGGATCGCAGCGTCAGGGGCGGAACCAGCGTTCCAGCACGGTGGCGACGCCGTCCTCGAGGACGTGGCCGGTGACTTCGTCCGCGAGGTCGCGAACGTCCGCGGGCGCGTTCGCCATCGCGACCGAATGCGCTGCCCAGCGCAGCATTTCGCGGTCGTTGTAGCCGTCGCCGATGGCCAGCGTCGCTTCGTCAGGGACGCCGAGGGCGATGCGAAGCTGTTCCAGCGCCCAGCCTTTCGACACGCCCTGGCGGGAAACGGTGAGCCACGGACCGAATTCGCCGTGCACCCAACTCGCACCGGGTACGCGCAAGGGACGCAGCGCGCGCAGCATCTCCTCCACCGAGCCATCCGGCAACCAGCCGTTCAGTCGCGGGGTCGGTTCGCTGCTCAACGCGTGGTGATCCACGAGCAGGTATTCACCGAGCGAGAATTCGCCGGGACTCGCTCCGGTGGCCCAGGTACCGATGCCGACCTTCTCCACGGCGAAGATCATCGCCGGGAACAGCGCCCGTAACGCGGTGATCGCGGGCGCGGGGTCGAACGACTGGATCGCCACCGGTTCGCCCCTGGCCACGTCGATGTGCACGGCGCCGTTCGAGCACAGGGCATGTCCCTCGCGTAGACCGAGTTCGGTGAGCACCGGACGGGTGGTCAGCAGCGTGCGTCCGGTGGTCACCACCACATGCGCACCCGCTGCCACGGCCGCGCGCACCGCCGCGGCCACCCGCGCACTGATCGGTGTTCCCGTATCCAGCAGCGTCCCGTCCACGTCCAGCGCGATCAGCTGGGGACCCCCGGCAGCCATCAATCCATTGTGCATCGGTGCCGCCGCGCCCGTCGCCGAATCCGGCGCGACCGGACCCGTACCGCCACCGGGTGATTCGCCGTCGGGACCGGCTCCCCTACCGACCGCGCCCTCCGCCTCCGGCCCCGCCCGCACCGCCTCCTCTCGACGAGCCGCCTGCCGACGCACCGCCGATCGAGCCGGACCGGCCCGGCGAGCCGCTGGACGACGAAGCGCCCGAGGAGTTCCCGCCCGGGTGGCCACCCGCCGACGCCGCGCCGCCCGGACGCCCGCTCGATGCCGAGCCACCGGTCGACGAATCACCGGCCGCCGCACCCGAGGACGAGCCATGGGCCGGGGAACTACCCGCCGCACCGGCCGACGACGAGTTGCCGGCCGACGAGGAACCATGGGGCGAGGAATCACCCGCCGACCCGGCCGAGGACGACCCGTGTGTCGCGGAGTTCCCGGGCGACCCGCCCAACGACGATCCACCGGTCGACCCGCCCGGCGAGTCATCGGACGATCCGTGCGCGGTGGAGTCGTTCGTCGAGCCACCGCTCGATGCGCTCCCCCCGGACTGCGTTCCGCCGGACGATGTTTCGTCGGTACCTCCTGACGAGCCCCCGGCGCTCGCTGTTCCGGAAGAGGACGAACTGGATGCGGAGGGCTCGACGTGCTCGCCCGATCCGGTACCGGCACCCGGCGAGCCGGACGTTCCGGTCGACGGACTTCCCGCGGGGTTCCCCGGCGTCGTCCCACCGGGCTCCGCGGGCTTCGACCCGTGCTGCGGCGCCGGACCAGGGGAGCCCGGTGTTCCCGGAGCGGATATCTGCCCAGGCGCGGGCGGATTCGACCCCGGCGCCTGACCTGGCAGCGGTAGACCAGGTACCGGCGCCTGCCCGGGAACGGGAGGCTGCGTACCGTCTCCGGGCGCGGGTCGCGCGACCGGGCCGAACGGCAGCGGATTCACGAAATAAGCGGGATCGCCATATCCCCGATAACGCAACAACCCTGGTGCGCAGCAGTTTCGGGGATCCCGGTGCGAGCCGATCCGTGACTCGGCCATCGACGGACCATAACCGGCACCACGCGGAACCGGCGTGATGAATCGGGTATAGGCGGAGGCAGGCTGCGACAGGAGCGCGGGCAGCGCCCGGCCCGAAGTCCAAGTGGCGGGCACGGCCATCCCCGACCAAGCGTCCGCGATGCGCTCGCTTCCGACGTCGACCAGCAGAGCGTCGGTCGGCAAGCTGATCTCCGGAAGACGCTCGAGCATCGGCGCCAGCTCGGGCACCGTGGGGCCGCCGAAGACCGTGACCGCCGACATGGCCACCGCGGAGACCACCGCGGCGCTGGAGAACACCGCCACGCGCGGCGCGTTGGCTCGGCGGTCCGACGCGCCGAGCGCCATGGTGCGCGCCGCCATCAGCGCGGCGCCCGCGGCGATCGTCTGGCCGGGGTCGGCCGAAATGATCACGGGTCGGCCGAGTTCGGCGAGCGTCCGCGCCACCTCCGCCGGCCGTGACGCGCCGCCCACCAGCAGCACGCGGCCGATATCGGACAGCGTGATGCCCGCCTCGCGCACACAGTCGCGGACCAGTTGCAGCGAGTCCTGCACATGGGCGGTGCGCAATCCGTCGATATCGACGATGGACGTCATCGACAGTCCGGCGGACGACATGTCCGGGGCGTACCGCGCGATCATCGACCCCAGCGGTCTGCCACCGAAGTCGTAGGAACGCGCAGGCTTTCCGATCATCGGATGGTTGTCCCAGTCCGGGCCGACGCGCACGATGCTCACGTCGAGGCTGGTGCCGCCGAGGTCGTAGATCAAGACGAAATCGGTATCCAGCGGGCCGTGCTCGTGCTCCAGCCATTCCGCGGCCGCGACGGGTTCGGGTACCAGCAGCACGTCGCCGGCCCCGGATAGGTCCAGCGCCTGGCGCAGCAACGCGACCTGCTTGTCGGAATAGACCGCCGGGTAGGTGGTGACGACGCCGGCCTCGGTCGCCCCCGGCTCGCAGGCCCTGAGCTCGTTGACCACCGCGGCGACCAGATTGGCAGGCGACCAGATGCGGCCGCCGACGATCACCGCTTCCGGATCACGGCTCAGATCGGCGAAATCCGTGACCGCCATGCTGAATTGCGCAATCCCGCCCAGACGAAGCCCGCCGCCGCTGTCGAAGGTCACCGCGGTGCGCCGAGACCGCACCGCCGGTCGTGGTCGATCCATGCTGACCGAAGCCGTCACGGAGTTCACTGCACCGATGCTGAAACCCAGACCTGTAGTCATTCGCTATCCCGTCAACGCACCGTGACCACGTCCATCACATGGCGTTCCCCTGTGGCCGCGGTCGTCTTCCAAACAGCCACCACAGGTTAGCTGTTTCGCATCCGCGTGGATGCGAAATTGATACGGATTGTTCGATCGACCGCAATAGTCGTCCGAATTGCCAGGTAGATGCGAGTCGACATGCGTGTCCAGCCCACTCGACACTGCGAATCCGCCTGAGACAACAGCATTCCCGCTATCGAACAGCGATCTCGATATCCGGGCGAAAATCCGACCGGACGCCGGTTTGCCGCCCCGGGAACACACCGCGGGACAGACACATGACGGTAGATAACCAAATCCTTGCCAGTGCCGGAATTCTCGGGCCAGCGCCTCCGCACGGCAATCAATTGACACATCAACTAGATGTCCGATTCTCGCCAGCATCGTCGTTCGCGTCCGGCTTGACTCGACAGCGGGTCCCACCACGGAGGTGAGATCGCGAGTGGAAAGGAAATCGAACGATGGCAACACGGTTCGCGGATCAGGTCGTCGTGGTCACCGGCGCGACCTCGGGCGTGGGCAAGGCGGTCGCGCTGCGGGTCGCGAGCGAAGGCGCCGCGGTCGTGCTGGGCGCACGCGGCAAGGACGCGGGTGAGCGGATCGCCGCCGACATCCGCGCGGCCGGTGGTCGCGCCCTGTTCGTGCCGACCGATGTCACGGTGGAGCAGGACGTGGCCCGGTTGACCGACGCCGCGCTGTCCGAATTCGGCCGTCTGAACGCCGCGTTCAACAACGCGGGCGCGGTGTGCGCCTTCGGCCCGGTCACGGAGATCGACGAGGCGAGCTGGCGCGCCGATCTCGAACTCAATCTCACCAGCGTGTTCTACGGTCTACGGCATCAGGTTCCCGCGCTGGCGGCCTCCGGCGGCGGCGCGATCCTGAACAACGCGTCGAATCTCGGCGTGGTCGGGATGGGGTCGGTGGCGCCGTACGTGGCCGCCAAACACGGCGTCGTCGGTTTGACCCGAGCGGTGGCGCTCGAGGCCGCCGATCAGGGAGTGCGGGTGAACGCACTGGTGTCAGGGGCGGTCGATACCCCGGCGTTCCGGAATTCGATGGGCGCGACGCCCGAAGGAGAGGCCGCCGTCGCGGCGCTGCACCCGCTCGGCCGCATCGCGACGCCGGAGGAGATCGCCTCGTTCTGCGCCTACTTGCTCAGCGGTGAAGCGAGTTTCGTCACCGGCGCGGCGCTCGCCATCGATGGCGGCTTCACCGCAAGGTGATCTCCGAACGTGGGACCGCCTCGAGATACCGGCGCTGCCGGGGTATCTCGAGGCGGGGTCCGTTCAGGCGCGCGCCAGCAAGCGACGGACCCGGCCGGGACGAGCTTCCACCGCTCCCCCGGCGCGAACCGCGGGCTGCCGCAGTCGCACCAGTCGATCGAGTTCGGCTGCGGTGCAGGTGGGCTCGGGCAGCAGGCCCGCGTTGAAGTCCGCGGCCAGCTGCCGCACCGTCTCCTGCGCACAGGATTTGTTGGTCCCGATGAAGCCGGTGGGCCCGCGCTTGATCCAGCCGGTGACGTAGGTACCGGTGACCACGGGGCCGCCCGGGCGCTCCAGCACCCGGCCGTCCTGGTTCGGGATCACCGCGGCCTGCTCGTCGAACGGCACGCCGGGCACCGCGACACCGCGGTAGCCGACCGAGGTGAGCACCAGCCCCGCGTCCAGTCGATCGGTCTGTCCGGTCGCGACGGCGCTGACGCGGCCGTCGGAATCGGTGACCAGCTCGGTGCGGCCGATTTCCAGACCGGTCACCCGTTCGGTGCCGAGGATCTCGGTGGGCGCGGCCAGATAGCGGAACACGATGCGCTTGCGCTCCCCACCGGCCGGGTGCGCACGCTGTGCAGCAGCCTCAGCTTCTGCTCGACATGGAAGGGCAGTTCC
>NZ_BAFR01000056.1 GCF_000308435.1 Nocardia araoensis NBRC 100135 | reverse complement strand
AGCAAGCCGGTGGCCAACGGGCTCAGGCCACGCAGGTTCTGCAGATACAGCGGCAGCAGGATCATCGACCCGAGCATGGCCATGAACGCCACCGACATCAGAATCAGCGCCTTGGCGTAGATGCCGGACAGCAGGACGCGCAGGTCGAGCAGCGGAGTGCCGGTGCGCTGCAGGCGCAACTGACGCCACACGAACCCCGCGATCAGCGCCGAACCCGCGGCGACGATCAGCCCCGGCTCGGTCAGGTTGTCGCTCTCGAAGCGGCTGAGCCCGAACACCAGCCCGCCGAACCCGAGCGCCGCCAATGCCACGCTGGCCACATCGATCTGCCCCGCTTGCGGTTCACCGACGTTCTCCAGCTGCCGCAGTCCCAGCCAGGCGATCACACCCGCGATCGGCAGCACCAGCACGAAAAGCCAACGCCACGACCCGATCTGCAGCACCGCACCGGAGATCACCGGACCCATCGCGGGCGCCACCGAAATCGCAAGGGTGACATTGCCCATCACCCTGCCCCGGTCGTGCTCGGCCACCACCGTCATCAGAGTGGTCATCAACAGCGGCATCATCACCGCGGTGCCGAAGGCCTGGACGATCCGGCCGAGCAGCAGCACGGCGAACGACGGCGCGATCGCCGACAACGCGGTGCCCGCCAGGAAGACGCCCATCGCCGCGGCGTACGCCTGCCGGGTCGAAACGCGCTGCAGGAACCAGCCGGTGGTCGGGATGACCGCCGCCATCGTCAGCATGAACGCCGTCGACACCCACTGCGCGGCCCGGTCGGTGATCGCCAGATCCTCCATCAAGCGCGGAATCGCGTTGATCATGATGGTCTCGTTGAGGATCACCACGAACGTAGCGAGCACCAGCACCCGGATGACGGTCGGTGTCCGCCCTCCCGAGGCTGGAACGGATGGTGCGGCGGACATCGGATACCTCCGGAGGCATGGGTCGTTGACAGAACATGTGGCCCGTTGCCGAGTCACCGGATCGCGTCCCGGCGCCACAGCTGTGAAGACGGTCTCGACTGCTCGAACTCATCGGGCGCGGGTCAGTATTCCGCCCGGCACCGACAGAAATCACCCGGTTTTCCTGCCGACCAGGTGCGCAATGTACTCGGAAACCACTGGTCAACTGTTCCTGCCACCAGCTGGCGAGACCGAATCGTGAGCCTGATCACTACCTCCGGACACGCCGAGACCGGCACGTTCTCGCGCTGCGGCGCGGTTGCCGGACAGCAGCACTGCGACACCTGGCGGCTCACGCTGCCCCGCTCGCATCATGAGGATGTTCCCGCACTGCGATCAAGAAGGTAGGGAATGGATTCCGGCGACTTCATTACTCGTTGAAGCGGTAAAGGAGACCCCACAGACGGTCCATCGGGCAGAATGCCGGCGGATTCTCGCTCGGCTACGGGAGGGAGTCGGGTCCGGCTCGCGTCGTGCCCAGCACTGCGAGGACCTCGAGCGGTAGCCCAACAGGGCCGGGAACAGCCGGTACCGCGCCGAAACACGCAGAAATGGACGCCGAGCGCCTTTTGAGAGACTTTCTGGACGTTTCCGGGTCCGGAAAGAATCCAGCCCCCGACCTTGCCGCAATATCCGCTGGTCAGGGGCTGTTTCTGCTCCCCCATCTGGACTCGAACCAGAAACCTGCCGATTAACAGTCGGCTGCTCTGCCAATTGAGCTATAGGGGATTGCCCTTGGCTCGTCCGGTTGGTATCGGGCGGGCCGAGGAGAAACTCTAGCGTATCGCTGGGCGGGAGCCCAAATCGCGTCGCTACCTGCTGACTTGTTCGCGAAGGCGGGGTGTCGCTACCGGGTGTCCGGATCGACAGGCGCGTGGGGCGTCGGGCAGGATGGGGGCGGCGAACTGGCAACTGGGAGGAGCACATCGAGATGCTGCGGTTGATCATCGGCGTGGCGGCCGGCTACGTACTCGGCAGTAAGGCCGGGCGGGCTCGCTACGAACAGATCAGCGCCGCGACCCGCGCGCTGACCGAGAGCCCGGTGACCCGCAAGCTCGTGCTCGTCGGCAGGCAGAAACTGGCGGACAAGCTCAGCACCCGCCCCCGCTTGGAGCCGATGGAACCGATCGATGAGCGGACCACCGTCCTGGTGCCGCACGACCAGCTGCGCCGCTGACCCCACCTATGCGCTGCTCGCACCAGCCGGGCCGTGGGTGAGAAATCAAGGGGGCTGATCGGCGCTAGGCCCCGGTGGCGAAGTCCCCGTGGTTGCCCATCGCCTGGGTGAGCAGGCTCTTGCGGTACTGCTCGAGGGCGACGAGGTCGCCGAAGAGGGCGAAGTAGGCGTCCGGCTGTTCGGTCGAGGAGACCCGCTGGAGCTTGGACTTGAGCTCGGCGATCTGCCTGCCGACCCAGGCCTCCTGGGTGCGTGCCAGCACACCCGCGACGAAGCGCGGGATGTCGGCCTCCGACTTCACCGGCAGCGGCTCGGTGGCCAGCTCGGACAGCAGTGCGCGCATGGTGAGGTCCTCGGTGCGGTCGGCGACCGAGTTGACCCATTCGGCGCCGCCGAGCCCGGCCGCCGTACCGCCCGCCTCGGCGATCAGGCCGCGAAGGACCGTGTAGGCGGGGTGGGTGAAGGCTTCGGCTTCGAGCGCGTCGAAACCGGCTCCGGCCATCGCCGGGTACTGGAGGGCGGCGGCGAGTGCCTGACGTTGCGGCAGGAGAGTGGGATCGTTCGGATTGGGCCGTGCCGCAGGATGTTCGGCGACCACCTCGCGCGGCGCGCGTGCGGGCACCGTGCCCGCACGGCCCCCGCCGTTGCGGTGCCGTTTGGCTTCTTCGCCGACCCGGCGCACCACGGTCTGGATGTCGTCCCAGCCGACCCACCCGGCCAGTTTGGTGGCGTAGGCCTTGCGCAGGGCGTTGTCCTTGATCTGCGCGACCACCGGTACCGCCCGGCGCAGTGCCTCCACCTGGCCCTCCGCGGTGTCCAGGTTGTGGTCGGCGAGCAGACCGCGAATCACGAACTCGTACAGCGGGGTGCGGCGGGCGACCAGATCGCGCACGGCGGCGTCACCGGAGTGCTGCCGCAGTTCGCACGGGTCCTGCCCGTCCGGCGCGATCGCGATGTAGGTCTGACCGGCCAGCTTCTGATCACCCGAGAAGGCCTTCACGGCCGCCGCCTGGCCTGCGGCGTCGCCGTCGAAGGTGTAGATGATCTCGCCGCGCCAGAAATTGTCGTCCATCATCAGGCGGCGCAGCAGGGCGAGATGCTCGTCGCCGAAGGCGGTGCCACAGGAGGCGACGGCGGTCTTGACTCCGGCCAGGTGCATCGCCATGACGTCGGTGTAACCCTCGACCACGACCGCCTGGTGTCCCTTGGCGATCTCGCGCTTGGCGTGATCCAGGCCGAAGAGCACCTGGGATTTCTTGTACAGCAACGTTTCCGGAGTGTTGATGTACTTGCCCGGCATGGTGTCGTCGTCGAAGAGCTTGCGCGCGCCGAAGCCGATGACGTCGCCGGACAGGTTGCGGATCGGCCACAGCAGCCGCCGGTGGAAGCGGTCGATCGGGCCACGCTGACCCTGCTTGGACAGCCCTGCCGCCTCGAGTTCCTTGAAGTCGAAACCTTTGCGGAGCAGGTGCTTGGTGAGTGTGTCCCACCCCGCCGGGGCGTAGCCGCAGCCGAAATGGTGCGCGGCCGCGGCGTCGAAGTTGCGATCGGTGAGGTATTTGCGCGCGGCTTCGGCTTCCGGCTCCCGCAACTGCGCGACGTAGAACTCGTGCGCGGCCGCGTTCGCCGCGACCAGCCTGGAACGGGTGCCGCGGTCGCGCTGCACCGAGGTGCCGCCGCCTTCGTAGTTGATCTGGTAACCGATCCGGTCGGCCAGCTGCTCGACCGACTCGACGAAACCGACGTGCTCGATCTTCTGCAGGAAGGCGAACACGTCGCCGCCCTCGCCGCAGCCGAAGCAGTGGAACAGTCCGTGATTGGGTCGCACGTGGAACGACGGCGACTTCTCGTCGTGGAACGGGCACAGGCCCTTCATGGAGTCCGCTCCGGCGCGCTTGAGCGCGACGTACTCCCCCACCACGTCTTCGATCCGGACGCGCTCGCGTATTGCCGCGATATCGCGATCAGGAAGTCGTCCGGCCACGGCAGAGAGTCTAGGCGAAGGCGGGGGCGACGCGCCCGGGCGGCTGACGCACCGCGAGTTCCGTCCGAACCTGGCCGCGAGCGGGACGGGCGCAGATCACGAGCGATCCAGTTCCGCGCGGATCGCGGCAACGGTCTCGGCCAGATTTGCCTGGTGTGAGCCTTGCCAATAGATCCGGCCGCAATCGCGGCACTGCCGGAAGGTGTCGTAGTAGCGACGGGTGAGCGGTTGGAGGCGATCCTCGACCTCGGCTTTGTCGACCTCGACGACGACGCCGCCGCAACGCAGGCAGCGGGTGAACGGATCCAGGCACGCGACGAGGTCGAGCCGCCGGATCACTTCCACGACCTGGTCGACCGGCCGATCCGACCAGATGTAGACGCCGTGCGTGACGTTGCGGCGCTTCAGCAGCCCCCGGTCACGGGTGAGCAGAATGCGGTGCTCGGCCGCGGACGCCTCGGCGAGTTCGGCGTCCTCGGCGTCCCACCGGCAATGCACGTCGAGCCCCATCAGCCGCATCAACTTGGCGAGACCGCCGAGGTTCACGTCCGCGAGAAAGCGCGGCTCGCGCAGCGGATGGGGGCGAACCAACGTCACCGGGCCGATGTCGAGGGTCTCGAAAACGGGATACGCGGTGATCCGTCCGCCGGGGCGGGGGTGATGGTCGAAGTCGACCGGTTCTCCGTCGACCAGGACCAGGTCGACCTCCGTATGCGGGATCCCCGCGGCCTCGATGACGTCTTTGACGGTCTGGTGCGGGCGGCACGGCCGTCGCAGGACGGCGTATCGCTCGCGGGGCCGCAGGAAATCGTTCAGCTCGGCGTAGACCCGGAGATCGACGCTCATTCGACGAACAGCGCCATCGACGCCGTGAATCCGTGCAGCGCGTTGCGACCCGCGATGGGCCCGATCTCGCCGGCGGCGAAGAAGCCCGCGAGCGGGATGCCGTCGAGCAAGTCCTCGATGGTCGTGGCGTCGTGGTCGGCGACACCGAACATCCGGCGGCCGCGTCCGTTGCAGGTGAACAGCAAGGCGCCTGCCGCACGTCCGGAAAGGTCGGTGCGCGCCCGCGCAAGCGCCGCCCGGAGATCGTGATCGGCTCCGATCGCGTCGCGGACCTGGAATTGGACGGTGGTGCCGACCTCCACGACCTCGCCCACCTCGATCGCGCCGCTGGCCGGATCGGCGCCGAGCAGGCCGCGGATCAGGAAGTCGCCCTGTCCTGGCTCGGCCAGATGTTCGTCGACGACGAACCCGATCTGCAGGCCGCGCGCGAGCTCTTCCTGCTGGTCGGGTGGCAGCACGGCGACGATCTGGCGCAACCGCTCGATCGGGGGCAGGCCGCCGAGCCCGGTGATCACCGTGCCGTCCGCGCCGGTGACGGTGTAGGGATACCCGATCGGACGGCAGCCCTGGGACACGATCGGCACGTTGTGCAGGCCGGGAAGGCGAACGCCGACCGCGCCCGAGGTCACCACGGCGTGGTCGCGGAACAGGCGGCTGCCTTCCGGACCGTGGCCGCCGCTCACCAACCCGCCCATCACGACGGTGCCGGGCAGATCTGTGTTCACGTACTCCAGCAGCAGATCGGCCGGGAAGGAGTAGGGGTCGGGCAGCAGCAGGTGGAAGTCGCGTGCGGCTTTGTCGAAGCGATAACCGGCGAGGAGTCCGCCGCTGGCCGTGCGAAGGAAGTCCAACTGGAAGGTTTCGGCGGCGGGCAGTCCGGAGGCCAGCCACACGGCCACCGCGGGCTCGTCCTCGATCTCGCGGCGGCCCGCCACCACCGCCTGGGCCACGCACCCGATCAGGGCGGGCACCCGGACCGTCCGGTGGACGCCGGACAGCACCTCCACGGCGTCGTCGGTGTGCGCGCGGGACGCGAGCAGCACAGCGAGCGACGGCGCATCGCCCGCGATCTCGTCGCGGGCGCGCGCCGCGGCTTCCATGCCCGCTCGCCGCGCTTCGGGCGCGGTGGAGAGCCCTACTCCGATCCGCACCCTTCCATGGTAGCCAACCTGGGGGTAGTGTGAAATACATTGCAGCACTGCACCTTTCGCAATGGTGAAACGAACTGCCCCCGCCAGCAGGCCGATGTGCAGGTGGAAGACCGAAGATCCGTCAGCTCCACGACCGGAGCGGCGGAGGTGGCGGGCAGGTTGCGAACCGATAGCTGTTGAGCGGCAGCCGCCGCATCATCCCTCTTCCCAGCCCGGAGAGGTCCGGCGAGGTGAGCGACAATAGCCGAAACCACAGTCTGTTTTCGGTCACCCGAGATCAGAATGTCGGCGAGGCCGGCGCACCGCGGCAAGACCTGATGAGGACAGGCGGGAGACATCGTGAGTCAGCCGTCGCGGATCGACACAGGCGAGCTGCGCACGATGGTATCCACCTTGGAGCGGCTCATCGCCGACGCTTCCCGGACGGTCGGCGAACTGAAGGCGGCCATCGCCTCCGCCGAAGGGCTGGTCACGGGCGACCGGCTCGACCGTGCCGAAGAACTGCCTGTCTCGGCGCCGGAGACCCGAGCGCTCCCGCCCGATTCCTCGCCCGCGCCCAAGGCGAGGCCGACGCCATGGTCCCGCAGAACTCAGGAGACGCCCTGGTCGAGGCGCGTGGTCCGACCATGTCCGACGGCGCCGGCCGCACCGGTTCTCGTGCCCGCGTCGCGCGAGATCGGCGTCCCGGCGGCAGAACTGTCCACGCCCTCACGTCGAGCGGCCGTGGGGCGCCATCCGGAAGTCGAGCCCGCAAGTCGTGCCGACACGGTCGATGAGCCGGTATCCGTCCGGCGCGCCGTTGTCGCCGACGGCCCTACCGCCGTTGCTTCGGCGTCGCTCCTGAGGACGAACCC
The DNA here is from genome assembly GCF_000308435.1 of Nocardia araoensis NBRC 100135. Lineage (GTDB taxonomy): Bacteria > Actinomycetota > Actinomycetes > Mycobacteriales > Mycobacteriaceae > Nocardia > Nocardia araoensis. The sequence continues at coordinate 40,994 of NZ_BAFR01000056.1, read as the reverse complement.
TGGCGAACACTCCACGCCCCGCCGTCAGGTCGATGCCGCACCTGCTCGTCGAACGGATTCCCCGGACGGCTCCCCACCGGATCAGCCGACCGGCGCCGCAACCAGCGTCGAGAGCGCGGACATCCCGAAGAGGGGGACTACGCGCCACCACGTGTCGGCTCCAAGATCCGGCGCCGCAGGCGGTCTTCCGCCTCGCCCACGGATCGACAGAGCCGACGACTCGATACCGCTACCCGAGAACGCGCAGCCGGCGACCCCCGCACCCGTGCCGAACGAGTCTGCACCGGACCGGGCAACCGGTTCCACCGATACGCAGGCACCGACGAGCACCACCGCTGAGGGACACCAGCCCTCCTCGCGGCGGACCGATGCCGAAGACCACCACGAACCCAACCGACAGTCGAGCGGCACGCACCACCGGGAACCGATCCGCCCGATATATGTCACAGAAGCCTTCGCGCCGCCGCGACATATCGGTACTGCTGGTCACTCCCCGTCCACTCCGGAGACCGGCCCCTCGTCCCTTCCAGAGCCAGTCCCGCACACAGAACCGGTGCCGCCGGAACGAACCGGCATCGCCGACGAGCCCACACCCGTCGCACCGAATATCGGGGACCCGCAGGCGCCCTCGGAAGGAACCGGCGTCGACGACTCGGCACCCGACCCGCAAGCGGCCACTGCCGGGCAGGCGACACCGACACCGCAGACAGCCACCACGCGCCATCCCGAGCCCACCCGCCAGGTCGACACCACCGACCACCTCACAGCCGAACAGCAGACGACCTCAGCACCCGACCAGTCGATCGGCAGGGCCGATCTTCCCCGCCACCAACCCGCAATCGGCACCGACGAGTCGGCACACACTGCCGAGCAGGCGGCATCCGCCCCGGCGGCTACCGCACTCCGCCCACAGCCCATCCACAAGATCGACGCCACAGAGCACTCCGCGGCCGAGCAGCGGGCGGAGTCCGCACCCATCCAGCAGGCGGACGCCACTGACGAACCCGTATCGCGGCGAACAACCGAGACCGCTCCCGGCTCGGCCACCCCTCCATGGATCGACGCCCTGCGCTTTTCCTGGCTCGACCCCTCGCAGGCACACCAGTCCATCCCTGCGAGCGCTGGAACGACGGACCCCGTCCCGATCCACCGGACCGAATCTCACCCACAGACCGATGCGCCAGGCAATCGAAAGCCCGGCAGCACGGCCCACCCCGCGACCGGCCTACAGGGCGATTCCACGTTCGTTCCCCCATTCGACCGCACCGGCGCTGCCCCGCTCGACCGGCGAACCGACGAGCGTAGCCAGCCCACACTGATCGACAACAGCGCTACCGCGCACCGACCCGGACATATTCGGCAGACGGATATTCCCGACGACAATCAGGCCGACACTGCTCACGCCCCGAAACGATCGCCGCGAACAGACGGCGAGCACCCGCGCCGGCACAGCCCCGACAACTCCACCTCGGTTCACCGGAGCGATTCGGCAACTCCGCAGCGAACCGGCAGTGGAGGCGACGCACCGGTTCGGCGGACCGACCCTGCATCCGCCCGGAAGAACGGTCGCGCACCTATCGAACGCAGCGCCGCCGCACGCCGCCACACAGTAGCCGAACAGCCCGATCATCCCGACCCGGCCGAGGCGCTTCGAATCGCGCGGGAGATGTCGGCGCGGCATGGATTGGAAGTCGTCGGGTTCGACACCGCGAATATCGGTGTCCAGGTGATTCGCGAGATCGCCTCCGCTATCGACGAGCTGCTCACGAAATACCCGATGCCGCTGCGGGGCGTCGAGCTCACCGCCGACGCGGAACCTCGCCCTAGACCGGAGCGCGAACCGACGGCGGAGCAGTCGGCCGATGCGGCGATCTGGATGCTTCTCGATCGCGCCGCCTTGTCGCCGCCGCGGTCGGCTCCGGTGGAAACACGCAGGATCTTTCGTCGCCGCGGGCCTGCCGAGCGGCCGGTGTACACCGCGGTGGCGCGCGAGTTCGCGGGGGCGCTGGACGTCGCCGGTGGGTTCCGGGCCCGGCAAGAAGCTCTGCGCACCTTGATCAACGAGTCGCTGCGTGGCGGCGGCGGTGGTCTCGGTCTGCTGGATCCCGGCCGGGCCTTGATCGACGGCTTCACCGAGGTGGTGCTGCGGGGCGAGCGAGCGAGCGCGTCGGCCAAGGAATTGCACGGCGCGCTGGTGAAAATGGCCCGAGCGGAGTCCTCCGACGACCTCTCGGCGTGAAGGCGGAGGTACGCACCAACAACACAGCCGGACGTAGTCCGCCCTCAACCCGCGCATGGCCGGAGCGAAGGCGGAGGTACGCCGAAAGAACACAGCCGGACGTAGTCCGCCCTCAACCCGCGCACGGCCGGAGCGAAGGCGGAGGTACGCCGAAAGAACACAGCCGGACGTAGTCCGCCCTCAACCCCGCGCATGGCCGGAGCGAAGGCGGAGGTACGCCTAAATGTGCAACTCCCCCGCAACCCGCTCCAGCCGACTTTCGGTGTAGGAAGCGATCTGGTCGACCACGACGCGCACGCGGGCGGTGTCGTCGGTCGCGGCGTTCCAGAACGGCAGCAACAGCGGATCCAGGCTGCCGGGAGCGGTGGCGAGCAAGCGATCGGCCACCGCGAGGATGCGTTCGCGCTGGGCGGCCTGCCGTAGCCGGTGCGCCGGGTCGGACATCACGTAGCGCAGCGCGACGGTCTTCAGCAGCGCCACCTCGGCGGCGACGATGCGCGGCACCTCCAGGTCCGCGCTGTACCGGGACAGCGGCTGCGGCCCGGCCACCTCCTTCGTCGCCATGATCGCGGCGGTGGCGAAGCGGCCAACGAGCTCGCTGGTGAGGCGCTTCAGCGCGACCGAGGCGGTGAACGTGCCGTCGTATCCGGACGCCGCCGTGACCACCGGCAGTTCTGAGAGCCGTTGGGCGGCGGCGATCAGCTCGTCGGCGGCCAGCGAGTGCTGGAACTGGCCGAGCGCGGCCAGCGCGTCCTGTTCGGCGGGGTCGGCCAGCGCGCGCAGATCGATCCGGCCCGCGATGACGCCGTCCTCGACGTCGTGCACCGAGTAGGCGACGTCATCGGACCAGTCCATGATCTGGCATTCGAGGCTGCGGCGCCGGTCCGGCGCGCCCTTGCGGATCCACTCGAGACGCTCGGTGTCGACCTCGTAGGCGCCGAACTTGGTTCCGGGACCGGTTCGGCCCCAGGGATATTTGAGCGCGGCGTCGAGTGCGGCGCGGGTGAGGTTGAGGCCCGCGCTGGTGCCGTCGGACTCGAGCACCTTCGGTTCGAGGCGGGTGAGGATGCGCAGGTTCTGCGCGTTACCTTCGAACCCGCCGAAAGCGTCGGCGAAGGTGTCGAGGGCCTTTTCACCGTTGTGGCCGTAGGGCGGGTGGCCGATGTCATGGGCGAGACCGGCCAGATCGACCAGGTCCGGATCACAGCCGAGGCCGTCGGCGATGCTGCGGCCGATCTGGGCGACCTCCAGGGAGTGGGTGAGCCGGGTACGCGGAGTGTCCGCCTCGCGCGGGCCCATGACCTGAGTCTTGTCGGCCAGTCTGCGCAGCGCCGCGGAGTGCAGCACGCGGGCCCGGTCACGGGCGAATTCGGTCCGGTGGCCGGTTTCGAACTCACTGCGCGGCGGGCCGAGCCCCGCGGTCTTGGCGCCCTCGACGACGAGGCGTTCGGTGTCGTGATCGGTGTACCGGGCGCTCATCGAACTCACTGCCCCGCCGTGTAGGCGAAGTCCGCCGAGAAGTGTGTGAGCTGGTACCACAGCAGGGCGCCGGTTTCCCTGGCGATGCCGTGCGCCTGGGATTCGCGGGTGTAGACGGCGGGGCCGGTTCTGGTGGGGGCGGTCCACGCCGCCAGCCCCTCGTCGCGGGCCATGGTGCGGGTGCGCAGCGAATGCCAGGGATCGCTGACCAGCACCGCCGACGACATATCCCGCGCCCGCATCGCGGTGACCACCGCTTCGATGCTGCGCAGGGTGTCCGATCCGGTTTCCACGGCGAGGATCTTGTCGGCGGGCACGCCACGTGCCTGCAAATAGTTCTTGCCCGAGGCGGCTTCGGTGAACAGATCGCCCTCCTGTTTACCGCCCACGGTGATGACACGCGGCGCGACACCGGCCCGGAACAGCTTGTACGCCTGGTCGAGTCGCGCCTCGAATACCGAGGACGGCGTGCCGGAGTACTGCGCGGCGCCGAGCACGACGATGGCGTCGGCCTTCGTGTAGTCCTCGATGCGCGCGACCTGCCACACGCGGAAGGCGGTCCCGCCGACCAGCACCGCGCCCATGACGACGGAACCGACGACGAGCCGCCGCGCCCAGCGCAGCAACCCGGCGCCGAAGCCCTGTGGCCGGGCGGATTCGGGCGCAGGGAAGGCTCGGGTGCGCATCGTTGGCAAATTCACTCCCCAAGTCTGCCAGGAGCGGCGCAGGCCCCGGACCGGTTACCGTCAGGGGCGGTTACCAGCCGCGGTCTCGCCAGGCCGGAAGGCTGGGCCGCTCGGCGCCGAGCGTGGTGTCGTCGCCGTGGCCGGGGTAGACGACGGTGTCGTCGGGGTAGCGGTCGAAGAGCTTGGTCGACACGTCGGTGAACAGCGAGGTGAAGTCCGCCGGGGAAGTGGTGCGCCCGACGCCGCCGGGGAACAGCGAGTCGCCGGTGAACAGATGCGTACGCCCCGCCCCGTCGGTGAGCGCGAGGGTGATCGAGCCGGGCGTGTGGCCGCGCAGGTGGATGACCTCGAAGACCAGATCGCCGATGGTCACGGTGTCGCCCTCGGCCAGCAGCCGATCGGGGCGAACCGGCAGCGGGTCGGCGTCGAGCGGATGCGCCGCGGTGGGAGCTCCGGTGGCCGCGGTGGTCTCCCGCAGCGCCATCCAGTGGTCGCGGTGCTGGTGGGTGGTGACGATCAACCGGACCTGCCCGGGCGCCTCCTGCTCGACGAGGGCCGCGATGCGGGGCGCCTCGTTGGCGGCGTCGATGAGCAGGGCCGCGCCGGTGCCGGTGCACTGCACCAGGTAGCAGTTGTTGTCCATGCCGCCGACCGACATCTTGACGATGCGGGCGCCGGGGACGTCGCGCTGCTGCGGGTTCGAATCCGGTGACACGTGGCCGCTGTACGGGCGATCGATGGTGATCACGAAACGATGCTAGCGAGCTACATTCGTGCCATGTCACTGCCGTCGCGGATCCGCTTCGTTCGCCTGCTCGCGATCAGCGTCCTGGTGGCCGCGATCGCCCTGCTGGGCGCTCCGACGATCGCGGCGGAACCGCCGCTGCGGATGAACACCTATGTGGAGGATCCGGCCGGCGCGCTCGACCAGGGTCAGCTCGATCGGGTCCGCGGTGCGGTGGACCAGCTCTACGCCGACCAGCAGCTGCGGCTGTGGGTGGTGTACGTGCGCGGCTTCGACGGGCTGCAGCCGCGGGACTGGGCCGGGCGCACCGCCTCGATATCCGGCTTCGGCCAACGGGACCTGCTGCTCGCGGTCGCCACCGAGGACCGCGCGTACTGGCTGGAGGGCGAAGCGCCCCGTGAGATCAGCGATTCGGAGCTCGACGACATCCTGATCGGCAAGGTCGAGCCCGCCCTGCGGGACGGACGCTGGGCCGACGCGGGGGTCGCGACGGCCGACGGGCTGGACGCGGCCATGCGCGGCGGCGGGGTGAACGTTCGCGCCCTGTTCGTCATCGGCCTGCTGGTGGTTCTGGTGGCGGGCGGGCTCGTCTGGTACGCGCGCAAACGGCGGCGCGAACGGTCCGAGGCCGAGCTGGCGGCGGCACGGCAACTGGATCCGGAGAACACGACGGCGCTGTCCGCACTGTCGCTGGAGGCGTTGCAGGCCCGCTCACGGGAGACGCTGGTGGAGATCGACAACGCGATTCGCACCAGCGGCGAGGAACTCGAACTCGCCACCGGCGAGTTCGGCGCCACCGCCACCACGCCCTTCCGCACCGCCCTCGACAACGCGAAAGCGGCTGCTGCCCAGGCATTCGCGATCCGGCAGCGCCTGGACGACGCGATCCCGGAGACACCCGACGAACAGCGCTCGCTGCTGGTCGAGCTGATCGGCAAGGCGGGGCGCGCCGATCGCGAACTCGACGCGCAGGTAGCGGAATTCGACGCCATGCGCGATCTGCTGCTCAACGCCTCGGCTCGGCTGGACGCCCTCACCAGGGACGTCGTCGACGTGACCGCCCGGATTCCGGACTCGGAAGCTCAGCTGAGCACACTCGCCGCCACCCATCCGGCGAGTGTGCTCGCGCCGATCGAGGACAACGTGCGGATGGCCCGCGAGCGCCTCGCTTTCGCGGAGCAGAACGTCGGCGCGGGACGTTCCGCACTCGCCGAGCCGGTCGGCGAACAAGGCGGCGCGGTCGCCGCCATCCGGTCGGCCGAGGCCGCGATCGGTCAGGCTCGTTGCTTGCTCGACGCGGTCGACAACGCGTCGAGCGCCATCCAGCAGGCGCGCGACGGCCTGCCGGGTGTGCTGGACGAGTTGCGCCGCGACCTCGCCTCCGCCGCCGAGCTCGCCGACTACGGCGGACCGGAACTGGCCGCCGCCCGCACCGCCGCGCAGTCCGCACTGGAGCATGCGACGGCCACGGGTGACACCGATCCGCTGAGCGCCTTCCACGGCGCGGTCACGGCCGACGCCGATCTCGACCGTGCCGTCGCGGGGGCGACCGACCGCAAACTCGCCGCCGAGGACCTGCGACGCAGGTTCGATCGAGCGCTCACCGACGCCGGCGCCCGAATCGGTTCGGCCGCCGACTACATCAGCACCCGGCGCGGCGGCATCGACGCCGAAGCACGCACCCGCCTGTCGGAAGCACAGCGCAACCTCGACGAGGCGCAGCGGTTGAGCGCGAACGATCCCGCCGGCGCACTGCGGCACGCGCAGGCCGCGGCGGACCTGGCCGGGCGCGCGCTCCAGGCGGCGCAGGCCAGCGTGCGGGCATGGGAGGCGCAACGGGCGCCTTCCGGCATCGCCCAGACCGGGGCGGTGTTGGGCGGCATCCTGCTCGAAGGATTGCTCCGTGGGGCGGCGACGGGCGCCAGGCATTCCGGGGGCGGCTGGAGCCCCGGCTCGTACGGTGGTTCGTCCGGCTCCCGGAGAATCGGCCGCGGCGGCAGATTCTGACCTCGCCCCTGGCCCCGCCGATCGAGCGGGAGCAGGAATCGGTCCGGCACCGGTCAGCGGGCCCCGGCCGCCGATAACGCGGTCAGCTCCGCACGCACCGCCTCGGGCAGCCCGTCGGCATGCGCGCCGCCGCCGAGCACGCCGACGGTCAGCTCCCGTGCGAACGTGTAGGCCAGGAAGGTGACCGCGGCCGACGCGCCCGCGGACGGGCGAGGATGCGCCGAGACGTAGACGATCTCGTAATCGGTGAGCTCGAGATCGGCGGGCGTGTGGAATACCGGGACGACGCCGGTATTGGTCACCGCGATGTGCCCGGCCAGCGAGTGAATCCTGCTGGCGCCGTAGTAATCCGGGAAACGCAGTACGGACTGCTGCACGACGCCCTCGGACAGATCGCGGGTCAGCCGAGCCGAGATGCGTTGCGCCAATTCCACCGGACTGGCGGCCGGGTCCACCTCCGCCGCGAAGGATGCCATCCCGGCCATGTTGGTACCCGCCGAGGCGGCGACCGGCGGCTCCAGCCGATTGCGCAGGTCCACCGGGTACAGGAAGCCCAAAGACGTTGCGCCGCCGACTGTCTCACGGGCGTACGCGCGCAGCAGTGCGGCGGTGAGCAGCCCGTTGAACGTCACACCCGAGGTGCGCGCGAGATCGACGATCCGGTCGGTGGCCGCTCGGTTCAGGCGCACACGCACAGGACGGGCGAGCGTACTCGGCGCGGGTTCCGCGCTGTCGGTCGGCACGTTCCGCGCCTCCGGCGGAAGCGGTTCGGTCACGTCCTCGAATCCGGACCGCGCGGTCGCGGTGATGCCGCGGGCCGACACATACCACTCCAAGGATTGCGGAATGCCCTGTGGCGCAATATCTGTCGACCGTCCCTCGACATTGCCGGTATAGAAATCCCATAGTCGGGACAGCAGCTCTACGCAGTGGCCCGCGTCGGCGACGCTGTGGTGAGCGAACAACGTGACACGCCACTCCTCCCCGCCCGAGCCGACGACATCCAGATAGGCCAACTGCACCGCCGGATCCATCGCGGGAATGCCGATCGCCGCCAGGTCGCCCTCGCGCACGGAAACCGGGGCCCATGCCTTCTCCCGCGCGGCGAGCAGATATCCCTGCCCTTCAGCATCTTCCACGATTCTGCAGCCGATCACCGGATACGCGCACCGCAGCTGCGCGAATGCTTCCCGCAACGCCCCCACGTCGAGCACTCCCCGCACCGAAACCGACCGGCCCGTGTAGGTGCCATGCCGTACGAACCGCTGCTCCGACGGCGCCAGCACCCGAATCGAAGCGTCCTCATCCCACAACACACGGCAAGGGTGCGGCACTACCGGCGCGAGTGCAAACCGACCGGGCGGATGCGGAAGACTGCCGGTATGAGTCTCGCGGCGCGTCTGGAGCAGATCGGCCTTCCCGCGGTGGAGGAACAACTCGCCCATCCCACCGTGCTGGGTATCGCCCAGGGCACCCTGCCCGAACCGGTCTTCCGGTCCTGGCTGGAGCAGGACTACCTGTTCCTGCTCGATTACGTCCGGGTGTTCGCCCGCCTCGCCTGGCAGGCTCCGGCAGCCCATCTCGGCGACCTGGTCGACCTCGCGCACGCCACCTATCACGAGGAGCTGTCGCTGCACCGCTCGCTGGCCGCCGAGTTCGGCGCGGACCTCGACGGCGCGGTCAAAGGCGCTCCGTGCGCGGCGTACACGGCGTTCCTGCTGGACTCCGCCGCGTCCTACGGCGAAGGTCTCGCCGCGCTCTATCCGTGCATGTGGGGATACTCCACGCTCGGGGCGCGCCTGGCCGAGCACCCGCCCGCCGAACCGCGCTACCGGCGCTGGGTCGACACCTACGCCGATCCCGGTTTCGCCGCCCTCACCCGCCGCTGCGCGCAGATGATCGACGAGTCGGGGGCCGATCCGGCGCGGGCGGAAGAGCGGTTCCGCGAAGGGCTCGGGCACGAGCTGGCGTTCTGGGACGTTCCGCTCTGACCTCCGGACGGATTCCTCGGTCCGCCGATGACTCCCACGGAGTGGCTCCGTCTACCTGTACAGAGCACTGCCCCGACATCGAGGAGACCCCTATGAACCGCCCCGACGTGGCGTCACGCGAAGAATGGCTGGCCGCGCGTATCAGCTGGACAACGTCGGCCACCTCGCGCACCTGAACGCGCAGGACACCTCCTTCGCGGCCGTGTCGCGCTACGACAAGGCCCAATCCCCTTGCCACTGACGAACACACCGCGTCATCGGCCGAGTGGACCTAGTCTGACACCGTGAGTCAGGACCACGTGCGGGCCTCCGACGCCGATCGGGAGAAGATCATCGACCGGCTGCGCCTCGCGATGAACGAGGGCAGGTTGTCGCTCGCCGAATTCGACGACCGGCTGCAACAGGTGTATGCCGCCAAGACCTACGGCGAACTGACGCCGCTGCTGTCGGACCTTCCCGCGACACGGGAAGCACAGCCCGCGCGCGCCAGGGGCATCCCGCAGTGGATCACCATCATGTGGACGCCGTGGGTGTTCGTCAACGCGCTGTGCGTGGCGATCTATCTGGCCACCGGTGCGGGTTACTTCTGGCCGTTCTGGGTCGCGGTGCCGTGGGGCCTCGCGCTGCTCATCCCGACCACGATCGGAATCGTCACCCGCAAGAACGGCTGAACGGCGGCGCCCCGTGGCCGGGTCGACCACGGGGCGCCGCCGTCGGGGTTCAGGCGCCGATCAGGTGCTGGGCCAAGTAGCCCTCGACCTTGTCCAGCGCGATGCGCTCCTGGGTCATCGTGTCGCGTTCGCGGATGGTCACCGCCTGGTCGTCGAGCGTCTCGAAGTCGACGGTGATGCAGAACGGCGTGCCGATCTCGTCCTGACGGCGGTAGCGGCGGCCGATGGCGCCCGCGTCGTCGAACTCGACGTTCCAGTGCTTGCGCAGCTGCGCGGCCAGGTCTTTCGCCTTCGGCGTGAGATCGGCGTTGCGCGACAGCGGCAGCACCGCCGCCTTCACCGGCGCCAGGCGGCGGTCCAGGCGCAGCACCGTGCGGGTGTCGACGCCGCCCTTGGCGTTGGGGGCCTCGTCCTCGGCGTAGGCGTCGACCAGGAAGGCCATCAGCGAGCGGGTGAGGCCCGCCGCGGGCTCGATGACGTACGGGATGTAACGCTCGTTGGTGGTCTGGTCGAAGAAGCTCAGCTCGGTGCCGGAGTGCTCGGAGTGCGTCTTCAGGTCGAAGTCGGTGCGGTTGGCGATGCCCTCGAGCTCACCCCACTCGTTGCCCTGGAAGCCGAAGCGGTACTCGATGTCGGTGGTGCCCGCCGAGTAGTGCGAGAGCTTGTCCTTCGGGTGCACGAACAGCCGCAGGTTCTCCGCGGCGATGCCGAGATCGGTGTACCAGGAGAACCGGGTCTCGATCCAGTACTTGTACCACTCCTCGTCCTCGCCCGGCTTGACGAAGTACTCCATCTCCATCTGCTCGAACTCGCGGGTGCGGAAGATGAAGTTGCCCGGGGTGATCTCGTTGCGGAAGCTCTTGCCGATCTGCGCGATGCCGAACGGCGGCTTCTTGCGCGCGGTCGTCATCACGTTGGCGAAGTTCACGAAGATGCCCTGGGCGGTCTCCGGGCGCAGGTAGTGCAGGCCCTCCTCGGACTCGATCGGGCCGAGGAAGGTCTTGAGCATCATGTTGAAGTCGCGCGGCTCGGTCCAGCGGCCGACGGTGCCGCAGTTCGGGCACGCGACGAGCTCCATCGAGACCGTGTCCGGGTCATCGATCTTGTTCTTCAGCGCGTACGCCTCTTGCAGATGGTCCTGCCGGAAGCGGTGGTGGCAGTGGAGGCACTCGACCAGCGGGTCGTTGAACACGCCCACGTGACCGGAGGCGACCCACACCTGGCGGGGCAGGATCACCGAGGAGTCGAGACCGACGACGTCCTCGCGGCCGGTGACCATGGCGCGCCACCACTGCTTCTTGATGTTCTCCTTGAGCTCGACGCCCAGCGGCCCGTAATCCCACGCCGACTTGGTGCCTCCGTAGATCTCACCGCACGGGTACACCAGACCCCGGCGCTTGGCGAGGTTGGCAACGGTGTCCACCTTCGACTTGGGTGCCACGCGAGAATTCTCCATCCACTGCGAGTCGGATTTTTGCATTGCCCCGACACGATAGTTTTGTGTCGAGGCCGCGATCGTGCCCAGCCTATCGGCAGCACCCGCAGCGGCTTCAACCGCACGGTTCGGCGTGCCCGTTTGACATGCGCACCTGTGCATACGCAAACTGGTAATGCTTTCCATTAAGGAGTTGGTGACATGACCGCCGAGACCGCCGCGGCACCGCCGCACAACCCGTATCGGTCGCCGGGACCGGCGCCGGTACCCCCGCGAACCGTGCTGGAGGACGCGGGTGAGCTGCTGCGGGCGCTGGCCGCGCCGGTTCGGATTGCTATCGTGCTGCAGTTGCGCGAATCACCGCGGTGTGTGCACGAACTGGTCGACGCGCTCGGTGTCACGCAACCACTGGTCAGTCAGCATCTGCGTATCCTCAAGGCCGCCGGTGTCGTGCACGGTGAGCGTTCGGGTCGCGAGGTGCTCTACGAACTCGTCGACGACCATCTGGCGCACATCGTCGTCGACGCCGTCGCGCACGCCGAGGAAGGGTGATTCGTGCCAGACAACACGACCGTTCCGCAGAAACCGGTCGGCATCCGCAGCACCAGGCAGCGCAGCGCCATCGCCGCGCTGCTCGGTGACATCGATGAGTTCCGCTCCGCCCAGGACCTACACGACGAACTGCGCAAACGCGGCGAGGGCATCGGGCTCACCACGGTCTACCGGACGCTGCAGTCGCTGGCCGACGCGGGCATGGTCGACGTGCTGCGCACCGACTCCGGCGAGTCGGTCTACCGCCAGTGCTCCACCGGGCATCATCACCACTTGGTGTGCAGGCATTGCGGCCGCACCGTGGAGGTGGAGGGTCCGACGGTGGAGGCGTGGGCCGAGTCGATCGCGGGCGAGCACGGCTTCACCGAGATCAGCCACACCCTCGAGGTGTTCGGCACCTGCACGGCCTGCGGGACGGCGCGCCGCTGCGACGGGTGAGCGGCCCGATTCCCGGCGTGTCTGGTTAACGCGCCTGCGACCAGCGGAGATTCACCGGCGAGATCCTCGAAAGGCCGAGCCGATCCGGGCCCGCTACGAAGGATCCGCCATCTGCTGGGAGGGCAGCGTGTCAACGATCATCGACTCATCCGTACGCCCGGTGCGCCGCCGGGCCGTGACCGTCGCCGGGGCCGCGCTCGTCGTGGCCTCGGCGCTGTTGCTTTCGGCGTGCCAGGACGAGGACGGCACGCCGGTGGCGGCCCCGTCGACCACCGGAATCGCAGCCGAGCCGGTAGGGACGAACGGGCAGTCGACAGTCCGCACCGTGAACAAGATCGGCTGGTACGACGGATTCGACATCACCGTGGACAAGGCGACCGTGGTGCCGGACGAATACGGCGGCGCGAAGGTGCGCATCGACATCACCTACAAGAACACCACTCTCGACAACCACACGCTGAGCATCACGCCGTCACTGCTGGTCGGCAAAGAGGTGGACGGCGGCGCGATCTTCGACAGCCCGACGGTGCCCGGCAACGGCTCGGCCACCGGCACCGCGACCACGTCGGTGAAATCGGCCGAGGACGCCGAGCACCTCATCGACACGATGACCATCGTGTACGGCCAGGCCGCCGACAACCAGACCAAGATCCCGCTCGCCGCGACGGGCAAGGTGGACAGTGTCCAACCCAAGACGCTGGCCGTCACCGGCACCCTCGTGCAGGACCAGACGACCGTACAGATCACCGGCGGCCGGATGAGCCCGAGCTACACCGAGAACGAGAACGGCAAGTCCGATCTGGCACTGCGCATCAAGCTCGTCGGCGGTCCCGGCATCGCCGCGGGCGGGACCAACATCTACTACGACTACTTCACCGTCCGGACTCCCGATGGCAAGACCGTGCCCGCCGACGTCCGCGGCCCGATCAACGAGTTGCTCAACGCGAACGAGACCATCGACAACCCGAAGAACTACGTGATCTTCGTGGTTCCCTCCCCCGGCGCCGGCCCCTACACGGTGACCTACAACGCCCAGAAGCAAGAGGGCGCGGCCACGGCGCCCACACTGTCGTTCACCGTCGGCTGATTCGATCGACCGCAGCCGTTCTCACCGGAGTTCGCCCCGGCGAGAACGGCTGCGGTGGCGCAGGGCCGTTGCTCGCGGACGACCCCGTGCAGATGATTCAGCCGACCGGGACCGTGTCCCGGGCAGATGCCGGCGCCTGCGCCGGACGACCGCGCACCGCGGCCACGCCGAGCAGCGCGAGCGCGACCGCGCTCCAGACCAGCAGCACCAGCAGCGGACCGGTCGCGGCGGCGCCGTCGAAGAACGCGACCGAGCGCAGCAGCGACGCGGCGGCGCCGGGCGGCAGCAACTGGCCGACAGCGCCCCACGGCTGTGGCAGCAGCTCGGGCGCGGAGGTGGCCGCCGAGAACGGATTGCCGATCAGCAGCATGGTGAGCGCGGCGATGCCGATGCCCGCTCGCCCGATGACGGCGGCGAGGCCGACCACCGCGCCGGCGACCGCGAACGACACCAACCCCCCGATGGCCGCGAGCACCGGATACGAGCCGGGCACGACCGACAGCCAGCCCTGGATGATCGCCATGCTGAGCAGTCCGCCCGCGACGCCGAAAGTCACCAGCCCGAGTACCTTGCCCCCGATCGACGGGATCAGCAAGGCCAGGAGCACGCCCGCCGCGATGCCGGACATCACCAGCGGCAGCACCATCGCGCCGAACGCCGCGCCCCGGGGATCGTCCGAGTCGGCCGCCACCACGTCCTCGACCCGGGCGGCGGGCGCGCCGGAGAGCTGCTGCCCGATCTGCGTGAGCTGTTGTGCGACAGCAGGACTCGCCCCGGAGGCGACCAGCACACGCGGCGGCCCGTCGCCGGTGACGATCGCCCCGTAGACCTCTCGGTCCTGAATGGCGGCGCGGGCGGCGGCCTCGTCCGCGGGCGTGGTGATCTCGAAGGCGCCCGGACTGTGCTCGGCGAGCTTGCCGGTGATCATCGCGGCCTGCGGACCGGTCACGGCCAGCGGCAGGTCACGAGGCGCGATGTTCGCGGCGGGCCAGGCGAACGCGATCAGCATCAGAGCCTGGAGCAGGGTGGCGCCGAGGCCGACAGCGAACGCCCGCTGCGTGGTGTTCATGACCTTCTCCCTAAAAATCGAATGCTCGTTCTTTTTAGTTTCGTCCTACGGTCGCATGAGGCCGTGCAGTTGTCAAGAACGGATATTCGTTTTATTTTTGGCCCATGCCCCGAGTCAGCGAAGAACATCTGGAACGCCGCAGGCAGCAGATCATGGACGCCGCGCGCAGCTGCTTCGCCCGCAAGGGGTTCCACGAGACCTCCATGCAGGACGTTTTCGCGGAATCGGGGCTCTCGGCCGGTGCCGTCTACCGCTACTTCAAGAGCAAGGACGAGCTGATCACGGCGCTTGCCACGGAGACGACGGTGGCCTTGCGCATCGCCATGGACGAGGCCATCCGCCGCGATCCACTGCCCACGCCCGCCGAACTCATCACCATGATCGCCGAGGAGGTCGTGCGGCGCAGCGGGCCCGACGGGCCGGTGCGACTGGCGCCGCAAGCCTGGGCCCTGGCCCTGGTGCATCCCAGGGCGGCGGTGATGGTCCGCGAGACGATGCTCGCGATGCGCGCGCTCTGGGTGACCTACGCCGAGCGCATGCGCGACAAAGGCTGGCTACCCGCGGACGCCGACGTCGACGCCGTGGCCAAGGCGATCATCGGACTGCTGCCGGGATTCATCCTCCAGCACCTCATCCTCGGCGATCTCGACCCGCAGACGCTGGCGCTCGGCGTGCGCACCCTGCTCCCCTACGGCGAGCCCGCCCGATAGCAGGATGATCCGCCCGTCACAGCCAGCCGAGACGTTCCGCCGCGCGTACCGCTTCCGCGCGTGTGCTCGTGCCGGTCTTGCCGATCGCCGACGATAGATGGTTGCGGACAGTGCCTTCCGACAGGTGTAACCGCTTGGCGATGGCGCTCGCGGGCGCGCCGTCGGCCGCCGCGGCGAGCACCTCGCGCTCTCGTGCGGTCAGCGGGGAGGTGCCCGCCGTCAACGTTTCCGCGGCCAGGCCCGGGTCGATCACCCGCAACCCCATCTGTGCGCGCCGAACGGCGTCGGCCAATTCCCTGGCCGGAGTGTCCTTGACGACGAAACCGCTCGCGCCCGCGTCGATCGCGCGGCGCAGATAGCCGGGCCTGCCGAAGGTGGTGACCATCAGGATCCGCACGCCCGGGTGAGCGGCGTGCAGCTTCTCGGCCACCGTGATGCCGTCCATCCCGGGCATCTCGACATCCAGCAGCACCACATCGGGACCGGTCCGCGCGACCGCGTCGAGCACCTCGTCGCCGCGCCCGACCTCGCCGACCACCTCCAGGTCGTTCTCCAGCCCGAGCAGCGCGGCCAGCGCGCCGCGCACCAGGGCTTGGTCGTCCGCCAGCAACAGCCGGATCATGGCACCCGCTTCCTATTCCGGGATCGTGGCGCGAACGCGCACGCCCCCGCCCTCCGGCGTCGACAGCGTCAGTGTTCCACCCGCTGCGCGCACGCGCTCCCGCAACCCGGCCAGCCCCGAACCGGACGCGCTGTCGGCGGGGAGGCCGCGGCCGTCGTCGACCACCTCGATGGACGTCGCGGTGACGGTCACCGCGCAGCGGCCCGCGGCGCTGTGCCGGACCACGTTCGTCACCGCTTCGCGCAGCACCCAGCCCAGCAATTCGCCGGACGGGGTGTCCGGCAGGCTCGCCGGTTGCGGTAGTTCGGCGTCGATGCCCGCGGCGGCCAGTGCGGTCCGCGCATTGGCCAGTTCGCCGCGCAGCGATACTTCCCGCAGCCCGCCGACGGTCTCGCGCACCCCGGCCAGCGCTTCGCGCGCGAGCCGTTCGATGTCGGCCAGCTCGGTCCGCGCCCGGTTCGGGTCGACGTCGAGCAGCCGTTGCGCGAGTTCGGTTTTCACGGTGATGACGGTGAGCGAATGGCCGAGGATGTCGTGCACGTCCCTGGCGACTCGATTGCGCTCCTCGATGATCTCCAGTTCCGCACGCTGCCTGCGCGCCAGCTCGGCGAGCCGGTCGCCGCGCAGCCCGAGCTGTCTGGCCAGCCACACGGCCACGGGAATGAACGCGAGGTAGAACGGCGTACCGCCCAGATGCCACGCCGGCGCCGCGACCGGAGCCAGCAGCATGATCGCCATGATGGCGACAACGACAACGGCCGAGGTGCGCAGCGGAAGCACGAACACCGCGACCACCGCGACGTAGATCGCCGTGGGCAGTGCGTCCCCGCCGAGCAGCGCCCCCATCGCCGCGGACAACGCCCCCATCGCCGCCAGCAGCAGCCAAGCCCTGCGGTCGACCGGTAAGTCGTCGGGCACGCCCTCTCCGGCATACCTGCGGAACACGACGAACGCTACGACGATCAGCGCCGCGAAGGCGAGCACGCAGACCATGGCGGCCACCGCCCGCGCGTGCTCGCCTCCACTCCAGTTCCGCCTGATCGGCCCGATCAGATAGACCAGCCAGACCAGCGACATGACAGCGCCGAACCACCCCCTGCGCCGTCCATCGGGACCGAACGACTGCCAGTCGAGCATGCCGTCCACGAGACCGGCGGACCTACTCGTCCGCGCACTGCCCGAGGTCTTCACATCCATGCGCCACCCCAATTCTGCCGAGTGGGACAGAGGCGGCGGTACGCAGCTCCCCGGTCGTGGTCGATCACGGGAAGCGACGCTACCGAACCCGGTTCGCCCAAGGTTCGCACGTCCGTCAGGTCCGAGGGCTCCTGGAGTTTCTTTGCGCCTAGGCCGGGGAACGCCGTCCCACCGCACCGGCCGCGAACGGCGGAACCGGCCGTCCGGGTGGACGACCGGTTGCCCGGCCACGGTTCAGCGAGCGGTGTCACGCCGGAACAACGCGGCCGCGCCGAGCACGAAGACCGCCGACCAAACCGCGATATTGACCACCGCGGCGATGACCGACCCGCCTCCGGTGTCGCCGAACGGCAGCCGGGCCAGCGTGCCGACGCCATAGGTGGGGAACACCTTCGACACGGTCTCGAACCAGCCGTGCGGCTGGACGAACAGTCCGCCCGCGAACGACAGCCCCGCCAGCACCGGCCCGAGCAGCTGCATCACGTTCTCCGACGGCAGCAGATAGCCCACGAACAGGCCGAACGCCGCGAATACGAGCGAGCCGACCCAGGCCAGTAGGAAGCACTCCGCCCACGCGGCGGGCGTCAGGTGGGCGCCGAGCGCCGCGCCGACCGCGAACACCGCGGCCACCGAGATCAGCCCGAGCACCATCGCCACCGCGACCTTGACCGCGATGTACGCCGTCGGCCGCAGCGGTGTGAGCCGCAACTGGCGGCTCCATCCCTGCGCGCGCTCGACGGCGACCATGGCGCCGCCGCCGGTGGTGGCCACCATCGCGCCGTACACCGCCATCGACACCATGACGTAGCCGGTCACGTTGCCCGAGCCGTAGGACTGGGTCCGGTAATCGGATTGCAGTCCGAAGATGACGAAGAACAGCGGCGGCATGATCAGTGTGAAGATCAAGGTGCGCCGGTTGCGCAGCAGGCGGCGCAATTCCAACCGGAGGAAGCCGAGGCCGAAGCCGCCGAGCGCCTTCTTGGCGGGCCGGGATACGAGAGTGGTCATGTCAGTGATCTCCGGCCGTGGTCAGAGCGAGGAAGGCGGTTTCCAGATTGTGCGCGGCGATCTCCAGGTCGACCGCGGCGGTGTGGTTCAGCAGGAATCGCGCGACGACGTCGGAGTCCTTGGCGTGCACCAGGATTCGGTCACCGCGCAACTCGACGTCGTCGACGCCGGGGATCGCGAGCAACCGGGCCGGGTCGGCCCCGGGCAGCGTCGCGGCGACGGTCCGGCCCGCGGCCAGGTTCTTGATCTCGGCCGCGCTGCCGTCGGCGACGACCCGGCCCGCGCGCACCAGCACGATGCGGTCGGCGTAGGCGTCGGCCTCGTCCAGATAGTGGGTCGCGAACAGGACGGTGCGGCCGCGCCGCGAATCCTCCCGCATCGCGTTCCAGAACTCGCGCCGCCCTTCGACGTCCATGCCGGTGGTGGGCTCGTCGAGCACGATCAGATCCGGGTCCGGCAACAGCGCCAGCGCGAACCGGAGTCGCTGGCGCTGGCCGCCGGAGCACTTGCCCACCATGCGATCGGCGATCCCCGCGATGCCCGCGCGGGCGAGCACCTCCTCGACGGGGCGGGGACTCGCGTGCAGCGTGGCCACCAGCCGCACCGTCTCCGCGACGGTGAGATCCGGCAGCAAGCCACCCGATTGCAGCACCGCGGATACGCGGCCCGCGGCGACGGCTCGCTCCGGCTCCGCGCCGAAGACCGAGACGGCGCCCGAGTCCGGGCGCGCCAGGCCGAGCAGCAGGTCGATGGTGGTGGATTTCCCCGCGCCGTTCGGACCGAGGAACGCGACGATCTCCCCCGGCTCGATCACCAGGTCTAGGCCGTCGACGGCGTGCACCACGCCGGCCGGGGTGGGGAAACTCTTGCGCAGGTCGCGCAGCGCGACAGCAGGCGCATGCCGCGTCGGGCGCTGGAGCGCGGTGGTCGTTGCTGAAGTCATGCCTCTACGGTCGCGGGAAATCGGGTCCCGACCCCCGCACGGCTGTCACGACTTCGGCATGACAGATGTCATGCCCTCAGGGCAGCAGGCCCTGCCTGGCCCGGCTCGCGTTGGACAGCACCAGCAGCAGCATGGTCGTGAGCGCCTGATCGTCCAGCCCAGCGCCGGGGAAGGTGTAGCGCAGGATGACGTCGGCCAGCTTGCCGTGGCCGATCACGGTGAGCGAACCGAATTGCAGCGCGTTGTTGCGTTCGGCGACCCGCTTGTGCAGCTGTGGCTTCAGCGGGCGATCCCAGGCCAGCACGCAGGTGAGGCTCAGCACGTCCAAGCCGGGCGCCAGATTCACCGCGCGCAGCGACGAGAGGGCGCCCTCGTACTCGAAGCCCAGCGACCCTTCGGCGTCGACGCGCACGTCGATGCCGTAACTCGACAGACAGGCTCCGGCCCGTGCCTGCAACTCCCGGTCCGGGGTCACCGCCGCGTCCATCTCCGCGCCGCCGCTCACTTGGTGCCGCCGAAACGGCGGTCGCGCGCGGCGTACTGGAGGCAGGCCTCCCACAGGTTCCGGCGATCGAAATCGGGGAAAAGCGTGTCCTGGTAGACGAATTCGGCGTAGGCGGACTGCCAGAGGAGGAAGTTGGAGCTGCGGAACTCACCCGACGGGCGCAGGAACAGATCCACGTCCGGCATGTCGGGCTCGTCGAGGTATTTCGCCACCGTCGCCTCGGTGACCTTCTCCGGGTCGATCTCGCCCGCGGCCACCCGGCGCGCGATCTCCCTTGCGGCGTCGGCGATTTCGGCGCGGCCGCCGTAGTTGACGCACATGGTCAGCGTCATCACCGTGTTGTTCCTGGTGAGTTCCTCGGCGACCTCCAATTCCTTGATCACGCTGCGCCACAGGCGCGGTCGCCGCCCAGCCCAGCGCACGCGGACGCCCATCTCGTGCATCTCGTCCCGGCGCCTGCGGATCACGTCGCGGTTGAAGCCCATGAGGAAGCGCACCTCATCGGGGCTGCGCCGCCAATTCTCGGTGGAGAACGCGTAGGCCGACAACCATTTGACGCCGATCTCGATACAGCCCTCCACGGTGTCCATCAGCACCGCCTCGCCGCGCTCGTGCCCGGCGGTGCGCGGCAACCCGCGCTCCTGGGCCCAGCGCCCGTTGCCGTCCATGACGAGCGCGACATGGTTGGGCACCAGTTCCGGCGGCAACTGCGGCGGCCGAGCTCCCGACGGATGCGGCGCGGGCGGACGCACGGCGCCCGCGGGCTCGGGGTCGATCGCGGTGGCGGAGTCTCGGCGGAGGATCACGGCCTCTATCCTGCCTGATCGCCTTCGCCGCCCCCACTGCCGCGTTGCTTCCTGACGAATTCCACGGTTCCGACCGCCACCGGTGACTTATTCTTTCCCTATCGTGATACTGGGGAGGGGTTTCTCGAACGTGACCGATTTACCAGGCACCGGCACCGCGGCGGGTTTCCGGGCCACTCGTGAGTTGCTCGGTCTCCCGGTCCCGTGGTGCGCGCGGTTCTTCGCGGTCGCGGAGCGCACCGTCGAGCGGTGGGAGAAAGGGGCCTTCCAGATCCCCGACACCGTGGCCCGCGAACTCGCCGCCATCGCGGACGAGACCGAACAGGTGGTCGAGGCCATGGTCGACGCCATCGACGCCGGGGAGATCTCCCCCCGCTTGCACACCTACCGGACCAACGACGACTACTCCAAGCACGAGCCGGACACCCGCTACCCGGCCACCTGGCATCGCGCCGTCTGCGCCCGCGTCATGAACGAGCTGCCCCAGGTAGAGCTCCAGTTCGTGGAGTAAGCGGCTGCCTCGCCTCCGCTCGGCCCGGCGCGGACTGAGGACGGACTACGCCCGACAGCACTCTTTCAGCGGCTGCCTCGCCTCCGCTCGGCCCGGCGCGGACTGACGACGGACCACGCCCGACAGCACTCCTTCAGCGGCTGCCCCTCCACCACTCAACCCCGCGCGGCCACCGGCGGGGTTCGTGCGGCGGTGTCCTTGGATCGCTCGATCAACGGCAGGGTGCGCAGTTGACGTTCCAGGTGCCACTGCAAGTGCGCCGCGACCAGTCCGCTGGCCTGCCTGCGCATCGCCTCGGGCGTCGCCTCGACCTGCTCCCACTCCCCGCGCAACAACGCGACCAGCAGGTCGAGCACCCCGGGGGCGGGCGTCGCCGCACCAGGTGGACGGCAATGCACACAGACCGCGCCCCCGGCCGCGACATGGAAGGCTCGATGCGGGCCCGGTGTCGCGCACTTGGCGCATTCGTCCAACGCGGGCGCCCAGCCCGCGAAACCCATGGCGCGCAACAGGAACGCGTCCAGGATCAGTTCGTGCGGACGCTGCTTGGCCGCGATGGCGCGCAGGGCGCTCGCGGTGAGCGCGTGCAGCCTGGGCGCGGGCGCACGCTCCTCGCCCGCCAGGCGTTCGGCGGTCTCCAGTACGGCGCACGCGGTGGTGTAGCGCCCGTAGTCATCGATGATGTCGGCGGCGAACGCCTCCATCGTGTGCACCTGGGTAACGGTGTCCAAGGTGCGCCCGGGGTGCAACTGCACGTCGATGTAGGAGAACGGCTCCAACCGGGCCCCGAACCTCGACTTGGTCCGCCGCACCCCCTTGGCGACCGCGCGAACCAGTCCGTGCTGTCGCGTGAGCAGCGTGACGATGCGATCCGCCTCACCCAGCTTGTGCTGGCGAACTACTACCGCCTCGTCCCGATACAACCGCACGGAGTGAGTCTAATGCTGTGTTTGTTTGTCCAGCGCCTGCGGCGCTGGGTGTTCGCGGCCCCTTTGTGGCTCGCGTTTGCGCGGCCGCCGCTGGCGACTTCGTCGCGGACGCGGCGGCCGCGCAAACGCGAGCCGGGCCGCGAACGGAACAGGCTCGATCTCGCTTCGCTCGAAAGACGGGGTTGTGGTGCGCTGGGCGCGTCGACATGGAAGCTCACTACCTGGCGCACGGGGTAGCAGTGGCTGGCTGTCGACCCGGGGCAACTGCCGACTGCGAACTGCGGGCCTGCTCCTTCGTCGTCTACGCGGTGGCCACGCACGCGCACCGGGCCGATGTGGGCACGCATGAGCGATTCGGCGCACGCACGGGCGTCACCGGGCCAGGAAGTGCCAGCCGAGCCACGCCCACACGAACACGGCGGTGATTCTCGTCACGCGGGTGCCGGTCAGGTATGCGATCGTCTCGCCCAACGACGCGACCAGGTCCCGGCGCAGCCGCGCGACCGCCGCCGCGACCAGTGCGGCCGCCAAGAGCAGGCCGAAGCCGAGGAGGATGACGGCTCGGTCGCTCATCGCGACACCAGCCACCATCCGGCGGCCAGCCATACCAGCCATCCGGCGAGCCGCAGCGGCCATTGTTCGAGCGCCGGGTCCAGCAGTGTGGACAGTGTCGGTTGTTCGTGACTCGGCCGGTTCAGGGCGGGCTGCCGCAGAAGTGCGTAGACCTCCCACAGCGACGCCGCGACCAGCAGCGCCGACCACACGGCCACGCCGCGCGTGAGCCGGGCGGTGCGCGGGGGCCGCTCGATTCGTACGCGGAACGCCGGCACCACCGCCGCAACTGCCGCTACCGCCACCATCGCGGTCGCCTGCCAGGTGAACGGCCGGGTCGCGGCACCGCCCACAGCCAGCAGGAGTCCCACCATCAGCGGCGCCGCACGCCACCGGAGTCGATGTGCCGAGCGCGCCGGTTGCCCTGTCACATGCGCAGGATAAGACCCGAGTGGGCCGCATCGGGGCAGGCAGCTACGAACTCCCCTCGCGTGCCGTCCGGAGCCGACAGCTCTCGATCGCCGAACACGACCCGGCGCGCTCGGACCCGTTCAGCGGTCGGCGCGCAGCAGTCCTGAGATCAGGAGCAGCACCGATTGCTGGGTTTGGGCACGCGCCAGGTCGGAGTCTTCGGCGTGCGCGACGATCAGCGCCGCCTCGCTGACCACGCTGACGACCAGCTGGGCCAGAACGGAAACGGGCGCGTCGGCGATCAATCCGGCGGCGCGGGCGCGCTCGAGTTGCGCGGTGATCAGGCCGAGGCCGTGAGCTGATTCGAATTCGCGCCAAGCCTGCCAGCCGAGCACGGCGGGGGCGTCGGTGAGGGCGATCCGCAGCATCGCCGGGCGCTGGCAGATCTCGAGAAACAGGCCGAGCCCTGCCGCCATTCCGGCCATCACATCGTCGGGATCGACTGCGGCGATGGCGTTCTCGATCTCCTCGGTGATCTCGACCTCGATCTGCTCCAGCACCGCGAGGAACAGTCCGCGCTTGTCGCCGTAGTGGTGGTGCAGCGCGCCCCGGGTGACGCCTGCCTCGGTGACCAGTTCCTCCGCGGAGGTCCCCGCGAAGCCGCGTTCGGTGAACAGGCGGCGTCCCGCCTGTTCGAGCGCGGCCTTGGTCGCTCGGGAGCGGTCTTCCTGGCTACGGCGCGGCATGCAGCCGAGTGAACTCCAGAATCGATGCGGCGAGCAACTCGGGCTGGTCCTCCGGCAAGAAGGTGTAGGAATCGTCGATCAGCTTCAACTCCGCGTTCCGCAGATCGCGAGCAAGGCGTTCGGCGAACGACACCGGGAACAGCCGATCCTCCCGCGCCCAGGCCAGCAGAACCGGGAGGTCGACCTCCGCGAAGTGGCGGGCGGCCTCGAGGGTGTACCGGCGCTGCGCCGATTTCAGGAAGCGCCGCAGATCTTTCCGGATCGCGGCGGACTTGCGGCTCGGCAGCAGATAGGAGTCGACGATCTCCGGCGGAACGGGCCGCTTGGTGACCCAGCCGAAGGCCACCGGAAGCCGGTGCAGCGCGCGGATGCGCAGCAACTCGGTCAGCGGGCGCAGCGAGCCCGGGATCCTGGCCAGCAGCGGCAGCGTGGTGAACGGCTGCGGCAGGAAGCCTTCGTAGCTGTCCACCGAGGCGAGCACCACCCGGCCGACGCGGGAGCGGTCGCGGGTCAGCAACACCTGCGTGATCGCTCCGCCGGTGTCGTTGGCGACCAAGGTGACGTCGGTGAGGTCGAGGCGTTCGAGGAACGCGGCGATCAGGTCGGCCACGCCGGTCGGAGTCAACTCCGCGTCCGGGACCGGGATCTCGTGCGAGCCGAGCGGCCAGTCCGGTGTCAGGCAGCGGTACCCGGCGGCCGCGATGGCGGGCACCACCTTGCGCCAGAGGTCGGCGTTGACGAGCAGGCCGTGCACGAAGACGACCGGGGCGCCCTCCCCTGTCTCGTGGTAGCGAATGCGGCCGCCGGGCAGGTCCACTTCGTGGGTGCGGCCGAGTGCTGTGCTGGTTGCCATGGGTCCTCCCGGTAATCGCTGGTCCCGACCACTGTTACATACATACCGTATGTATGTCTAGAGCTGCGACGGATCAGCTGAAGACCGCCTTGACCGCGCCCTTCGACGTCGACTACTCCTGCTATCAGGAGCTTTTCTCATCACACACAGCGATATGGACGACTGACCAAATTGCCGCTACCGTCTGGTGGACCACGACGAGACGGAGCTCACATGACGGTGTCCGATCCCGCTCCCGCGCCCGGTGCGCCGGAACTGGGACTGGCCGAACTGGCGGCCGCCATCGCGAGTGGCGCGATCACCTCGACGACGGCGGTCGGCGGCGTCCTCGACCGGATCGACGCCGCCCAGGGCACGCTCAACGCCTTCCGGATCGTGCGCCGCGATCGGGCGCTCGCGGAGGCCGCCGACGCCGACCGGCGACTGGCGGCGGGGGAACGCCTGCCGTTGCTGGGCGTGCCCGTCGCGGTGAAGGACGACACGGATATCGCCGGCGAGCCGACCGCGTTCGGCTGCGGTGGCGACTTCGCGCCGAAAACCGAGGACGCGGAATCGGTCCGGCGCCTGCGTGCCGCCGGCGCGGTGATCGTCGGCAAGACCAATACCTGCGAACTCGGGCAGTGGCCGTTCACCAGCGCCGCGTGGTTCGGACACACGCGCAATCCGTGGGACCGCACCAGGACGCCGGGCGGGTCCTCCGGCGGAGCTTCGGCGGCCGTCGCGGCCGGATTGGTTCCCGCCGCCCTCGGTTCCGACGGCGCGGGCTCGATCCGCATCCCGGCCGCATGGACGAACCTGGTCGGCATCAAACCGCAGCGCGGACGCATCTCCACCTGGCCGGAAGCCGAAGCGTTCTATGGGCTCACCGTGAACGGGCCGTTGGCGCGCACCGTCGCGGACGCGGCGCTGCTGCTGGACGCCGCGGCCGGGCCGCACCAGGGAGATCTGCACACCCCGGAGCCGATCACCGCGTCCGACGCCGTCGGCCGGGACCCGGGGAGGCTGCGGATCGCCCTGTCGCTGCGCATCCCCTTCACCGCGACCAGGACCGCGCTGGATCCCGAGATCGAGCGAGCGGTGCGCCGCACCGCCGACACACTGCGCGCCCTCGGACACACCGTGACCGTGGCCGACCTGCACTACGGCATCCTGATCGGCGCTTCCTTCCTCCCGCGTTCGCTCGCCGGGATCCGGCGCGTGTACACCCGCATGCCCGGCCTGGAAGTCGATCCGCGCACCACCGCCAACGCCCGGATCGGACGCATGCTCGACGGCCCGGCGCTTTATGCGGCACGGCAACTGGAGCCGCTGCTGCACAAGCGAATCGGTCACTTCTTCCGTGACCACGACGTCGTCCTCTCCCCGACCACCGCCACCCCACCGCCGCGCGCCGAGGAAATCGACGGCATCGGCGTCAACGCCACCAACAACCTCATCACCGCCGCCTGCCCCTACACCTGGCCATGGAACGTCCTCGGCTGGCCGAGCATCAACGTCCCCGCGGGCTTCACCGACTCCGGCCTTCCCATCGGCGCCCAACTGATGGGCCCGGCGAACTCCGACCCCCTCCTGATCTCCTTGGCCGCCCAACTCGAATCCGAACTGAACTGGCAGCGCCACCGACCCACACCTTGGTGGTGAGACGACACCGACCAACGCTGTCCACCAGTAATTTCGGTGCGTTCACCCCGCTTCTGAGCCGCCAACTACTCGCGTAATCGCCCGCGTCGATGCCCTGGCGGGTCCGCTGGTGTGCCGATCACCGATGCCGTATGGTCTCGGCCGACCGTGCAACGCGAGGAGATGCCGATGGCCGATCGTCACCTGGTGGACGTTCACATACTGCTCGTGCGCGACGACAAGCTACTGCTGACTCAGCGTCGGGGAGATATGTTCGCAGGCAGGTGGCACCTGCCATCGGGCAAACTGGACGCGGGCGAGCCGATCACAACTGCCGCCGTCCGAGAAGCCCAAGAGGAAATCGGTGTGCTCATCGACCCGGCCGACCTCAGATTTGTTCACGCTGTCCACGCCGCCGGTTCAGGCCCGGAACCACGGCTGGGTCTGTTCCTTCAAGCACGGCGGTGGGTCGGCGAGCCGGTGAATCGGGAACCGGAGAAGTGCGCGGCCGTGCACTGGTTCCCGATCGATCACCTGCCTGATGACTTGATCGAATACCCTGCCGTCGGGATCCGCGCGTTCCTCGACGGGCGAGCGCCGTTCAGCGAGCACGGCTGGGATATACCGCACGCAGTCGCCGACATCGGCGTCTAACCGGCGGCAGCGCGCACGTGTTGGGCGTGCGCCAAGTCGACCAGTTTGGCACGGATGTAGCTGGTGGGCGCCTCCGCGAGCTGGAGATCGACCGAGAAGTTGAACTCGTCGCGGGCCAGCATCGACTCGTCGACACCCCCGCTGGTCAAGTCCACCGGCGAATAGTTCAGAAGTTGTTCCGCCTGGTAGCGACCTGTCGCCATGAGTCGATGCCATTCCGGTGTTCCGGGGTAGGGGCGAAACTCGAACACCGATGCGCGGAATCGTCCGGGCAGCTGATCGGTAGCTTCCCATAGCCGGTGGATCAGCCGCTCGGTGGCGTCGATCTCTCGGCGGGTCTCACCGGGAAATCCGAGAATGAAATATCCCTTCACGCCGATGCCGCGTTCGGCCAGCCGGGTCACCACACCGACCGCCATTTCAGGTGTAATGCGTTTGTCGATGTACTCGAGCATGCGGGCGCTGCCGGACTCGATACCGAGCGCGACTTCACGCAGACCGTTCGACGCCAATAGATCCAGCGTCGCATCGTCAGCTCGATGCAACACGTTGATCCGGCCGGTGGCATCCCAGCGCGCCCAGTCGCCGACCTGTTCGGTCGCGAAGGCACGCATCATGGTGTCGATTACGCGGCGTGCCCCGAGAAACAGATCGTCGACGAACCGGAACGCGGTGACGCTGCGCTGTTCACGAAGCCCAACCATTTCATCGATGATGTTGCGCGGGTCGCGAGTTCGGATGGTGACATCCGGGTTGGCGCTGACCGCCGCTCCGCAAAAGGAGCAGTTGTATGGGCAGCCCCGAGCACCGACCATGTTCGCTTCCCACCGCGCATGCTCGTAGTGCGGGTCCTGACACAGATAGGTCCGGTCGACGAACGGCAAGGTATCGATGTCGGGTGCGAGATAATGCGTTGCGCCCGGCACTCCACCGGTGACCGGTACTCGCATGATCGGGTCCAGCCACATTACGCCTGGTAAGCGAGATCGGTTGCGGTGATCATCGAGCAACTCGGAGACTCGGCTCTCGGCTTCGCCGAGTACCAGTGCGGCGCACCGCGTCATGCGCGGATCGGTCAGTATTCGGCGCGGCATGGCTTTGGCGTGATGCCCGCCGAGCATGACCTTGATGTCCTGGTCGAGCCCGGCGGCGATGCGGGCGCTGATCTCGTATGTGGGGGCGAGCAGGTTGAACCCCGCCCACCGTGGCTTGGTGGCATTGATGAGGTCAACCGTCTGGTCGATGCCCAAGCCATGGGCTTCGGCGTCGAGGACACCGACGTTGAATCCCTGCTGTGCGGCGTAGGTGGCGATATAGGCCATGCCCAGCACGGGAAGCGTGAAGTCGTTGACTCTGGGACGCAGACTGTAATCACGCAGTGGGGCGTTGACGAACAGCGCATCGACTGGGTGATTCGTGGCGGCTCCGGCGATCAGGTCACGGCAGGGCCACTTTGGTGAGGTCGGCATTGTTTGTCCCCCATGCGAGAGTGAGCAAGGTCCACGCGGACAACTGATTTCCCGCCAGCTTTTGCCATTGTGCCGCGAACCCGGGCTCGTCGTCATGCCACATTCGCTCCGGCGAGAGCCGCTTCGCCCAGGTGCGGACAGCTAGATCCGCGTACGGGTACACAGAGAAGTCGTTGGTGAAGTCGGCCACCGCGGCGCCAGCGGTCCATGGTCCGATCCGCGGAACCACTTGTAGGGCGTCGATCAGTGCAAGACGCTCACCGGCAGACTCCGCCATTGCAGTCCACTCCTTGCCGTGTTCGAGGTAAGCCCGAGCAGCGGCCTGAAGCGCGGGCCGTTTGAACGCGACCCCAATATCGGAGAACGTCTGATCGGGCAGTTCGAGGATCTTCTGCGGTTCCGGGAACAGCCATGCCGTGGTGTCGCCGTGACTCACCCGCTGCCCATGGGCCCGGCTGAACAACAGATACAGCTTCCGGGCCTGCCCGGCCCGAATCACCTGCCGCACAATCGCCGTAGCCAAGGCATCCCACAAGCTCGGATTCGCCAGCCGTGTGACCACGCCGGCGGCTTTCAATCCCATCAACATGTCATCGGCACCGGCTAGCGCAGCAGGATCGAACTCATCCGATCGCAACCACGCTTCGGCCGCTCCGGCATCGGTGACGATCGCGGTGTGGTGGCCGTCGGTCACGGCGCGGTAAGCCACATCATGGCTGACCTGCACCCAGCCTGGGTGGTCGAGCATCATCCGGCCGAAGATCATGCACTGCTCCCTTCAGTGGTTCGGGTTCGGTCATCATCGTCGCTTCCTTGCTATTCAAGAAGTGGACCGCCCTGGTCGGTGCCAGGGTGGCGCCTGAATGTGAGCCATGATCAGGTCACCGATCGCGCGGGCAGTGTCGGACTGACGTCGATGTGTACAGTCGAACTCGGCAATCGGCCAGCCGATGTCAGCTAGTTCGGCAGCTACTTCATGGAATCGTTCGGATTGGGCACTGCTGCTGTCGCTGTCCCGTTCGAACCGATCGTGCGCACCGCGCACGGCGAGCCGTGCCGCCAAAGTGCGGACGTCAGCATGCAGCACTACCGCCAAATCCGGCTCAGGCACCCCCCGGTTGAGCTGCCACACCATTTCCGGGTCGACCCCATCAAGTGTTTGCAGCACAAGCGAGGACGGCAGATACCGGTCACATACCACCACCATGTCTGCCTCGAGCGCAGGAACGATCTCGCTGAGAAGTTGATGATGCCGATCGCCGGCAACCAAACAGGCAAGGGCGATCCCCCGGTAGGTATCGGCATGAGCGCGTATGAACTCGCCGAGCGCGGTGGGACTAGGCTGGGCTGTGGCATGCACCCGAACGGCTCGGCTGCGCAGATAGTCGACGAGTGTATGAGCGATACTGGACTTGCCGACTCCTCCCGGCCCATCGAGCGTAACCAGCATGCCTGTGCTGGACGTGGTGTTCGCACTATCGGGTCGTCTCAGGTGACTCATTGTTCCCTCTCCGATCATCACACGAGCGGCTCTCGCCGAGCCCTGCCGCTCGACGATCCTGGTTCGGCCCCTCCAGATAAGGCGTTCAGTTGGCAATCGGGGCAATCCGGCGGGGTCTCCGGGTATCACGGTCACAGCACCCTGGTGGTGGTAGGCGCGCCATTCCTGCACGAAGCGCTCCGCTGCGGATGCGCAGGCGGCGAAGTCCAATCGCAGATCATGGAATTGGATCGACAGCTGGACATCGTCCTCTTCGGGCCTTGGCGACAGTTGGGGTTCCATGCGTCACCACCTGCGCTGCGGTTGGCATGCTCGGATCGATTCGATGACGGTCATGCCGGAGGGGCGGAAGGCGTCGGGGGGTGGTGCGACCCAGACACGGAATCCCGCCTGGCGGGCGCCTGGTGACGGCAACGCGATTTGTGCGCCGCAGCGTGACACCGAGGCGTTGAGCCGGAACAACTCGGCGAACAGCCTGATCTCGTCAGGCACGTCCGGGACGATCAGGAACGTCCATCGTTTCGAACGCGGATGTGAAACGATCGGGCCGAGTCGCAGGCCGAGCCCGTGCATACGGCGCTTCACCGCAGCGCCGAGCTGATGCGGCATGGTGATCGCGCCGACGCTGCCCGCAGCCACGACGATGCTTCCGATCTCGGGTTGGACCCTGGCGGGTAGTCCGCAGGTCTCACGGTAGAAGCGGCATCGCGTCACTGGCGTGTCCGCTCGCACCGGCGGCAGCACCTGAGTGTCCTCCAACCTCATCCCTGTGTCTCCCCTGCTCGTGATCTGATGAGCACCCGGCGCCGAGGAGCATGCGCCACCGATCGACCGCTCACAGCCGGTCAGTGTGCCGCTGGGCGAAACGGCATCTACCCGGCGCCGGATGCAAGACCAGGATCCGGTGTCGAAGCGACGTAATACAGGTACGCGGCAGGCATTTCGGTCCTACTCTTCCGGTATTCGACACGTCGATGCGAGGGGGCAAGCGATTGATCGACAAATGGACCGGCGCCGATGTTCTGGCGCTTCGCACGGCGATGCGACTGACGCAGGAGGAGTTCGCGGCGGTCTGCGGGCGTGCGGTGCGCACGGTCGGAAAGTGGGAACAGCAGGGCAAGGAAGCCGCGCTGAGTCCTCGGTCGTCGGATGCCATGGACACGGTGCTGGACGGTCTCAGCCCCGAGCAGGCATACCGCTTCTACAACGAAGGTGCATCACCGACGCGTGCGATCGCCACCTCGTCACCGTCGATCCGCCTACACTTGTCTCCGGATGCCGAACTGAGGACGTGGGTCGAGATGAACCGACGTGAATTGCTTCGCCTGTTCGGCGGCGTCTCCGGCGGACTACCCGCTGTCGCTGCTATTTTGGCGGGCCTGAATCCAGACGAACAACGACGCGTCGGTGAAGTGCTCGTGCAGCCTGGCCGAGTCGATGACGCCACCATCGGCCATATCGAAACCGCGATGAAGATCGCATTGGCACAGGAGGACCTTTACGGTCCCTACGCCGTACTTCCGATGGTCTCCGCTCAGCTGGCCATCGCCTCCGCTCTGCTGCGGGAAGCACCGGACCACTTGCGGCTCCGATTGCTCACTGTGCACAGCCAACTCGCGGAGATACTGGGATGGATGCGGTTCGATATGCGCCAATTCGATTCCGCGAACTCATGTTATGAGCAGGCCCGCGAATCGGCACATGCGGCAGGCGACGATGCGCTCGTGACTCTGGTCCTGTGCAACATGAGCTACCTCGCCATCTGGCGTGGCTACCCGCGCACAGCAATCGACCACGCGGTGGCTGCCAAGAACTGGGCACGATCGGCGGATGATGGCCTGCTTCGCTCTTATGCCGATGTCATCGCGGCGTTTGCCTACGCCGGTACCGGCAGCCGGGACGCATGTGTCGCAGCGCTCGATGCCGCCGACGCCACCTTGACCAATACGCCGCCAGCTGACAATTCCATCGCGTACTTCCATGGGCCAGGGCTGTCGCTGTCGTTTCGAAGCGACTGTATGTATCGGCTCGGTCGTGCGGCCGAGGCACAGCAAGCAGCCGAATCGTCGCTCGCTCTCATCGGCGACAACTTCACGCGCAATCGGGCGGTGGCCTACGTCGATCTGGCACACGCCCACATCGCGGCGCGTGAGATCGACGAAGCGGCACGGGTGGTCGGTGAGGCAGCGGGGCTGGCGGTGTCGTGCCGTTCCGACCGTCTCCTCGGCATGATCTCCGATACGCGATCAGACCTTGCCCCATGGTCGGACGCGCTGTGCGTGCGCGAGCTGGACCAAGTGCTGGCGGACTATGGACTCCTCAACTCCCGGACGTAGATGTCGAACTCAGGGGACACGAATGCTGGTGTGTCTTGCCGCCCTACCAGGTGCCAGCCACCGATCGCCCGATAGAACGCATGTGCGTCTTCCGCCTGCGGCTGGACCGCCAGCGTCGCCCGTTGCTCGGGTCGGCTATCCAGCAGGGTGTCCAGCAATCGGCGGCCGAGGCCGTGTCGACGTGCCGACGCCTGAACCGCCAGATCGATCACAGCGAAGGTCCTACCAGGCCATTCCTGTGTGATTTCCGGCGGTACCTGCTGCTGGAACCCTTCCCACCACCCGGTGTCGGTGGTCAGAGTGGTTCCGTACACGAATCCGACCAGGGCGTCACGGGATGTCGCGAGAGCCACGCCGAAGCCCTGCCTGGTGATCATGTCGCTGAGCATCTGTCGATGGCACTGCGACTCGGTGTCCGGCCAAACATACGGTGCCGCCGAGAATGCTTCGTCGTACAGCTCGCAGATCGCATCGAAATGCTGCCGTGCGTCATCGGCGCTTCCGAGCCGGACCGCATTAGCGTCATTCATCTACCCGACCATAGATTCGGGATGCCAACATGAGTCGAAAACTTCGGTCGAGCATGCGAATCGGGCTATCTCCAACTCACTGAGTTCGAGATAGCCCGATTCGGTCTCACCCGATGCACACCGGAGCGACGCTCAACTTGTGCAACTGACAAGTATTCAGCCTGTCGGCTGGGCCGGGTCGGCCTGCCCGCCGCAGAACACCTCGTCGACGAGCCTCTGCGTCGCCTTCTGGAACGCTACGGCCAGGGACAGCGCGGCGTCGTCCGCGTAGTTCAGCGTGGCGGTCATGGTCTTCTCGCCGTCGGGCGTGCTGTACATCAGCGCCGCGTGGCCCGCCGCGCCGCCGTTGTGGGTGACGAGGGTGCCGCCCAGGCCGGTGTCCTGTACGAACACCCCCAGGCCGTAGCCCATGTTCGGGATGGGCGTCGGGTGCGGCGTGCGCATCTCGGCCAGCAGCGGGGCAGGCAGCAGCTTGCCGGTCACCAGCGCGGAGATGAACGTGTGCAGGTCCTGGGTGGTCGAGATCATGTCACCGCCGCTGGAGATCCAGGAGGGGTTGTGGCTGGTGACATCGACGATCTTCTCGTGTCCGGCCTCCTGGTACCGGTAGTAGGCGTGGGCGTGCGGCTCGGGGAGCTCGGTCTGGGTGGTCGGCGCCACGGTGCCCGACAGCCCGAGCGGCCCCAGGATCGACCGCTGCATCTCCTGGGCGACCGGGCGGCCGGTGACCTTCTCGATCAGCAGCCTGGCGAGAACGTAGTTGGTGTTGGAGTAGCTCCAGTCCGTACCCGGCTCGAACCGCGCGGGCTTGGACAACGCCAGCCGCACCAACTCCTCCGGTTGGTAGGTCTCGAACCGGTTGTCCACCCACTCCTTGCCCGCGGTGGTGGCGGGGATTCCCGGCACGACGGTCCCGTCTTCGTAGTACTCGCCGGTGAAGTTGAACACGCCGCTGGTGTGCTGCAACAGCATCCGCACCGTGATCCGCGGGTCGAGTCCGAACTCGGGCAGGTGGTCGGCCGCCGGGTCGTCCAGTCCGAGCTTGCCCTCGGCCACCAGTCGCAGGACCAGGGTCGCGATGAAGGTCTTGGTGTTGCTCCCGATCCGGACGTGCCCGTCGGCCGGCGGCTTCGCGGTCTCGCCCAACTTGCTCACCCCGGCGCTGCCGACCCACTCACCTCGCTGATCGTGCACGCGCAGCGTGATTCCGATGAAACCGGAAGCGACGATGTCTTCGAGTGCCTTCTGGAGTTCCGGGCGATCCGGCCCGGCAACAGCCACCGGCACCGCCCCGCTGTCCGCGGCGGCGTCGAGGGCCGCGGTGATCTTGCGGGCCATCGCGGCCGTGGTCGGTTCACCTCGGCGGGACCGGGCGGCCGCTTCTACAGCGATGAGGACGGTGCTGCGGAAGTTCTCGGCCTCCGCCGGATCCTGCCGCGCGAGCAGTTTCATGGCCGCGGTCAGGGCGGGCAGTACCTGGTCGGCGAGTTCGGCGACGGTCTTGCCCGGCAACTCGATGTCCTTGGACTTCGCGGCGAGCACGTGCCCGACCAGGCCGGTCGCCGACGTCAGGGCGATGGAGCCGCTCGTGGCGGCCGTGTGCGGCGTGCCGGTGGCGGCCAGCAACGACAGGGCGCCGTACGCGGCGGTCCGCAGGGTCCGCTTGTCCTGGTCGGAGAGGGTGATGGTGGTGGAGGTTTCGATTGCTGTGCTGTTCACATGGCTACTGTCGCCGGCCCCGCTGATACCGAGCTGACGCCGATCTGACACGACCGCTGACACCTGATCGCAGCCGGCGAGGTGAACGACCGTCGGCAGCGAACTCGAACGCGGAGATCGATCGAGCAGGCCGCCGACGACCGAACCGGTCAGAAACCGAGCTTGCCCAGCTGTTTCGGGTCGCGCTGCCAGTCCTTGGCCACCTTCACGTGCAGGTTCAGGTAGATCCGGGTGCCGAGGATGTGCTCGATCTGCTTGCGGGCGTTGGTGCCGACCTCTTTCAGCCGGGAACCGCCCTTGCCGATGACGATCGCCTTCTGGCTGGGCCGCTCGACGTAGAGCAGGGCGTGCACGTCGAGCATGTCCTCGCGGTCCTCGTACGGGAGGACTTCCTCGATGACGACGGCCAGCGAGTGCGGCAACTCGTCGCGCACGCCCTCGAGGGCGGCCTCGCGGATGAGCTCGGCCATCAGCGTTTCCTCGGGCTCGTCGGTGAGCTCGCCGTCGGGGTAGAAGGCCGGGCCCTCCGGCATCTTCGACGCGATCACGTCGACGAGCACCTCGACCTGCTCGCCCTCGACCGCCGACACCGGCACCACGTCGGCCTCGGGGCCGAGCAGTTGGGAGACGGCGAGCAATTGTTCGGCGATCTGTTCCCGGCTCACCTTGTCGATCTTGGTGACCACGCCGAGCAGCGTCGTCTTCGGCGCCATCTGCCTGACCTGCTGCACGATCCAACGGTCGCCCGGCCCGATCTTCTCGTCGGCCGGGATGCACAGCGCGATCACGTCGACTTCCGAATACGTATCGCGCACAAGGTCGTTGAGGCGCTGGCCGAGCAGGGTGCGCGGGCGGTGCAAGCCGGGAGTGTCGACCAGGATCAACTGGGCGTGCTCGCGGTGCACGATGCCGCGAATCGTGTGCCTGGTGGTCTGCGGGCGCGAGGAGGTGATCGCGATCTTCGCGCCGACCAGCGCGTTGGTCAAGGTCGATTTGCCGGTGTTCGGACGACCGACGAAACAGACGAAGCCGGAACGGAATTCGTCCTTCTGCCGCGCGTCAGCCACCGTGGACCTCGCCGGATTCGGCACTCACCGCGTCGGCCGCGTCCGCGGAGTCGTCGACGATCTCGAACACCGCGCCGTCGCGATCGGTGAAGATGATCCGCGCCTCCGCCGAAACCTCCCGCACCGCGGTCACACCGAAGTCGGACAACCGGCCGCCGACCACGACGGCCGCCTCGAATCCCTCCGCGCCGCTGGACAATGCCGCGGCCACGGCGGCTTGCAGGGCCGTCAACCGCAGCGCGGTCAGCGTGACCTCGCCCGCGGCGTAGGTGCGGCCGTCGGTGTCGCGGATGGCGGCTCCACTCGCCCCGCCGGTGCGGCCGAGTGCGCCACGGGCCAGCACGACCAGCTTGTCGTCCTCGGCGTCCAGTTCGGTCATTCGCTGTCTCCGTCCTCGTCGCGATCGGCCGCGATCTCCCGCTCCGATCCGTTCGCCTTGCGCTTGCCATTGGGATTGTCCCCGTTGGTCTTGCCCGCGGGGACCTTCTCGCGCGCTTTGCGTACCACCACGGTGTTCACCCGCATCCGGCCCCGCGCATCCGGGCCGCCCTCGCCGCGCAACACCAACCCGTGCGCCTCGATCTTCGAACCGGGCAGCGGCACCCGGCCCAGTTCGTGCGCGAGCAGGCCGCCGACGGTGTCGACGTCCTCCTCCTCGATCTCCAACCCGAACAGCTCGCCGAGATCCTCCACCGACAGCCGGGCCGACACGCGATAGCGGCCGTCGCCGAGATCTTCGACGGGCGGAGTCTCGTCGACGTCGTACTCGTCGGCGATCTCTCCGACGATCTCCTCCAGCACGTCCTCGATGGTCACCAGACCCGCGATGCCGCCGTACTCGTCCACCAGCAACGCCATGTGGTTGCGCCTGCGCTGCATCTCGTCGAGCAGGCTGTCGAGCGGTTTGGAGTCCGGCATGAAGACCGCGGGGCGCATCACCTCGCGCACCCGCACCTTGCGGCTGCGCTCGGCGAACGGCACGAGGTCTTTCAAATACACCACGCCGCGAATGTCGTCGACGTTCTCGCCGATCACCGGGATTCGGGAATGTCCGGAACGCACCGCCAGCGACATCGCCTGTGCGGCGGTCTTGTCCGCTTCGATCCAGACCATCTCCGTGCGCGGCACCATAACCGCGCGCGCCGCCGTGTCGCCGAGTTCGAAGACCGACTGGATCATGCGTCGTTCGTCGTCGGCGACCACCCCGCGCTCACCGGCCATCTCGACCACCTCGCGCAACTCGATCTCGGAAGCGAAGGGCCCGTTGCGGAAACCCTTACCGGGGGTGATCGCGTTACCGATGAGAATCAGCAGCCTGCTGATCGGACCGAGCAGCGCGCCGATGAACTGCAGGGGCAAGGCCGCGGCCAGCGCGATGGAGTACGCGTGCTGCCTGCCCAGTGTGCGCGGGCCGACACCGATCACCACGTAGGACACCAGCACCATCACCAGCGCGGTGATCAGCAGCGCCCAGTTCCTGCCCCAGAGCGTCATCAGTCCCGCCGCCAGCAGCACCGTCGCGCCGATCTCGCACAGGATGCGCAGCAGCACCATGAGATTCACGTAGCGGGCCCGGTCGTCGACGACCCTGCTCAGCCGCACGGCGCCGGACCGGTCGGCCCGCACCAGGTCCTCGACCCGGGCGGGCGAGATCGTGTTCAGGGCGGAATCGACCCCGGCGAAGACCCCACCCACGAAGATGAGCAGGACCGCGAGCAGGACGAGGGTCAGGGAATTCACGCGGGACCCAGGGACTCACCCGGTGTGGTGAAGCCCGCCTTACCCAGCAACCGCGCGTCGCGTTCGGCCAGTTCGGCGCGCCGCTGCGCCTCCCGCAGGCTCTCGTACCACTCCTCGAGCAGCCGGGCCTGCAGCGCGAACATCTCCTTCTCCTCCTCCGGCTCGGCGTGATCGTAGCCGAGCAGGTGCAGAACACCGTGCACGGTGAGCAGGGCGAGTTCGTGATCGAGGGAGTGCCCCGCCTTGCGCGCCTGTCCGGCGGCGAACTCCGGGCACAGCACGATGTCGCCGAGCATGGACGGGCCGGGTTCGGGGCTGTCGGGCCGCCCGCCCGGTTCGAGTTCGTCCATCGGGAAGGACATGACGTCGGTGGGGCCGGGCAGGTCCATCCAGCGCATGTGCAGGTCGGCCATGGTGTCGAGATCCACGAGCACCATGGAC
This sequence comes from Nocardia araoensis NBRC 100135, assembly GCF_000308435.1. Classification (GTDB taxonomy): domain Bacteria; phylum Actinomycetota; class Actinomycetes; order Mycobacteriales; family Mycobacteriaceae; genus Nocardia; species Nocardia araoensis. The sequence continues at coordinate 3,725 of NZ_BAFR01000056.1, read as the reverse complement.
AGCTCCGCGGCGGGGTGCACGTCCATTCGGGCGATCACGAACCGTGCGACGCTGACCAGCTCTTCTTCGGGTACGTCGATACCCGACTCGTTGGCGATCTCGATGCTCACCCGAACAGCCTACGATCCCGCCGATCGTGTCGGCGGAGCGGAGCCCCGCCGGGCGGGACGAGTTATCGCCGGTCGGACCGGCTCGCCGCGCGGCGCTGCGCGCGGTTGCCGCCGTAATGTGGGGCGACCTGCGGACGCGACTGGGCCTCGAAGCGGTCGTAGGCGTCGACGATGTCCGAGACCAGGCGGTGGCGGACCACGTCACTGCTGGTCAGCTCCGCGAAGTGGATGTCTTCGATCTCGGTGAGGATCTCGCTGGCGGCACGCAGACCGGAACGCGCGCCGGTCGGCAGATCGACCTGCGTCACGTCACCGGTCACCACGATCTTGGAGCCGAAGCCGAGGCGGGTGAGGAACATCTTCATCTGCTCGGCGGTGGTGTTCTGCGCCTCGTCGAGGATGATGAACGAGTCGTTCAGGGTCCTACCGCGCATGTACGCCAGCGGCGCGACCTCGATGACGCCGGCCGCCATCAGCTTGGGAATGGCCTCCGGGTCCATCATGTCGTGCAGTGCGTCGTAGAGCGGGCGCAGGTACGGATCGATCTTCTCGTTCAGCGTGCCGGGCAGGAAGCCGAGCCGCTCCCCCGCCTCGACGGCCGGGCGGGTGAGGATGATCCGGTTGACCTGCTTGGTCTGCAGCGCCTGGACCGCCTTGGCCATCGCCAGATAGGTCTTGCCGGTACCCGCGGGGCCGATGCCGAACACGATGGTGTTGGCGTCGATCGCGTCGACGTAGCGCTTCTGGTTCAGCGTCTTGGGCCGGATGGTCTTGCCCCGCCGGGACAGGATGTCCAGGCTGAGCACCTCGGCGGGAGACTCGCTGGAGCCCTCGGTGAGCATCGAGACGGTGTGCCGCACCGCCTCGGGCGTCACCACGCGGTTGCGGCCGGTCAGCGCGACCAACTGCTCGATGACCCGCTCGGCGAGCGCGACATCGGCCGCCTTGCCGGTGAGGGTGACGGAATTGCCGCGGACGTGAATGTCCGCGTCGAGCAGCGTTTCCAGTTCGCGAAGATTCTGGTCGGCCGAACCGAGGAAGGGGAACACGGATTCGGGAGCGAGTTCGATGCTCGAGCGCACGGTGCGCGCTGCGGGACCCGAACCGTTGTCGCCGGCGCCGATGCCCGCCGCTGGGGTGGCCGGGTCGCCGATCTCGCCTTGTGTTCTCAAAAGTGGCTATAGCCTGCTTTCCGGTCTCGACTGGTGCTGTATGGAGAAAGTTTAACCCGCCCCACCGACACCGCCCAGTGAATAAGCCGCGAGCAAAACCGACCCTTCACGGAATTCCCCCACGTCGCCGCGCCCAATCCTCGGTGAAATCACGAAAACGTCGCACCGCGTCCGATGGCGTGGTCGCGGCGGACCAGACCAGCCCGACCGCGCGAGCGGCGCCCGCGTCCGCCAGCGGCACCGTCACCGGGCCGGACAGCGGTCCCGTGGACACCGGATCCTCGCGGGGCAGGATCGCCACCCCCAACCCCGCCGAGACCAGCCCGGCCACGGTGACGAGATCACTCGATTCGAACGCGATCCGCGGCCGGATGTCCGCGGCGGCGCACAATTCGTCGAAGATGCGCCGCATTCCGAATCCGTGGTGCATGGTGACGAACTCCGCGTCGGCCACCTCCGCGAGGCGAACCTGCCGCCGCCCGGCCAGTCGGTGTTCCGGCGGCATCGCGAGGACCAGCGGCTGGCGCAGCACGGCGTGCCAGCCGACGCCCGCGACGGCGGGACGGGGCGAGACGATGCCCAGATCAGCTTCCCCCGCGAGCACCCGCTCGGTCACCGCCGCCGCCGCGCCCTGCCACAGCGTGATCGTGATCCGGCCGGAGACGCGCCGGAAGCCGCTGATCAACTGCGGCACCAGCGAGCCGCCGAAAGAGTGCTGGAACGACAGCCGCACCACGCCCCCGGCCGGGTTGACCCGATCGGCGAGGGCCTGTTCGGCCGCGTCCAGCTCGGATCGCGCGCGGCGGGCGTGCTCGTAGTAGATGCGGCCGCACTCGTTGAGGACGATCCGCTTTCCGTGCCGATCGAACAGTTCGACGCCCACCCTGCGCTCCAGACGGGCCAGCATGCGCGACAACGTCGGTTGCGCGAGGTGTAGTCGCTCCGCTGCGGCGCCGACCCGCTCCAGTTCGGCGAGTGTCGTGAACCACTCCAGATCCTCGCCCAGCACCGCTCTACCTCTCTATATGCGCCTGCGGAATGAACACAGTTTCCATTATTCATTTCCTTCCGGAAAACGGCCTGACGATGCTGGACGAAAGGAGGAGCCATGACCACGACACGGACCGAAGCGGTAAGAGACGTCGCCCACGAACGCAGGATCACCGTCGCGCTGTTCGCGGCCGGTCTGACCACCTTCGCCTCCATGTACAGCGCCCAAGCGCTGCTGCCGAGCCTCTCGGCCGCGTTCGGCGCGACGCCCGCGCGGGCGGCACTGGCGGTGTCGCTCACGACGGGGTTCCTCGCGCTGGCGATCATCCCGGTGAGCGCGCTCTCCTCGCGGATCGGCCGGACCAAGGTGATGATCGGTTCCGCCGTCGCCGCGGCGGTGATCGGACTGCTGCTGCCGCTGAGCCCCTCGTTGGATCTGCTGCTGGCCGGACGCGCGGTGCAGGGCATCGCACTGGCCGGTGTGCCCGCGGTGGCCATGGCCTATCTGGCGGAGGAGATCGGCGGGGACGGGCTGGGCGCCGCGATGGGCATCTACGTGGCGGGCACCACGATCGGCGGGCTGGCCGGGCGGTTGATCCCGGCGTTCGCCCTGGATCTGGCGTCCTGGCGGTGGGCGCAGGCGGCGGCCTCGATCGCCGCGGCGGCCTGCACGGTGTGGTTCGTCCGGTGGCTGCCGCACTCGCGGGGCTTCGTCGCGCGGCCCGCCGGAATCCGGACGGTGCTGGGCGACCTCGGCAGCCAGTTGCGCCACCGCGGCCTGCTCGCGCTGTTCGGGCTGGCGTTCGTGCTGATGGGCGGGTTCGTCTCGATGTACAACTACCTCGGCTACCGGCTGACCAGCGCGCCGTTCGGGCTGCCGGAGGCGGTGGCGGGGCTGGTGTTCGTGCTCTATCTGGCCGGAACCGCGGCCTCGGCGGCGTCCGGCCGGTTGACCGATCGGGTGGGCCGGTCCTGGGTGCTCGCGATGTCGCTGATCGTCATGGCGATCGGTCTCGTGGTGACGATTCCCGACCACATCGGCACCGTGATACTCGGCGTATTGCTCTTCACCGCGGGTTTCTTCGGGGCGCACACCGCGGCGAGCGCGTGGGTGGGGGCGATGGCCGAAGGCAATCGGGGCGCGGCGTCGTCGCTGTATCTGTTCGCCTACTATCTCGGCAGCGCGCTCGTCGGCGGAACGGCGGGCATCGCCTACGCCCGCTCCGGGTGGCTCGGACTGGTCGGCGGCATCGGACTGCTGATGGTCATCGCGGCACTACTGCTGGGGGTATCGCACCGGGCGTATCGCGCGGTCTCGGTGCGCACCGCCGCCGGTGACTTCCGGAAAGCGGCGCCTGTCGAGGTCTGATACGTCCTTCGATCGGACGCACATTCCCGGCCGCGCCGTGGCCGCCGCGCTGGAGGCGGGCGCCGTCGACGCGAGACCTTCACC
>NZ_BAFR01000057.1 GCF_000308435.1 Nocardia araoensis NBRC 100135 | reverse complement strand
AAGAAGTCGCGGAACTCGGTTCCGTCGGCGAAGCGATCGATGACCGCGGTCTCGCGCCGCAACTCGAGGTCGGTGACGCGATCACCCAGCAGCGACCGCACGTGCGCTTCGTCGCCCCACATCGGCGGCGGCTGAGCGCCGGGCGGAGGCGGAGGAGCGAACGGTTTCATCGTGGCGAACATCTGCCCGATGAATCCGGTGGGCGTCCAGTTGATCAGCCCGATCGTGCCGCCCGGCTTGGTCACACGCACCATTTCGTCCGCCGCCGCCTGGTGGAACGGCGCGAACATGACCCCTACGCAGGAGATCACGGCATCGAACTCGGCATCCGCGTACGGCAATGCCTCGGCGTCGGCTTCCTGCCACCGCAGTTCGACGCCCCGGTCGGCGGCAAGACGCCGCCCCGCCTCGAACAGTTCCGGCGTGAGGTCGCTCGCCACCACCTCCGCACCCGCCTCCGCCGCCGGGATCGCGGCGTTGCCGGACCCGGCCGCGATGTCCAGCACGTGCTGACCTGGTCCGATACAGCAGGCATCGACCAGACGCCTGCCCAGCCCAGGGATGACCTCGGTGGCGATGGAGGGATAGTCGCCCAGTGCCCATATCGCGCGATGCCGCCGCTTGAGATCCGTGGAGCCGGATTCGGACATCGGACGCTCCCTAGGTGTTCTTGGTAGCCGCACCAAAGATCAGCGGTCGAATGATCGGGGGCTCTCCTCGCCACGACGCTTCCTGTACGTCTTCGAGTTTCAGCCCGGACCCCTGGATGAGCTCGAGCGTGGCACGGTTGCAATGGCAGCCCTCCGCGAACCGGCGCCAGGGGCCGGCGAGGCGGTCTTGCCACTGGGCGAGTCGCGGCGACTCCGAACGCACATGCTCGATGAACAGCAGCTGACCGCCGGGGCGCAACACACGCTCGATCTCGCGCAACACCGGTTCGGGGTCGTCGACGGTACACAGCACGAGCGTCGAGACGACCGTATCCACGGTTTCATCCTCGAACAGCAGTCGTTCCGCCGATGCGTCGAGCACACGTGCCCGGCGTCCACTGCGACGCAGCCTCCGCGCCAACCGCGTCCGCATCGCGGCTTCCGGTTCGGTCAAGATCAGCTCGTCGAGGCCGTCCGGGTAGTACCCCATGTTGAGACCGGTACCGCTGCCCAGCTCGACAGTTCGTCCCCTCGCGCGGCTGAGCAGATCCCGTCGGCGAGCGGCCATACCCGCCCGCTCGCCCATCCACAGCAGAGGGTCGTACAGCGCCGCGAAAACCCGGGCCCACGGATCCGAGCCCTTCACCGCTGCCCCCGGCACGGCGCCACTGCTCACAAACTAGACGGTACGCCGGGCGGGCGGCATCGCCAATGTCCAGCGGTGAACTCCGGCGAAGGGGAGCCACACCGAGCCGCGAGCCCTGGCGAGAAACGCACCCGACGGGTCGACCGCACACTGCCGTCGACGGCGGCGCGGGGATAGTGTCGGACCATGTCGAGCGATCCCTCGCCGCCTATCCCGTCGTTCCACGTGAACGCGATCCCGGACGCTTCCCGCACCACCGACGACCCGATGGCCGCGCTGGTCGGCATGCTCGACCTGCAAGCCGAGCTGCCGGGTATCCGGCGCTTGCGCGCATGGGGTCACGAGGTCTCGACCGTGCGACCGGGCGAGCGGGTGCTGGACATAGGCGCCGGTACCGGCACCGAGGTGATCGAACTGGCCGACCGGGTCGGCCCCGACGGCGACGCGGTGGGAGTCGACCCGAACCCCGCGATGCTCGCCATCGCCCGTGGCCGCGCCGAGACCGCGGATTCCCGTGCCCGCTTCGTCGAAGCCACCGCCGATCAGCTGCCGTTCTCCGACGGCTACTTCGACGCGGTGCGGTGCGAGCGGGTCTACCAGCACTTGGACGACCCGGCGGCCGCCACCGCCGAGATCGCCCGCGTCCTGCGACCGGGCGGCCGCGTGCTGCTCATCGACACCGACTGGCACACCGTGATCGCGCATCCCGGCGACCCAGATGTGCTCGCCCGCCTGTCGAAGGCTATGCGCGCCACCATCCCCAACCCGGCGTCGGGCCGCCGCCTGCGCGGCCTGCTCACCGCCGCCGGTTTCACCATCGACGACATGGGCTCGGAGGCGGTGATCTGGAATCCGGACACGGCCCTCCCGCTGTACATGCAGATGATCGCGTCAACGAGCCAGGCCGGAGCGATCTCCGAGCAGGAGGGCCGCGACCTGCTCGCCGCCATGGAGGCGGGCATCGCCACGGGCGACTACCACCTGTCGGTCACCATGTTCGCCGTGCTCGCCCACCGAGCGGAGTGAACGACCCGGTTCCGACCGCTGCCGCACTACGTCCGAGCACCGGAGTCGATGGCGCATCGGAATAGGCGTCCACGACGCAGCGGACGCAAGCCGGTGCTGAGAACCCGGCGAAGCGGCAGCCCGTCGATCCCCGGGCCATACTGGCGATCGTGCGGTTCGGGATCCTGGGTCCGGTGGAGGTGCGACGGCCCGATGGGAGCCCCGTCGCGGTGGGTGGGCCGCAGGTGCGGTCGCTGCTGGCGGTGTTGGCGCTGGAGGCCGGGCGTGTGGTGTCCCGAGAGCGGTTGATCGACGATCTCTACGGCGAGGACCCGCCGGGCGACGCCGGGCACGCGTTGCAGTCCCAGGTGTCGCGGTTGCGGCGGGCGCTGCGCGCGGCGGGCGCCGACGAACTGGTGGCGTCCTCGGCGGCGGGCTACCGGCTCGCGGTCGACCCGGGCACGGTGGACGCGCACCGGTTCGACCGACTCGCCGAGGGTGGCCGGATCGCGTTGCGTGACGGCGATCCCGCTGCCGCGGCCGCGCTGCTGGACGAAGCCGCCGAACTCTGGCGGGGTGCGGCGCTGGCCGACGTCCGCGACGCGCCGTTCGCCGCGACCGTGGTGACCCGCCTCACCGAAGCGCGGCTGGCGGCCCAGGAGGATCGGGCGGAAGCCGGGCTGGCGCTGCGCGACCATCGAGCGGTGGTCGCGATGCTGACCGAACTCGTCGCGGCACATCCCTTGCGCGAGCGGGCCCGTGCGCTGCTCATGCGCGGATTGTCCGGGAGCGATCGGCAGGCGGAGGCGCTGGAGTTGTTCGAGCAGGGCCGCAGGCTGCTCGCCGACGAGCTGGGGGCGGATCCTTCTGCCGAGCTGACGCGGGCGCACCTCGAGATCCTGCGCGGGGACACCGTCGCCGCGTCCGCGTTCCGCCGCCTACCGGCCCAGCTCACCAGTTTCGTCGGCCGCGACGACGAGCTCGCTCGGATCGCGTCGCTGCTGGCACGGGCCCGCCTGGTCACCTTGACCGGGCCAGGAGGCACCGGCAAGACCCGGCTGGCGTTGGAAGCCGGCTCCCGGGCTCAGGGCGAGGTGTGTTTCGTGGATCTGTCGCCGTTGGTGGACGGCGCGCAGGTGGCGCGGGAGATCGCGGCGGCGCTCGGCGGCCGCGCGACCGGGGAGCACGACGACGCGGCAAACCGGCTGTACGCCATGCTCGCCGGCCGGTCTTTGCTGATCATCCTCGACAACTGTGAGCATCTGGTGCTCGAGGCCGCGCGGCTGGTCCATCGGTTGTTGCGCGAATGTCCAGGACTGCGGGTGCTGGCGACCAGCAGGGAAGCCCTGCGCATCACCGGCGAGACGGTACTCTCCATCGCGCAACTGCCGGTCGCGACCGCCGACGCGCCGCTGTCGGAGCAGCTCGGCTGCGCGGCGGTCCGCCTGTTCGCCGATCGGGCGGCCGCGGCGCGGCCCGGATTCACTGTCGACGCGGGCACGATCGCGGCCGTGCGGCGCATCTGCGCGCGACTGGACGGCACGCCGCTGGCCTTGGAACTCGCCGCCGCCCGTCTGCGCAACCTCGAAGTGGAGGACATCGACGCACGCCTCTCCGACCGGTTCCGTCTGCTGGCACGGGGAGACCGGACCGCAGAACCACGGCATCGGACGTTGCAGGCGGTGGTCGAATGGAGCTGGGGTCTGCTGGAACCGGCCGAGCGCCTCATGGCGCGGCGCTTCGCGGTCTTCGCGGGCGGCGCGTCCGCCGCCATGGCCGCTTCCGTCTGCGAACTCGACGACGCCGACGAGCTGCTCGCGGGCTTGGCCGACAAATCGCTGGTCGAGGTGCACGGCGGCCGCTATCGGATGCTGGAGACCATCCGAGCCTACGGTCTGGCGCGCTTGACCGAGTCCGGCGAGCGTGAGCGGATGCAGCGTGCCCACGCCGGCTTCTTCACCGACTTGGCCGAGCGGGCCGATCCGCGGCTGCGCGGTCCGGACCAGCTGGACTGGTTGGCACGGCTCAGCACCGAGCACGACAACGTGCAGGTGGCGCTGCGCTGGGCGGTGGACGCCGATCCGGTGTCGGCGCGACGGCTCATCGCCGCGCACGCGTGGTGCTGGTGGCTGCGCGGTCATCCGGGCGGGGCGGTCGAACTCGCGGGCAAGCTGCTGCCCGCACTCGATCCGGCGGCGAGCGCCGAGGAATACGGTCTGTGCGCGGCGATCGCCGCGCGCGTGGGAGCCGGGCCGTCGGTAGCGGTCACCCGGGCGGTTGCGGCGCTCTCCGGTCTGGAAAGACCCTTGCAGCGACCGCATCTGGTGTTTCTGCTCGCGACAGTCGGCGGGTTGCTCGACCTGCCGCCGCAGCGGCAGCGCCCGCTCTTCGGTCCCGACCCGTGGTCGCAGGCGTTCCTGCGGCTGGGCGAGGGACTGCGCCTGCTCATGTCCGGTGAGCCCTTGGCGGCCGAGCCCGAGTTCCACTGTGCTCTCGAGGGTTTCCGCGCCACCGGCGACCGCTGGGCGATCGCCACCACCCTCGACAAACTCGCCGCCGTCTCCGACTGGCGCGGTGAACGGACGGTCGCGCTGGATCTCATCGACGAGGCCGTTGTCCTGCAAACCGAGTTGGGCGCGGGTGACGACGCCGCCGACCTGCTCAACCGGCGCGGCGACCTGCTCGCCCGCGCGAACCCGGACGGAGCGCGCGCCGCCTACCGGCGCGCCGCCGAATCGGCCCGGACAGCAGGCGCGACGGACATGTACGCCAACGCGATACGCGGGCTCGGCGATCTGCGCCGGGCCTCAAACGATTTCGCCGGCGCCCGGGAGTACTACGACACGGCCATCGCGCTACCCGACAACGGCTCGGTCGGCATGGCGGAGGCCCGGGCGCGCAGCCTCATCGGACTGGGCTGGGTCTCGCTCGCCGAAGCGGACATCGAAGCCGGGCTCGCGGTGTACCGCGAGGCGTTCGAGCTGGCCCGTCACCGATCCCGGCCGGTGGCCGCGGCCGCGGTGGCCGGCCTGGCGGGGGTCGCCGCGGCGAGCGGGGATACGGTGCGGGCCGCGCTCCTGCTCGGCGCTGCCGAGTCGCTGCGCGGGATGCCCGCCGCAGGTGACGGTGAGGTGGCCGGCACCGCCGCGCGGTGCCGCACCGAACTCGGCGAACAACAGTTCCGCGCCGCCTATGACCGCGGCGCCGGGCGTTCGGTCGAGGAGGTGGCGGCACTGCTCGGTGAGCGGCGGTGAGCCGATGGTGAGGGTGTGGTGAGCGCCGCGACCGACGCTGTTCCCATGACAACGACGCGACAGTTCACCAACAAAACCGTTCTCATCTCCGGCGCGAGCGTCGCCGGTCCGGCACTGGCCTACTGGCTGACCCGCCACGGGTTCACCGTCACCGTCGTCGAGCAGGCGCCCGCACTGCGGGAGGGCGGCTACAAGGTCGACCTCAGAGGCGTGGCCATGGAGGTCGTCGAGCGGATGGGGCTGATGCCGGAAATCCGCGAGGCCTCGACGGCGATGCGGGGCGGCGCGTGGGTCGACGACTCCGGTAAAGCGCTGGCCACCCTGGGTCCCGAGCTGATCGGACTGCGGTCGCCCGGCGACGACGAGGTGTTGCGCGGCGATCTCGCGCACATCCTGTTCGACGCCACCAAGGGCCGGGTCGAGTACCTGTTCGGCGACTCGATCACGGGGCTGGCCCAGCAGACCGACGGCGTGACCGTTCGCTTCCGCAACGCAGAGCCGCGAGTATTCGACCTGGTGATCGGCGCCGACGGCATACATTCGACAGTGCGCCGCCTCGCGTTCGGGCCGGAGGAGCGATTCGCCCGGCACACCGGCATGGCGGCCTGCGTGATCTCGGTGCCGAACAACTTGGATCTCGACCATTGGGAACTGGTCCATCCCACTCCGGGGCGCGTGGTGCAGGTGTACAGCACCCGCCGTTCGTCGGCCAAAGCCCAGTTCATCTTCCAAGCCCCGGAACAACTGCCGGACCGGCGCGACCGCGCCGCACAGCAACAGCTGGTGGCCGACGCCTTCGCCGGTGCGGGCTGGGAGACACCGAATCTGGTACGAGCCATGCCCGAATCCCCTGACTTCTACTTCGACTCGGTCAGCCAGATTCATCTCGACCAGTGGTCCGCCGGGCGCGTCGCACTCGTCGGCGACGCCGCCTATTGCCCGTCGCCGCTGTCCGGACAGGGCACGAGCATGGCGCTGGTCGGCGCGTATGTCCTCGCGGGCGAGCTGAAAGCGGCCGCGGGCGACCACAACGCCGCGTTCGATCGCTACCAACGCGCCATGCGGGACTACGTGACCCGGAACCTGACGCTGGGCTGGAACAACGCCACCCAGATGGTGGCCGCCGACCAGCGCGCGATCCGGACCCAGACCACCATGCTGCGCATGCTGCGGCACATGCCGTGGAAGGGCTTGGCGCTGCGCCCGATCATCAAGCCGCTCGAACGCGCGGCCAACGCCATCCGCCTCGCCGACTACTGAACCGCACCGTCACTCGCGCCATTGCGGGCGGTCACCAGCCGATCCACCTGAGGAGTATCCGAATGAGCATCGTTTCCGGCCCGATTTTCCAGCTGGCGTGGGTTGTCCACGACATCGAAGCGGCCGAACGTGAATTCACCGAGCGCTACGGAGTCGACAAGTGGGTTCGCATGCCCCGCATGCGTTTCGGCCCGGACTCGTGCCGCTACCGCGGCGCGCCGGCCGACTACACGATCGACAGTTCCCTCGGCTATGCGGGCGGGCAGCAAGTGGAATTGATCGCACCGGTCTCGGGCACGAACCTGTACACCGAAGCACTCGATCGGTCCGGTCCCGGCTTGCACCATATCGCCTGGGTGCCAGATGATTTCGATGCCGTCCTGGCGGAGGCTCTGGCGGGCGGCGCCGAGATCGCGCAACACTGCGCCGTCGCGGAGATCGGCATGGAATTCGTCTACCTCGCCGGGGGACCACTCGGCTCGTTCATCGAGTTGCTGCGGCTGCCCGCCGACGCGCGCGCATTGTTCGACAGCATGATTCCGAACGGCTACCGAAATCCGTGGTCGCACGGCTAGGGTGCGCCCCGGGCGTGGCAGGGCCGCGGCGACAGCCGGATTCCTTATCCCACGTCCCGGCGCAGCCAGGTGACCTCCGCGCCGGATTCCGTTCCGTACCGGTAGATTTCGAGGTCCTCGTCCCAGGCGGTGCCGAGGGCGCGGTCGATCTCGGCCGCCAGATCGTAGGCGGAGTACTTGCCCAGTTCGCGGGTGGCCTGGAGCATGGCGCGCAGGCGCATCTCGCCGATCATGACGTCGCCGTTGGCGCTCGTCGAGCCGTGCCACAGGCCGAGGCCGGGGACGAAGCTGTAGCGCTCGCCGTCGACGCCGTCGCTGGGGTCCTCGGTCACCTCGAAGCGCAGAACCGGCCAGGAGCGCAACGATTGGGCGATCTTCGACGCGGTGCCGACGGGGCCGATCCACTCACTGGTGGCGCGCAGTTGGCCGTCGGCCGGTTGGGCGGTCCAGCGCAGTTTCGCGGGGGCGCCGAGGGCCGAGGTGAGCGCCCACTCGACGTGCGGGCACAGCGCGGCAGGCGACGAGTGGATGTAGACCACACCCGCCGTCGCGTCCGCGAACTGACTCGATGCGCGCACCACCAACACCTCCAGCTTCGACGAGGAACGTCTTCCCCAACGATTCGTCGAACTGGCGTTGCCTGAGTGTACTGGAGTGCCCGAAGTTACACGTGTTACTTTGTGACCGTGTTGCGCGCGGCGGCCACCTCCGCGATGACGGCATCGCTCAATGGTGGCCAGGCCGCGCGCGCCCAGTCGCCGAAATTCTCGTCGCTCAAGGCGAGACACGCCAACCCCGTTCTCGGGTCAACCCATAAAAATGTCCCGGATTGGCCGAAATGTCCATAGGTTTGTGGCGAATTCGTGCCACCGGTCCAGTGCGGTGTCTTGTTGTCGCGGATCTCGAAGCCCAGGCCCCAGTCGTTGGGACGCTGCGAACCGTAGCCGGGCAGCACGCCGTTCACGCCGGGGAACTGGACCGAGGTGGCCTCGGCGTGCGTCTGCGCCGAGATCAACTGGGGGTGTAGCAATTCGGCGGCGAAGCGGGCCAGATCCGCCGCGCTGGACCGCGCCGCGTGCCCGGCCGGACCGGCCAGCGCCGAAGCGGTCATGCCCAGCGGCTCGAACACGGCGTCGCGCAGGTACTCCTCGAACGCGATCCCGGTCTGCGCGGTGACGAACTCGGCGAGCACCTCGAAACCCGAGCTGGAGTAGATCCTCCGGGTCCCGGGCGCGGCCTGGAGGTCGGTGGTGTCGAACGCGAGCCCGGAGGTGTGCGCCAGCAGATGACGGACCGTTGCGCCGGGCGGGCCCGCGGGCTGGTCGAGTTCGACCGCGCCCTCCTCCACCGCGACCAGCACCGCGTACGCCACCAACGGCTTGGTCACCGACGCGAGCGGGAACACCCGCTCCACATCGCCTTCGCTCGCGACGCCGCCGTCGGCGGTGACCACCGCGGCCGCCGCGTGCCGGACCGGCCATTCCCGGATCTGCTCGAGTGAACGCACCCTGCGAGCCTACGAGAACCGCGTAGCTACCATCGACTCACCATGAGTGAAACGCCCACTGTTCACGGCGACGTCGCGTCCGGTTTCGAACCGGTCGCCGACGCCTTCCGCCGCAATTTCGAACGCCACGGTGAAATCGGCGCCGCCGTGGCCGTCTACGCGGGCGAGCGCCCCGTGGTGGACCTGTGGGCCGGGTTCCGCGATCGCAGGCGCACGCTGCCGTGGCAGCGGGACACGATCGTGCCGGTGTTCTCCTCCACCAAGGGGATGGCGGCGTTCACCGTCGCCGCCGCGGTGGCCAAGGGTTTGCTCGACTACGAGCAGCCGGTGGCGAAGTACTGGCCGGAATTCGCCGCCCACGGCAAGGACGCGGTCACCGTGCGCCAGCTGATCGATCACCAGGCGGGGTTGTCCGGCCTGAGCGAGACCGTGCGACTGCCCCAGATCGCCGACCTGGACGGCCTCGCGCCGATTCTGGCGGCGCAGAAACCGGCTTGGCGGCCCGGCACCAGGCACGGCTATCACGCCATCACCCTCGGCCTGTACCAAGGCGAGTTGCTGCGCCGGGTCGACCCGCGCCGTCGCACGCTCGGGCGGATCTTCGCCGAAGACATCGCCGCACCGCTCGGCGTCGATTTCTTCATCGGCCTGCCCGCCGAGCAGAGCATGGACCGCATCGCCACGATGTCGGCCACCCAGGGCTTGGACGTGCTGCGCTATGAACGCGATCTCCCGCTGCGCATCGGCGCCGAGATCTACGCCAAGCGGGGACTGTCCTACGCGGCGCTGACCAACCCGCGCTGCGGGGCTCCGGCGCGAGCGACCCGGCGCGAGTTCCTCGAAGTGGAACTGCCGGGGTCCAACGGAGTGGGCAACGCTCGCGCGCTGGCCAAGGTCTACGGTGCGGCCGCCGGTCGCACCGGCGCACTGCCGATCGATGACGACCTGCTGGACCGGCTCGCCGCGGCCGAGACCGCCGACGACGTCCCCGCCGAGGACCTGGTGCTGCACACCAAGAGCCGCTACCACCTCGGCTTCCGCAAGTCGCGCGGCACCTTCCGCTTCGGCTCGGACAAACGCGCCTACGGCACCACGGGTCTGGGCGGCTCGTTCGGCTTCGCCGATCCCGGAACGGGGCTCGGTTTCGGGTACACGATGAACCGGCTGGGTCTGGCCGTCCTCGACGACGTCCGCAGCCGCAACCTGCGCGAAGCTCTGCTGCGCTGCCGGATCTGAGGCGCGCCGAGTCCCCGGGATTCCCGAATCCGGTACCCGGGGCTGCCTACACTCACGAAGCCAGGGCCGACCAGTGACCGACCGTGGAATCGAGGGACCTCGTGGCAGACCGACCCGCCACCGTCGACGCATACCTCGCCGCGTTCCCCGAGGACGCGCGGCAGATCCTCGACGGGATCAGGCGCACCATCCAGGCGGCCCTGCCCGACGCCACCGAGGCGATCAGCTACGACATCCCCACCTTCCGGCTGCACGGCCGCAACATCGTGCACTTCGCGGGCTGGAAACAGCACGTGAGCCTCTACCCGGTCCCGGACGGCGACCCTGCGCTGGCGCGCGAACTCGAGCCGTACCGGGCGGGCAAGGGAACGCTGCGGTTCCGGCTCGGCGAACCGGTGCCGTACGAGTTGATCGCACGGATCGCCACCGCGCTCGCCGGGCGGCGGTGAGGCTCTACCAGTCGGCTTCGGTGTACTTGATGATCCCGCGGATGTTCTTGCCGTCCAGCATGTCCTGGTAGCCCTGGTTGATCTCCTCCAGGGAGTAGCTGCGGGTGACCATGTCGTCCAGGTTGAGCTGGCCCGACTTGTACAGCGACAGCAGGCGCGGCGCGTCCTGGCGGGCGTTGCCGCCGCCGAAGATGCAGCCCTTCACCGTCTTCTGCAGCATCGACAGCAGGAAGCTGTTCAGTTTGACGTCGTTCTCGTCCATCCGGCCCATCGAGGTGACCACCAGGGTGCCCGCCTTCGAGGTGAGGATCAGGCCCTCTTCGATGTACTCGCCGTGCATCTCACCCATGGTCAGGATGACCTTCTCGGCCATCCGGCCCTCGGTGGCCTCCATCAGCGGCATGATCGCGGCGGCCATGCTCTCGTAGGTGTGCGTGGCGCCGAACTTCTGCGCCTGCTCGCGCTTCCACGGATTCGGGTCGATCGCCACCACCTTCGACGCGCCCGACAGCACCGCGCCCTGCAACGCGCTCATGCCGACGCCGCCGATGCCCGCGATGACCACGGTCTCGCCCGGAGCGACCTGGGCGACGTGGGTGGACGAGCCGAAGCCGGTGGGGACACCGCAACCGACCAGGCAGGCCACCTCGAACGGAATGCTCGGATCGATTTTCACCACGGAGGTGTGGTGCACCGTCATGTACGGCGCGAAGGTGCCCAGCAGGCACATCGGGATGACATTCTCGCCGCGAGCCTGGATACGGTAGGTGCCGTCGCTGATCGCCTGCCCCAGCAGCAGACCCGCGCCCAGGTCGCACAGCGCCATGTGTCCTGCCACGCAGGCCGGACAGCGGCCGCAGGCGGGGATGAACGACAGGATCACATGGTCGCCGACCTGGAGATCGGCCGGGCAGTTCGGGCCGAGCTTGGTGATCACGCCCGCGCCCTCGTGCCCGCCCATGACGGGGAAGGACGGCATCGGGGTCGCACCGGTCACGATGTGGTGATCGGAGTGGCACATACCGGCGGTCTCCATCCGGATCTGCACCTCACCGGCGACCGGGTCACCGACCTCGATCTCCTCCACCGACCACGGCTGGTCGATCCCCCACAGGATCGCGCCCTTCGTCTTCATTCCTGTCGACCCTCTCGCATGCACGTGCTTATATGTGACTGCACCCACAGTACGAGAAAAATGTAACGCGTTCTAGTGCCACTCGGAAAAAACGTCGACAGAGCGTGACCCATGAGCCGAACGCGTTACAGTTCCGCGACGCGTCAGCCCCGGACGTCGTGTACGTGATGCACGAGATCGTGCAGGATGTACCGGGCGAACGACTCCACCGTGAACTCCGCCCCGTCACTGCGCGCGCCGCGCAGACCACGTCGCTCGGGCGGCACCGATTCGAAGGCGCGCGCCATCCGTTCGGCGGCCTCCGCCAACTCCACGGCCACCCGGGCCGGGTCCTGCCCGTTGTAGCGGTCGGCGACCGCGGTCGCGTCCTGGTCCCAGTTCTGGAACCGCGGCGGCTCGCCCCCTGGGTCACCGGCCAGCATCAGGCCGAGGCGAGTGTCGGACATGCGGCACACGTCGCGCACGTGCGCGCCGTATTCCAATGCCGACCAGGTCGAATCGTCCGGCCGCAGGCGGACGTCGGGACGATCGAGCACCGCGGCGAAGCGGTCGGCGGCGTCCCTGGCCAGCGCGGGGACGGCTTCGTAGGTGGTCGCGGCGGCGTCGAAACCGCACTCCGGACAAGGACGCTCGAGCACCCAGGTCCAGTCCTTGATATCGGGAACGATCGGCATGCGCTCAACCTAGGCGCGGCCGGATCGCACCTTCCACCGATATCCGGTCAACTATCGGGCACATCCCGACAGTCACTCCATCAGCCGCTGCGCCCGCTCGAACAGTTCCAGCGTGATCGCGTGCAGGAAGTCGCCGACCTGCTTGGGGGCCTTCCCGGCGAACGCGCGGGCATGCGTGCCCTCCAGGACGATGCCGAGCTTGAAGCAGGCCAGCACGGTGTACCAGGGCATCGCGGTCAGGTCGCGATCGGAGAACTGCGCGTAGTGCGCGATCATCTCCTCGGCCGTCGGCAGCCCGCCGACCGCGCCGAGCTTGCCCACCAGGGCCGCCCCGGTGGTGCCCGGCTCCGGGCGGGTGGCGATCTGCCAGCCCAGATCCAGCAGCGGGTCGCCGATGGTGGACATCTCCCAGTCGACCATCGCCGCCACCTGCGGGCCGTCGAAGGAGAACATCATGTTGGCCAGATGGCAGTCACCGTGCAGGATGCCCGGGGTCCACTGGGCGGGGCGATTGCGGTCCAGCCACTCGCCCACGGCCGTCACGCCGGGGATCTCCGGGCCGGGGTAGCCCTCGTTGGCCGAATAGGACTCGAGTTCACCCAGCCAGCGCGGCACCTGGCGTTCCAGGAACCCCTCCGGCTTGCCGTAGTCGGCCAGCCCCAGCGCCTGGTAGTCCAATGCGCCGAGGCGCGCGATGGCCTCCACCGCGGACAGGCCCATCCGCCTGCGGATCTCCGGATCGCCCGCATGCAGCTCGGGCAGTTCGTTCTGCGGGTTGAACCCGTGGATCGGCTCCATCAGGTAGAAAACCGCGCCGAGCACCGACTCGTCGGTGCAGGCCGCGATCACCCGGGGCGCGCGGACCTCGGTGCCGCCCAGCGCGCCGAGCAGCCTGGCCTCGCGCCGGATCACGTCGTTGCTCTTGGGGCGCAGATGCTTCGGTCCGCGGCGCAGCACGTAGGTCCGGCCGCCGCGCGTGAAGCGGAGCATGATGTTCTGTGTTCCGCCGCCCAGCGCGGTCACGTCCTCGAAGTCACCCCCGGACAGACCCTGCTCATCCATCCACTTTCCGACGACGGTGAAGTCGACGACCGCGGGATCCACATCGACCGGTTGCGCAACAGACATGCCCCACATTGTGCACCACCCGCCGACCCGAACTGAAGGCATACGACAACAGTTGGCTCCGGCCGGTGCGGCGTAGGGTTTCGAGCACCATGCGCACGCTGTTGATCGACAACTACGACTCGTTCACCTACAACCTGTACCAGCTGATCAGCGAGGTGAACGGCGTCGAGCCGACAGTCGTGCGCAACGACGAGGCGCGCACGATCGCCGAACTCGATCTGGAACGCTACGACAACGTTGTCGTGTCACCGGGGCCGGGGCGGCCGGACGTGGCCCGCGACGTAGGGATCTCCCTGGCGGTGATCCGCGACAGCGACCTGCCGCTGCTCGGCGTGTGCCTGGGCCATCAGGGGATCGTGGTCGCGGCGGGCGGGGTCGTCGCCGCGGCGCCCGCCCCTCGGCACGGATATCTCGATCGCATCGAGCACGACGACCGGGACCTGTTCGCGGGCGTCCCGCAGGGCTTCACCGCCGTGCGCTATCACTCGCTGTGCGCGCTGCGGCCGCTACCGGACGATCTGGAGGTCACCGCGCTGTCCGGCGACGGCGTCGTGATGGGCGTCCGGCATCGCACGCGACCGCAGTGGGGCGTGCAGTTCCATCCGGAATCGATCGCCAGTGAGTTCGGCGCCGCTCTGCTGCGCAACTTCGCGGAACTCACCGCGGCGCGCCGGAGTGCCTTCCCGGCGCCGCGCCCGTCCCTCGATGCCGGGCGCGCATCCGGCGCGGAGCCGGTCGCCGCGGGCGTCCCGCTTCCCGCCACGCGCGACGCGTCCTCGCCCGTGCCGCTCGCTGCCGAGCAGTTCCCCGCCGCGGCGACCGAACTCGAGCGTCCCGGCCGCGCGGTGCGAGCCGATGCGCCGGTGCCGCGAAGCTTCCGGCTCCAGCGGGCCGTCCTCGAACGGCCGATCGATACCGAGAGCGCGTTCGTCCAGTTGTACGCCAACTCCCCCACCGCGTTCTGGCTGGACAGCGAGCACGTCGAACCCGGGGCCGACCGGTTCTCCTTCCTGGGCGACGCGAGCGGTCCGCTGGCCGAGGTGCTGCGCTATCGCGTCGGTGACGGCGAGGTGACCGTGGAGTCCTCCGACGGACATCGGCGCACCGCGCCCGGCGGCATTCTCGAGTTCCTGGCCGCCGAATTGCGCGCGCGCACGCTCGAACTGCCCGAACTACCTTTCGATTTCGTCGGCGGCTATGTCGGCTATCTCGGCTACGAGGTCAAGGCCGACTGCGGCGGGAACGCGGCGCATCGCGCGCCGACCCCGGACGCGCAGTGGATCTTCGCCGACCGGATGGTGGTGGTCGACCACGTCGGCGGGCGGACGCATCTGCTGGCGCTGAGCGACGACCTGGAGACCGCCCGGGCCGCCGCCGACTGGCTGCGCGACACCCGCGAAACCCTCGACACCCTTCCGACCTGGACGAATCCACCGCCACTCGAGCTGCCGCCGGACGGTGACGCCGTCGCGCCGCTGCTCACCCGCGGCCGGGAGCGCTATCTCGCCGACATCGCGGTCTGCCGGCAACAGCTGCACGCCGGGGAGTCCTACGAGATCAACTTGACCGACAGCGCCACCATCCCCGCCGCCGCGGCCGACGGCCTGGACTTCTATCGCACGCTGCGCCGGTGCAATCCCGCCCCGTATGCCGCCTATCTGCGCTTCGACGATCTCGACATCGCCTGCTCGTCACCGGAGCGCTTCCTCAAGGTCGACCGCCGCCGCATCGTGGAGAGCAAGCCGATCAAGGGAACCGCGCCGCGCGGCGCGACGCCGGAGCAGGACGAGCGTCTGCGCCGCGAGCTGGCCGACAGCCCGAAGACCAGGGCGGAGAACCTCATGATCGTCGATCTGCTGCGCAACGACCTGGGCCGGGTCTGCGAGATCGGCAGCGTGTACGTCCCGAAACTGATGGCCACCGAGCAGTACGCGACCGTGCATCAACTGGTGTCGACGGTGCGCGGCAAGCTGCGGCCGGAGGTCGGCGTGGTCGATTGCCTGCGGGCTTGTTTTCCCGGGGGCTCGATGACCGGCGCGCCGAAGCTGCGCACCATGGAGATCATCGATGCGCTGGAAACCGAAGCGCGCGGCGTCTATTCGGGCACCATCGGATTCCTCGGGCTCGGCGGTACCGCGGACCTGAACATCGTGATCCGCACCGCCGTCCGCTACGGCGGGCGCTGGCGGATCGGGGCGGGCGGGGCCATCGTGCTCGATTCCGACCCGGCCGACGAGTACCACGAGGTCCTGCTCAAGGCGGCCGCCACTTTGCGCGCTGCTGCCGACCACGCGCATCGCTGAGGCCCCGTATCCCGGTTATTTGTGCCGCTTCTTCTTCCGGGGCGGCTCCTCGGCGGGCGCTTCCGGCGCGCTCAGGCCGGTCAGCTTGCCGAGCAAGGCGATGCCGGGCAGCTTCGCCAACCGCCCGAGCACGTCCTCGCCGAGGGAGATCATCCCCTCCAGCCGGGGCAGCAGCCGGTCGTAGGCGGCGAAGGCCGGATCGGCCAGCGCCAAGGTGCGGTCGAGCCGATCGATGGTGGAGTTGAGCCGTTCGATCGCGGTGGACAGGCTCTCTATCAGGCCGGGCAGTTGCGCGGCCAGTTGCGCGGACGCGGGCGGCAGCCGCACCGCCGTGTCGAACGCCGACGTCGCGGTCAGCTGGGCGGCTTCCAGCGCCTGGCCCGCGGCCGTCTGCGCCGCCTCCACCGCCGCCTGCGCGGCGGCCAGGACGTCGGCGGGGCCGGGCACGCGTCCACCGGGCAGCTTGGGGGTCGGCGGCCTACGACCCGGGCGTTTCGGGTTCGTCATGGGAACACTGTGCCGCACGCCCCGCCGAAGGACCGGCCCTCGCGCGTTCGGCGTGTCGGGGGGTCGTGGCATAGTTCGAACACCATGAAACTCAGCAAGGGCGCGAACGCAGCGGTACCGACATCCCTTCTAGCCGTGGTTGTTTCATGGCGATCGGAGCACACGGTGGACGCGCACGCCTTGCTGCTGGACGCGTCCGGCTCGGTGCGCTCGGACCGCGACCTGGTGTTCTACAACGCGCCGCGGCACGTCTCCCAGGCCGTCACGCTCGATCAGGAGCCCGCGCCGGGCACCGCGCGGCTGAGCGTCTCGCTGCCGCGCACGGAAGCCGACGTCGACCGCATCGTCGTCTCCGGTTCGGTGGAGGACGGCACGTTCGGCGATATCCACGGGCTCACCGTCGCCGTGCACTCGGTCGACGGGGCGGTCGTGACGTTCGAGATCGACGACTCCGACGCGGTGCCCGCGCTGATGTTCGGCGAGTTCTACCGCCGCGACGGACAGTGGCGGTTCCGCGCGATCGGCCAGGGCTGGTCCAGCGGACTCGCCGGATTGGTGAGCGAGTTCGGCGTCCAGGTCAACGATCCCTCGACGCCCGCACGCACCACTCATCCCACCAACCCGTTCCGGGTGCGCCGCCCGGCTGCCGATCCGTCCGCGCGAGAACCGCTTGCCGCGGCCGGAGCAGAACCCGCCGCCGAACGGGCCGCGCGGCACGACCCGGCCCGACGCTTCGCCCACGGATCGTTGCCCTCCGGCCCCCCTCCGCGCAACGCGGAATCTCCCGCCGGAGTCCAGCGAACGGACATCGCGGAGAACGCGTCGGCCCAACGAGAACCCGCTCGCGCCGACGACTCGTCCGGACGGCGGGAAGCGACCGAAGCGCGTCCAGGGGGCTCGGGCGTCGACTCCCCTGCCCGGCCACGCACCGAAGTGCTCGACCGCGCGGACACCTCTCTCCTGCCGGGGCCGCACACCCACCGCACGGTCGACCTCCACCGGCGCAGCCGCGATACCGCACCGCCCGCTCCGCCGCCCCCGCACCCCGAGCTCGCGGACTGGCACCCCGATCCGGAAAACCCGCAGGTCATGCGCTGGTGGGACGGCACAGCATGGACCGAGGACCGGTTCCTACCACCTCCGCCCGGCCACCGCCATTGCGCACGCTGCGGAAACTCATTGCGCCGCAAATTCTTCGGCGGGTTCGCGCCGTGTCAGCGATGTGCCGAGGAGATCGAGGAATACCTCACCCACTGGCACACCCGGGCGTGGCGGGTGCTCACCGGCCAAGGGCCGCGCGGCCCCGAGTGGGCGGATCTGTGGGCGTCGTTGCGGTACCAGCGCATCGACGCCGAAGCGGGCCGCGCGGCCTTGCGCGACGCTGCGCTCAGTTACGTGGAGCGGCTGGTCACCTTCGCCTTCGCCGACGGTGAAGTCCGGCACGCGGAACTGGAGCTGTTCGAGCACGCGGTGACCGAACTCGCGCTCGGCGGACCGCTCATCGAGGATCTGCGCAGGCGAATGCATCGCGGGAACACCCTCTACCGACTGCGCACGGGCGACCTGCCGGTCGTCCGCACACCTGGCCTGCACCTGGACCCCGAGGAGACGGTGCACCTCGACCTGCCCGCGACCCACGTGCGTCAGCTCGCACGCGGCCCGAAGCTCACCGAGGGCAGGCTGATCGGCAGCAACAAGAAGCTGCGTTTCGTCGGCGTCGACACCGGCATCGAGATGCTCTGGTCACGAGTGGTTTCCGTGCACGCGGAACAGGGGACGGTGGTGGTCGCGGCCACTTCCGCGCGCGGCGGCGCGACCTTCGCCGTCGACGATCCGGACTACGTCTCGGCCGCGCTGGAAGGGGCGCTGCGCGTGGCCAAACGTCTGGTCCTCACGCCAGGCCAGCGCGACACCCGCAACATCCCGCAGGAGGTGAAGGCGGAGGTGTGGCAGCGCGACGGCGGCCGCTGCGTCGAATGCGGCGACGGCCACTACCTGGAGTTCGATCACGTCATCCCGCTCAGCCGCGGCGGCGCGACCAGCGCGGCCAACCTCCAGATCCTGTGCCGCGCCTGCAACCGGGCCAAAGGGGCCCGCATCTAGTCCCGTCTCACTCGCCGAGCAGGCCAGCGGTGCGGCCCAGATCGGCGAGCATCGCGTCGAACAGGATCTCCGGATTGTCCAGCGGTATCGGGTAGTTCCCGAACACCTCGAGCGTGACGTGGCCGTAGAGCCGCGCCCAGATCTGGATCATCAGGTACGTCACCCCGAGATCCAGTTTCTCGGCGGGGAACTTCTGGCCCGACTCCGACAGCGCCGCCAGCAGTTCGGTCTGGAAGTGCACCAGATCCTCGCGCAACTCCGGCGGGATGACGTCGGTCGAGGGCGTGACGATGTCGTAGTTCGCCAGCAGCCTGCCCGCCGCGGCCAGGAAGATCCGGCCGAAGGGCTCGTCGAAGCGGCGCAGCGCGCGGGCCTGGCCCGCGCCGGGCGAGGCGAACACCAGGGTGAACTCCCTGGTGTGCGTCAGCGCCCAGCGCCGGAAGCCACGGCAGATGGCGAAGAACTGCACGGCGCCGTCGTCGGGCAGCGTGGCGATCTCGGCGGTCAATTCCTCGGCCAGGTCGGCGCAGAAGTCCAGCCGCAGCCGCTCCAGCAGGTCTTCGAGCGAGTCGTAGTACCGGTACAGCGCCGGCGCGGTGACACCGAGTTCCCGCGCGATGGCGCGCAGGGTGACCGCGTCGGGCCCGCGCTCGACCAGCAGCGCGCTGGCCACCCGCCGGATGTCGGCGTCGGTCACCACCGGCGCGCGGCCCCGTGGTTTGGACTGTTGCACCGATCGATTCAAGCGTATTCGACTTCCCAGCGCTTGATCCCGTTCAGCCAGCCCGACCGCAGCCGCACCGGCTCGGCCACCTGGCGCAGGTTGGGCATCACGTCGGCGATGGCGTTGAACATCAGATCGATCTGCAACCGGGCCAGGTTCGCGCCCACGCAGTAGTGCGTGCCGGTGCCGCCGAAGCCCACGTGCGGGTTCGGATCGCGCAGCACGTCGAAGGTGAACGGATCCGCGAACGCTTCCTCGTCGAAATTGGCCGAACTGTAGAACAATCCGAGCCGCTGACCCTTCTTGATCTCCTGGCCGCCGAGCACGGTGTCCTGGGTCGCGGTGCGCTGGAAAGCGGTGACCGGCGTGGCCCACCGGACGATCTCGTCGGGCGCGGTGCGCGGACGCTGCTGCCGGTAGATCTCCCACTGCTCGGGGTGGTCCACGAACGCCTTCATGCCGTGGGTGATCGAGTTGCGCGTGGTCTCGTTGCCCGCCACCGACAGCAGGATGACGAAGAACGCGAACTCGTCGGAACCGAGATGCTCGCCGTCGATGTCGGCGTTCACCAGCTGGGTGACGATGTCCGAGGCCGGGCAGGCGCGCCGCTGCTCGGCCATGTTCCAGGCGTACCCCATCACCTCGGCGGTGGCGGCGTGGTGATCGCCTTCGAACTCGGGGTCGTCGTAGGAGATCATCTGGTTGGACCAGTCGAAGATCTTCTTGCGGTCCTCCTGCGGGATGCCGATCAGCTCGGCGATGGCCTGCAACGGCAGTTCACAGGCGACCTGTTCGACGAAGTCGCCGCTGCCGGAGTTCTTGGCCTCGTGCACGATCCGCGCGGCGCGTTCGGTCAGCGCGGCGCGCAGGCTCTCCACCGCCCGCGGGGTGAAGCCCTTGGAGATGATGCGGCGGGTCTTGGTGTGCTTGGGCGGGTCCTGGTTGAGCAGCAGCATGTCGCCGAGCATGTCGATCTGCTCGCGCGTGGTCTCCTCGTTGAACCGGATGATCGCGGTGTTCTCGTGCGAGGAGAAGATCTCGGGGTTCTTCGAGATCTCCTTGATGTGCGCGAGCTTGGAGACGACCCAGTAGCCGCCGTCGTCGAAACCGCTGGCCCGATCGGACTGAGCGCACCACCACACCGGGGCGGTGCGGCGCAGTTCGGCGAATTCCTCGATGGGCAGGCGGGTGGCGAGCAGGTCGGGGTCGGTGAAGTCGAAACCCGTCGGGATCGAGGGCGTGGTCACGGTCACGGCTAACTCCTACGGCGGTCTGGGCGCAGACCTGACGAACACGGTCAACACTGATGCAACCACAGAACCAGGCTTCGTGAACAGCGTTTAGTAAAACGCGTTTACTTTTTGTGGGTCAGCGCAGCGCGATCAGCGGCGGCGGCTGCCAACGCCCCTCCAGGACGGCCGCCTTCGGAGCGAACAGCGCCAGGCTCGCCGAGAACGGGTCGGTGGTCAGAGCACCGGTGACAGCGGCGGCGGACGCCAGCGCCCCTGGACGGCCTCCGCCTTCGGGCCGTACAGGCGCAGAGTCAGGGAGAATTGTCCCGATTCCGGGATGGGTAGCCAGTTCCCGGCCGCGACCGCAGGCCCCGGGGCGGCGTACTGCACCGCGATATCCGCGGAACCGTCGGAGTTGATCGCGACCGGATCCGGATGGCCGACCACGTAGATCCCCGCCGGATTGGACACCAGGTAGTTGTCGGCGTCATAGGCGGTCAGTGACCAGAAGTCATCGACGGGCGGCAACTGGCCGGGCGCGAAGTGCAGCCGGAATCTGCCCGCGGCGCCGCCGGCTTCCGTCGACGCGAACAGCGTCGGATAGTAGGCGTTCTCCGTCATCAGGCTGGCGCCCAGCGCCACGTGGGCGATGACGGCGCGCAGCAGATAGTTGGTGCCGAACCTGCCGACGTCGGGGTCGACCAGCCAGCCGTTCTCGTTGACCGTCCGCGCGCCGAGAGACACCGGGATCTGCTGCCGCGCGGTCTCCACCGCCGCAGTGAGTTCGGCATCCGAGATGCCCTCGACTGTGCCACCCGGCCGGATCCCGATCTTCTCGAACCGCCGCATGGCGGGCGCGTCCTCGGGCGCGGGCGGGTTGGTCGACAGCAACGCGCACATCCGGTCGAAGAACACCCGCGGGGCCATCCCGGCGACCCACTCGGGTGGCGTCTGTGTGCTGGCCTGCCCGGTCCCGGCGGACGCCTGCGGCTCGACGCCCGCCGCCCAGGCGCTCAACGGCACCAAGCGCAATCCCTCTTGCGCGGCGCGCACCGCCGGGAGATCGTTCTCGCCGTCGACCTGGATCCGGATGATCAGCCAGACCGTGGGCGTCGGCATCGGCAACGGCGTGAGACCTTTCGGCAGCGCACCCGACCACCCCGGACCGGTCACCGCATAGGTGTACGGCGGCCCGGCCGACTCAGTTGCCGGCCGACGGCTGCTCGGGTTGTGCACGTTATTCGTCCAGGCGTCCGTCACCTTGGCCAGCCAGAACCGGCCCTCGCCCATCGCGGGGACGCTCAGCACCATCGGCTCGCTCGCCAGATCCAGCCACGCGGTGGAACGCAGCGTGTCCCGGTCGAGCCGAACCACGTCTCGCTGCGCCGGGGTGGGCAACGAGGCGGCGTGATGGAAGCGGTTGATGGGTGTGACCATCTCCGCAGCCACCCGGGTAACGTCCAGCAGCACCAGAGGGTAGCCGAATATGTAGGCGTCTTTGGCGATCGTGGCAGCGTCACCCGGGACGGGATGCGGCCCGGAATCCTGCCCGAATCCGCCGCATGCCGCTGATCCGAACGCGGCCATCGACGCCGCCGCGATGCCGAGCGCCTTGCGCCGCGACATCGTGAGCTTGCCTTCGGTCCTCTCGTCCATGATCCGCTCCGCCTCCGATCCTATCGGCACCGCGATTCCGCACCGGAGTGCGACTGCACTCCGCGACGGAAACCGCAGCTCGAGGCATGTGCGGAAGAGAAGACGGAACTGCGCTCGGCTTCGAACGACGCCCGGCGAACCAGGCGCATCGGCGATCACGACCCGGAGGTGATCTGTTCACCGCGTGTTCGCCGCCACGGCGAGAACACGCCCGCGCGCCGCCGGGCTCAGAACTCCAGGACGGTGTTCATGATGGTGCCCGCACTGGTGGCGACGACCCCGCCGAGCATCGCGCCCGCGATCATCTTCGGCGACTGCAATCCGCCGCCGCTCCACTTCTCCCAGGCGAATCTGCCGCCCGCGTAGATGATGCTGACGATGCCGGACGCGAGCGCGAACCAGGTCAGATACCGAACGAACTTCAAGAGCTTGTCCGCCAGCGGCGGCGCCTCCGGGGTCGGATTGCCGATCTGCGCCAACGTCGTGAACGAATCGCCGACCGACGCCAGAATGATGCTCACCGTCTACTCCCTCTACGCTCGAATACAACCCTGCCGCCGA
Source organism: Nocardia araoensis NBRC 100135 (assembly GCF_000308435.1). Lineage (GTDB taxonomy): Bacteria > Actinomycetota > Actinomycetes > Mycobacteriales > Mycobacteriaceae > Nocardia > Nocardia araoensis. The sequence goes on along the minus strand of NZ_BAFR01000057.1, from coordinate 9,038 downwards.
CCAGCCGCTTTACGAAAGCTGTTCGACCACCGATGAATTCGGCCACGAACCAGGATACGGGCACAGACACCGCCGTGGTGTGCGCACGGCGCGGAACCTCCGCATCCAGCGGCGAGACCGGCAGCACGTTCCGAAGTCCGGCTACCCGGGCGAGGGCGCGGGAAACACGAACTTCTCTGCGCTGCATGGACCTGACTGCATCGGGGCGAGCGAACGGATACGATCTTCTCAGCGAATCACTTGCCCCTGTCCCGAATCCAGAATGAGCGAACGACGATGATCCTGGCCGCCGCTTACGACACCCTGGCGCAGATCGGCAACCCCACTCCAGAAGCACCGCCGATCTCCGACAAGTTCCTCCAACTGGTCCGCTACCTGACGTGGTTCGTGCTCCTGTCGGGCATCTGCGGCATCATCTACGCCGGTGGCCGCTTCGCCTGGGAGAAGTGGACCGGCGGCGGCCTCGAGTCACCGAAGATGGTGGCCGGAGCCATGATCGGCGGGGTGATCGCCACCAGCGCGGGCACCATCATGAACGCCGTCATCGGCTGATCCGCGACGAACCGGATACGCACGCGTCATAGCTTTTCGCGATGACGCGTGGAGTTCGGTGGGCAGGATGGCTTCAGCGGAGGATGCCCGCGCGTCGAGCGGCGCGCAGCCAGTCCGGGAACTCCCCGAGCAACCGTGCGTAGAGCTGCGCGTCGTCGACCTGATCGATGTCGTCGAGGGCGAAGAAACCCGCGTTGTCGACCGCGCGGTCGGACAATTCGTCCAGAGCGCGCAGCAGACCGTAGTTGGCTCGACCCAGGCCGACGAACTGCCAGAAGGCAGGCAGCAGCGAGGCTCGGCGCATCAGCGCCGCGATCTCGCGTTTCTTGGCGAAGCCGCCGTCGGTGAAGAACAGCACGAGCGTCGGACGGCCACCCGGCCGCAACGAGTCGATGATGTCGCGCATGACCGGTAGCTCGTCGTTGCGGCCGCCCAGCCGGTCGTAATCGATGTCGCCGTGGGTTCCGCCGAGATGCAGATAGGTCCGGGTCCACTCGTCACCGTGCTCGACGGTGATGTCGGGCAGCTTGGCGAAGGAAAGGGCGTACAGGTACGCCTCCAGCGTGCCGTCGTCGTCGAGCTGGGTGGCCACCGGAATCATCCGCTGCACGACGCGGTGCACCACTTGATCGCGGTACTGCCGTTGCATGCTGCCGGTCTTGTCGATGACCAGGATCACCCGAGCCCGAACGCCGAACGCGTCGTTGTCGATGAGGACCTTCGCGACCTCACGCTTGCGCAAGTCCAATTTCGCGCGCTTCTCGAAGGAGAGCTTCGCCTCGCCAGGAACGGTGAACACCTCCGCCACCGAGGCGAACCCTGGCTCGGCCCGATCCGGGGATGCAACGTCCACACCGGACGGTTCCTCCTCCACGCTCACGCCGTGATCGGTGACCAGCGCGGCGAACCCGCCCGCATAACCTTGCCCGACCGCGCGCACCTTCCACGCGCCCTGGCGGCGATACAGTTCGAGCGCGATCACCACGGATTCGCTACCCAAACCTTCGATGCGGTACTCGTACAGCACGTTTCCCGCCGCGTCGGCGACTGTGGCGACCGGAGGAGTGAATCCGCCGAAGGTCTGCGCCGGATCGTCCAGCGTGAGCACCGCGCGCACCTGCGCGATGTCCGCGGGCAGTCCACCGAGCGAAACCGACAGCGCGCCGGGCGTTCCCGCCACCAGCGACACACCCGGCGCTCTCGGCTGATTGAAGAAAACGAAATCCGCGTCCGACCGCACGCGCCCCGCTTCGGTCACCAGCAGCGCCGACACGTCGACCGCGGCCTCGGTGCGCACCGACACCGATACGTGAGCCACGTCCAGTACACCGTTCTGACCCTTGATCAATGCCGTACCCATCCGAGACTCCCAGCCGTCGCCACCGCCGAACCGCCACCGGGATCAGGGTAAGTCCGGCAACGCGCGGATGCCGAGTGTTCGCCGCGCCGATATCCGTTCGTCCGCAAACGCCTTCGCGATCGCCGTAGCGCACCATGGCGGCATCACGGACTCCGCCCATGCCCTTGACACCACCGACGAACCACCCGGTCGATTCCGGCAGCGCGCACACCGCCGTCATCGAACACCGGTGCCGGTCAGCGTGGCCATCGGCGGCCGATCGGCCGCGGGCGCCGCTCCCCGCACCGCACGCCAGCTCGAGCCGTCCGGAAGATACTGCGTCAGCGCGGCGCCCGAATCGGGGATGCCGAGCCGGTCGAGCAGCGTCGCGATCATCTGCCTGCTCATCTCGGCCAATTCGGGCAGCGGCCGATTGCGGTGCACGCGGGCGCCGAGATCGACCTGCCCGATGGCGCTTGCTCCGTGCCTGCGCCAGGTGTCGACCACGATGCCGATCTCGACGCCGTAGGCGGGCGCGAACGGCAACGAGCGCAGCAGTTCCCGAGTGGCCGCATACTCGCCACCCAACGGCTGGCGCAACTCGGCCAGCTCCGGCGCGAGCGCGGTGAGCAGCGGCCGGGCCACGAGTTGAGTGACGCGTCCGCCGCCGTCCGGCGCGTCGCCGAACGGGCGGCGGTAGAACCCTTTCACCAACCGCAGCCGGTCGTCGGACAGCAGCGGCGCCAGCAGCGACGGCACGAACCGCGGGTCGGGAGCGACGAGATCCGCGTCGACGAACACGATGAAATCACCGGAGGCCACCGCCAGCGACCGCCACAGCACCTCGCCCTTGCCCGGGCACGGCGGCACGGCGGGCAGCGCCTGCTCGCGGGAGTACACGGTCGCGCCCGCCGCTCGGGCGCGGGCGGCGGTCCGGTCCGTGGAGCCGGAGTCCAGCACGATCAGTTCGTCGACCAAGGTGCCGACCAGACCGCGGATCGAGGCGACCACATCCGCGACGGTGTCCTCCTCGTTCAGGGCGGGAATCACCACCGAGACGGTGCGGTGCTGCTTGCGTTCGAGTAGTTCGTCGTGCGACCACATGCGGTCGTAGTGGACGACGCCGGGAGCCGGTGGCGTCATGCGAGAGTGTCCTTTCTCAGGGCCATCGTTTTCGTTCGTCATGGCCGACCGGAAATCGGCCCGAGTTCGCCGGGGTGAGTTCGCTGACCCGTCACGCCTCGAGCGACGCCGGTGAACCGCGCTGAGGTACCACGCCGGTCTCCTGTGGCTTCCCGTTGCGCGGCGGCAGCGCGAGACTGAGCACCACGAGCACCAGCGCGGTCGCCGCGACCACCCACAGCACGGTGACGCAGGCGGCGAGGAAGGTGTGTGCGGCGGCGACCTGTCCGGCCAGGCCCGCCCCCGCTCCGGGACAGGTGTGCGCGTCGAGGTGCGGGGTGGGCGAACGCAGCGCCGATTCCGCGCAGTCGGCGAACGACGTGACGACACCGTCGCACTGCGCGAGCGTCGCCGGGGAATTCGTCACCGATCCCGCCAGAACGGCTTTCGCATGCCCGACACCGAGGTCGGTGTCGGCGTCGACCCGGCGGAAGAACAGCGCGCCGAGCACCGCCACTCCCAGCGAACTGCCGACCTGCTGCACGGTCGGCACCGTTCCGGACGCCGAACCGGTCGCCCGTTCCGCGACAGCCGCCATCATGGCCGCGGGCAGCGGCGCGGCGAACAGCCCCATCCCGGCTCCCGCGGCGAACACCGGAGCGGCGAGCCGCCGCAGATCGATCGCCGCCGCGCCGGGATCGACGATCACCGCGATGACGACGACGGCGATCGCGAACACCAGCACACCGAGGGTCAGCCCGCGATTGCCGAGCCGAGCCACCAGGATCGGGGAGGTCAGTGCGCCGCACGCGCCGCCGATCGCGAAAGGCGACATCAGGATTCCGGTCCGCAACGCGGTGAATCCCAGCCCGGATTGCGCCGTCACCGACACGATGAACAAGAACGCGGCGAAGATCCCGAAGAACAGCAGGGTGAGCACGGACCCGACCGCGAAACCCCGGTCCGCGAACAGATCGATCCGCAGCAGTGGGCTGTTCCCGGCCCGCAACCGCCTGCGCTGGTGCCAGCCGAACACGAGAAGCAGCCCGAGCCCGGCGCCGATCACCCCGAACAACTGGGGCGGCCAACGCTGCTCCCGACCGGCCGCGAGCGGATACAGCAGAGCGACCAGCCCGCCGGTCGCCAGCAGCGCGCCCGCGACGTCCAGCCGTTCTCGGGTCGGGGGCGTGCCGACGTGCAGGTGCCGATGGGCCAGCAGCAAGCCGAGCAGGCACGGCGGAACGTTCAGCAGGAAGATCGCGCGCCAACCCAGACCGAACGGATCAGCGGCGATGATCGCGCCGCCGAGCAAGGGCCCCACGATGGCGGCGAGGCCGGCGGCCGCCCCGTAGAGACCGAAGGCCAATGGCTGCTTCTCCTTTGGAAACACCGCACTGATGATGGCGATGACCTGGGCGGACATCGCGGCGGCTGACAGACCCTGGACGGCGCGCGCCGCGATCAGCTCAGCGGGCAGATGGGCCAGGCCGCACCACACCGAGGCCATGGTGAACGCCGCCATGGCGCCGAGGAAGACGCGCCGCCGCCCGATCGACTCCCCGATCCGCGCGGCGGTCATCAGCGTGCCCGCGAAGGCCAGGCTGTAGCCGGCCACGACGAACACCTGCGCCGAACCGGGCGCCGCCAGTTGCCTGGCGATGCTCGGCAGAGCGGTGTTGACGATGGTCATGTCCAGCATCTGCATGAACACCGCGAGCAGGCAAGCGCCCAGCGCCGCCCACGCCCCCGAGCCGACCACCGGGGGCCTTCCGGTGCTCGTGCTCGCCCGCGTGCTCATGGCAGGGCGCCGACCCGCACCGCGCGGTCGCCTTTCGCGGCGACGTCGGCCACGATCGTCTTCATGGCCGTGACGTAGCGCCCGATCGCCTCGTGCGCTTGCGGGGTGTCGGGGAACAGCACGCTGAGCGTGGTGACGTCGGTGAACCTGTTGATCCAGATATAGACTTCGCGCGAACTGCCGCGATTGGCGAACATGCCGCCGTCGATCTTGTCGAACATCTCGACGCCGGCCATCTTGCGGATGTCCAGGTAGGACAGCATGCGCGCGGACCAACCCGGCCGGGTGCGGATACCGAGATCGGGCGGCGCCAGTTGCAGTGCCCGGTGCAGGGACACGTCGGTCAAGTCCTTGCCCTGGTCGTATGCCTGCTGGGCGGCGGCCACCACGTCCGTGAACGACTGCTCGGCGCCCACCGGGAAGGCCACCGGGATGAGATTCGTGTACCAGCCGACCGAGGCTGCCTCGCCTTCGGTGCGGCGCGTGTTCACCGGTGTGAGACCGAAATACCAATCGCCGCCCGCCATTTCGATCTCCGCGAGAGCCGCGGCGGCGAACAGTCCGCCGGTGAACCGGCCGTCGTGCGCCCGGCAGGCCTCCTCGAAGCGCACCGCACCCGGTTCGTCGATGAGGACGGTGGTCACCTGCGCGCCACGGACGTGTTCGTCGCCGTCGACCCACAGGTCCACCGGAAAGCCGGGAACGTCACCGCCGTTGCGCCGCAGCAGATCCAGCCAGACGGTGATCTGCGGTGAGTCGGCGGTCAGCTCGGCGCTGTAGCGGCGCTCGCGTTCGCAGTACGCGATGTGACCGGTCACCGGCGCGGGAGTCAGGCTGCCGCCGGACAATTCACTGCCGTAGAGGGTCAGCAAGTCCACGCACGACAGCGCCTGCGCCACACCGTCGGTGTGCAGGTGATCCACCGCCGCGTACACCGTGAACGACTCCGCGTGCTCGATGACGCCGAAACTGAAGCAGTCCCAGTCCAGCGGGCCAGGCGTCTCGGCGAGAACGTGCGCTCGGATGTCGTCGCTGTCGGTGTAGACGCCGTGTTCGGTCGGCGCCACCCGGATGTCCGCGGGATCGAGCACCCGGCGCTGCACGCGATCCTCCTGAGTGAGCACGAACCAGCTCCAGAACGTGTCGTGCCTGCGCAGGAAGGCCTCGACCGTGCGCGTCAGCGCGGCATGATCCGGGACACCGGGAATCGTGAACGCGATCATGCACACCCGCGAAACGCGGAAGCCCGCATCGGCATTGCGGTGTGTGGTGCGCAGATATTCCTCCTGCTGATGCGACGGCGGCGCCGGATGCACCGGGGCTCGGCGCGCCGCGGCGAGCGATTCCGGCGCAGCGCGCCAACTGGTGAGCTTTCCGGCCGTGGGATGCCATTCGTCGATGAAACCGAAATTGACCACAGGTGTTCTCGATTCGTGCGGGCGAGGAGAAATCCTCGGCTGAACCCCCATGACAGTTAACGACTTCGATCATCCGACAACCATGGGTAGCACGGAATCTTGTGACCACCACCAGCGTTCCGCGCGGGCGGCTCGTCGAGTCTCCCAAGAATGCGCTCGAGCGCTTGCCGGACGGCTCGGCCGCGCCCTACGTTCGCCACCACCACAGTCCACGAACCAGGTTCGGAGGTCTTGCGTGCGGGCACGAACGACATGCGGGCCGGGCGCGATCATCACCGCCATCGCCGTCGCGATCACGCTCGCCGTGACACCGCTGTCACCGGCTTGTCCTGCGGCGACAGCGGAACCGCCTGCCGCATCGGGACCGGATGGCGACGACGGCGCCCGAGTGGCCGGCATCGAACCCGGCACCGGTCGCCTGATCGAAGTGCGGGTCCATTCCGCCGCGATGGGCGCCACCGTCGCGGTAAAAGTCATCCGCGCACCGGATAATTCGTCCACCGCTCCCACGTTGTATCTGCTCAACGGAGCGAGCGGCGGCTCGGAAGGAAGCAACTGGCCGAATCGAACCGATGTCGAGGAATTCTTCAGCGACAAACAAGTGAATGTCGTCGTACCCATGGGCGGGGAGGGAAGTTATTTCGCGGATTGGCGGGCGGACGACCCGGTGCTGGGCAGGCAACGCTGGACGACATTTCTCACCAGAGAACTGCCACCGCTGATCGACGCCACTTTCGCGGGCAACGGCGCCAATGCCGTCGCAGGCATCTCCATGGCGGCCACCTCGGTTTTCCAGCTCGCCCTCAACGCGCCCGGGCTCTATCGAGCCATAGGCTCCTACAGCGGATGCGTCCGCACCAGCGACCCGCAAGGCCAGGCCATGGTCGCCGCCGTCGTCGACCACTGGCGCGGCAACGCCCTCAACATGTGGGGCCCGCCCAGCGATCCCCGATGGGCCGCCAACGACCCGTACCTGCACGCCGAACAACTGCGCGGCACCGCCATCTACGTCTCCACCGGCACCGGCCTACCGGGACCGTTCGACCGACCCGACGGACCCGGCATCGACGGCAATCGCGACAAACTCGTCAGCCAGCTCGTCACCGGCGGGCTCCTGGAGGCGATCATCAACCGGTGCGCCCACGACCTGAGCGATCGCCTGCGCGACCTGAACATCCCCGCGACATTCGACTTCAGACCGTCCGGCACGCACTCCTGGGGCTACTGGCAGGAGGACCTGCACAACTCGTGGCCGCTGATCGCCGCGGCGCTGGCTGGTCCCGCCACCGGATAGCGGACACTTCGGCAACTCCTCACCGCGCGCGAGCGGATTCCGCGGCGCCGGTGATATTGCGGGCCATCCCGCCGAAGACGACCGCGTGGAACGGCGCGATGGATTTCCAGTACAGGTGCCCGGCCAACCCGTGCGGTTCGAATACCGCGCACTGGCGGTAGGTGGCCCCAGGCCCGTCCGGCTCCACCGCGAGCTCGAGCCAGGCCCGTCCCGGCACCCGCATCTCGGCGCGCAACCGCAGCATCCGAGGTCGTTCGATCCGCTCCACCCGCCACCAGTCCAGCGCCTCCCCTTCGTGCAGCCGGTGCGGATCGCGGCGTCCGCGGCCGAGACCGACGCCGCCCGCGAGCCGGTCGATCCATCCGCGCAGCGACCAGGCCAGCGGGAACGAGTACCAGCCGTGCTCACCCCCGATCGCCTCGATCACCCGCCACAGCGTCGCCGGGTCGGCGTCGGTGTGCCGTTCGCGCACATCCCGGTACAGCGAACCGCCCGACCACTCCGGGTCGGTGGGCAGCGGATCCGACGGCGCGCCCGGCGGATGGGCGTCCGACCACCTGGTCGGTACGTCCAGATCGCGAATCTTCCGCAGCGCCAACACCACTGCTCGCCGGTAAGTGGTCAGCCCGTCCGGCGGGTCCGGGATGAGGCCGGCGATCGCATGATCGCGGCAGACCACGTCGTTGATCAACGACTCCATCAGCGGCACCGCGATCGCGCGCGGCACCGGGGTCACCAGATTCACCCACTGCGCCGACAACCACGGCGTCAGCACCGGCACCGGCACGATCAGCCGTCGCGGCAGCTGGGCCACCTCGGCGTAGTCGCGCATCATCCGCAGGTAGGTCAGCACGTCCGGGCCGCCGATGTCGAAGGCGCCGCCCGCGCCCGCCGGCAGCGTCGCCGCCTGCGTCAGGTAGTACAGAACGTCACGCACCGCGATCGGCTGGATCCGGTTGCGCACCCAGCGCGGGGTGACCATCAGCGGCAAACGCTCGGTCAGGTAGCGCAGCATCTCGAAACTGGCCGAGCCGGAACCGATGATCACCGCGGCCCGCAGCACCAGCGCGGGTACCTCGCCCGCTTGCAGGATCTCGCCGACCTCGGTACGGGAGGCCAGGTGCCGCGACAGCCGCTGCGCACCAGGGACGATGCCGCCCAGGTAGACGATCCTGATCAGCCCGGCGTGCGCCGCCTCGGCCGCCACCAAGGTGGCGGCCTCCCGGTCCACCTTGTCGAAATCCGCGCGGGTCAACGAATGGACCAGGTAGTACAGCACGTCCTGCCCCGCCAGCGCCGCGCGTACGTCCGCGGCCGAGGTCACGTCGCCCGCCACCACCTCGACGCGATCACGCCAAGGCGCCTCGGCGAGCTTGCCGGGGGTGCGCGCCAAGACGCGAACGGTGTGACCGGCGCGCAGCAACTCCGGCACCAGTCGTCCGCCGATGTAGCCGGTCGCACCGAACACCACGCATCGCACGGCAACCACCCTTTCGATGACCCGCTCAGGTGATG